>JAEYPH010000062.1 GCA_023410875.1 Bacillota bacterium | reverse complement strand
GCTTTTAAGTCCGTCATTTTTCTCCTCCCTCTGAAGAAAATTTCTCAGACTTAATTCTACCAAATTTTCTTCCCATACTAAATTCCACTCCCTTGTCCACTGTGGAACTTACTCTGGGAATTTACTGGCTAAGTTAACATGTATACCGTATGATTGTCATATTGACAAATCCTGGGATCGTCTGTATTGTCATTTTGATTCTTATATATGCGTTGATGCCAGAGAAAAGCGCTTTACAGCCATGGAATGCCGGCAACACAGGCGGCAGGAAAGGATATCAGACATGACAGCGAGAGAGATCATCCAAAGACGGCTGGCTCACAAGGGAACCGCCGAAACGCCCTACACGGTCGCCTTCGAGCCGGAGCTGCTGGCGCGGCTCAACGCCCATTACGGCGGGCAGGATTGGCTGCATACGCTGCTCAAGGAGTACACGGTCAGTTTTCTGTCGGTGGACACCGTGCGTCTGGAGCAAGTGGACGAAGTATACTCCCGCGACGCGCTGGGCGCCATGTGGCGCATGGACAAACGCCCCTGGCACATAGAGGGCAACCCGCTGCCCGAGCCCACGCTGCAGGGCTACCGCTTCCCCGACAGCGCGCTGTTCACCGAACCGGTGCTGCGCGACAAGCCCCGGGCCATCGCCCAGTATGAGGCAGACCACGAGCACTACCGCATCATCAACATGGGCTGGGGCATCTTTGAGGCCCTGTGGCGGCTGCGCGGCTTCGAAAATGCGCTGACCGATCTGCTGCTGGAAGAGGAGTTCTGCTTCGAGGCCACGCAGCGCCTGACCGATCTGTATGTGGACATGCTGCGCGCCTGTGAGGATGTGCCGGCGGACGCCTTCCTGTTCGGCGACGACTGGGGCGACCAGCGCGGCGTCATCATGGGCGCCAAGACTTGGCGCAAGTATTTCAAGCCCTGCTGGGCACGCATCTACGAGGAGGTGCACCGCCAGGGCAAGGTCGCCGTGCAGCACTCCTGCGGCAGTATCTGGGAGATTTACGATGACCTGATCGAGATCGGCATGGATGCCCACGAAAGCGTGCAGCCCGAGGCCCACGGCATGGAGCCCGAGCGCCTGCAAGCCATCTATGGCGACCGTTTGAGCTTCTGGGGCTGCCTGGGCAGCCAGGGCATCCTCAACCACGGTACGCCCGAGGAAATCCGTGCGGAAATCTTCCGCCTGGCGGCGCTGTTCCGTGACAAGGGTGGCTATGTGCTGGCTCCGGCCAAGCCGCTGGTGGATGAAATGCCTCTCGAAAAGGCCATTGCGGTTATCGAGGCGTTACGCGATATAAACCATGGCATCTAGTACAAAGAAAGGGGATTTCGCACCCTACGTTGCGCCTTGCACAACTATCGGCTTGCTCTCACATCGGCTGTTGCTCGATGCTGCGCATCGACCGGCAATGCTATCACATCGCCGCTGCGCGGCGACATTATCGCATTGCCTGCGGTTAAAGCCGACGTTGCTGCAAGCCGGGGCAATGCCTGCGGGTGCGACCAAGCATTTCGCGCCTGTTGGCGCGACCAAAGGGCTCCGATCGCCCTTTGGAAACCTTCGGTCCCATTTTTTAGGTGGTTGTGTTAGATGTAGCCAACGAGGCAGTTTCAGAAAACAAGTTCAGAGCCGGCAAGAACGCCGGCTCTGTTTGTTGTTTCCTTATATAGGTTTATCGCACTGGACGCAACTTGGCCATGAAGTGCCGCAGCACCGGCGGCTCGTATTCAAACTCCACACCTTTGATGGAGTCTGCCCTGTTCATGATGTTGACCAGGGCCTCCGCCACGACATCCATATGGTTGTTCGTATACGTCCTCCTGGGGATCGTGAGCCGCAGCAGCTCCATGGGGGACGGCACCTGCTCCCCCGATTCCGCATTCCTGCCCGCCAGCAGCGAGCCGATCTCCACGGCCCGCACGCCGGCCTCCAGATACAGCTCGTTGGCCAGCGCCTGCGCCGGGAACTGCGCGCTCGGGATATGGGGCAGCACCTTTTTGGCGTCCACGAACACCGCGTGTCCGCCGGTGGGCGTCTGAATCGGCACGCCTCCATCCATGAGCCGCTGGCCCAGATAGGCTACCTGCGCGATGCGGTATTCCAGGTATGCCTCGTCCACTCCTTCGCACAGGCCCCTCGCAAGAGCTTCCATGTCTCGCCCCGCCAGGCCGCCGTAGGTCGGGAACCCTTCGTAAGGAACCAGCATCGATCTTGTCTGCGTCGCAAGCTGTGCGTCCTCCCGTATGCCGATCAGGCCGCCGATGTTGACCAGCGCGTCCTTTTTGGCACTCATCGTGAAAGCCTGGGCATAGGAGAACATCTCGCGGACAATGTCCGCAATGGATTTATCCTCGTAACCGGCCTCCCGCTTTTTGATGAAGTAGGCGTTCTCGGCGAAGCGGGCCGCGTCAATCAGCACCTTAACGCCGTATTTCCTGCCCACAGCGCTGACTTCCTTGATGTTCCCCATGGACACCGGCTGCCCGCCGGCGCTGTTGCAGGTGATCGTGATCAATATGAAGGCGCAGCTTTGAGCCCCCTTCTCCCGGATGAAGGCCTCCATTTTCTCTACGTCGAAGTTGCCCTTGAAGTCATAGGGCTGAGTGGTGTCGAATGCCTTTTCGGTGACGAAGTTCACCGGCCTGCCTCCGGAGAGCTCTATATGGGCGGCAGTCGTGTCAAAGTGCATGTTACCCAGTACATACTGGCCCTTTTGGATCAGAAGTGGGAACAGCACCTGCTCGGCTCCCCTGCCCTGGTGCGTCGGTATCGTATGATGGTAACCGATAATATCCCTTACGGCCTCTTCCAGGTGGAAAAAGTTCCTGCTGCCCGCGTAGGATTCGTCGCCGAGCATGAGCCCTGCCCACTGGTTGTCGCTCATGGCCCCCGTGCCGCTGTCGGTCAGCAGATCGATGTACACATCCTCCGCCTTGAGCGCGAAGGGATTGTATCCCGCCGACTCCAAGGCCTTCTGCCTGGCCTCAGGCGAAATCATTCGAATGGGCTCCACCATTTTGATGCGGAAAGGTTCTGCCTGTATCACGCGCCGTACCTCCTGCTGTGCTGCCCATCATGGTATAATTCCTGCCTTGCGTTATCAATGTAGATTTATATATAATACAAACAGCATTAACAGAGATATTCACATAGGTGACGCGATGTTTGATTCCGCTTATCTGAGAAGGTTTTTGCAGGAAAAAGGCCAGCTCTATCCTTATCGGGCGTGTATTTGCGGCCCGGATGAACCGGCATACCAGGTTGTCGATGAATACCTCTCCGGCCCGGATCAGGCCTTTGAACAAGCGCCTGTCTTTGAAAAATGGCATAGCTGCGCGGATCTGGAGAAGAACAGCGCCGCCCTATGGCTAAAATATCCCGACGGGTATTGCGTCTGCATCCGGTTTCGGGCATATGCGGTGTTTACTGAGGAAGAGCTTGAAGCCCTCCACCATATCTTCTACCCTTGTTATACCGATCATTTCATGCAGTCATTGAACGACCGGCTCCGGCTGCTGTCCATACGCAATGAAGTCCTCACGCGGCTCACCGCTCTTTCCGTCGCCAATTCCGGCATGGAAAAAATAGTCGAGGAGTTGCGCGGTCTGCTGCGCAGACCATTGGTTTTTGTGAATCTCGCGACCGGAGAGCAGCACCCAGCCGGCGAAAAGCTGCCTGCAAATCTGGATATGGATAGGCTTGCTCTGCTGTTCTCGCAGCAAAAGGAGCCTAAATATGTGGATCGCCCATCGCCGGAACAAGGTTGGAACTATATTTTCCCCATATTATCCGGCGGCATATGCCTCGGCTGTTATATCGTCGGTGCGGAACAGCCGCTTATGCCACTGGACCTGATGATCGTGGAACAAGGGGCGACCATCGCCGCCATCGAGCTGGTGAAAAGCCAATCCTTGACGGAGTTGTATTACAGAAAGGCATACCAAATCTTTGACGAATTGATTCACACCAATGATCCGTCCGCGTTGATCAACAAATGCAACGAGCTCAGCATCGATTTCAACGCGAACTATGTCGCGTGTGTGTTTGCGTTTACTACCAACATCGATTTGCAGATCCTCGAGATGTGCGTGCTGCGCCTGATCGCCACGCTCAAGAAAGAATTGGCCGGTATCTATCAAACGGTCTTTTGTTTCGAGAACAAGGTGACCTTGCTCGCATCCATGAAAAAGGAAGGCCATCTGCCGGATCTCGCGCACCGCATAAAGACGATCATCAAGGCCACGCAGAAACGCGAGAACAGCCTGATGAGCGCCGGGATGGGGTCCTTGTATAAAGGCGCGGGAAATATCGCCAAGTCTTTTATCGAGGCGAGCAAGGCCTTCTCCTACCAGGTCTCACACCACAACCCGGGCCTGATCGCCTACTGTGACATCGGGATCAACAGGCTCTTTCTGAACCTCCCTCAGGAAGATGCCGAAGCCTATGTAAAGGAAGTATTTGAACCGCTGAAAACGCTGTCCAAAAGTCAGAACAGCAATCTGGAGGATACGCTGCTAACCTACGTGGAAACCAACTGTTCCGTTGGCAAGACCGCCGAAAGGCTGTACATCCATGTAAACACGCTGTACCAGCGGCTCAATAAAATTGAAGAACACCTTAAGGTATCCTTTGATGATTCCGATGATTTGCTGCGCATCCAGTTGGCGTGTTATCTGAAACGAGACTATATGGATTCTTTGACCGATTACGCGGACTCCTGACGAAAAGCACTATACCACACAGGCGGAGCTTGTTTCCAAGCTCCGCCTGTGCGCTTAATTCTGGAATGTTACAGCGGCATTATCTTTCTGTCAAACTCACCGTTGACGATCTGCGCCAGGCTGTTGTATATGGCGCTCAGCCCGCACACAAGGCCCACCCACCCGGCAACGGTCTTAAGCGTTGCGCTGCCGGTAAAATCGGCGATGGACAGAAGAAGAAACAATGCCGTGAGCGTCAAAAAAACGAACTGCGCGACGCGGCTGTGACGGAGTGTACCGATGAACATGAACGCCGAAAAAATGCCCCACAACAGCAGGTAGAAGCCCATGCTCGTCTCGTCCGCCTTGGCAATGCCTACAAAGGGGTTGAGCCATATCAAAACCAAAGACCACCAGAAGAAGCCGTATGCCGTGAAGGCCGTTGCGCCGAAGGTGTTGTTCTTCTTGAACTCCATGACGCCGGCTATGATCTGCGCCGCTCCGCCCAGGCACAGCCCCATGGCCAGTATCACGCCGGAAAGCGGAAGGATGCCCGCGTTGTGCAGGTTGAGCAGCACAGTGGTCATGCCAAAGCTCAATAGGCCCAGGGGCGCCGGATTTGCGATGGTTGCGTTGCTTTCTTTCGTTGCCATATACCCTCCATAAGATGCTTACAGCAAACCATCATACGGCAGGTCGACAAATTTCGCAACGATTGTCTCAGTAATTTTCTTGCGATGTGGGTATTTACGGCCTATTCTTTCATGACCGGCTCCCCTTTTGTTGTGACATTGACACCCCAGTTGGCTTTATAGCCTGCTTTCTTGAAAGCCGCGTTGGCGATGTTATACAACTCTTTAATCTGGTTCTCCAGGTCTTGGGCTTGTGAGGACTTTACATAGGACGTACCATTGGCCAGTTTCTTGTACTTTTTAAGCTTCGATTCCGTATTCTTCAATGCGTCTGCCAACTGTTGGTTCAGCACCTCATCCGTCAATTTCCGTTGGAGTGAAGGCAGCTTGGCATCCTTGGAGAGAATGCTCTTCGTCGCTTTGACCCAGGCTTGCCCCTGCATATGGGCCCACAGCAGCCGCGCGTTCCCCGAGGAATACTTGTATTGCTTGGGAACGTCGACGCCATATACCTCCTTGATCAGCTGCACGCGCTTTTCCTGATCGATAATGAAATAGTTTCTCCTGAAAATACCGAAGTTGTTCGAGCCGGGCATCGTGCGCATCGAAATGTTCTGTTCCGAAAGGTTCTTACCGAATATGGCGATTGCCGCCAACTGCTGAAAGTTCATGTTCGTGGAGACCTTGCCCTGCATCGATATCAGCAGCTTGGGGACATCGAGAATCGTGGAATTCTGCTGAAGCTTCTTGAACACGGTCAAGAGCATCTTCTTTTGGCGGTTCACACGATTCAGGTCGCCTGCTTCGGATCTCGCAATGTCGCCTTTCCTGACACGGCAGTAATCCAGCACGCCCTGGCCGTTCATGTGCTGCATGCCTTTCTTGTACTCGCGGCCGGAGATCGAGAAATCGATGTCCATGTCAAAATCCACACCGCCCACAGCGTCGGTCAGTTCCTTCACAACCGGCATCGTCACGGCGATGTAGTAGTTGATGGGGATGTTGCCCAACACGCCCTGCACGCTCTTGCAGACGTTCATGTAGCCTTCGTCTTTCATGCCGCCGCCGGCTTCCAGAGCGAAGTTCAGCTTGTATATGCCGGTCAAGTTGGCGATTTTGGCATATGCGTCTCTGGGCACCGAGATCATATCGGTCTTGTTTTCCTTGAAGTTGATGGCCAGCACGAGCATGACATCGGCGTTGAAGTCCTTGTTCACATATTGCTTGGGGTTATTCACGCGCTCCTCGGCATAGTCCACACCGATTAAGAGCACGTTCAACGTGTCCTTCATGATGGACTGGTCCGCCTGGCTCTTCAGCAAGTCATAAGGGTTGAGCGTCGGCGTGGGGGTTGGCGTAGGGGAAGCGCTCGCAGTCTGCGAAACGGTCGGCGTAGCGGTCGGCGACGGGGTCGGCTCGACGGTTTCGATTGCCGCGGGCGTCTGGTCGAAGAGGCCCATCTGGTCGTTGTTGATCTTGTTCCACGTGTCTGCAAGCGCAACGCCGCCCAGCGCAAGCAGTATGGCGGCCAATGCAATGGCGGATATCAGTACTGGTTTTCTGGAAAAAAACTTCTTCAAAATCGTACACCATCCATATAGTGATATGCATTCATGCGGTTTTATTATACTGCGTCGTGTTGGTACTGACAATTCTTTACATAAACGGCCCCGGATATTCGCACGGCAAGCGCCAGCTATGCATTGGTTTGTTCTCATATTCGCCAAAAAACATTGACATAACCCCCGCGCATGGCTTTTTCTTGATATGCAAAGTAACATTTCCTCGAATACCGGTATTAAGACGAAGAAAACCATAAAAAAGATCCGACATTCTGTGTTTTTTACTACAATGCTATCACACATGGCGAAAGAGTTCGACTGCCATGATCCAGATGTTATAATAGTTGCATACCGCGTTACAACCCATGCAAGAGGTTATTATGGCTTTCTCCAAAGCAGACCTATCCATCCTGCGTCCGCTGGCCGAGCAGGCGGCGCTCCTGGCCGCCAGCGACCAAAACCGCGCCGTGCTGCGGCGCTGGCGCGACACCAACGCCCTGCGCAAGCCCGACCGCGCGCCGGTGTGGTGCCGACCTGTGGGCGCGTGGGATGAGCTATTGCCCGAAAGCAGCCTTGGGTGTGCCGACCCATTCCTGCGGCGCATCGAATACCAATTGAGGCAGCTCACGATCAAGGCGAACATCGGCGACGATACGCCGTTTCTCCCCTACTTCCCCGTTCCCGTGCGCTTTGAGGTGCAGCCCCAGAACGTATGGGGTGTGAAAGTCGGCCACAGCGAGAGCAGCGTAAAGGGCGGCGCATGGGCCTATGAACCGCCACTCAAGAGCGAAGAGGATTTTGACAAGCTCGTAATGCCACAATTTGCCGTGAACCAAACGCTGACGCAGGAGATGCTGGAGCGCACACAGGAAGCACTGGGTGACGCCCTGCCCGTTCGGCGCGTATGCAACGCCCCCTTGAACGGCACGCTGGGCACCGAGGCGGCGGACCTGCGCGGGCTGGAGCAGATGATGCTGGACATGGCCCTGTCGCCGGAACTGATGCACAGGCTCATGGCGTATCTGCGCGATGCCACGCTGCGCAGCATGGACGCGGCCGAACGCAGCGGCATGCTCACTCCCAACACCGACGATCCCATGACGTGCAGCGACGCCATCGGCGAGGACAACGGGCCGGTCACATTCCAAAACCTGTGGGGCATGGTGAACAGCCAGGAATTCGACCAGGTATCCCCGGCCATGTGGGAGGAATTCTGTCTGGAATATCAAAAGCCCATTTTGGAGCGCTACGGGCTTACGGGCTACGGCTGCTGTGAAAACCTCACGCGCAAGATTTCGGGCGTCATGAGCATCCCCAACCTGCGCATCTTCGTGTGCAGCGCGTGGAGCAATCTGGACAGAATCATGGAGGCCGTGGGCACGGAAAAGGTCATCATGTGGCGCCAGAAGGCCAGCGACGTCGTGTTTGCCCGGGACGCGGCTGATCTGCGCGCGCCTCTGGAAGAGGGGCTCAAGAAGATGCGTGGCTTCCACAAGCAGGTCGTGCTGCGCGAATTGCAGACCCTGTGCGGCAACATGGACCGGCTGCATGTGTGGACGCGCCTGGCCATTGAGGCCGCGGAAAAGTATAGCTAACGGAATACGGCAAGCCAGTTTATTCTCCTTCAACAAAAAAGACCACCGGCAATCTGATTGCCGATGGTCTGAGCATCCGCGAGCGCGGCGGCGGTAGGTTTGCGAGGCGCTATTCCAGATTGAGCCTCTTTTTGAGGATATACTGCGTGCCCCAGTAATACGCCACGGAGAGCGCCGCGCCAAGGCCTATTCCCGCAAACATCACCTGGCGCACCACGCGGGCGACGTTTGCCATGTTTTCCGGTTGGTTGTTGAGCGGCATTCCCACGGCGACCACCATGATCACGCCGAGGATCTGAATGGCCGTGTACAGCGCGACATACGCCGCGAACGACAGCAGAACCCGGTGCTTACCGGCCAACTGCCCCAGGGCAATGGAGGCATACACCATGAGTATGCTGTGCACCAGCGACACCAGTATAGCCAACCCCAGCACGGCAATGAGCACGCCGCCGGACATGCCAAACATCGCCTCGGACTGGAGGAAAAACTCCCGCAGGCCGGCACTGATCTGGGCCATGGTTTCGGGCGTTCCCAAAACAGCAAACAGGGAGGCAGCTACCGCGATGGCGCTCAGAACGCTCCACGCGCAGGCGATCAGCAGCTTTGCGGTGATGAGCTCGTGTGTCCTGACTGGCAGGGTAAACATCAGGTACCCCTCGTCCGTCATCAGGTTTTTGTAAAACCGCAGAATGAGCGTCACCAGCGTCATGATCATGATCCCTAGAATCGAAAGCACATAGCCCGCTATCAGGAACACCGGTATGAGCATGAGCACACCGCTGCGGGGATAGAGGCCCAACCGCATCATAATGCTGTTGATGAGCGTGAAAACCGCCAGCACCAGATACAGCGGCAGTATCAGCCGCGACGCCGCCTTCCATTCGTGTTTGATCAGCTTGCCTAACATTTGAACACCTCCCTGAACAGAGCATCGACGGATTTGCCCTCGCGCGAGCGTATGTCGTCCACGGATGCCTGCATCGCCACCCTGCCCTGCTTGATGAATATCACCTCATCGAGCACCTTCTCGATGTCCGCGATCAGATGGGTGGAAATGAGCACGGTGGCGCCTTCGTCGTAGTTCGTGATGATCGTATTGAGGATATAGTCCCGCGCGGCGGGATCCACGCCGCCGATGGGCTCGTCCAGGCAGTAGAGCTCCGCCCTGCGGCTCATGACCAGGATGAGCTGGACCTTTTCCTTGGTGCCCTTGGAGAGCGTCTTCAGGCGCCGGTCTGCCGGCACGCCCAGGCGCTCCAGCATCTCGTGGGCGCGCTTGCGGTCAAAATCCGCATAGAAGTCCGCGAAGAAGTCCACGGCCTGGGACACGCGCATCCAGTCCGGCAGGTAGGTCTTCTCCGGCAGGTAGGACACGATCTTTTTGGTCTCTACCCCCGGTTCCCTGCCGCTGACGAGCAGCGTGCCCATCGATGGAACCAGAAGGCCGTTGATGAGTTTGATCAGCGTGGTCTTGCCGCTGCCGTTGGGCCCCAGAAGCCCAATGATCCTCCCCCGCTCCAGCGTGAGATCCACGCCGGACAGGGCGGCTATATTGCCAAAGCTTTTGCCGAGCGCTTTGCACTCCAGTACTGCACTCATGTTTCCTTTTCCTCCTCGCGGCCCACTGCCGCCTCCATGTCGCGTATCACCTGCTCCAGCAGCGCCAGCGCCTGCCGCGAATCAAATCCCAACTGTTGCAGCTTCTCCAGAAAGGCGGCCGCCTGCTCCTGTGCCGACTGCTCCCGAAGTTTGCCGATCATCACCTCATCCGGTGTAATGAACCGGCCGCTGGTGCGGTTGGTGTAAACCAGGCCCACCCGCTCCAGCTCTGCCAGCGCCCGCTGCATGGTGTTGGGGTTGACCGTGGCTTCCGCTGCCAAATCCCTTACGGAGGGCAGCCTGTCTCCGGGCTTGAATTGCCCCGATACGATGCCGGCTTGTATCTGTTCAACAAGCTGAATGTAAACAGGTCGCTCCGAAACGAAAACCCATTGCATCATATGACTCCTTTCCCGCCACATTGTACCTATGTATTAAGTGGTTAATACAATAATACGGCTCACATGGGCCTTTGTCAAGCGCTTCTTGCAACAGGCTTCGGTTTGACAAACCTTGGCTTTGTGGATATAATAGAAATGATCTGGTATTGATCCGGTACTACTTGCGCCTGTAGCTCAGCGGATAGAGTGCCCGACTCCGACTCGGTAGATCGCAGGTTCGATTCCTGTCAGGCGCGCCAAAAACAATACCCCCGCCCACGCGGGGGTATTGTTTTTGGTTGCTCTGGCATGTGGGAAAGCTGCCCAGCAAGCAAGATAGAGCCGAGCACGATCTGCGCAGCAAGGAAACAATAAACTCTGTATAAGGCCCGCCTGGGTGGCCGCAAGGCCAATGCCCTTCGATTCCTTTTGGCGGATCTCCAAGGAGAACCTGCGCCACAGCCAGATAGAAGAACACGATCTGCGAAGTAAGGATACAATACGACCCGAAACAAACGACGCAGGCTGGACGCGCGTAAGCGCATTGAACCTTCGATTCCTGTCAGGCATACCGCTACGAAAAACCCTCAAACGCTCATATCGGACAAGGAGCAAAGCTAGTCAGCAATACAGAATATCTTTTGCTTTTTGTTTACAGACAGGCATAATACTGATTATAAATGTTAGAGTTAATGTGATAAAATCTTTCATGGTTAAGTTTAACGAAAAAGGATAAAGAATGAGTACATGTGAAAACTGCAGCTTTTTAATGGATGATCACATAATAAGCAGCCCTAAGGAATACTTGGCCATATTGACTGATATGCAACTGTACATTCATCAGGGGATTTTCATACTTGTAGCGCAGACATGCGATTTTCATGAGGTACTGAAGGATACCTGGTATTCCGACTGTATTGAGCATGTTATAGAATGCAAAAAATGTGGCAGTCAGTTTTTTTGCTATGCTGATACTTATCATGGTACTGGTCGCTTTTATAAGAAACATAAATGTGATTATCGCGGATAAAGATATGTACTATTGATGTGAGAAAAACAGTAATAGCTCTATTTAAGCCAGTCAGATAGCGGTGATGTGGTGAACCCAAAGTCCTTATAACACTCGCACCAAGACGAAACCCACTCATAGGAGGAAGGCATTTTAGCGAGGCTCCGAGGAGAACTTGCGCCACAGCCAGATAGTAAAGAACACGATCTGTGAAGCAAGGAAACGCTGCAAACAGAAGTGGCACGCCACAATCCGGTGTAAATTGGCTCCTGTAAATTTGCAGCATTTTGGCCCTTCACCTTACCTTTCTTCCATCCTATCATAAAGGCACAACAACAGGAGGAAAAACGATGAACACCAATAGAGTTCTGGGCCGCTCCGGTATACCTGTGAGCGCAATGGGCATCGGCTGCTGGGCCATCGGCGGCGATAGCTTCGGCGCCGTGGACGATAAGGAATCCATCCGCGCCATCCACCGCGCCTTGGAACTGGGCGTCAACCTGCTGGACACCGCCAATGTGTATGGCGGCGAACACAGCGAGATCGTCGTGGGGCAGGCGTTGCAGGGCAGAAGGGCGCAAGCCGTTGTCGCGACCAAGTTCGGCTTTGGACCAGAAAGCGAAGGCATCGCAACCGGCGGCAAGGCCTGTCAGCAGGCCATCATTCAGGCGTGCGAAGCGTCGCTTACGCGCATGGGCACGGATTACATCGACCTGTACCAACTGCACATCGGCGAATTGAGCGGCCCCGTGGTCGGCGATGTCATACAGGCGCTGGAAACGCTGTTTGCCGATGGTAAAATACGTTCCTATGGCTGGAGCACCGATACACCGGAAAACGCCCGGCAGTTCGCGGCGCTTACGCACTGCTCAGCCATACAGTACCAGCTCAACCTGTTCTATGAGAACGCTGAGATCGCCAGCATCTGCGACGAATACGGCGTGGCCGGCCTCATCCGCGGGCCATTGGCAATGGGCGCGCTGACCGGCAAATACAACCAGGCCGCCCCACTTACGGACAGCGACGTTCGCGGCAGAAACATCGAGTGGGTTCCCTATTTTAAGGATGGCAGCATGACAGCGGAGTTCGCACAGAAAGTGGATGCCGCCAGGGAGATACTGACCACCGGAGGCCGCACATTGGCCCAGGGAGCTCTGGCCTGGCTGTGGGCCAGGAGCGCCAGCGCGATACCGATCCCCGGCTTCAAGAGCGTGGCCCAGGTGGAGGAAAACATCGACGCGATGCGCTTCGGGCCTCTGGAGCCCAGCCAGATGGCCGAGCTGACCCGGCTGATCCCGCCGCTGCAATGGTCACAAATGTAAAACAACAGACGCGGCCCCATACTGCCGCATAATGAAGGACCGATGGAGGCACCCCATCGGTCCTTTTATCGCCGCCGACGCTGTTGGTCGGCGGCGGGCCTTTGATTGTCCAAACCATACTGGTTTATAGGGTGCGGAGTAAATCGGCGATCGGCTACATGCCTTATTCACAAAATCTATTCCTTCAGTACTATAGCCCTGCATCCAGCAAGGCCTTCACCCGCTGCACGACCTGCCCTTCCGCCTGAAGGGCGGCCCCCAGCAGGGCAATCTGCTCGGCCCGCAGGGCCGCGGAGATTCCCTTGGTGTCGATGTCGTTGTAGCGCATCGCCGCGCCTTCACCCGCCTTGAGCCGTCCGCGAAGGTCCGCCAGCTTCCCGGCGATGTCTCCATAGGTAGCGGTCGCGTCACTTAGCACCTGTGCTCGCTCTCCAGTCAACAGACTGGCGGATTCGCCCAGGTATGCCGCCGCACACCGCCGGGCGTCTATCAGGTTCAGCAGCAAAGCGTCATTGACACCTGCGCGGCGCTCCACGTCGGCCGGAGGCGCGGCAGCGCTCCACAGCGCGGCGCTGCCCAAGCCCGCGATCCACTTCTCATAGGCCTGCGCGCCCTGATGGTAGCCACGGGCGGCGGGCGCTTCAAAGGAATCCACCAACGCCTTCAGGGATGCAGCCAGTGTCTCGCTTTGCGACAATTGTTCTGTTCGCTCGCCGAAATGGGTGATCAGGAAGGGCCAGAAGTCGCTCTCCAGATAATCCTCAGCTTCATTGAGGTATTCCCGATCAAAGTAGGTGCGGCAGTAGAACACCTTGCCGCTCTCCCGGTAGCCGGTGATGACGCCCCACTCCGGCGCGATGCGCAGGTTGATGGCCAGCACAGGCTTGCCATTGTCGATGTCCGCTACGATCCGTTTGCGTTCGAGACCGCGGTCGTCCTTCTCCAACCGGGCGGCCCACACCGGTTCATAACCGATGGCGCGGAACAGAATGCCGGAGTAGTCGAAAGCGACCAGCGCGTCGGTGGCGCTCCAATCCCACACGTCGGTGAAGGCCAGGCGATAGCACGCGCCGGACATGCCCATGATCTGCTCGTAGGAATAGGGTTCGCCCATGTATCGCAGCGCCGCGTGCATGGCCCCGGCCCAGGTGCAGTCCTGCCCGGCCTCCCATTGCAGCGGTGGGATGCCCGGCAGCACATGGGCCGAAGTGTCCTTGAGACAGAGCTCCGTGCGGTCGGGGGCATAGCGCAGCGTCTCATTCTCCTCGCAGCTGATCACGTGGATGCCCTTGCCGTTGAGGTAAATCAGCGTCAGATACTCCGGCTCATCCATGCCCGGCGAGCTGGGGAAGCGCTCGTGATCCACATGGATCTCCTGCCAGCGGAAATAGTCGTAGTGCCGCATCTTGGCCATGGCCGATTGATAGTCCTGCCCGTTGCCGTAGTAGGCCCCCACGACCTCGAAGGGTTGCTTCGCCTGAAGACCGGCGTCATCCACGCCGACGGTCAGAGGTTGATCCTGCACGGCGTAGGCAAAATACGTGCCCTCGGGCGTCTGGTATTTGAGCGTCAGAATGCCCAGCCTGGGGCTATCCAGCGCAACGGCCAACTGCTGCGCGCCGGCCAGCACATGCAGCCGGTTGTCACGCACGTGCAGGCGCACGGTTTCGGTCACGTCCAGGTGCTTTACGCCGTCGGAATAAACGGCGCTCAGCACGATGAGCTCCTGGGGCAACAACAATGAGTCGATGGATGTGCCGAGGGCGCGCGCCATTTCCGGCAGCAGAGACGTTTCGGGCAGGCATTTGCCGTTCTCCCACTTGGATACCGCCTGAGGCGAGACGCCCAGCAGCTCCGCGAAGCGTTCGCCGGTGAGGCCCTTCTCCCGGCGGAAGAGCGCGATCCGATTGCCGATTTTGTGTTGGTCCAGCATGGTTCCCTCCTGTTGTTTGGATTTAGCAGGACCAGAATAACCCAAGAGCAGACCGCAACCCATACACGGGGCGTGAAGGTTTGCCGGATTCCATCAACCCCAGGTTGATGGCAGCCTTTATGAGGAGATAAACTGCTGGAAGAGTACTCCGTTATTTCAGTATGACCACGGTAACGCCCTCGTTGTTGGCGATCTGGCGTTCATAACTGGAGAGCTCTGCGCACGCACCCACCAGCTCGCGCTTGCGGTAGTGCCACTGGGCGCCGCCGGCGGCGGTGCGCACCATGGGTGCGATGGCGGGGCTGGCAAGCGCCGTGCCCAAAGCCTGCTTGATGCGCCCACCCTGGCCGCTGGAGCCGTAGCCGTGTATCACGACCAGCGCCCGACCGCCGACGCGGCGATGGGTGATCAGTGCGTCGGAAAAGCGGCGCATCGCCACGTCCACCGTGGGCCATCCAGCCTCCAGATTCACCATAGTCACCTTTGCCATGAAAACTCCCCGTCGTGTCGAATACATCCATTATACCCGTTGTTTCCCCACGGGCAACGGCACTAGCCGATCTTTTTCGTTCTTGACAAACCATTTTAGTTTGGTAGAATATACTGCAACAACCAAAATGCGCGAGGACGGAACAAACGGCCCGTACAGGCAGCACACAGCGAACCGGGGATGGTGGGAGCCCGGCAGCGCCGGCGGATTCGGAGGCATTCCCGAGCGAAGCAATCAAGGTGGGCCGCAAGGCCAAAAAGGGTGGAACCGCGAAAGCACAGCCTTTCGTCCCTTTGTGGGACGGAAGGCTTTTGTATTGTCCGATAAAAAAGGAGGAATGGATATGGAAAACTTCATGGACAAGCTCGTGGCGCTGTGCAAAGGGCGTGGCTTTGTGTTCCCCGGCTCGGCCATCTATGGCGGCCTGGCCAACTCATGGGACTATGGCCCGCTGGGCGTGGAGTTCAAGAACAACGTCAAGCGCGCCTGGTGGCAGAAGTTCGTGCAGGAAAGCCCCTACAACGTGGGCATGGACAGCGCGATCCTGATGAACCGCGAGGTCTGGGTGGCTTCCGGCCACGTCGTGAACTTCAACGACCCGCTGATCGACTGCAAGGCCTGCAAGATGCGCCACCGCGCCGACAAGCTCGTGGAGGAGTACAACGCCGGGCACGGCATCGCGATGCAGGTGGACGGCATGAGCAACGACGCGCTGACCGCCTATATCCTGGAGCACAAGGTCACGTGCCCCGGCTGCGGCAAGGCGGATTTTACGCCCATCCGCAAATTTAACATGATGTTCAAGACCCATCAGGGCGTCACCGAAGACAGCCAGACCGAGGTCTACCTGCGCCCAGAGACCGCCCAAGGCATCTTCGTGAACTTTAAGAACGTGCAGCGCGCCACGCGCAAGAAAACGCCCTTCGGCATCGCGCAGATCGGCAAATCCTTCCGCAACGAGATCACGCCGGGCAACTTCACCTTCCGCACGCGGGAATTCGAGCAGATGGAACTGGAATTCTTCTGCAAGCCCGGCGAGGACCTCGAGTGGTTCGCCTACTGGCGCAATTTCTGCCACCAGTGGCTGCTCAGCCTGGGCATGAAGGACGATAACCTGCGCCTGCGTGACCACGAAAAAGAGGAGCTCTCCCATTATTCCAAGGCGACGACGGACTTCGAGTTCCTCTTCCCCTTCGGCTGGGGCGAGCTGTGGGGCGTTGCCGATCGTACCGACTTCGACTTGAAGCAGCACAGCCAGCAAAGCGGCGAGTCGCTGGAATACATCGACCCGGTGACCAACGAACGCTACCTCCCCTACGTGATCGAGCCCAGCCTGGGCGCCGACCGCGTGGCGCTGGCCTTCCTGTGCAACGCCTACGAGGAGCAGAAGCTGGAAGGCGACGACAGCCGCACCGTGCTGCACCTGCACCCTGTGCTGGCCCCCTTCAAGGCCGCCATCCTGCCGCTGCAGAAGAAGCTGGACGAACCCGCCACCGCGCTTTACCACCGCCTGCTCAAGCGCTTCATGGTGGATTATGACCTGACCGGCTCCATCGGCAAGCGCTACCGCCGCCAGGATGAAATCGGCACCCCCTACTGCATCACCTTCGACTTCGACAGCCTGGAGGACAACGCCGTGACGATTCGCGACCGCGACAGCATGACGCAGGTGCGCGTGCCCATCGATCAGGTGGAGAGCTGGCTGGCGGAGAAGGTCACATTCTAGTAGAAGCAAAACGCAAAAGAACCCCGTTTCCGAGCTACGAAAACGGGGTTCTCATTTTCCTGTAGGTGGCAGGCAGCGGCTGTGTTGCATGCGTCAGCCGAGCATGAATTCCAGCGCCTGCAGGCTTACGACCGGGCGCAGCATCTGCACGCGCCGGATGTCTTCCAGAGACCCGCCGGCGACGCCGTTCTGCAGCAGCGAAGCGTGGAAATCACACTCCAGCGCGCCGTTCAGTGTGAAGTTCACGCAGTATTCCGCGGCATAGCCGCTGACGACGACAAACCCGACATTCTGCTCCTTCAGCAGGCGTTCCAGGGCGGTCTTGCAGAACGCGTTGTTGTACTGCTTGTGAATCACGATGTCGGTAGGCGCGCGCTTAATCGTGTCCACGACCTCGAAACCGCGGTGACCCGGTCCCCCGCCCACACCTTCATCCTGCACAACAGCGACGGGCAGGCCCTTGGAGCGGAACAGGCTGGCGGCTTTGTTGATGCGGTCTATCGCCCCGTCGAATTCATCCTTGATTTTGCACTTCTCATAACAGTCCTTCTGCATGTCGATGATCAACAGTGCTGCTTTCATAGTGCACCTCCGAACTTTTTTTGAATTTCAAAGTAGTGCGGAGCGTCCCTTGTATACATAGCCGGTCTTGGGGTCCACGGTGACCAGCAGGCCGTCCTGTAGGGTGTCCTCCAGGTTACCCGCGTCGAAGATGACCGGGATGTCCAGCGCCAGGCCCACGACCACGGCATGGCCGTTGG
Organism: Bacillota bacterium; assembly: GCA_023410875.1. GTDB lineage: Bacteria > Bacillota > Clostridia > Christensenellales > UMGS416 > JAEYRA01. The sequence goes on along the minus strand of JAEYPH010000062.1, from coordinate 87,155 downwards.
GGCTGGCGTCGGCGGTGATGATGCCGGCGCAGCGCTTGAGCAGCGGCACATAGCGGTTGTCGGTGGCGTCCACAGCCAGTATGCATCCCTCACGGAACTTGAGGGTTGCCTCCTCGGGGCTGGCGGCCATGCACACGGTGCCGGACACCGCCCGTTCGCCCACGCCGCGGCCGCGGATCAGCAGCTCGCCCACATGGTGAATCTTGATAAGGTTGGTGGTGCCCGCGCGGCTCACCGGCACGCCGGCGGTGATGACGACGATATCGCCGTTGCGAGCCAGACCGGCCTGTATCGCCGCCTGTACCGAGTCGTCTATCATGTCGTCGGTGTTGGATACGTTGGCGGTCATCAGCGGCTGCGTGCCCCAAATCAGCGAAAGGTGGTAGAACGTGGAAACCTCCGTCGTGGTGGCCAGTATCGGCGAAGACGGCCGGTGATGGGCGATGGCACGGGCCGTGACGCCGCTCTTGGTGCACGTGACGATGGCGGCGGCGCCCAAATCCATGGCGGACATGCACACCGCGTGGCTGATGGCGCCGGTCACGGTGCCCACTTCGCCGCTCTGCTGCAGCTGGAAGCGCCCGCGATAATCGATGCTGCGCTCCATGCGCTCGGCCACGCGGGCCATGGTCGAGAGCGCCTCCAAGGGATATTTGCCGGCGGCAGTCTCCCCAGAGAGCATGATGCAATCCGCCCCCTCCTGCACGGCGATGGCCACGTCGCTGACCTCGGCGCGGGTGGGCATGGGGTTGCGGATCATGGAATCCAGCATTTGGGTGGCCACGATGACCGGCGTGGCGTGCTGGGCGCAGCTGCGTATGATGCGGCTTTGCTCCACCGGCACGTCCTCCATGGGGATCTCCACACCCATGTCTCCGCGGGCCACCATCACCCCGTCGGACACGGAGATGATCTCGTCGGCGTTGTTGATGCCCTGGCGGTTCTCGATTTTGGCGATAACCTGTATGCGCTTGCCGCCGTTCTGCTCCAGAAACTGGCGCACCTCCAGGATGTCCTGGGCCCGGCGGGTGAAGCTGGCGGCCACGAAGTCCACGCCCTTCCCGATGCCGAAGAGCAGATCGGCCTTATCCTGCTCGGTGAGCCCCGGCAGCGAAACGCTGACGCCGGGCAGCGTCAGCTTCTTGTGGTCGGATATCTCGCCGCTGTTCTTGACCGTGCAGAGAATCTTGCCACCCTCGATGCTGTCGATGTGCAAAAGGATGAGCCCGTCGTCCAGCAGTATCGTGTCACCGGCGTGGGCATCCTGAGGCAGCTCGCGGTAGTTGACCATGGCGCACTGGCTGTCGCCCTCGCAGGGCTCGGTGGACAGCGTGAAACGCTGGCCCTCCACCAGGCTGACATGCCCGCCGGCGAAGTTGCCCAGGCGTATCTCCGGCCCCTTGGTGTCCAGCAGTATGCCGATGGGCAAGCCCAGCCGCTCCCTCACGCTCTTGACGGCGTCGATGGTTGCGCCGTGGGACGCGTGGTCTCCGTGGGAAAAGTTGAGCCGGGCGATGTTCATGCCGCCGTGGGCCAGTTTTTCGATGACATCCTCCGTGGAGCTGGCCGGCCCCAGCGTGCAGATGATCTTGGTTCTCCTCATGGTTCCTCCGTTGCGTTGGTTAAAAAGAATCCAGCTCGCTGCCCCGGCATTGGCCCCACCGCGCAGCCAGCGCCTCGGTGGAGTCCAGGGCTTCGCCCTGCCAATCAAAGGGAGCGATCAGGCGGATCATTGTGTTGTCGTTGACATGGGAGTCTGTGGCGGTCGCGGCGGTGGGCAGCCAGCCCGGTGCTGTGAAGGGCTGGCTCTCACGGCCCTCCCACCAGGCAGCGGCGGCACACAGGCCGTCGAACAGGTCTTCTCTGCCCGGTTCGCAGCCGAACTCCACGACCTCCCAGCTGTCTCCATGCAGCGTGTAGGCCAGCCAGGCCTCCAGCCGGCCCTGCGCAAAGGCCACCAGCAGCTTCTTTTGGGCGATTTCCGCGGCCATCCACTTATGCCAGTACTCGTCGTTATCACGGACGACGGACCAATCGCCGGGCTTTGCGCGCTGCGCCAGCGCCCGTATGGCCGGCACATCCTCCGGCGTGCCCTCGCGGCAGTCGCAGGGAGCGCTCTGCACGCCGGGGAAACGGCGCTCGGCGCGGGGAATCTTTCGCCAGCCGTAGCGCTCATAGTGGCCGTGCAGACCGGTGTACAGCACCGACACCCGCATGCCTTCGCGCTGCATATAGCCGATGGCCCGTTGCAGCAGCTCGCCGGACAGGCCCTGGCCACGGTATGCTTCCTTGGTGGATACCTCGCCGATGCCGCCCATGGGCACGGCCTGCCCGCCCAGCCACACCTGGCGGCGGAACACGCGCACCGTCGCGGCGATCTGCCCTGCCTCCACGGCGACAAAGATGCCGTTTATATCGCGCCACGGGTCGTTGTGGAAATGGCGCAGGAAGTATTCACGCCCCACGCCGTTAAACACCGTCGCGCAGTGGGTGGCCCAGGCTTCCAGCTCTTCGGGCAGCAATGTGCGAATTTCCATGATTCCTCCCGGCAAAAGTCGAAATTGCTTCGATTGTATTATACCCGTAAACGCATAGGAATCAAATGGCAGAAAATGGCCCGGAGATGGTTCTCCGGGCCTAAAGCTGATTCAACTAAAAAGGGGTCCGAAGGTTTCCAAAGGGCGATCGGAAAGCCCTTTGGTCGCGCCCGATGGCGCGAACCCTTCCCCTGCCCTAGCGAAAGGCTTTACCAAGCGTATGCCTGAGGAGCCTCTCCACCAGGGCCGGGGAAGATGGCGTCCAGTCTGGCCATCAGGCCATCGTCCATCTTCACATCCAGCACATGCAACGTGTCTTCCAATTGCCCCAGCGTGCGCGGCCCGATGATGGGCGCGGTGACGGCGGGATTGGCCAGCATCCAGGCCAGCGCCAGATCGGCCTCCTTCTCCCCTGCCTCCCGGGCCAGCGCGGCGAAGGCCTGCAGCTTGGCGCGGGTGGCATCGTCCAAATGGTCTGCGCTGGCACGGGCGCCGGTGCGCTGCTCAAAGGCATGGCCACCCAACAGGCCGCCGGCCAACGGGCTCCAGGGGATCACGCCGATGCCGTGTTCCAGCGCGGCGGGCAGCACCTCCAGCTCCGGCAGGCGACACAGCAGGTTATACTTGTGCTGTTCGGACACCAGGCCCAGGAAGTGGCGGGCCTTGGCCTCGTATTGCGCCTTGACCAGATCGCGGGCGGCAAAGTTGGACGCGCCGATGTAATCGACCTTGCCGTGATCCACGGCGGCCTCGAAGGCGCCCCACAGCTCATCCCAGCTCACGGAGCGGTCCACGTGGTGCATCTGGTAAAGCTCGATGTGGTCGGTCTGCAGGCGCTTGAGCGACGCGTCCAGATGGCGGCGAATCTTGTAAGCAGACAGGCCCCGTGGTGCGTTGGGTCCATCCTCGGCGTTCTCCATGTCACCGTACACCTTGGTGGCCAGCACCACGCGCTCCCGCCGGCCGCCGTCCTGGGCAAACCAGCGGCCTATGATCTCCTCGGTGCGGCCATGGTTGCCTGCACCGCCATACACGTTGGCGGTGTCGAAGAAGTTGATGCCCGCGTCCAGCGCCCGATCCATGATCGCGAAGGACTCCTTTTCGTCGGTGGCATTGCCAAAGTTCATCGTGCCCAGGCTCAGGCGGCTTACCAGCAGGCCGGATCGGCCCAATTTCGTATATTCCATGGGAATTTCCTCCTTATGAGCGTTTCAGTTGTGCACAGCATAGCGCAAAAGAAAAGCGCACTCTGTGGCTGAAATCACAGAGCGCGTTTTTATTGCTGAACCAGTTATTCCGTCTGTTCGGATTGCTCGTCCTTGCGGGGCTCCTGGGGGTTGAAGAGCACAACCTTGCCGTCCTGCATCTCCACGCGCACCTTGGAACGGCCGTGGATGCCGATCTGCTCCAGGTAGTTCCGGGGTACCTGCAGGCGGCCGGTGGCGTCTACGACGGCCAGCTCCACGTGCTGCTCGCGCTCCTGCTCGGTGTAGGTGTTCAGATGGCGGATCTCATCGATGTAACTGCGGCGGCGCAGGAATTCGCTGGACGTGCGCCCGTCGCGGATGGCCACGATGCGGTCCACCTTGCGCGAGAGCGACTGGTCGTGGGTCACGATGACGACGGTCTGGCCCAGCTGGCGGTTGACATCGCGGAAGATGTCCATGATCATGTCCGCCGTGCGGCTGTCCACCGATCCGGTGGGTTCGTCGGCCAGCAGCAGCTGGGGCTTGTTGGCGATGGCAATGGCAATGGCCACGCGCTGCTGCTCGCCGCCGGACAGCTGGCTGAGCTTGTTGCGCCAGCGGTGCTCCAGGCCCACGATCTCCAGCAGTTCCCGCGCGCGCTCGTTGCGCTGCTTGGTGCTGGTGAGCACCATGGGCAGCTGCACGTTTTCCAGCGCCGTCATATAGGGGATCAGGTTGCGGGCGTTGTTCTGCCAGATGAAGCCCACGGACTCCCGCTTGTACTTTATGTAATCCTTCTCGGTGAACTTGAGCAGGTTTTTACCATCCACAACCAGCGTGCCGGCGCTGGGGCGGTCCAGCCCGCCGACCATGTTGAGCAGCGTGGACTTGCCCGATCCGGAGTTGCCGATGATGGCCATCAGTTCGCCCTTTTCCACGCACAAATCCAGGCCCTGAAGCGCCACGACCTCGGTCTCGCGGGTCTTATAAATCTTGACGAGGTTTTCGCAAAGGATCATTTCGCTCATAGCGCTTCACCCACTTCCTCGGGGAACGTGTTGAACGTCTCATCGACGATGGCGCCGTCCTCCAGGCTGTAAACGTGGTCGGCCAGCTCCATCATGTTGGGGTCATGGGTCGTCATGACGATCGTGATGCCCTCTTTGCGCACCAGTTGGCGGAACAGCTTCATGACCTGCAGGCCCATCATCGTGTCCAGCTCGGCGGTGGGCTCGTCGGCAAAGATGACGCGGGGCCGGTGGGCGATGGCGCGGGCGATGGCCACGCGCTGCTGCTCACCGCCGGAAAGCTCGCCCGGGCGGTGGCGCATGCGCGCCTTTAGGCCTATGAAGCTCATGCACTCCTCCACCCTGGTGCGCCACTCCTTGCGGGGCGCGCCACTTAAGCGCAGCGAGAACTCCACATTTTCATAGGCGGACATGGAACTGATGAGCGCCACGGACTGGAACACAAAGCCTATGTCCTTTAGCCGCAGCGCGTCGCGCTGTACCTCGGGCATCGCCGTGATCTCGCGGCCGCCGAAGAACACCTTGCCGTCGTTGGGTTTGTCCAGCGCGCCAAGAATGTTCATAAGCGTGGTCTTGCCACTGCCGGAGCGCCCTTTGAGTACGGTCAGCGTGCCCGGCAGCACGTCCAGCGTGATATCGCGCAGCGCGTGTATGGTCTCTCCGCCGGAGTGGAAGATGCGGTTGACATTGTCCGTGGAGATGATTGGCTTGTCCTGCATGGATCAATCCTCCCCGAGTTTGATGGCCTGGGCAATCTTGATGCGCGACACGAGCACGCCCAGCAAGCCTAGGCCGGAGGCCAGCATGAAGCCGATGACCGAATAGAGCCGGATGTAGTCGGCACGGCTGGCGATGACATGGAACGGGGGCACCTGATCGGCGGAGCTGTAGACCAGGCCCAGCAGCGGCACGAACAGCTGGCACATGAGCCCGCCGATGACCAGGCCCACGACGATGGACGCGCCGGAAATCATGACTTGCTCACACACCAGCGTCAGAATGACGCGACCGGAGCTCATGCCCATGGCGCGGAAGATGCCGAACTGCAGCGTGCGGCTCTGCAGAGAGAGTATCCAGTAGATGAAGAAGCCGATCATGCTGATGGCCATCGTCACGACGAAGCCCAGCGTCATGGCGCCGTTGGTGCCCAGCAGCAGCGGGTCATTCTTCTTGGCCGTAAGGTCCTGCCTGGAGTCGGCGAAGCTGGTCAGCGTCATCTTCTTGGCCTCGATGTCGGCGTAGATCTGCTCGCTGGTCGCGTTCTCGGCGCGCTTATACCAGATCTGATAGGGCTGCAGCATCGTGGAGCTCTGCATGTAGCGCAGGTTGGAGACCACAAAATACTTGCTCTCGTCCTTGAAGGGGTTGATACCCGGCCAATAGTCCACCACGGCGTATACCACGCCTTCCACCGGCTGCTTGGCGATGTTGTAATAGAGTGTGTCGCCGGGCTCCAGGTTGAAGTCGGTCATCAAAGCCTTGGACACCAGCACCGCGTTGGGCGCAGTGGACAACAGGTTCAGATAGTCGTTGATGTGGTATTGGCCGTATAACCCATTGGGCGTCCAGGCCACCTTGCCGAATTGGTTGGACTCGATGGACATCACAACGCCGTTTTTGGAATTGCTCATGTTGCGGTCGGAGATCAGCGTCTGGTCCGCCAGATAAACCTTGGCGGCGGCGGCCGTGCCGTCCAGCTTGCTGTACAGGTCAAAATCTGGCTCGATGTAGGTGATGACCGATTGGGGCGTGGAAACATCGGCGGTGGGCGGGCCCATTTGCGGGCCGCTGCTGGCAGAATATTCCTTTTGGTCGCTGACCCACTTCATCTGCAGGGCGATGTCCGCGCCGGCGGCGTAGTTCACCCGATCCTCAATGTTCTGGTTGATCGTGCGCGCCGAGTTGGCGCTGAACACGCCGATGGACACCGTGAGGATCAGGAACAGCATCAGGAACTGCTCGCGCCCGGTGGAGCGCCCGACCTGTATGAAGGACGTGTAGAGCACCGGCGTCCAGATTGTGCGGCCCGCCCAGGAGATGAAGCGAATGAAATAGGGATACAACCGCAGGAACAGCATGCCCGCACCCAGCACGAACAGCGTGGAAATCAGGAACAGGAAGGGGTCGATCGGCACATCCATGCCCTCGGCGGCGGTCACCATCACGGTCTGCTTGCGCAGATTGTAGCTATAAAGCCCGTAAAGGGAAATGCCGATGAATACAAAGTCCAGGAAGAACTTCTGCCAGATCGGCGCATTCCACCGGCGGGATTTCTTCTGCTTGTGCTCCACGATGGTGGCTTGGGAAGCCAGCAGCGCCGGCACCATCATCATGGCCACCGAGAACACGCCAGCATACAAGGCGTAGAGCAGCGTCTTGCCGGTCATGCGCAACGGCAGCGCCGTGCGCGACACGAACTCCAAAAAGCCGTTGGATGCGCCCAGCACGCGGCAGATCATCATGCCGACGATGGGCCCCAGCACCACGGCCGCACCGCTTAACAGCAGGCTCTGCAGAAAATAGCTGCCGAACACCTGAGCCCGCCCGGCGCCGCGGCTCCGAAGCACCGCAATCTCGTTTTTATCATTCTCCACGATGAGCTGCGTGACCATGAAGATGTAGAACGCCAGCATCAGCAGGATGGGCACCTGCAGCACCCACAGCGTGAGTTTGAGCTGCTGCTCGCGCACCAGATACTTGTCCAATATCTTGAGCGCCGGGAAATCCCACGACGTGCCGCGGAAGCTGGTCATGTATTCCTGCTGATCCTTAAGCATCTGCAGGATGGGCTGCAGGCGCTCCACGGTGATCTTGGAATAATCCACCGCGAAGTACCAATAGCCGCTGACCACAGCCTTGTTCTTATAGATCAGGTCGCGCATCATCAGGTCATAATCCATGAACAGCGCGCTTTCATACAGGCGCGTGGGCTCGCTCCAATAGGCATCCTCACCGGGAGCCTGCTGGAAGATGCCCACGATTTTATAGGTCATTTCCGGCAGCTGTTTGGTCGTGTCGGTCACGACGATCTCCTCATCCAGATAGAGATCGCACACGCTTTGGGCTGCCGCGTCGATCATGACCTCATAGACGCCATTCACCGGCTCCTTGGCGGGCAGCCGTCCGGCCAGCAGCTTCACATGCCTGTCGATATCGGTCATGCCGAAGGTGCTCATATAGACCTTCTGCGGCTCTTCCGTTTTCTGAACCTTGGGCAGGATGGACATGTGGTCCAAACCCACGCGGGTCATGCGGGTCAGATATGGCAGGTCCAGCTTGTCGGCCATCTTGGCGCCAACGGTCTGGTCGAAATAACGGTACGCGTTCAGGCGTTCGTCACCGCTGTAATAGGTGAACGCCTTAAGCTGCATGACATAGCGGCCGGGATAATAGCCGGTGCTGGTCTGGAACTGCTCCAAATCCTTGGTCAGCATGCGCTGCAGAATGCCGTCGGTATACAGCGGTATGGAGCTGACCATGGCCACCGCCAGCACGGATCCCACAACCAGACAGGCCATCAGCCACTTGTTGTTGAAGATCTTTCTTAGAACAAGAAAGAACAATGGAATCCCCCCTTGCCTAGCGGATAACCTTCTCGCCTTCGGTCAAACCGCTGACGATCTCAGCCTCGGTGGTGCTTTCTATGCCGATTTCGACATCCTTTTCCACCTTGATACCGTTCTCCAGCACGCCCACGTAGCGGCGATTGCCGAAAACCTTGATCACGTTTCTGGGCAGCACCAGCACGTTGTCAGCCTGGGCCACGATCAGCTGCAGGCGCGCCTCGTCGCCCACCACAGTCTTGGCCATGATGTCGTCGGGCACCTTGATAAACAGCATCTTGTCCAAATCATCCTTGTTGACCTTGTCACGGTCAAAGGGGGCGGACACGACCTCACCCTCGGTCGTCGTGCCATCCTTGAGCGTCACATTTACCTTGGAGCCGATCTGGAACATGGCCCGGTTCTGCTCGTTGACATAGGTCAGCATCTTGGTGGCCTGGTCCTCAATCTTGACCAGCGTGGCATAGGAATCCACCCACGAGCCCTGGGACGCCGTGGTGATATAGGTGACCTGACCGTCGATGGGAGCCCGCAGCAGGCTGTCTTCCATCTGTTTTCTAAGCTGGTCCAACTGGATCTGCGCAATCTCCAGGTCGATTTCTGCGTTACGGAGCTGCGCCTTTCTCAAATACCGCTTATTCTGTTCAAAATTGAGCTTCTGCTGCTCCATGCGCAGCTCGGCGATCTTCAGATTCATGGCCAGATCGTCGTTGGTCAGCTCCATGAGCACGTCGCCCTTCTTGACCATGTCGCCGATCTTGACGTTGATCTTTTTGATGCGGCCGCCGCCGGCGGTGTAATAGACATCCTCGCGATAGACCGACTGGAACTTGCCCGTGCCGGCCACGGCGTCCACGATGCTGCCTTTCTTGACTTCCACCGTGGAGTAGGTGACGTCCCTGGGCTCCACCAGCGGAGGCGCCTGCAGCTTCTCCTCTTTGGGCAGGATGTACTGGCAGCCGGTCATAGAAGCGACCAGCAGTGCCGCGACGAGGAGCGACAGAACCTTTATCGTCTTTGCGACAGCGTTCATATGGCGAACCCCTTTCAACGATAGATGGACGTAAGCGCATCCATTATAAACGCATAAGTGCATAAAGGCAAGAAACCACGGTCAATATATGAACATTGAACGTGTAAACGTTTTTATACCCAATAATCACCCAGCATTACAAGCAGTCAGAACTCCTGTCTAGACAACAATCAGCGTTTCAGACAGCCCTGTCAGGCAGCGCGTCTCATCTTTTCCCACTAAAAACGTATTTTCCCGGCCCACCATGCCAAAGCCAGCAATGCCCTTTTTGGGCTCCACGGCGAAGGCCATGCCCGCCAGGATGGGCTCGCGGAAGCCCTCGGCCAGCACCGGCAGCTCGTCGATCAGCAGCCCCACGCCGTGGCCCAGGAACTTGACCCGCCGGGCGCCAAAGCCCATGAAGTCGCGCTGGAAATCCTCATCCAGGCCGGACATTACGGCGCGGTAGATGCCCTCGGGCGTATGCCCCGGCCGCAGCATTCGGGCAACCTGCTCCTCGATGGCGGCGCAGGCGGCGTCGGCCTGCACGGCCTGCCTCGGCGGCTTGCCGCCGAACACATAGGTCATCGTGCAGTCGGTATGGTAGCCCTCCACACCGCAGCCCACATCGATAAACACCAGATCGCCGCGGCGCAGGCGGCGCTCCCGGCTGCCCAGCACCGGCGCCGCGGTGGTCAGGCCCACCGAGCCGCCAGGGCCGTTGAAGCTGGTGCCGGCCAGCGAATGTTCCCCAAAGGCCAGCTGTCCCACGGCGAATTCCGCGCCGAACATGCCGAAACGGCTGACGCCGTGGTGGCCGGCGTCCACAAGCTCCGTATAGATGGCCATGGCCAGATCGGCCTCGCTGATGCCCTCGCGCAGCAACGCCGGCACACGCTCCACCATGACCCGGCGGTGTATAGCGCCGGAGCGTTCCAAGAGCTCGCGCTCATAAGGGGTTTTCACAGCACGGGCATAGCTCAGAGCGGCGTCCATGGGCAGCGCCTGGGCAAAACCGAAGGCCTTCTGCAGCCGCTGCGCCATGGCCAGCGGCGTGGTCTCCACCTCCATGTGCACGGCCTGCGCGCCCAGCGGCGCGGCCGCCGCGGCGTCGCGGTAGCTCTCCATGGGCAGTATAGGCTCAAAGAACGATTCCTCGCGGGCGCGCTCCAAGCTGCGTCGCACGAAGAACACCGGCTGCTCCCCCCGGCGGATGACCAGCAGCCCATCCTGCATGCAGCCGGTCAGATAATACTGGTTGACGCGGCTGGTGACCAGCGCCGCCTGCCAATCGGGGCAGCGGGCGTCCATCTGTGCCAAAAAAGCGGCCATATGCCGCTGCAGCTCCTCACGCGGAACTCTGTGCATGTTTACCTCCTCAACCATAGAGCAGCCCCAGTATCCAGTTGAACGTGCGGTCGGGCAGCAGACGCTTCAAAAACAACACCAGCTTATAGAACGCGCCCACGGCCACGCGAACCGGCGGGTGGCCGCGACGGGCCATCCGGCACACGACGGCGGCCACAGCCTGCGGCGGTGCGCCGTTCTGCTCGTCATGCTCCATGCGCTTAAGGGACCGGCGCAGCCGCGCCTCGTGATGGGGGCTGACTGTGGCCGTCAGCCGCCGGGCTATGGTGAAGCCAGTACGCGTGTCGCCGGGCAGCACGCTGGTCACCCGCACGCCCTGAGGGGCAACCTCTATGCGCAGCGCCGCCGACAGCGCCTCCAGCGCCGCCTTGCTGGCGCTGTACATGGCCTGATAGGCGATGGGCGTGGCCGCCGCCACGGAACTGATGTTAATGATGATGCCGCCGGTCTTGTTCAGATGAGGCAGCGTGGCACGGCACACCCGCACGACGCCAAAAAAATTGGCGTCGAACTGGGCGATGGCCTCGGCGGCGCTGGTGTCTTCTATGGCGCCGGCGATGCCGCTGCCGGCGTTGTTGACCACGGCGTCCAGCCGTCCCTCCCGGACCAGGACCAGGGCCACGGCAGCCGACACCGATTCGTCGTCGGTCACATCCATACGCACCATCGCGATGCCGTTCCCCTCGACGACCTCGCCGACGGCCACGCCGCGCGAGGTGCCGTACACACGCCAGCCCTCCCGCGCCATGCCCCGCGCCACAGCCTGGCCGATGCCGCCGGACGCGCCGGTAACCAGCGCAACCCTCCTGTTCTCCATGCTTGCCTCCCCCGCGGCGCGGGCGGTTATACGCGCGCCGCAAGCCACAATATACAATATCCCACATGATAAGGTGACAATCGGCGAAATTCAAGGTGTTTTCCGCCCAAACGCATCCGTATTGTTGGTGTTGCATGGTTGTTGTGGTATAATGCGTTCAATATCCGCATCATTCATCTTTCATCAATCAGGAGGAGTTTCATGGACATCTTCGAGCGTTGTTTCAACTACACCGAGGCTGAGGACGCCAGAGCGTCCGGGCTGTATCCTTATTTCCATGCGCTGCAAACCGCCCAGGATACCGAGGTCGTCATCGACGGCAAGCGCATCATCATGATCGGCTCCAACAACTATATGGGCTTGACCCATGACCCGCGCACGGTGCAGGCCGCCAAGGACGCGCTGGACCAATACGGCACCGGCTGCTCTGGGTCCCGATTCCTCAACGGCACGCTGGTGCTCCACGAGCAGCTGGAAACGGAACTGGCCGACTTCTTTCACAAGGACGCGGCGCTGACGTACAGCACAGGCTTCCAGACCAACCTGGGCATCGTGTCCACGCTGATGGGCTGGCATGATTACATCATCAACGATGAGGAAAACCACGCCAGCATCGTGGACGCCTGCCGCCTGAGCTTCGCAAAGAAGAGCCTGAAATACCGCCACAGCGACATGGCCGACCTGGAGGAGACGTTGGCCCGCCTGCCCGAGGAGGCCGGCAAGCTCGTGATCACCGACGGCGTGTTCTCCATGAGCGGTGACCTGGCCAAGCTGCCGGACATCATCCGCATCGCCCGCAAATACGGCGCTCGCGTCATGGTGGACGACGCCCACGGCGTGGGCATGGTGGGCGACTGCGGCCGTGGCACGGCCTCCCACTTCGGCCTGGACGACGAAGTGGACCTGATCATGACGACGTTCTCGAAATCGCTGGCGTCGCTGGGCGGCTGCGTGGCCGCCAGCAGGAAAGTCATCGACTATATCAAGCACAAGAGCCGGCCCTTCATCTTCAGCGCTTCCATCCCGCCGGCCAACGCGGCGGCGGCGCTGGCGGCGCTGCGCATCATCCGCAGCGAGCCCCAGCGGGCCAAGGCCCTCATCGACATCGCCAGCTATATGCGCGCCCGCCTCAAGGATGCAGGCATCCCGATCGTAGACGGCAACACCGCCATCATCCCCATATACACCTACGACATGAACCGCACGTTCCTGATCACGAAGATGCTCTTCGACGAAGGCGTTTATGTGAACCCGGTGATCCCGCCGGCGGTGCCCCAGGGCCAGTGCATGCTGCGCACCAGCTACACCGCGACCCACACCCGCGCCCAGATGGACGAGGCTGTGGAAGCCTTCAAACGCGTGTTTGCCAAAGTGTAAATCAACTGTTTTCATTGGAACCGGCCTTCCGCTTGGAACGGCCGGTTCTTCTTATAAAGGATAATTCCTGTTTGATGGGTTTACCTCTATTCTTTCGTGGTATATAGAGGGAAGCAATCATATCAGGGGTATCCTATGGACTTGCATGTGGCGCGCCAGCCTATTTTTGATGCTTCCAGAAACGTTGTGGCCTATGAGCTGCTGCACAGGGGCAGCCAGAACACCAATCGTTACGAGGCTGAAGACGACGACCAGGCCACCTCCAGCGTGCTGACCAGCGGCTTTCTGACGCTGGGCCTGGACATGCTGACCGAGGGCAAGATGGCCTATGTCAACTTCACGCCGTTTCTGCTGACCCAGGGCATCCCCACGCTGCTTCCCCACGAGCAGCTGGGCATAGAGCTCTCCCCCGATGTGCTGCAGAGTGATGATGCCTACGACGCCGCCTGCAAGCTGAAATCCGCCGGCTACACAATCGCGCTGGACAACTTCACCGCCGAACACAGCCAAAGCCGGCTGCTCACTCTGGCGGACATCATCAAAGTCAACGTGCAGCATTGTTCGCTGGCTGACCAACGGGCTCTTTTGGCCGCCCGGCATGGCAGCACCCGCTTCCTCGCGCAGCGCGTGGAATCCGATGCGGCTTTCGACGCGGCGCAAATCATGGGGTATTCGCTGTTTCAGGGCTATTTCTTCGCCCATCCGGTCATCTACACCGCCAGCACCATACCGATCAGCAAATTGGGCTACATCCAGCTTATCCGGGCGGTCAACGAGGAACAACCGGATTTCCAGAGCATCATCGTGGCCATAGAGAACGACGTTGCCATGTCGCTGGAGACCATCAAGCTCGTGAACTCAGCCTACTTCGCCCGGCGCTACAAGATCTATTCGGTCAAACAGGCCATCGTGACATTGGGCATAGAGGGCGTGCGCAAATGGATCACGCTTTCCACGCTGACCAAGCTGGGCAAGAACAAGCCCGACGTGCTGGTGAGCACATCGCTGATCCGTTCCAAATTCCTGGAGCTGCTGGCCCGCGCGCTGGGCTTGCACCGGCGCGCGCCGGAGTTCTACATGCTGGGGCTTTTCTCGCTGCTGGACGCTCTGACCAGCTGTCCCTTTGACAAGATGCTGACCAGCCTCAACATCTCCGAAGAGGTCAAGGCTGTGCTGCTGCAGACAGAGAAAAATTCTGCCATGGCCGGCGCCTATGCGCTGATGCAGAGCTACGAGCGCGGAGACTGGGAAGGCGCCGCCGCCTATGCGCAGGCGCTGGGTGTGCCGATGGACACCGTTGCCGATGTCTATATCCAATCCCTGCGATGGTACAACGACCACATTTGGCTCAAGCAGGCTGCCAACCAGCCAGGCTGATCTCACAGCAAAACACAATAGAACCGGCAATGGCGCCGGAAGATCGCGAGGAGTCGCCCATGCAGTTGCATGTTGCCAGGCAGCCCATCTTCAACAGGCGCAAGAGCATCGTCGCCTATGAGCTGCTGCACCGGGAATCCCCCGAGGCTTGCGCCTACACCGCCCAAGATGGCGACTACGCGACCTCCTGCGTCATCACCAGCGCCTTTTTGTCCTATGGGCTGGACGTGCTGGCCGACGACACGATGGCCTATATCAACTTCACCGCCTGCCTGCTGGTGCAGGGTGTGCCGATGCTGCTGCCCCGCGAGCAAGTCGTCGTGGAAATTCTGGAGACCGTGGAGCCCACCGAGGAGGTGCTGACCGCGTGCCGGGCGCTCAAGGCCGCTGGATACACGCTGGCGCTGGACGATTACGTGCTGCAGCCGGGCTATGACGCGCTGGTGGAGCTGGCCGATGTCATCAAGGTGGATTTCCGAGCCAACGACGCCGGCCAGCAGCAGGCCATCATCGAGCGCTATCGCAGCAGAAAGCTGTGCTTTCTGGCCGAAAAGGTGGAGACCGAGGCCGAATTCGTCCACGCGATGAAGCTGGGTTACGACCTGTTCCAGGGCTATTTTTTTGCCCGGCCGGTCACGTTGAGCGCCAAGGCCGTGCAGCCCACCAAGATGGCCTATGTGCAGCTGATGCAGGCCATCCACGAACCCTCGCCGGACTTCGGCAAGATCATCAGCGCCATAGAAAGCGATGTGGCCTTCTCGCTGGACACGATCAAGCTCGTCAATTCCGCCTACTACGCCCGGCGCAACAAGCTCTCGTCGGTGAAGGACGCCGTGGTGATGCTGGGGATGGAAGGCGTGCGCAAATGGGTCAACATGTCGGTGCTGTCCCGCCTGGCCAGGAACAAGCCGGACGTGCTGATTTCCCATTCTCTGATCCGCTCCACGTTCCTGGACCTGTTGGCACGGCGCGCCGGGCAAGCCGGGCAAAGCGCCGAGTACGCGCTGCTGGGCCTGTTCTCGCTGCTGGATGCGCTGACCGGCTGCACCTTCCAAAGCCTGCTGGGCTGCCTGAATCTTTCCGATACGATCAAGGCCATCCTGATCCGCGGCGACCTCTCCTCTCCGCTGGGCAGAACCTATGCCTTGATGCTCCACTATGAGCAGGGTGAATTCGACGAAGCCGCGACGCTGGCAGCAGGCCTGCAGCTGTGCATGGACGATGTGGCGCATATCTATGTGGATGCGCTGGAGTGGTACAGCAGCACCGCGGCGATGAGCAAGGCTGCGCGCGAGGGCTGACGGCGGATGAAAGCCCGGACGGCGGCTTTGACGATGGGTTATACGAACCTGCGGTCAATATTTTGTGTGCAATAGATGGGGTTGACGGGCAGGCGGACAGCCGCGCTCCCATCGCAGGCAACGTCCGTGAGGTCCAGCGCCAACGCATTGGCGCCCAACGGTCCCAAAATGGGTACTCTCCGATCATCCACAACCGCATACTGCTTTGCTGGCAGCAACCCGAAAAACCGTTTCTGCCAGGCATATCCATGGACGACACCGGCATTTACGATCCCGATTTTCGTCGGGCTTTTGATACGGATTCCCCCGTTGTATCCCATCCGGCATCGGCCGGTTATCCTCCTGGTTTCGACGACCGGCGCGACCAGGCACACGGCGTCCCGCAGGGCATATGCTTGGGCCCGTGGCACTCTGCCCAGTAGGGCTGATCCGATGCGTACGGCGTCCAGGTGCATCGCCGGATGCCGCAGCATGGCGCCGGACGCGCAGCAGTGCAGCATCCCCGGCACCACGCCATTGGCTCGAAATATTTTTATCGCAAGAAGAAAATCATGATACTGTCTGGCAGTTACACCGGGCTTGCGGTAGGGAGAGGAAAAGTGTGTGTAGACGCCGGTTATCCGCAGTGCTTTGAGCACATCAATGGATT
This sequence comes from Bacillota bacterium, assembly GCA_023410875.1. Classification (GTDB taxonomy): domain Bacteria; phylum Bacillota; class Clostridia; order Christensenellales; family UMGS416; genus JAEYRA01. The sequence continues at coordinate 70,939 of JAEYPH010000062.1, read as the reverse complement.
CGGATAGTTCCCGTCCGGTGAACCCGTAGCGCCCCATTCCCGTGTCGATCATGACATGCACCGGCGGCGGTTCCCCTCCATGGGCCAGGGATAGAACGGCTTGCGCCTGCTCCAGGCTGCCAATGGTCAGCGTGATTTGCTGCGTGGCAAGTTCCGCCAATCTGGTGCACGAGGTTTCCGGCGTCAGCACCAGCACATCGGCCTCGATCCCATTTTGCCGCAAGCACAGCGCCTCTTGCGCGCTTCCCACCGCGAAAAAATCGATGCCAAGGCTGTGCAACAGCTGCGCATAATCCACAAGGGACAGCCCATAGCCATTGTTCTTGAGTACCGCTATGATGCGGCTGCCGGTTCGGCGCCTTAGCGCCTCCAGATTTGCGGCGATCACCGCACTGTCAATTCTCATATAAGTGTCTTGAAGCGCATCATCGATCATAGATACTCCCCTCCCCCCACCGATAAAGGATGCAGGTTTGTACTTTGCTTCATCTGACTGGCGGCAATGAAGAGCACCGACGACAGCGCGAAGCCGGAGCTCCACACCCACCATGGCACCGGCAGGGCGAAGCTGGTGCCCGCCACAACGTCCTGCTGTATCATTGCGGGGATGGAAAGGAATACCAGGCCAAGGGCATTGCCGTACAGCGCGGTCAGCAGGGTGCGTGTCAGGTTGATCCTCCGCAGCGTGGAACGGCGCATTCCCAGCCAGTCCAGAGCATACAGAACGCCCTGGCCCCGGCACAAAGCCAGCTTCCTCGCACCGCGCATCTGTAACACCGCCAGGCAAAGGGAGAGCACGCCCAGCAGGGTCAGATAGCCGGCTTCCTTCCGGGCTGCAGCCCAGATCTGTTCCATTCCCTCATTTGGCTGCGCCACCGCGTATCCCAGCCCTGTGATCTTTTCCGCAACCTGTTGCGCGACGCTGCTGCCCCGCACGCGCACGAGAATCTGCTGGGGGTCCACGGGCTGGCCCACGGATCGCAGCAGCGCCTGCGCGTTTTCATAGTCCGTCAGCACCAGCGGCGGCTGTTCCTCGGCTTTGCCGTCGAGAATGCCGCACACCCGGGCGGACACGCTGTTTCCTTCGCCCAATTGCAGGATCAGCCCGGTGCCCAGCCAGCGGATGTCGGGCTCTTCATTCCCAAATTCCAGCGTGCCTTTGCGGAATTGCTCGCACGCCGCTCGGCTCAGCAGCAGATAGGGCATTGCCGCGTTCTCGGGAAATAAGACGCCTTCCCGCAGCGTCTGGTTCACATAGTCTCCCCGCAGGCCGGTCACGGTCAGGTTCGCTGTGTATTCGCCGGCTGTCAGCTTCGCCTGGAACTGCACGGTGGGCGTAACGGCCACAACACCGGGGATTTGCTCCAGCTGCGCTGATGATGAGGAGGAAAGGCCGACCTGCCCGGCCGCCACCGTCAGTTCGCAGGGTAAGGCCTGCTCTTGACGCACGTTGACCATGCCCGCACCGGCGAAGCATAGGCAGCACACGCACGCGGCAATCCCCACGGTGGGCAGCAGGCCCCCTTTGCCCAGAGCGCCCCTTGCGGCGATGCGCAGCACGTCCACGGTCTTCATGCGGCGCTCCGCCTCCGGCGGGCCAGCAGTGCGATGACCAGCGCCGCGACGACGCCCGCGGCGATCAGCGCGGAAATCCACCACTGCCCCGTCAGCTTGGGCTTCTCCTCCTCCGGCTCCTCGGTCTTGGTGATGACCAGTTCCTGGATCGTCGTGGATACCGGGAATTCCTGAGCGTACTCCTTGCCGTCACCATCCTCATAGAGCAGCTTGACGACGCCCTGGGTCAGCCCATATTTCCCGACGTTCTTGTCCGGCCCCATGTCCCTGGTGCCCACAAATACGTCGATCTTCTGCGAGGCGGCGGACCCGGCCTCCATGTTGCCGATGAACGCCGCGCCGCTGGGCACCAGCCCCGGCACATTCAGCTCGCAGCGCACATTGTAAACCGCGCCGCGGCCCAGGTTCATGACCTGCAGCGCCATCGCGAAGGTATCCCCGGCGTTCACCGTGGAGACCAGCTCCGGCGCGGCCATCTCCACCCGCAGCGGCTGCCCGATCTCCACCGGGAAGGCGCCGGCGCTGGCCAGCGCCACGGCCTCGTCGTTGTCATAATCCATGCTCAGCGTGACCGTGTAGCGCTGCGGCGGCGTGTTCAGGTCGCTACGGAACTTGAGCTCCAGATCCACGGTTTCGCTCTTGCCCAGTTTCTGGATGAAAAAGGAACTGCTCTCATTGAGCAGCGTGAGGTTGGGGCTGTCCGCGGACACCATGACGGTCATGTTCTGCACGGCTCTCTTCTCGTTGGTGTTCCGCAGCGTCACCGTCGCCGTGAATTCCGCGCCGGCCTCAATGGGCGTGGGCTGCACCTTGTAGCTCTCGACGAGCACCTTGGGCTGCGAGTCTGGCTTGGGCGTGCTCGGCGGCGCCTCCACTTTGTTGGGGTCTTTGCCATCCCGGATCGTGACATAGGTCGTAAAGCTCTGCTGTATGGCCGTGCCGCCGGCGGATTTCGCCTGCACGTCGATCTGCACCGGATAGACGCCGTTGACCCTGCCCGATACCAGCGGCAGATCAAAGCGGATCAGATAGGCCGAGACAACCTTCTTTGCGTCATTGACGGCGCAGTCCTTTTTCTTGACCGTGGCCTGGATGTTGCGAAACGCGAACGGCGAGCCGCCGGTGGCCCCCAGGTTGGGGACCGCCGTCAGCGAATTCCCCCGCATCTCGCCGCTGGCGATCAGCGGCAGTATTACGACCGCCTTGCCATTGCGCACGGTGGGCGTGTACCCCTGCTGATAGGCCTTGTCCATGCCTTCGTAGACATTCTGGTTGTCCACGGTGAACCCGACGTCCGCCGGCTCCGGCGTTTCCTGGGGCGCCTGGCTGGCAATGGGCGTAGGTGTCGGCGTGGGCGTAACCGTGGATGTAGGCGTTGGTGTGGGTGTGGGCGTGGTTTGGGCCGTTGCCCCCGCGGCCAGCGCCACAGCCGGCGCCAGGAGCAAGCCCAGTATCAGCACCGTCGCAAGGCATATCTTTTTCATCGTGGATCCTCCCTCATTTCTGCATGAATGATTCGGAATGTGCGGTCCGGCGCAAGCACGGCGTCGTCCTGCGCGAATTGCAGGATGGTCCGCCCAACCCGATGCTGCTCCAGTATGCTGCGCAAGCGGGCAAGCTCCGCCGCCATTGCGCCTGCCGCCAGGTCGTCCAGCAGCAGGATGTCCGGCTGCGCCGCCAGCGCCCGCGCCAGTGCCAGCCGCAGCCGCTCCTGCCGCGTGAGCCGGGCCGGACGGGCAAACGCCATGGGGCGCAGGCCGGTTTTCTCCAGCAGCTCCATCGCCGCCTTCTCCCGCGTGGCTCGCCCAATGCCGCGCACGCTCAGCGGCAGTGCCGCGTTTTCCAGCGCCGTTAGGCCTTGCAGGAAATACGGCTCGGCGGGTACATACCCGATGTGGGCAGCGCGGAAATCCGCCGCGGCTTCGGGGCTCAGTGTACTCAACTCATATCCTGCCACGCGGACGACGCCGGCGCGGGCCGGCGCCATGCCGGCGACCACGCCCATGAGCGCCTCCCGGGCCTGCGCCGGGCCGCCCAGGAAGGCCGCCGTCTCGCCGGAGCGGATGCGCAGCGTAACCCCGCGCAGCGCCCGTGCGCCGTCCCGCAGGTTCACGTCCACGTCTTGCAGGCAGATCAGATCGTCCATCATCGCACCACCGTCAGCACGCCGGCGTCCATCTCGCACACGGTGTCGCACAGCTCGTCGATATCCACCTGGTTGTGGCTGGCCAACAATATCGTCTTGCCGCCGGCCCGCAGACTTTTGATGAGCGAGCGGATATGGGCCTGGCCGCTCTTGTCCAGGCCGTTGAAGGGCTCATCCAGCACGAGGACCGACGGGTCCTCCATGATGGCCTGGGCGATGCCCAGGCGCTGGCGCATGCCCAAAGAAAATTTGCCCACCGGCTTGTGCATGGCTGGGTCCAGCCCCACCAGGCGGATCGTGCTGGCGATGGTCTGCGCGTCGATCCGCTTGCGCAGGGAGGCCAGTATGGACAGGTTCTTCATGGCCGAGAGGCCCGGCAAGAAGCCCGGCGTCTCGATGATGATGCCGATGTCATCGGGAAAGTCCATGTCCCGGCCCACTTCTCTGCCGCCCACCAGCACCCGTCCGGTGGAAGGCCGCAGAAAGCCACAGATGCATTTCATCAGCACGGTCTTGCCGCTGCCGTTGTTGCCCACGATTCCATGGATCCTGCCCTGCTCAAAGGCGTGGGTCACCTCCTTGAGCACCGGTTCCTCGCCAAAGCTCTTGCTCAGGCCTTCCACGCGGATCACCGCATCCATCGCGACTCCCTCCAATCCCTCCGGTCTCATGGTTCAGTACCGGCAAAGTGGAAATTGTAGCCCCTTGCGACCCAGAGCGCCGCCACGAAGCACAGGACGATCAGAAAACCAAAGATCGCGTACGTCTGCCACAGCCGTGGCAGCAGATCATAGCCGAAATTGTGCATGTAATATGTCGCGTGGTTCAGCGGTGAAAGCCACCCCGCGGCGACGTTGGCCTTGTACTGCAGGCGCTCCGGCAAATGGAACACCGTGCGGATGAACTCCGGATTCAGCACCAGCCCGTACAGATTGAAGACGAACACGCTGACCGCCCCCGCCCTGTGCCCGAACCGCATGTTGCACAACAGCATCAGGAAGGCGACCAGCAGCGCGTACAGCAGCATCAGCAGGAAGATTGTGACCATGCACGCGTAGGGTGTGCTCATCTCCAGCGTCTTGACCGAGGCCGGCAGCGCAACAGCCTTGCCTGCGCCGGAATACCCGAGAATGGCCGCTGTGGCACTCCACATGTTGCCGGTGAAGGAGCTGCTCATGCACACCAGGGATGTGGAAACCAGTATGAACGCCATATACAGCGCGGTGGCCATGGCGACGTACAGCGCCTGGCCGGCGATCCACGTCCGCCGGTCGATGCGCACCAGGAAGAACGGCGTGCCGGGGCTGATGAACGGCATGTCCGCAAACAGCAGCAGCAGCAGCAGCGAGCACAGCAGGATGGATGTGCTGTCACCAAATGTCCACACGAAGGCCTCCACGATCTGCATCGTGGTCTTGTATTCCGCCGCGAACCGCACCACCTTGTCTGATAGCAGAAAGCACAGTATGAAAGCCAGCGCGAAGGTCAGTATCACCCGTGGATTTTTGTGCCACAGCCGGAAGTTGTACCTGGCTACGGCGAACGCTTGCGCAACCCTATACATGCTCCAGCCTCCTCTTTATAACCAGTGCGCAGGCCAGGCCCATAATGGCCGCCAGCTCCAACAGCAGCAGCGGTATCCCATAGCCGTTCAGCATCCAGTCGTGGGAGCGGACCAACCACTCCTTGGGGTACAGCACGAAAAACTGCTTGAAATACCGCTCGTGCAGTATGATCAGCACGTAATAGACGACGAACGGCGACGCGTAGGCAATGTAGCGGCTCATCGTCAGCGAGGCCAGCGTAAAACCCACCAGCGACCACAGTGCGCCGGAACAAAAGAGGATCAGCGCGTTCAGCGTCAGCTCCGGCCAGACGGGTTGCACTACAGCGTCAGGCAGCGGAGCCAGCTCCATGGGCGTGAGCCCCAGCGCCGCCAGGCCGTAGGCCGCCGCCAGGCCCGCCACCAGAACCAGCCCGCCGGAAAGGCCGCAGGCGATGAGCTTGCCCAGGATGTACCCGCGAACGCCGGCTCTGGGCAGGTATTGCCGGATGTAGCCGCTCTTGATGTCGTCCACAAAGGCCGTCGTGAAGGGCAGCGCGCACAGAATGGGCAGCGCCAGCGCCACGTCGTCGCTGGCCAGCGCCGAAAGAATCAGCTGCGTGTGAAACCCATTGGGCAGGGGTTGCTTTGCGCTCAATCCGGAAATCAAAGTCTCGATCGACGCTATAGCCAACATAAGCGTCATTGCGGCAACGCCGGAAGCGAAACCCTTTGCCGCCAGGGCTCGCCGGATGTCGGAGGCCATGGTGTCTGTTTTCATCGTTGATCCGTTTCTATTGATCGCACATCCAGTGCGGAGTGTGAAAAGTGGGCACGCCGAGGACAGGCTGCGGGGCTGCGCCTCACAGCCTGTCCTCGGTCGTTTGTGTTATATTTGGTGCATATTCTGTTGGATCAATAGCCCAGACTGCGGTTGATGATGCTGCCGTCGATGGCGTTGACCGTCAGGATGGGCACGGGACCGTCCGTCATCCTTTTGGTCTTGCCATCGGTCTCCATGATGTAAGTCACGTTCGCTAAGAAGTCCCACGCCGGCACCAGCAGTCCGGAGTTGCGCTTGTCCTGCTCGGTGATTCGCGTCAGCCCAAAACGGATCTCGGTGACGTCGATCTCGATACCCTTCAGGTTGGGGCTGCCATCGGCATATCCGTCCCACGCGTTCACAGCCAGCGACATCGTGTCAAAAACGTTCATCGCTTCGGCAAAGGACATCACATTGGAGTTCTCCGTGACCGTATCGGTCACCTGATAGGGCGAGCGCCACTCGAAGCCTACGATGCCGCTGTCGTCTATGGCAAAGGTCATATCCTCATAGGACCACGGCGCAGCCGGGGAATCTTCCTCTGTCTTCATGCAATCCCACACCGTGTAGGTGGTGGGGATACCATTGACGCCACGAACATAGCGCAAGTACCAGACAGCTTTGCGCGGGTTGACGAAAGGAGTATCGCCATAGAGTCTTCCAAATGTCCCTCCCATCGTGGTTTCACTGCTGCCACCGTATTGCTTCTCGGCGGAATAGCACACCATGTTATTGATACCCAGCGCCTGAAGCAGCTGCTGTGCTTTGTCCCTGGCCTCCTCCTCGGTCAACGTAACATCCGGAATCTGTGCGACCTCCGCCAAACTGACATCCATGCGATAGCCGCTGGCCTCAGCCTGCTCTAGCGCGGTCTTGGAATAGAAGTAGCCCATGTTTTTGGAATAGGAATTCTTTTCGGATGTATAGCGGACAAAGGCGACGTTACTCGATGGATCATTGATCGTCCAGAAGCTCTCATATCCACCTTGCTCGCTCTGGGCCAGTGCATACAGCGATTCGCCTGCGCCTCCATCGGTATCCGCATGCAGTTTGCCTTCACTGGGCGTTTTGGTGGCCGTATCCGGGGCGGTTTCCAGCTGCTTCTTCAAGTCATCCAGCTGGCTCTGTAAGGCTGCCTTTCCCGCCTCCCCCCTTAATTTCGGATTCACCTTCTCGTCGTCCTGGGTGCTCAGTTGTGTCATGGCCGCTTCGAAGTTGAAAATCTGCTCCTGAAGTTCGCTCTTGGATAGTTTATAGCTATCCCCATCAAACATCTGCGCCCTTCCCTTGACCAGACCGGCGATCAGCGTATCCACGGTAGCCTGGGTAAGTGGCTGGGGCAGCACCCGCTGCACGGTGACGCCCTTGGCGTCGGGCACCACGACATCGGCGTTTACATGGATCTTCACCTTGCCTGCGGCGTCCGAGAGCTCCTTGACGTATTTGGGCTGCACCCCCATCTGCTGGGCGATCATCGAGCCGGCAGGAGCGGCGGTTTCACCAGCCGTGCCGGTTGCTCCTGTCGGGGGCTTGGTCTTGGTTGCGCTTTCAATCATCTTGTCGAGGTCTTTGCCCTTCACGATGCTCTCGCTGGGCGTCGGCTGGCAGGCTGACAGGCTAAGCACCAGCAGGGCCGAGGCGGCAAGCAAAAAGACTTTCTTCATGGGTGCTCCTTCCTCATTCGTCTTTGTGCTTCCCATCTTCCTACAAACCGGCGGAAAAAAGGTCACGAAAATGTAAATCAATTGTTATCGGAGAATATGACCATGACCGACGTGCCCTGTCCGGGCGTGCTTTGGATGTGCAGGCGGGCGCCGTGGGCATCGGCAATGGCCCGTACCAGCGCCAGACCCAGCCCGGAGCCGCCCAGGCGCTTGCTGCGGGAGCGGTCAACCATATAGAAGGGTTCGGTGATTTTATCCAGTTCTTCTGCGGCGATGCCGATGCCGCGGTCGCGCACCTCGATAGTCCCGTCATAGGCCAGCACATCGACGGTTTGCCCACGGGCGGAAGCCTTGGATGCGTTATCCACCAGATTAATTACCAGACTCATCATCAAGTCATAATCCATCGGCAGCGTATCGACGCCGCAGGAGACGCTCAGTGCGACGCCCCGCTGATCCAGCGTCTCCGCCACACTGTCCCTGGCCGCCTCCAGCAGGGCCTCCACCGATTCATCCTTGAGCTCGATCTCATCCTGCAGAGCAACCAGCCGGAGCAGCTTTTGCGTCAGCCGTTCCAGCCAGCGGCATTGCTCATGGATGTGCACCAGGGAGTTGGCGGCGACATCCTCGGGCATTTTGGTGTAGAGCAGGGTTTCGGAGTGGCCGATCACCGACGTCAGCGGTGTTTTGAACTCGTGGGTGAGGCCGCTGATGAAAAGCTGCTGGCGCTGCATGAGCTCCTTCTGCCGTTGGAAGTGGGTCTGCACCGCTTCGGCCATGGCGTTGAAATCCTGCGCCAGCTCCCCCACCTCGTCCCGCGTGTGTACGTCTGCCCTCTGATCATATTCACCCTGGGCAATCCTTCTGGCCGATTGGCTCAAGTCCTTAAGCGGCCGGGTAGCCAGGCGGACAAGCAGCACGATCAGCGCAGACCCTGCCAGAATTACGGCAGTTGCGATGGTGATGAACTCTATGACCATTTTAGAAATGCCGTAGTACACATCGGTAATGTCACTCACCAGATAGATACGATATTCCTGTGAAAGCAGCTTGGTTTTGCAGCCGGTCAGCAGAATTCTTGTGCCGGCGACGGTGCTGAGCTTATGGGTGGATTCCCCTGCCCGCAGAGAATCCAGCGACAGCAGCTCGCCGGGTTCGAATACCAGATTGGATTGCAATGGCTCCTTCCCCTGATACAGGGCCGCAGTTTTGCCGGCCAGGCGGGAGAAACAGTATCGAACCAGCGAGCTTTGCACGATGGACTGCGTATTCTCCTTGCCATAATAGCCGACCATATTGGACAACGATATGTTCAGGTTGTCCAGTTCCTTCATGGAGCTCTCGACAGTGAGGCGCAGGATCTGTTCGCGGGAATCCGCCAACAGCAGCGCAGTGCTTATGCCTACGATCAAGAACAACAGCACGGTGCAGATCAGCGACAGCTTGAGCCACAGCTTCATTGCCCCTCCAGACGGTAGCCGATCTTGGATATGCCTTTGAGTTCCTCGTGCAGGTTGAGCTTCCTGCGCAGGTTGGCCACGTGTACGTCCACCGTTCGGGTGCCGCCGACAAAATCCACGCCCCATATCTCGTTGAGCAGGCGGTCCCGGGGAATGGTACGGTTCTTGTATTTGACGAGCATGACCAGCAGATCGAATTCCAGCGGCTTGAGCGCCACCGCCTCGCCGGCCAGCGACACCGCGCGATCCTCCAGGTTCACGGTGATGTCCCGAAAATGCAGCATGCTGTTGCGTTTGCCCAGGCGGTCCAGTATTTTCTCGATGCGCACCAGCAGCTCCAGCACTTCGAAGGGCTTCACGATGTAGTCCTCGGCGCCATCCCGCAGACCCTTGATCTTGGAGGAGATGTCGGCCCTGGCCGTCACGAAGATCACCGGTATGTTATATTTCCCAACCAACTCCATGAGCTCAAAGCCATCCATGCCCGGCAGCATCACGTCCAGCAGCGCCAAATCAAAGCCATGGTCCCGTTGCAAGGACTGAGCCACCTCCAGCCCGTCGGCAAACACGGCGTATTCATATCCTGTGTATTGCAGGTTGCTGGCGATGAAGTCCGATATTGCCCGGTCGTCTTCGACGATGAGAATCCTGTTCGCCATGGCCCCTCCCGATATCATTTGTAATAGTAACAAATAGATTTATTGTATACTGGCCGTTTCATGAAAAGATCATCGGGATGTAAGCGAATTGTTATCAAAGCATATTGTTCCTTGGCTCTGTTTCCCGCTCTTTATTTCTGAATACGCTGACCAGCAGCGCCGCCGTGGCCACGGCGCTTAGGCCCGCCATGCACCAGAACGTGTTGCGCATGCCGATGGAGCCGGAGAGCGCGCCGCCCAGCAGCGCGCCCACAACCCTGGAGAGGCTGACCACCGCGGAATTCACGACGGCCTGGCCCGTGGCCGAGAGCTCCTCGGGCAGCTCGTCGCTGACATAGCGGGACAATGCAAAGTACACGACGATGATGCCGCCGCCATGCAGCACATACAGCGGCAGCAGCTGAACCCACGTGTTGCACAGCGCCGTGAGTGCCCAGCGCAGCACGAACGCCAAGCCCGGCAGCAGCAGCACCTTGCGCACGCTCAGGCGTTTCATGATCTTTCCGCTGCCCAGCAGAAAGGGCGTCTCTGCCGCGGCCATGGCAAAGATGCCCAAGCCGTACACCCAGCTGGGGGCGTTCAGGTCGGCGAAGTAGAGCGGCAGAAAGCAGATGGACAGGCTGTGGGTGATGTGCAGACACAGGCTGAAAGTTACAAAAAACCAGAACTGGCGGTAGCGCAGCAGCGCACGCAGGCCCATGCGGCGGCCCTTGGCCCTCTGCGCGCCGGGCACCCGGCCCATGAGCCGGCTTGCGGGCAGCGCAGCCAGGCTGACCGCCGCACACAGCACAAACACAAGATTCATGCTGCGGCCCGCCAGCACGCCCGCCAGCGCCGCCGACAGCGCGAAGCCCCAGGAATAGCTCAGGCGCACCGCGCCGAAGCGCTCCACGGCGTCGTCCCTGCGCAGGTTGTCCAGTATCACCGCGTTGGAGAGCGCCAGCGCCGCGCCCTGCACCGCCGTATATGCCGCCATGACCGCCGCCACCGCCGCCCAGTGGCGCGCCCACAGGTGCAGCAGCGCAGCAGCAGCCTGCGCCGCCAGCAGCGCCCACAGCACGGTGTTTTTGGTGCGGCTGCGGTCGGCCAACAGGCTAAGGGCCGGCTGCGCCACAAAGGCCGCCAGTGCGCTGCTGGCGCTCAATATGCCGATGAGCATGGGCCCCTGGCCCAAGGCCCGGCTCTGCCACAGGCTCACAAAGCTCGTGTACGCGCTCAGGCTGGCGGCGAACAGGAAGAAGTACGCCGACATGCCGGCCACGCCGCGGGAACCTTTCCTGTTTTTAGAGCTTCCCACAAATGTTCTCATTCAAATCCACAATTCGGGCGGTTTTTGTTGCATTACGGTGGCGACATGAGTAAAATAGACGCGGTTTCACTCTTTTTTGCCGCAGCGCCAAACTAGTTTTCGCAGAGCGGGGAATGCTATTCCGGACTTCCCTGCCGGAGAGAGTTGCATTGGATAGTTTCAAGCGCATCCTTAGGTTAATCAAGCCCTATCGTGGCAAGTTCATCTTCGCAATGTCGCTTACCCTCGTGTTCGTCGCCACGTTCATCGCCGGCCCCTATGTGTCAAAATTCCTTGTGGACGAGGTCATCAAGGGCGGTCACACCGAGTATCTGATCGGCGTGCTGGGCCTGCTGATCGGGCTGTCCATGTCCCGCGCGCTGGGGGCCTTTGTGCGCGGCGTCACCTTTGAGCGCATCTCCCAGAACATCATCTTCGATTTCCGGCAGAGCCTCTACGACCATCTGCACGAACTGCCCTACCGCTTCTACGACAACCACCGCATCGGCGAGATCATGAGCCGCATGACCGGCGACATGGATGCCGTGCGCATGCTGCTGGCCGGCGGCCTGCCCGTCATCGCCGAGCACGGCATCTTCCTGGTGGGTTCGCTGATCGCGATGTTTACGCTGGACTGGCGCCTTGCGCTGGTCGTCACGGCCGTGATGCCGGTGACAGCCTTTCTGGCGTGGAAGTTCGACCGCACCGCCCGGCCCCAGCAGCGGGAGATTCGCGAGCAGAACGCCGTGCTCAACACCCGCGCCCAGGAGAACATCTCCGGTGTGCGCGTCGTGAAGGCCTACGCCCGCGAGGACCACGAGGTCGAAGCATTCAACGAGCAGAACAGCAAGCACCTGGACATCGGCATCAACATCACCCGCACCAACGCCAACTTCAACTCGGCGCTGGATTTCGTGGGCGCGCTGCCCAGCGTGCTGGTGCTGATGATGGCTGGGCACCTGGCTGCTCAGGGCATCGTGACGCCGGGCATGCTCATCGCCGCCATCGGCTACATCTGGATGATCATGATGCCGCTGCGCAACCTGGCCAACACCGTCAATATGGTCACCCAGGCCATCAGCTCCGGCGACCGCCTGTTCTATTATCTGGACTTCGGCTCCGAGATTCGCGAACCCGAAGACGCCCGCGCGCCCGAGACCTTCACCGGCCTCGTGGAGTTCCGCGATGTGACGTTCCGTTATGAGGACGAGCCTGTGCTGCGCCACATCAACTTCAAGGTAAAGCCCGGCCAGACGCTGGCCATCATGGGCGCCACGGGCTCCGGCAAGACGACCATCGTGAACCTGCTGGGCCGCTTCTATGATTGCGGCGAAGGCGCCGTGCTCGTGGACGGCATCGACGTCAAGCAATACAAGCTCAAGGAACTGCGCCGCCGCATCGGCTATGTGATGCAGGAGACCTTCCTGTTCAGCGAGACGCTGGAGAACAACATTGCCTTCGGCAACCCCGACGCCACGCCCGAGGAGCTGGACGCCGCCTGCGAGGCCGCCTGCGCCAGCGAATACGTCTCCAAGCTGGAAGACGGCTACAACACCATCGTGGGCGAACGCGGCATGGGCCTGTCCGGAGGGCAGAAGCAGCGCGCCGCCATCGCCCGGGCGTTGTGCTACAACCCGAGCATCCTGGTGTTCGACGACGCGACCAGCGCCGTGGACATGGAGACCGAATACGCAATACAACAGGCGCTGGCCAAGCGCGCCGCGCAGCGCACCACGCTGCTCATATCCCACCGCATCTCCGCCGTGAAGGATGCCGACGAGATATTGGTGCTGGAGAACGGCGCCATCGCCGAGCGCGGCGCCCACAGCGACCTGCTGCAAAAGCGGGGCCTGTACTGGGGCATCTACATGGACCAATACCGCGACTTCGAAGAAGCGCTGGGCGAAAGGGGGATGGCTCTGGATGCCTAGAGCGAGACGGGCGCTGCTGCTGGACGATGAGAAGTTTGTAAGCTCCTTCAATACCCACTATTTCCTGCGGGTGCTGAGCTACCTGAAGCCTTACAGGGGCTTGGTGGCCTTGAGCATCGTCGCGATGGTCATCAACATGCTGTGCGGCCTGGTGTCGCCCTACATGATTAGCCTGGCGCTGGACCGCAGCATCACAGGCGGCGATTATTCTCTGCTGCCGTGGATCGTGGCGGCCATCCTTGGCGCGGCGGCGCTGGGCTCCGTGATGCTGCGCACCAAGGTGCGGCTGATGAACGTGACCGGCCGCCGGGCGCTGGCCACGCTGCGCGAGGAGCTTTTCACCCACATCCAGACGCTGGGCTTTGATTTCTTCGATTCCCGCCCGGCTGGCAAGATCATGCTGCGCGTCATCAACGACGTGGATTCGCTGCTGGGCCTGTTTTCCCAGGGCATCGTCAACATGCTGACCAACGCACTGTCGCTGGTTGCCATCGCCACCATCATGCTGGTCATCAACTGGCGGCTGGCGCTGGTGGCCTTCGCGGTGGTGCCGCTGCTGCTGATCATCGTGTTCGTGCTCAAGCCCCACATCCGCTCGGCGTGGCGCGAGGTGCGCTGGAAGTCCAGCACGATGAACGCCTATTTGCACGAGAGCCTGGCCGGCATGCGCGTGACACAGGCCTTCACCCGGGAAGAGGAAAATTCCAGGATCTTCCGCGGCGCCAACAGTGAAATCCGCCGCACGTGGATGAAGGCGATCAAGCTGGGCGCGGCCTTCTTCCCCGCCTTCGAGCTCGTAAGCTCCGTGGGCACATGCCTGATCTACTATTTCGGCGTGCGCTGGATCAACGCGCCGGTGGACCCGATCTCCATGGGCACGCTGTTCGCGATGACGTGGTACCTGGGCCGCTTCTGGGACCCGCTAAACCAGATCTCCAACATCTATTACGAAATTCTCTCGGCCATGGCCTCGCTGGAGCGCATCTACGAGATCATGGATACGCCGGCTATCATACATAGCAAGGAAGGCGCGCAGCCCCTGCCCCCCATCACCGGCCATGTGTCCTTCGATCATGTGACCTTCGGCTATGACTATGAGGACGGGCAGATTGTGCTGGACGACGTGAGTTTTGAAGTGAAGCCGGGCATGACCGTGGCGCTGGTAGGCCCCACCGGTGCGGGCAAGTCCACGGTTGTCAGCCTCATAAGCCGCTTCTATGATGTGAATAAGGGCCGCGTGCTTATCGACGGCCACGACATCCGCGACGTGGAGCTGCACTCGCTGCGCTCCCAGATGGGCATCATGCTGCAGGATAGCTTCATCTTCTCCGGCACGATCATGGACAACCTGCGCTACGGCCGGCTGGACGCTACCGACGAGGAAGTCATAGAGGCCGCCCGCGCCGTGCACGCCCACGAGTTCATCATGCAGATGGAGAACGGCTACCAGACCGAAGTGCGCGAACGCGGCAGCCGCCTGTCCACCGGGCAGAAGCAGCTGATCTCCTTCGCCCGGGCGCTGCTGGCCGATCCGCGCATCCTGATCCTCGATGAGGCCACCGCCTCCATCGACACCCGCACCGAGGTGCTGATACAGAAGGCGCTGGAGCGCGTGCTCAAGGGCCGCACGTCCTTCGTCATCGCCCACCGGCTTTCCACGATCCGCAAGGCCGACTGCATCATGGTTGTGGATCAGGGCAAGATCATAGAAGCCGGCCGCCACGAGGAACTCATGGAACAGAAGGGCGCTTATTACGAGCTCTGCGAGGCGCAGTACCGCTTTATGAAAGCAGTTTAAATTCGCCAACCTCTTTTGTCAGCCGCTTTGCCGCCGAAGTTTAGTAGGTGGGTGAAGCGGTTTTTTTGTTTGTGGCAACGCTTGCCAGTTTCTTACGCAATTTCGTAGGGCCGTATTGCATACGGCCTCTCAATGGCACCGCTTCGCCGTATTGAAAGATGCAGGCAATATTCACGCGACCCAAAAAATCACAATCTTTTATGCTATAATTAATATCGACTAATAAACGGGTGAGTTTTGACTGCGGATTTATACTATGGGAGGATTTTGGTATATGCCGGAGATCAGTAATCCCAGTACAGTTCAGGAGCAATACAAAACACAGGACAATCTTGCCACACGCAGGAACTTGCATCAGAAATATGACACGAACAAGAAGTGGGCGCACTGGGCATTCGAGAATTATCATTTCTTTGAGGGCTGCCGCATTCTGGAGGTAGGTTGCGGAACTGGCTCTCTGTGGGAAGGGCGAATCGAGACCCTGCCGGAGGGCGCAACCCTGGAGCTGACGGACTTTTCACCGGCGATGGTTGACATTGTTCGAGGCAAGTTTGGTCATATTGCGAATGTTACTGCCCGTGAACTGGATATCCAAAGCATAGACGCGGCGGACAATTCTTACGATGTGATCATTGCCATCCTTGTGTTGCAGCATGTTCCAGACATCCAGAAAGCAATTGCTGAGGTTTACCGCGTGCTTAAGCCGCAAGGCATCTTTTATGCATTTACCTTCGGTAAAAATGGCGCAATCCGATTCCTGCGGGAGAAACTGCAGGAGTTTGACCCATCCCTGGATGTCTATAAAGAAAGCGACTATCCCCTCACGATGCAGACTGCCCGAGAACCGCTAAGAAAGAATTTTGAGGATGTCGTACTGTATCTGTATGCCGATTTTCTGGAGGTAACGGATTCGGCGGACTTGGTAGAGTATGCACTGTCCTCAACTGCAATGGCTGGTTTTGACAGGTCACGAGTCGGCTGTTTGCAGGATTTTTTCGACTCATGTAAGGATGAGCATGGAATCATTTATTTCCCCAGAGAGTACGGCATGTTTATGGCGCAGAAAAAATAGCTGAAGTGCGTATGCTCTTATGAGGTGGAAGATGATAAATCTATTCAAGATTATTAATATTGGACTGAGGATTTTTTTGCTAAGAAAGGTAATGTCGATATGGACTCTCAGCCATCAGAAAGCCTAAATATTTTCCGTTCTGAATTTTTAAATGCCAAAACCTGGGCACAGAGAAAAGATGGTGTTCCACTTAATCTTTTAGATGAGCTCTCAGCCGATGATTTGAAAATCGCAGAAAGTGAGTTAATAGATGCGTTGAGTTTAGACGATTCATGGCCTATCAGAGGATTAGGTCATATCAGGTCTTTCTCGTCATTGCCATATTTATATAATCTATTACCGGGAAGCAATGGCTTTATCAGGATTGCAATAGCGCATGCTGTTTTTTCTATTAATAAGGACGAGAAAATGCTAGAGGAGGCAAAAAAAACAACCTTACTGTTGACAAAACAACTACCTAAGACTGAATATCAACTTATTGATGTTATCTATCTACTTCCTGATTTTAACGATGAAGATATCAATAAAATTCTACATAGTCTTTATAACAGCAACTTCTATTTAATTGCCTATAATGCAGCAAGAGTGTTAGGATATCCTACAGTTGATATAGTTAATAAATTTAGTTAGCATAGCGAACAATCCCACCGGCCCATAACCAACAAAACTCGTCAAGGAACGGCAGCTTTCCCCGGTTGCCCCTTTGTTCACTGTCGCATAGAATGGGCTTATAATCGGTACAGGAGAACGCCATGGGCATCATCGTGCGCAGCATGCTACCGTCGGATTACCATGGGCTGTCGGAAGCCTTCCGCCGCCAGGGGCGCGACCTGGGCACGGCGGCGCTGGAACGCTGGTTCGTGCTGGCGCGCAGCGGCGAGGTGGATTTGCTGGTCGTGGAAGTGGCCAGCCAGCCGGCGGGGTTCGCCCGCGTTGGGTGGTTCGGCGCCGAGCAGGCCGAGGATCTGCTGCCGGAAGTATTGGATTTTGTCGTGTTTGAACCCTTTATAGGCTGCGGTGTGGCGCAGGCGCTGGCTTCTGAGGCCCAGCGGCGCATACTGGAGCGCACCGGTGGTTTGGAAGAGAACGCCCTGCTGGCCATCTACAGCCAGCGCCCAGTGCGCATGCAGAAGGCCAGCTTCGTGCTGGACGGCCTGTTCATCAACCGCCAGGGGCGCTTCATCCCCTCGGCACAGGCCAAGGCCGAGCCCCACCTGGTACTCAGCCTGTCGGGCCACCGCCTCCAATCGCAGACACAGCCTTGACGAGCATCTGAAGCAGGAACATCCACAGCGGCACCGTGACCACGCTGAGCAGCGTGCTGACCAGCACCGTCTGCGCGGCGAACTGTGGCCGCACGCCGAACATAGAGGCGAAAATGGCCACGTTAGCGGCCACAGGCATAGCAGTGATGAGCACGCAAGCCGCCACGGTATCGCTGCCCAAGGCCGGCACGCCGGGCACACCCAGCGCCCACAGCGCCCAGAAGGTTAGCAGAGCCAGCGCCGGCAGCGCCACCAGGCGCACCGCCGCCCCCACGAAGGCCAGCCCCTCCCGCAGCACCAGCTTGAAATCTCCTTCGGCCACCAGCACGCCCACGATCATCATGGCCAGCGGCGTATTCATCGCAGACACATAATTGATGGCGCCGTTGACAAAACCCGGCAGCTGCCAGCCGGTCACAAACAGCGCAAGGCCGATGAACACGGCGATCAGGCCCGGCTGCTTAAGGACTTCCCTGATGCTGCCGCTTTTGCCGGCATAGATGCTGACGCCGATGGTCCATTGATACACGGTGAACGCCATGACATACACGGAGCCGTAGACCACGCCGGTTTCACCCAGGAGGCTGAAGAGCAACGGATAGCCCATGAAGCCGCAGTTGCTGAACACAGTAGCTTCCCACAGCACCTTCTTCTTGCCCATATCTTTGATCGGCCACAGCCTGCCCAGCAGATAGAACGCGAACATCGAGAGAAAACCGAAGGCTGCCATGATGCCCATGTTGATGAGCAAATGGGTTTCAAATTCCATCTGAAAGCTCTTGATGACCAGCAGCGGAGCGGTCACGTGGATGACGATCTTCGTCAGCAGTGCCCGCCCATCGTCGTTGATGACCTTTCCCAGCGCCAGGCCGAACCCCAGCGCCATCATCAGGATCAGGATCAATACCTGTTGCGTCAAATCGTTCATCAGTATTCCCGCAGGCTCCCCCCCAGCTTCATATCCGGAAAGCCCAGCTGCCGCAGCGCCTCATACACGACGATGGCCACAGCGTTGCTCAGGTTCAGCGAGCGCGCCTCGTCGATCATGGGGATGCGCAGCGCGTTTTCGTAGTGCTGAGCCAACAGCGCCTCGGGCAGGCCCCGCGTCTCCCGGCCGAACACCAGATAGTCGCCGTCCCGATAGGCGATGTCCGCGTGGCTGTGCTTGGCCTTGGTGCTGCAGAAGAAATAGCGCCCGGGGTTGCGCGCAAACAGCGCCTCCAGATCCGGGTACAGCTGCACGTCCAGCAGCGGCCAGTAGTCCAGCCCTGCTCGCTTGAGATACCGGTCGTCTATGGAAAAGCCCAACGGCTCCACCAGGTGCAGCCGCGCGCCGGTGGCGGCACAGGTGCGGGCGATGTTGCCGGTGTTCTGTGGAATCTCCGGCTCCACGAGTACGATGTTCAGGGCCATGATTTCTCCTGAGGGCAAAATGCCACGGACCCTATGATACCACGGATAGCAGATACGGAACATCGCATTTTGTCTTGGTAAAAGAAATGTGGAAAAATGTCTAAAGGACGTCGGCATCTTGGCCAAGAAAAAAGAGCCGGATGGCCGGCTCTCAGCGTGTTGACAAAGTAGCCTTCATGGCTTCCCCTCGGAGGGGAAGCTGTCGCCGTAGGCGACTGATGAGGTGGTATTTCCAGCTTTAACACCTCATCCGGCGCTTCGCGCCACCTTCCCCTCCAGGGGAAGGCAAGTCAACAGTATTTTGTTTATTGATAAACCAAGAGCCGGTAACGTCGGCCCTTAGTTTCATATGTTACTTACTCAGCCGCCGCTTTTAGACAGCCGGAATTCTTCATGCAGAGCCCGCACCGCCCGCTGGGCGTCCTCTGAGCGGATCAGGCAGGAGATCGTCATGTGGGAGTCCGCCGTCTGCAGCACGGTGACGCCCTCGTCGGCCAGCGCGCTTATGATGCGCGCCATAACGCCGGGCACGCCCCGCATGCGGCTGCCTATGGCGGACACCTTGCAGCAGCCTGTCAGCAGCGTATAGGTGCAGCCGATGGCGTCCAGCACCTGCCGGGCACGCACGGCGCGGTCGTCGTCTATCGTGAAGACGATGGAATCCGGGAACAGATTGATCAGGTCGATGCTGATGTCGGCATCGGCCAGTCCGCGCAGCAAGCGGTTCTCGATCTCCGGCGTTGCGCGCTCCACCTTGACCTGCGTTCGCGCGCCGATGCTGGCGATGGAGGAAAGCACGTCGGCGCCGTGCAGCATGCCTTCGGGCGCCTCGGCGGAGATGCGGGTGCCGGCATGGTCGCTCATCGTGTTGCGCACGATCAGCGGCACGTTGCCGCGCATGGCGATCTCCACGGCCTTGGGGTGGATGACCTTGGCCCCGTGGTCGGCCATCTGGAACATCTCGTTGTAGCTGATGTCCGGCAGCACCCGCGCCTCGGGCAGCAGCCTGGGGTCGGCGGTCATGATGCCGTCCACATCGGTGTAGATCTCTATGGCTTCGGCCTTGAGCGCTGAGCCCAGGATGGCGGCGGAGGTGTCGCTGCCGCCGCGGCCCAGCGTGGTCACGTCGCCGCTGCGGGTAATGCCTTGAAAGCCCGTAACGACCGGTATCACGCCGGTATTGAGCAGCTCGTACAGCCGTGCGGTGTCCACTTCATAATAGGATGCGTTGCCAAAACGGTCGTTTGTAAAGATGCCGGCCTGCCAGCCGGTCAGGGCGCGGGCGGCGTACCCGCGGGCCTCAAAAGCGCCGGCCATGACCACTGCGGAGATCGTCTCTCCGCAGGACATCAACAAGTCCTTGTCTCTGGGGTTGATCTCCGCGCCGGCCGCCTCAAAGGCAAATTGCAGCAGCGTATCGGTGGCATATGGTTCGCCGGAGCGGCCTATGGCGCTCACGACGACGACAGGCGCATAGCCGCTCTTCTTGGCGGCTATCACCTTGTCGATCGCCATGGCGCGGGCCTCCGGCGTGCGCACCGAAGTTCCACCGAATTTCTGTACCAAAATCCTCATCTTGCGGCTCCTTGCCTCCCTTAGGGTGTCCGATGTTTTCCGTTATTATATCATTTCACCGGTTTTATACAATACGGGTTGAATCTGGCGGCCTTCAAAAGCCTGCTTCACCGTGGGCACGATGAGCTCCATGCGGGCCACCAGCGAGTTGGGCTTGCCCTGGTAGTTGTCCTGCTCATAGGGCACCATGTAGATGTTGCGCATCGTGGAAAGCATGCCGATGTTCTTCATGGAGTTGGTCAGGCCGTCGTTGGTGCTGGGCGCCAGCACCGCCGGGCCGCCGTTGCGCAGGTGGGCTTTCACGGCCATCAGCACCGGCGTATCCACGATGCCCAGCGCCAGCTTGGCCATCGTGTTGCCCGTGCAGGGCGCCACGACCGCCATGTCCAGCATGCGCTTGGGGCCGATGGGCTCGGTATCCACGACGGTGTGCAGGGGCAGCTTGCCGGTGAGATCGTACACGCGCTCGATCAGGTCCTTGGCCTTGAAGAACCGCGTGTCCCATTCGTAGACACTGGTGGAGAATATGGGGATCAGGTCCGCGCCTTCGGCACGCATCTGCTCTATGGCAGGAAGCACCGCTTCGATCATACAGAACGAGCCAGTCAGGCAAAACCCGATGCGTTTGCCGGTCAATTCCATGGATTTCCCTCCGTCCTTAACGTTAAAGCAATTCCTTAATGCAGTTGTAGATGATTTCCGCCGCAGTGCGCGGGAACATGCGCCCGGGCAGGCTTTGGTATGGCTGAGCGTCCAGCTTGAGCCGGGCGGCAGCGTTAAAGTCCACACCGAAGGGGCTGGATGCCAGATCGATGATGACGACGTCACGGCGAAGGCCGCGCAGCTTGTCCTCGGTCAGCAGCACGCTGGGAATGGTGTTGAAGATGAAGTTGCTGTCGCGGCAGGCTTCTGAAATGTTGTTGGTGTGCACCGAGATGACGCCCATGGCGGCGATGTCCTCCAACTGCTCCTTTCGGCGGGCGGTGGCGATAACATCGGCGCCGAAGGCCTTGAGCAGCTTGACCAGATCCTTGCCGATGCGGCCATAGCCCAGCACCGTGCACTGCGAGCCCTTGAGCGTACGCTCGGTGCGCTCCAGCGCCACGCGGATGGCGCCCTCGGCAGTGGGCCAGGCGTTGGCCTGGGCGAAACGCTCGCTGGCCAGCAGGTTCACCACATGTACGCCCGCCCGTTCAGGCTCCTTGGAAAGAAAACCGCCCACCAGCCACGCGCCGTCGCGCATATCATGCAATATGACGTCCAGCGGATAAGCCGTGTCCATCGATTGCAGCGGCACCATGCCGTTGCGCTCGCTGGGCATCGGTAGCACGATGACGTCCGCCTCGCCGGTGGCCCGGGAGATGTCCGCCAGGGATCGGTCGGCCACGGGCAGGCCGAACGCATGCAGCTCTATGTCTGGATTCTTCTTTAAGTACTCGTAGAGATATATGTTGCGCCGGTCGCCGCCGATCAGAAGCACACTTCTCGCGTCAGAGGACATGAAACCACCCTCTTCTCATTGATGACACTACACTTTATGAACGCGAAGGGTCGTCCGTGAGAGGCGGCATGATGGCTTGTGGATGTGGCGCACACAGAAAAAGAGCCGCCTGGCTGGCAGCTCCCCGATTTACTGGCGTCCATAGAGCCAGATTCTTTTTGCGTTATTTTCAAATTCAATCTAGTAGTCTGATTAGTTGGCCTTATGCCCCATATAAAGCAGATGCTCGCAGCAGCCCAGCACGGTGGTCTCGGCGGCGATGGTCGCCAGCAGCGACACCCAGCGCTCAAACTGCTCTGCCGGCAGCGCCATCAGCGCGGCCTCCCCCGCCGCGCCCAGGCATTCCGTAGCATACAGCGTGCCGTCGCGCAGGCCGAAGCCCTCCATAAATGCGCGGGCCTCCTCGGGGCGGATGTAATAAGCGTCGGTGAAGCTCCCGCCGCTGGCCAGGCCGCGGCCATCGCGCAGCCACTGGCGGAAGCGAGCGTCGTATTCGTCGATGATGTGGGGGTATTTCTTGAGCGCGTCGATGATCGGCGCGAAGGCACTGATGAAGCTAGCCGCCAGCAGGCCGCCGGGCTTCAGGCGGTCCAGGCACTGCTCCATGGCCAGCGCGCGCTGGGCCTCCTCGTTCAGGTGATACAGCGGGCCCATACACAGCACGGCGTCGTATTGGCCCAGCGGCAGTGCGCCCAGCGCCAGCGCGTTGCCGTGCAGCGCTCGTATGCTCACGCCGGCTGCGGCCGCCTCCTGCTGCGCTTGGCGTACGTTCTGCGCGCTCAAATCCACGAGTGTCACGTCGTGGCCCAGGCCTGCCAGCCAGATGCTGTAGCGCCCCGGCCCGCCGCCTACATCCAGCACCGCTGCGCCATGGGGCAGCTTGGGGAGCAGCAGCGCCTTGGTCATCTCGAATTCCAGGCGGTGGCGCACCAGGCGGTTCCACTCGTCCTCGCAGATCTCATCGTAATAGCGCTCTACGACATCGGACATATATGTCCCTCCGAAGATTTTCGCAAGTATACCATGGGTGTTCGGTCTGTGCAATCGGTTATGGAAAGCCTTCCGTATCGCATATGTATGAGGGGAGTCCTTTGAGAAATGCGGAGGTGGACCCATGCGGCTGTACAGCGCGGTGATGATCTTTTTCTCGCCGACGGGATCCACGGCCGCCGTGGTGCGCGCCACAGCCCGGGGCATGGGCATCATAGACTGCCGCGAGGTGGACCTGACGCTGCCTCCGGCCCGGGCGGATTTCAGCGGCCTGTGCGAGGAGGACGTCGTGCTGCTGGGCGCGCCGGTGCACGACGGCGCGCTGCCGCAGGCGCTGGCACAGGCACTGTCGCGGCTGTGGGCCGTGGGCCAGCCGGCGGTGCTGTGCGCGACCTACGGCGGCTTGGGCTGCGGCAGCGCGCTGCGCGATCTGCACGCTGTGGCCACCAAGGCGCGGCTGCGCCCGGTGGCGGCCGGCCTCTTCCCCTCGGAGCACCCGCTGTGGCCATGCCGCGGCAACCCACGACCCGGCGAAGGTGACTTGGCAACCGCCCGAGAGCTGGGCTTCGACGCGCGCTTCCGGCTGGAACGCGGTGCGGCCATGCCGATGCAACAGAGCCAGCCCAGCCGGCGCGCGCCGTGCCTGCCGCAGCGGGGCTGGCCGCTGGGCACGCTGCGGGCCGTGAGCCCCCGGCGTCTGCTGCCGGTGCCAGAGGTCACGCTGGCGTGCACCGGCTGCGGCCTGTGCGCCCAGGGCTGCCCCACGGCGGCCATCTCTATGCCCGACGTGGACATCGACGGCGACGCATGCCTGCGGTGTATGCGTTGCGTGGATGTGTGCCCCGAAGGTGCGCTGCTACCCGTGCCAGGCGGGCTGCCCGGCCGCCTGGCAGCAGCGCTGCGGCGCAAGGCTGTAGCGGCGGATACCGTTTTGCTATAGAAAACATAAAATATAGTGGCTTGACAGTACCATGGCTCGCTGATAGAATGTGCGAAAACAGCAAAGCGTCGATGGGAAAGAGTACGGTTGGCCCAGCCCACGCAGAGAGCTCCCGGCTGGTGAAAGGGAGATGGGCGGTGAAGCGGAATACATCCCGGAGCGGCGGACCAAACGGCCATCGTACTGGCCCAGTAGGCATCCGACGGGGAGCGCCCGTTACAGCGCTGGGGAATCGCGGCATGCCGCCGTTCCCGTCAAGGCTTTCGCCGCGAGGCGCAAGCAAACCGAGGTGGTACCGCGAGGCTGTAATAATGGCCCGCCCTCTGAATTTCAGAGGGCGGGCTTTTTATATTCCCGAAAAGCAAAAAGGAGGCAGACATGGACATCCAGGAACAGATGCGCATACTCGAACAGGGCACGCAGGAGATCGTGAGCCCCGGCGAGCTGCGCGACAAGCTGCTGCGCGCCGACCGGGAGGGCCGGCCGCTGACCGTGAAATTGGGGCTGGATCCCTCGGCGCCGGACATCCACCTGGGGCACACGGTGGTGCTGCGCAAGATCCGCCAGTTCCAAAACCTGGGCCACCGGGCGGTACTGATCATCGGCGATTTCACCGGCCGCATCGGAGACCCCACCGGCCGCAGCCGCACGCGGCCAGCTCTGACCGCCGAACATGTGCTGGAGAACGCCCGCACCTACGAGCGCCAGCTCTTGCGGGTGCTGGACCCGGCCAAGACCGAACTGCGCTTCAACGGCGAATGGCTGGGAGAGCTGCGCTTCGCCGACGTCGTGGGGCTGGCAGCCAAGAGCACCGTGGCCCGTATTCTGGAGCGCGACGACTTCCACAACCGCTTCACCGCCCAGCAGAGCATCGGCGTGCACGAGCTGCTGTACCCCTTGATGCAGGCCTACGACTCGGTGCACCTGCACGCCGACGTAGAGTTGGGCGGCACCGACCAGCGCTTCAACATCCTCTGCGGGCGGGACCTGCAGCGCGCCTACGGCCAGGATGCCCAGTGCGCGATCTTCATGCCGCTGCTGGAAGGGCTGGACGGCCGCGAGAAGATGAGCAAGAGCCTGGGCAACTATGTGGGCGTGGATGAGAGCCCCGACGACATGCTGGGCAAGCTTATGAGCATCCCCGACGGGCTGATCTCCCGCTACTTCGAGCTGGTCACCGACATCCACCCTGACGAGCTGGCCAAGATGCGCGACGGCCTGACCGCCGGCACGCTGAACCCCCGCGACGCCAAGATGCGCCTGGCCGTGGACGTGACGACGCTCTACCATGGCGCCCAAGCCGCCGGCGATGCCCGGGAGCGCTTCGAAAGCCGCTTCTCCCGCCGGGAGCTGCCCCAGGACGCGCCGTCGTTCGCCGTGCCCCCTTCCCTATGCGGCCCAGATGGCGCGGATTTGGCCAGGCTGCTGCTGGCAGCGGGCCTCGCACCATCCTTAAGCGAGGCCCGGCGGCTGATCGCCCAGGGCGCGGTGCGGCTCAACGGCCAGCGCCAGAGCGGCCCACAGCTCACTTGGCGCAGCGGCGACATCCTGCAGAGTGGCCGGCTGCGGGCGGTGCGGCTCATAGAGGACACAGACAATGGATGAAAGCGACTACGCGTATTGAAGGCTCCGATCCGAGGATCGGGGCCTTTTTTCGCCTGCGGCGCTGTTGCGCCTTGGCGATTCAGACATCTTGTCACAATGGACGTATATCGCCCGACGATGACGGTCGTCGGGCGATTCCTCAACTTATTTTGCACATACATTGTTGTTTGGAGACGAAGACGCCTGTGGGCGGGTATGGTGCCGTTTCTCGCTTTGTATTCGGTTTCCTCCCGCCGAATTAATCGGCGGTCGGCTCTGCATTTTATTTTCTACCACTAAGTTTGCAGATAGTCTTATAACAACCCTCTTGACAGCGATGAATGGCGAGGCTATATTAATTGTGCTAGCACAGATATCACACTTGCCCCGGAAGGAGGCATCCCGTTGTTCACCATCGATTTGCGCAGCCGCGTGCCGATCTATGAGCAGATCAAAAACCAGACCATGGAGCTGATCCTGCTGGGCGCGCTGCAGCCCCACCAGCAGCTGCCCTCCATACGGGAGCTGGCACGGGAGCTCCAGCTCAACGTTAACACGGTCAAAAAAGCGTTCCAGGATCTGGAGGCCGACGGCGTCATCTATTCGCTGATTGGCCGCGGCAGCTTTGTGTCCGACAACGCGCTGGGCGGCGATCAGTTGAAAAAACGCGCCACCGAGGAGCTCAGGACGGCACTGCAGGCCGCCCGGGCCAGTGGGCTGACACCGGCGCAGGCGCGCGCCATCTTGCAAGATGTGTACGTAGAAAATGAAGAAAGGGATGATCGTACGTGATCGAGGTCAAGAACCTGACCAAGCGCTACGGCGACTTCACCGCTTTGCAGGGTCTTTCCCTGCGGGCTGAGCGCGGCTCGGTCTATGGGCTGGTGGGCTACAACGGCGCGGGCAAAACCACGCTGCTCAAATGCGCCATCGGCATGTACAAGCCCGAGGAGGGCAAGGTGCTCGTGGAGGGCGAGGACGTGTTCGACAACGCCCAGAGAAAGAGGGACATGTTTTTCGTGCCCGACGACGTGTTCTTTCTGCCGCAGGCCACGATGGCGCGCATGGCGCGGTTCTACCGGGGCTTCTACCCGTGCTGGAACCAGAGCACCTTCGACAAGCTGACCAAAGTGTTTCAGCTGGACCCCGACAAGCGCATCAACGGTTTCTCCAAGGGTATGCAGAAGCAGGCGGCCATCATAGTGGCGCTGTCCACACATCCCAAGTATCTGCTGCTGGATGAGCTGTTCGACGGTCTGGACCCGGTGGTGCGCAATCTTGTGCGCCAGCTGCTGATGGAGATCATCTCCGGCCATGACACGACGGTGATCCTCTCCTCCCACAACCTGCGGGAGCTGGAGGACCTCTGCGACCACATCGGCGTCATCAACCGCCAGCACATCGTCTATAACAGTTCCATCCACGACCTGCGAAGCTCCCGCTGCCAATACCGCGTGATACTACCCGCCGACGCCAAAGAGGAAGACTTCACGCCAATCTCCTGCGCCAAGCTCAAGCTCAGCGGGCGGGTGGCCACGTTCCTCTCCCGCGGCGACGAAGCGACGATAGACGGTATGCTGGCGGCGCTGTCCCCGGTGCTGGTGGAAAAGCTGCCCATGACGTTGGAAGAGTTGTTTCTGGATGAAATGGAGGTAGGAGAATATGACTTCTCAGGTCTCTTTGACGGCGAATAGCAGGGTGCGGCGGTACCGCCCGTGGGCCCACTCCTTCTGGCAGGCCATCGGCGAAGGCATGCTGCTGACGATACTGTGCACCATCCTCTTTCTGGCGGTGATCGTGCTGCCCATCATCGTGATAATAACCTCGCTCAACGGGCAGGGCGAAGCCCCATACAACTCCATAAAGTATTGCTTGTTCGACGGCTCGACGCTGAGCCTGTTTTTCCCGGCGCTGGCGCTGCTGTCCGCATTGCTGCAGGGCGTGATGGCCTTCCGCTTCCTTTTCAACCGCAGCGCCGCCAACGCGTGGTTCGGCATGGGGCTTTCGCGCCATGAGCTGTTCTGCTCGCGCTACGCGGCGGGAGCCGCAGGCGCACTGCTGCCACTGGTTGTCACAATGCTGGCTTCGCTGGCGGTCAACCTGGTGCTGTTCGCCGATGTGGGGCTGGCGCTGGCGCGGATCGCCTTCTTTACGCTGGGCATGGGCCTGCAGATACTGGCACTATACAGCGTAGTCGTGCTCGTGTGCTGCGCCTGCAAGACGCTGGCAGAAGGCATCGCCTATTCGTTGATCCTGATGGCGCTGCCCACCCTGCTTGGGATGAGCCTGAACGGGCTGCTGCTGCACCTGCTGCCCGGCAACGGCTTTGGCCTTTCAGATACGCTCTACTACAGCTGGAACACCTCGTTGGTTCGCGAACTGTCGGACTGGAATCCGCTGATCTTCATGAGCCAATATATCAGCCGCTTCAGTCACGAGTCGAAACTCGTCACCGGCTATCAGGAATACCTGGCCAGCCTGCCCCCGCTGCCCATCCGCTGGGCACTGATACCGGGTTGGCTGGCGGCCACGGGCGCGCTGCTGTGGTTCGCCCACCGGGTCTTCCTGAAGACCGGTGTGGAGCACACCGGCGTGCTGGGCGCGGGCAAGGCCACCGCCTACGCCAGCATGCTGACCGTCGGCTTCTTCGCCTTCGGGCTTGTGTACATGCTGCCGCTGTATACCACGATGAAGCTTTCCACCGGCGCCATGCTGTCCATCGCGGCGGCGTCAGCCGGCGGCGTGATGCTGGCGGCGGCGCTCCCGCTGCGGCTGCTGCGCCGCCGGGTGTGGAAGGGCCTGCTGCCCTTGGGCGCAGGCCTGGCCGCCATGCTGGCGCTGGCGGGGGGGTTCCTTTCCGGCGGGTTGGGCTTTAGCGGATTCGTGCCGGCTGCCGACGCCGTGAAGAGCATAAAGATGACCTACAACGGGCTGGACTTCTACATGCCCAACAATGGCGGTGGCGGTCAGGGCGGGCTCGTGCCGGACATGAGTTTTCAAAATGACATTACGTTGGTGGACAAAGCAGACATCGCCGCGGCGATTGAGGTTCACCGCGCGCTGACACAGGTGGGCCTGCTGAACCGGACCATGAAAGTGGACGGCGGCCGGGCGTATGGCGCTGCCACCCAGATCACCTACACGATGGCAAACGGCAGCACCGTGACCCGCGCCTACCAAGCGCTGACGCCGGACCTGATCAGGGCCATGATGGCGCTGGACAACACTGCGGCGGTGAAAAAGGCCTATCGCGACTATCTGCTGTCGGACGAGGACGAACAGCCTGGCTTGGACACCGCGCCCTATCGCGCTGGCAACGTTTATCTGTGCGCGCCGTTTTTTAGTGCCATCGAGGGACTTCAACTTGTGGAGCGGCGGCGTAAAGATCTGCTGAACTGCATCGCCAACGACCTGGCCGCCCAGACGCCGGAGGACCGTTATCTGCCGGCAAAGCCGGAGACGTGCATCCTGGCGTTCACAGCGCAGGGCAGCACGTTGGAAGACGCCGGCTACGAGGGCGGATTTGTATACGTCACGGAGCAGTTCACCGAAACGCTGGCCTACCTGCGGGAAAACGGTTGGATGGACGCGATACAGAACACCGCAGAGATTGAGTATGTCAGCCTGCTGGATTACAGCAAGATAAGCCACTCCTACGACTACAATGCGCTGCACTCCTTCCCGATGTTCTACAGCGGGTTCGGGGCGCAGCAGGATATTGAAGGATATAAGGAGCGCGATGGCCTGAAGCTCTTCCTGACCGACAAGGCGCAGCAGCAGGAGGTGCTGTCCCGCTCGCGCAGCCTGTTCCTCGCCAGCGAAGGCGGCTATGTTGTGTTCATCAAGTACAAGGGAGGAGATGGAGTGATATCAACCTTCCTGCCGGCCAAGGACGCACCGGATTATGTGGTGGAAGGCACTAAATAACTTATAACAAAACCAAGGGGCTGCCGCGTTAAGCGCATAAAGTGCATAATTCATTCAATGGGAAGGGATTTCGCGCCTGTTGGCGCGACCAAAGGGCTTTCCGATCGCCCTTTGGAAACCTTCGGCACCAATTACTATGAATGATTATGCAGTTATGTGACGAACACGACAGCCCTTTCCTCTTAGTTTTCCTTCTTCGCCCGGCGCTCGCACCGGGTAAGGCCGCCCCTGGCGTGGTGGAAACTTTGGCACGCCTCGCAGTTGCGGTTGCGCTCGCACTTGGCGTTGGAGCACGGGCACTGCGCCGGGTCATAAAGCAACGGTTGCTCTTGCTTCTTTTCCATCTTTATATACTCCTCTTCTAAGCGTCGCTGGGGCCTGGGTGCCAGCCCGTGGACTGGCTCCAGCGGTTGGCGCGCATGATGATCTGCCAGATCAGCGGCCCCTTGCCGTCCACATAGTTCAGGCGGTTGTCCTTGTGGATCAGCGAGAGTTCGTATTTGTTATCCTCATAGGCGCGGGCGTCTTCGGGGTGCTGGCGCAGATAGTCGCGGAACAGCAGCGAGAATGCCTCCTGAAAGCTGCCGGAGCGGCGCATATGGATATGGGTGCGCCGGTTGCCGGGCAGCTCACGGAAGTATCGCTGCGTCTTGTCGGGGTTGTCCGGCCGGAAGGCGAAGCCGATGGAGCGCATGCCCAGCGCGATGACGTCGATCTGGTCAAAGGACTTCAGCGACACCTGCACATCGATGACGGGCTTGGCCGCCAGGCCGGGGATGGCCGTGGAGCCAATGTGATCGATGCGCAGCGCTAGCTCCCCCAGCACCGCACGGATGCTCTGGCCCACCTTCTGGAATTCCGCGGGCCAGCGCTCGTCATAGGGCGTCACGATGATCGGGTCTGCCATGGTTCCTCGCATTGATCTGGAGGCTCGCGCCGTCCGTTTGCTCCATTATACAATCTGCAGCAGGCACGCACAATGCGCAAGAATCGTCAAACATATCCCCACATAGCCATGATATACTGCCGCTGTGGGAAGGAGAGCGGCGCATGCGGTATCAGGAGCACATCCAGCGGGCGCTGGACTTCATCGAGGCGCACCTGCAGCAAGAGCTCACGCTGGAGCGCTGCGCCGCGGCGGCGGGCTACTCCCCCTACCACTTCTGCCGCATCTTCCACAGCGTGACAGGCCTGGCGCCCATGGACTATGTACGCAAGCGGCGGCTGGCCCGCGCCGGGGCGGACATCGCCGCCGGCACGGAGCCGCTGGTGGACATTGCATTCCGGTGGGGGTTCGAGTCCACGGAAACCTTCCTGCGGGCCTTCGCCGCGGAGCACGGCATCACGCCCGGGCGCTACCGGGGCAGCGGCATCAGCCTGCATGTGACCGAGCCCTTCCGGCTGCACAGCGAGCCTATGCCCATCGCTGACCCGGAAGTTGCCGCCTTCCCCGGCGGCACGGTGTGCGGCTATGGGCTGGCCGTGCCAACCGATGCCAGGCATGGCCTGGTGCCCCAGTTCTGGAACCGCTATCATGCCCAAGGGCTGGCGCTCACGCTGCCCGGCTGCCCTAACGATGGGTGGTATGACGACGTGGGATGCAGCCTGCCCAGGGCGGCCGACGGCTCCTGGCGCTACGTCTGCGGCCTGTGGAGCGACCGGGCCGGTCCACCTGGCAGCGAGCTGGTTCCCATCCCGCCGGGGCTCTATGCCGTCTTCGCGACACCGCCCGCCGACGCGCTGACCTTCGTGGAGACCATCCACCGCACGTGGGACCACGCCATCGGCCATTGGCTGCCCCACTCAACCTACCGCATGGACACAGCAAGGCCCAGCTTTGAGACCTACTGCGAGAAGAGCCGTACATTCATTGAGAGAATCTATATGCCGATCAAGCAAAAGGAGGCCGACCATGAAAAACCAGTTGCAACACTTCACGATGCTGCCCACTGAACCCGGCGAGATTCCCTTCTCCTTCACCCACATGCTGGCCTCGTCTCTGACGTACGCGGGATACGCCGTAAGCCGGGAATCGGTCACCGGCGCCAGCGCCTTCGCCTTTCGCATCTGGGTGGACACCAAGGCCAACTGCCCCAGCGCCACGAGCATCTTCGATTTCAACCTGCTGAAGACCGGCGTGGAGCTGAACGGCTATGACTGCACGTACATCTCCCGCCTGTGGCACGAGGAAGCGCAGGAGGCCGAGCGCTGCGAGCAGGCCCACCGCGCCATCGTGGAGGCCATAGACAGCGGCGTCGCGCCGGTCGTGTGGGACATCGGCATCCCCGAGTGGGGTGTCGTCATTGGGTATGACGACGACGCCCAGGCCTACGACACGCTGAGCATACGGAACGAGCGCCAGACGCTGCCCTACGCGCAATTGGGAAAGCGGGAAATCCCGATCTTGTCGGTCACGGTGCCCGGCAAGCCCTCGGGTGCAACCCCCGCGGAGCTGGCGCGGCGCACGATACAAGTCGCCGTTGACCACGCCCGGGGCCGCGAGTGGGAGGACCGGCCCAACTATGAAAACGGCCTGGCCGCCTACCCCCACTGGGCCAACCTCGTGCGCAATGTCGACCAAGCAGGCT
The DNA here is from genome assembly GCA_023410875.1 of Bacillota bacterium. GTDB lineage: Bacteria > Bacillota > Clostridia > Christensenellales > UMGS416 > JAEYRA01. The sequence goes on along the minus strand of JAEYPH010000062.1, from coordinate 39,197 downwards.
TCCCGTCGTTGTATTACATTGCCACCTATGCGTCGCTGCGCCGGGGCGCGGCCATCTGGCTGCGGGGCGTGGCCGCCGGCGACGCAACTCTGACCCCCGCGGCCGCGGCATACGCGCAGGTCGCGGGCGAACTGCGGGCTGCGCTCTATCTGGTCCGGCTGAACCCGGCCTTCCCCACTCCTGAGCTGCTGGACGCGCTACACGGCAACATTCTCAGGGCATATGAGGCGGAGCAACGGGGTGTGGAGTTGCTGGAGAGGTGGCTGAAATAAGCGTCACTTACAAAAGGGCCTGTCGCACTAAGCACATAGTATATACTTTATACAATGCGAGGAAAATTTCGCGCCTCCAGGCGCGACCAAAGGGCTTTCCGATCGCCCTTTGGAAACCTTCGGCCCAATCTTTTGTATGAGTATGACAATATGTGGCTAGTGTGACAGCCCCTTTTATTCACAAATTATAGGATCGAGCCCTTCACTACTGGCTCATCTTGCGTTAAGCATGCTTCTAGGGATATAAAGCTTGTGCCCTGAGGCCTCTTCGAATGTAACACCTTCGCTGGACCAAGTGACATTTGACATCTTGATAAACTCTTCTAAATCATAGAGATGTGATGTGTCAGGATGAAAAGAGAAGTCAATAACGTGTCCATACACTGGCTTGCCGCTGTCGGCTCCTACGTATAAATAGTATTGTCTCTCCACCGCAAACGGCAAATGGCTTATATCCAGGCTGCTTTCCACAACGGATAAATAGTATGGTCCAAAATCGTTGTACGCAATGTCATCCGGTTGTTTCCACGTTTCAATCACTCTGTTCGTGGGATGAACAACAACTAGAATTCCAACCAAGCATAACGATACTCCTAGCAGAAACGCGAGAATAACCAGAATAAGCACCCATACCTTATGCTTGATCATGTTGTTCTCCATAAACATTATTGTGTCGGCGCTTCTTTCTTCTTCTCCCCGGCAGTCACTCCCATGGATATCGCCCCATGGGGGCACGCCTTACGGCAGTCACCGCAGCGGATGCACTCCGGCGAGTTAGGCGTTTTGTGCGGCTCGACATCCATCTTGCAGGCGCGGGCGCAGGCCCGGCAGTTGGTACAGCGGTGGCGGTCCACGGACATGTGCACAAAGGCGATGCGGTTGAAAAGGCCGTAGATGGCCCCCAGCGGGCACAGAAAACGGCAGAAGAAGCGGTACAGCACCACGCACAGCGCCACGATGGCCAGCGCCAGACCCAGCTTCCAGAAGAACAGCAACCCCACCGATTGGCGCAGAGCGTCGCTGACCGCCATCAGCGGCAGTGCGCCGAAGATCGTGCCGTTGGGGCAGATGACCTTGCAGAACCACGGCTCCCCGATGCCCGTGGGGCCCACGAAGAACATCGGCAGCAGCACCACCGGCACGGCCAGCAGCACATATTTGGTATACCGCAGCCAGCGCAGGCGGCGCGGCACCTTCCACTTGGGCGTGGGGATGCGGTGCAGCAGGTCCTGGAACAGCCCGAAGGGGCACAGCCAGCCGCAGATCCACCGCCCGGCGATCAGGCCGAACAGCAGCAGCGTGCCCAGCACATACCACGTGAACTGATAACGGGCGCTGCCCAGCACCGCCTGCAGCGCACCGATGGGGCATGCGGCCAGCGCGCCGGGGCAGCTGTAGCAGTTGAAGCCCGGCAGGCACACGGACTTGCTTTTTCCCCGATAGATCGTGCCATCTGCGAATCCGCCCAGATTGGCGTTGGCGGCCAGAGCGGCCAGGGCCTGCACCCATATGCGCTTGATACGATTCATCGCAGAACCCCTAACCGATGCCGATGCATTGCAGGCACAGCGTCGCGGCCTTACGGAACACCTCCAGCACCTCGCCGCGCGCCACGCCGATGGCGATGAACGCGACGGCCGCCAGCAGGAGCGCCGCGCGCAGCAGGCTCAAGCGGTTGATGCGAGCCATTGGGTTCCCTCCCTACTCAGCGTGCCGGTGGGCGCTCATGTGTGCGATCTGCGGGCAAGCCCGCGCCTGGGTGACCGTCAATCGCAGCCCAGCGGTCAGCACCGGCCCAAATCGGCAGATCTTCTTATATCCTATGACAGTTCCAGTGAATACCTGTTGCCAAGCGCCATCGACAAGCGCATCCAGCGTGAAAGATTCCACCCGTTGGCCCTGTTCGACGTTCTCCATCAGCATCACCGTATCGATGACCACAGGCTGCGGCAACAGCAACTCCTCCGTCTCCTGCCCAGGCATTGCGCCAGCAGCCAGATCACTGCCATAAATTGCCCGGATTCTGTCACCCAATTCCGCCAACACGGCGACGTCGGCCTCGTGGAACAGCCCCTGCCGGTCCGGCGGGATGTTCAGCAGCAGCGCGGCGTTGCCACCCACGGCATTCTCATAGATGTGCAGCAGCTCGTCACAGGTACGCACTTTGTCGTTTTCCTCGGGGTGATGGAACCAGCCGGGGCGGATGGACGTATCGACCTCGGCGGGATACCAAGCCAGCTCCCCCGCCCCGGCAATGGCCTCGCGGCTGCCCAAGTCGTCGTCGGTCGTGTCCACACGGCGGGAGAAGGCGCCGTCGTCGGCCTTCTGGCTCTTCTCGGCGGTCCGCTCGGCGTCGCGCAGGCTGGCGGGCACCACGCTCCATTCGCTGGGCCGGCAGCGGCCGGCCTCATTGCCGCACCAGCGCACGTCCGGCCCGCAGATGGAGATGACCGCTCCCGGCTGCAGCCGGCGGATCAGCGCGAACCATGCGTCCCAATCGTACATCTGGCGCTTGCCATTGCTTCCCTCGCCGCAGGCGCCGTCCAGCCACACGCAGAACACGTCGCCATAGTTGGTCAGCAGCTCTTCCAGCTGGTTCAGATAGTAGCGGTTGTACGCGTCGCCGTGGCCATAAGATGGCTCGTGGCGGTCCCACGGCGAAAGATAGACGCCGAAGCGCAGGCCGCCCTCGCGGCAGGCGGCAGCCACTTCGGCGACCATGTCGCCGCGGCCGCCGCGCCAGGGGCTGTTCTTCACCGAGTGCTCCGTATACTTGCTGGGCCACAGGCAGAAGCCGTCGTGGTGCTTGCATGTGAGGATCAGCCCGGTCATGCCGGCGCTCTTGCACGCGCGCACCCACTGGCGGGCGTCGAACTCCGTGGGGTTGAAGATCGCCGGGTCTTCATCGCCCAGGCCCCATTCGCGGTTGGTGAACGTATTGACGCCGAAGTGGGCAAAGCCGTAGAACTCCATGCGCTGCCACGCCAGCTGCCGCGGCGAGGGGCGCACAGCTAGGGCGCTCTCAAGGATTTCCGGGAAATGTTCGTTGCTCATGGGCCACACTCCTGTCACGGATAGTAGATGATCATGCTGACCAGCGCCTGCTGCGCGCTGTCGTTGCGGTAGCTGTGGGGCCGGTCGGCCTTGAAGCGCAGCGCGTTGCCGGGCTGCACGACGTAGTCCACGTCCTCCACGCGCACGGTGACCGCGCTTTGCGACACGGTCAGAAACTCCTGGCTGCCCTGCAGGTGGCCCTCGGCGCTCAAGGCGCCGCCGGGGTCTATTTCCACCGAATACATCTCGAACCGTCGGGTTTCGTCGAAGGGAAACAGAGGATAGTTGCGGAACTTGCCGTCATCCTCCACGAAGGGCTGCACCTGGTCGCGCTCCACGAGCTCAATGTCCTGCTCCGGCCGGCTCATCAGCGCCGTGAAGCTGATCTTGAGGCCATTGGCGATCTTCCACACGGTGGCCACCGTCGGGTTGACCTCGCCGCGCTCGATCTGGCCCAGCATGCTCTTGCTGACGCCGCTCATACGCGCCAGCGTATCCAGGCTCAGCTTGCGCTCTTCCCGTAAACGCTTGAGATTTTCCGCAATGATGCTGTTCAGGCTGTCCACGCTAATACTCCCATTGACAATATACTGCACGAATCATATCATGATGTTGCACGAATCAGTATCCTGCACATCTCAACCATTATATCACACATTCGGGAGGAGGAAGCCCCTTGCACAATCTGGCCGCCTTTTTGACCTATGCGCTGGTCACGACGTTTACGCCGGGGCCCAACAACATCATGGCCATGACCAACGCCGGCAAGCACGGTTTCCGGCGCAGCCTTCCGTTCTGTTTCGGCGTGGGCGCAGGTTTCCTGCTGATTCTGGGCGCGTGCGTTGCCTTCAGCGCGGCGCTGTACAGGGCGCTGCCCAAGGTGCAGCCAGTGATGACCGCGCTGGGCGCAGCCTACATGCTGTGGCTGGCGTGGAAGGTGTGGCGCAGCAAGCCCGGCAATCATGGCGAGGAAAAGACGCATTTGGGCTTCTTCACGGCCATGGCGCTGCAGTTCGTCAACCCCAAGGGCATCCTCTATGGCATCACGATCGCTACGACGTTCCTGCAGCCCGATGCGTTCAGCTTGCCGGCTCTGGCGGGTATCGTCGTGTTCCTGGCCGCTTTGGGCGCTATATCCACGGCATGCTGGGCGCTGGGCGGTTCCTTGTTTCAACGGCTGTTCCAGCGGCACGCCCGCATCGTCAACACGATTATGGCGCTGCTGCTGGTGTACTGCGCGGTGTCGCTCTTTCTCCCCCACTAAACGCCGGTGATCGGGAAAGCCTCCGTAGCCTCGATGTGATCCTCATCCACGCGGCAGATGAGCCCCTGCACCCGCACACCGGCGGCGATGGCCTCACCCAGCAGCCGGGCAAACTCCGGGTCGGTGGCGGTGTTGGGAGCGAAGGACTGGGCGGCAGGATGCTGCAGCACGAAGAGCACATGGCAGCCCACGCCCTGACCCGCCAGCGCTGCCAGGCCCCGCAGGTGCTTGCGGCCCCGCTCGGTGGGCGCGTCGGGGAACATGGCCACACCATTGCGCTGCAGCGTGGCGCACTTGACCTCGATGTACTGCGTCTGCCCGTCCACGGTGCAAGACATATCGAAGCGGCTGTCGCCGTGGGCCACCTCACGGCGCAAGGCGCGCACATCGGCAAGCCCCGGCACCAGGCCCTCGCAGATGGCATCCCAAGCCACGACCTCGGCCAGGTGGGCGTTGATGACGACCCAGCAACCCAGATTATGCACCATGAGCAGCGAGCACGCCGTGCGACGGCCCTCGGGTGCGGGTCGCACGCGCACCGCGACGCCGGGCATCAGCAGCTCGGCCAGCCGGCCGGAGTTGGGCACATGGCACAGCGCCTCCCGCCCATTCCACAGCACCCGCGCGGCAAAGCGGTTGTCCCGGCGCAGGAACACCGCGTCCTGCAACCCGTCTATGAGCATCAGCCCTCGCGCACCCACACGAGCATTTCACCTGGATCGCGGTTGGCCCACAAATAGTACGGAATAAACAGCAGCTTGGTCTGGTAATAGGTGTTGGGGACGTCGGCCAGATAGGGCTCCTCGCCCCACGCGGCGGCGTTGGGCCGCAGGCCGTCGGCACAGACGACGTTGCACCCGCCCAGCAGTTCCTCATCGTATTCCAGCTTCAAGGCATTGCCCGCAGGCAGCACAACCTCGTGAAGCTCGTCGCCGTTGTCCTCTTCCTCCAGGCAGTAGACGATGGGACCGCACTGCACGGCGACTTTGCCGATGTCGGCTCGTATCGCCGGTGTGGCGCGCACACGCACCGGGCGCATGGGCAGGTCCAGCTCCAGCGTGTCGCCTTCCTTCCAGATGCGGCGCACATAGGCATAGCCGTCCCGCACGAGGCCCAGCAGCATCTGCTCCTCGCCATTGATGCGCAGCTTGGGGTTGGCGCACCACGCCGGGATGCGCAGCGCCAGCGTGAATTGCCGGGGCTGGGCCGTCGTGATCTTCATGCCAACAGCGCCGTTCCAGGGCAGCTCCGACGTGGTCGCCAGCAGCACCGGGCCACCAGCCACGTCCAGCTGCACGCGCCCGCCCACATACAGATGGCAATACACGGTGTCTCCGCCCTGGGTAAACGCGTAATCGCCCAGTGAAGCCAGCAAGCGCGCCACGTTGGGCGGGCAGCACGAGCACCCGAACCACGGCGGCCGCTGCGTGAGCACATGGCGGCGGCTGGGGTTCTTAAGCCCCGCCTCCGGCCATACCTCCAGCGGGTTCACATAAAAGAAGCGCTTGCCGTCTTGGGCGATGCCGGCCAGCACGGTGTTATACAGCGCCCGCTCCATGATGTCGGCGTATTCACCCTTGGGCTGCAGGCGCAGCATGCGCTGGGCGAAGAAGATGAGCCCGATGGAGGCACATGTTTCAGCGTAAATGGTGTCGTTGGGCAGGTCAAAATCCATCGTGAAGGCCTCGCCGTGGGCCGTGGAGCCGATGCCGCCGGTCACGTACATGCGCCGCCGGGTCACGTTGTCCCACAGCGTGCGGCAGGCCTCCAGCAGCGTTTCGTCCTTGTTCTCCAGCGCCAGGTCGGCCATGGCGGTCAGCAGATACACGGCGCGCACCGAGTGCCCTTCCACGCTGGTCTGCTCGCGCACCGACGCGTGGGCCTGGTTATAGGCGGCGCTGAGCCCCGGCGCGGGCACAGGCCCCTTGGCCCAGTGGCCGGTCTTGCCCCGCTTCTCCCATTCGATATCGAAGAAATAGGGCTGCTTGCCGCGCTCCTCCACAAAGAAGTTCGCCAACTTCAAATACTTCTTTTCGCCGGTGGCGCGGTACAGCTTGACCAGCGCCAGTTCGATCTCCTCGTGGCCGTCGTAGCCGCGAATCTGGCCTTTGTTGGGGCCAAAAGTCTTGTCGATGTAATCGGCATAACGGCGCACGATGTCCAGCAGCTTGCGCTTGCCCGTGGCCTGCCAGCACGCGATGGCCCCCTCGATCAGGTGGCCGGCGCAGTAGAGCTCGTGGCACTCCCACAGGTTGGTCCAGCGGCCCTTGGGCTCCTTGACGAGGAAGTAGGAGTTCAGATATCCATCCTCGCCCTGGGCTTTTTCCAGCACGGCGGCCACCTCGTCCAGCAGTGCCTCCAGCTTAGGGTCGGCCTTGGTCTGCAGGCTGTAGCCCACGGCCTCCAGCCACTTGCCCACGTCGCTGTCCTGGAACACCAGGCCCTCGTACTCCCCTTTGTCCAGGCCGGCGGCCACGCGCAAATTGTGCATGGCATGGCTGGGCTCCGCGCCGGGGATGCGGTCATTGAGCGCCTCCCACTGGTACGGCAGCACCTGTTCGCGCACCAAGTCCTGATAGCGGCTCCAGAAGCCGTCGCGAATCTTGACATCCTTGAGGGGCAGCGGGTTGCTCGTCTTGTTCTCCATGTTGCACTCCCTTGAGCAAAATAAAGGTACGGCGCAATGCGTCGTACCTGATATTCGTTACTTGTTCTTGATGTATACGTGCCAAATATTGGGCCGGCCGGTCTGGCGCTTGTCCACCTCGAAGGCGCTTAGCGATTCGATGAGCGGCGTAAGCGTACGGTGACCATAGTTGCGGGTGTCGAAGTCGGGCATCTTTTTGGCCAGCAGGCTGCCCACGTCGGATAGCGATGCCCACCCGGATTCCTCGGCCACGTCGGCAATTGTCGTCTGCAGGATCTTGGTGAGCTTGTCCACCGTGAAGGACTCGTCGTCTTGCGGGTCGGGCGCGGTGGCAGCGGCCACGATGGCGGCTGCAGCCGCCGCAGCGGCCTGGGCGGCCTGCACTGCCTGGGCGTTCTGCGCGGCCTTGCCGTTGCCGCTCTTGGGCGGGTGGGCCTGCTGGTTGGCCGCAACAGAAGCGCTGGCCGGCGCGGCCGCCGGCGCCGCCGGGGCCACCACGGCCACAGGGGGCTCGCCGTTGCCCTCCTTGAGGTTCTCTATGTAGATGAAGCGCTCGCAGGAGGCCTTGAAGGGCACGGGGGTCTTTTTGGCGCCTATGCCTATGACGCGCATGCCGGCCTCGCGCAGGCGCTGGGCCAGCCGCGTAAAATCGCTGTCGGAGCTGACGATCACGAAGCCGTCCACCTTCTGGGAATAGAGAAGATCCATGGCGTCGATGATCATCGCTGAATCCGAGGAATTCTTGCCGGACGTGTATCGGTATTGCTGGATCGGCGTGATCGCGTATTCCAGCAGCACATTCTTCCAGCCGCCGGCGGCGGGCTGCGTCCAGTCGGTGTAGATGCGCTTGATGGTCGGGTTGCCATAGCGGGCGATCTCCGCCATGATGGGCTTCACCCAGCCATAGGAAACGTTCTCCGCGTCTATGAGCACGGCCAGCTTTTGTTCATTGTGGATATCCATCGATTCCTCCCGGACGCATATACGGGTTTATTATACCCCGTTTATATGGCCCTGTCTTGACCGAGTTGTAAAATTCTGTCTCCTCTACGCCAAAACGCGCTGAATATGGGCCAGGAAATCGGGTACGGGGTTGTGGCCCAGCTGAAACAGCGCACGGCTGCCCACCATGTCCTCCAGCTCGTTGAAGCACAAAGCGCCGCCGTGGCGGATGAAGTCCACACCGGCATAATCCAGCGTTAGTGCCCCGCACATCCGGCGTACCATGGCAAGTTCTTGCGCCATTGGCTCGTAGAGTTCCGCCGTGCCGCCCAAAGAGACATTGGCGCGAAAATCCGTGCGGCTGCTGCGGCGCACGGACTGGAGCACCTCGCCGCCGATCACATAAAAGCGCACATCCACACCGGGCTCGTCGCTCAACCGCTGCACCAGCACCCGGTTGCCGGGGATGCGCAGCGCGCAGCCCAGCAGCGCGTCCTCATCGCGGGCCAGGAACACGGCGCTGCCGCCGTGACCTGCCGGGTCCTTGGCCACCACGGGGTAGCCCAGGCCGTGGCGCACCAGCGCCTCAGGCGAATTGGCGCACAGGACCGAGGGCAGAACCGGCAGCCCCAGCCGCCGGGCCAGCGCCAGCGCATGGGCCTTGTCGTTGCCGCACAGCGCCGTGGCCGCTGGGTTGAACACGCGGCAGCCCATATCCTGCAGCAGCGCCGCCAACCCCGCGTCGCGGGTGCGGTTGATGACAAACTCCGGTTGTGCCCAATCGCCCAGCGGCAGCGTCAGCTCTTCGCTGAGCTTGAGGGCGACATCCAGCCCGTATGAGCCGCCCATGTGCACGAACAAATCCGCAAAAGGACGGTTGCGCAGGTATTCCGCGCGGGCATACAGCAGCCAGCCGCGCTTCATCGCAACATCACCTCTCGCATGTGGCGGGCCATGGCGTCCGCCACGTCCACGCCGGTGCAGTGGTACAGGTTCTTGAAATGGGCGTTGGAATTGACCTCGCACAGCAGCGGTTGATCCTCCGGCCCAAAGAGCAAATCCACGCCGGCGAAGTCCGCACCCAGGATGTCGCAGCAGCGCACCGCCATGTCCACGAACTCCCGCGGCGCGTCGAAGGGGTGCATCGCGCCGCCGTTGCTGGCGTTGGCGCGGAAATCGTGGTCGCTCACACGCAGCACCGAGGCCACCACACGGTCACCCACAACCTGCAAGCGCACGTCCCGCCCGCAGCTCGAGGCGATGAATTCCTGCGCCAGATGGGGCGTATGCATCAACCGGCGATGCAAGTCATCGAGTTCCTTCTCATTGTGCACCAAATACACCTGCGCGCCAAAGGAGCCGAAGCACTCCTTGACGACCATCGGGAAACCCAGCTCATCCATGGCCCGCTGCACAAAGCGCCCGTCATGCTCGCTGTGCCCCGGGAACACCAGCGGCGCCACCAGCGTGCGGGGCATCGCGATGCCGCGGTTGCTCAAAGCGATGTGCGTGAGCGCCTTGTCGTCGCACGTGGCCACGGCCTGTGACCGGTTAAAAAGCCGCAGGCCCAGCGCCTCCAGTTGCAGCGCCAGGCGGATGTCCTTGTCCCAGAACAGTACGAAATCCGGCAACTCCGCCCGCAGGGCGATGCTGCCGCCGTCGATGACCGCGGCCACCTGCGTGTTGCTCAGGGCCTCGGGGTGCACATCATGGTCTTGCAGGCTGCGGCACAGCCACTGCACGAGCTCGGCGAACTTGGGCGTCTGCAGGGAACCGTTGTATATCAACCAGGTGGTCAGTGAACTCATTGCGCTCCCGATGGCGATGAAATCGCGGTTTGTTCCTTCCATCATACAGCATCCCCCGCCATGCATCAATCCGAACAACCGACAAAAAACTTTATAGAAAATGCTTGACCCTGACGCAGCGTGATGGTTTACACTGGCGTTGTCAAAAGGAGGCCTCCCAATGACCTACACCGTACAGCAGCTGGCAAAACTCTCCGGCGTCACCGTGCGGGCGCTGCACCACTATGACGCCATCGGCCTGCTGCGACCTGGCGGGCGCACCGACGCGGGCTATCGGCTCTACGGGCCGGCGGAGCTGGAGCGTCTGCAGCAAATCCTCTTCCTGCGGGAGTTGGATTTCCCGCTGGAGGAAATATCCACGCTGCTGGATAGCCCCGACTTTAACCGCGAGCAGGCGCTCATGCAGCAGCGCGAGCTGCTCAACCAGCGCATCCAGCGGCTGCAGCGGCTACTGGGCACGTTGGAGCGCACACTGCAAGACATGAAAGGAGAAATTGATATGAGTGACAAGGAAAAGTTCGAGTGCTTTAAGCAAGAAACGATCGACGAGAACGAAAGGCAGTTTGGGGCCGAGGCGCGCACCAAGTTCGGCGACGACGCCGTGAACAAGTCCAATGCCAAGGTTATGGGCATGACCCGCGAGCAATATGCCCGTATGGAGGCCCTCACCCAGGAGCTTAACGACACGCTCAAGGCTGCCTTCGCCCAGGGCGACCCGGCCAGCGAGCTGGCGCAAAAGGCCTGCGAGCTGCACAAGCGGTGGCTGTGCTTCTTTTGGGATAGCTACAGCCGCGAGGCCCATCTGGGTGTCACGCAGATGTATGTGGACGATCCCCGCTTCACCGAATACTATGACAAGATCGCGCCGGGGTGCGCGGAATTCTTAAGGGACGCGGTGGCAATCTATTGCAAGTAATACCACATTTTCGCAGATGATGCTGTAGCATCATCTGCGATTCAGACGACTTGTTATAGCTCCTGGCTTATCGCCCGCATTATCGCCGGGCGATAAGCCCAAAATAGCCATCAATAAATGTTGGTAGCCACTTACAGATTATACTTATTCAATTTTATTGCGTCTGTTCTCTTTGTCAGAAAGCTCAGCCCACACCAAGTAGCAAACGCCGACCAAAAGACTGACGATGCTAAGGGTGAGCAAGGGTGCGCCTACATACTCCAGTCCAGCGGCAAACAAATCTCCGCCCCACGATGAAACACCCGACATAAACACGGCGGCGGTCAAATATCTGGCGGAAAACAGTATGCCTGCCGTCAGACAAAACAGTGCTCCAACTCCTCTTTTATCCAATTGTCGGCCTCCCCTTCCATTTATGATACTTATACAATACAAGGTAAATGGGATAATCACAAATGAGGTTTGTGTGCTATTACAGGAGAAACAGTAGAATTGATGCCTGACAAGCCAGACGGTGGGAAGAGTTGGAGGGTGAGCATCCTCTCACCAGCCGAAAACAGAAAAATTCACTTTACTTCTGTAGTTTTGGATGGCCTCGCGGATGTAATCGATCGTGTTGTCCGGCAGGCTTTCCAGCCGGTGCCACACCAGCAGATCGCACTTGTGGGGTTCCATGTTGCGGATTTCACCGCTCCAGCGCTCACAGCGCAGGAAATAGTCGATGCGTTCCTCATCGGCCTTTTTCCGGTGCATGACCTGCACGATCTCCAGATCCCGCACGTCGATATCGATACCCGCCTCCTCCCTGGCCTCGCGGATCATGGCGGTGTAGACGTCCTCTGCGCCATCCAGATGGCCGGCGACCACGCTGAAATTGCCGTCCTCATAGCCGGTGTTGTATCGCCTGAGCAGCAGAACCTGCTGCCCACGCACTAGAAAGAGATGCACGGCTACGGGAAACTTGACGCGATCCATGGATTCCTCCTTTTTCCGTCCTAGACGAAACGGCTTCACCGGCGCATTATACCATAGACTGAGCGACCCATCAGAATCGCGTGCCGAACGCTTGGCAGCGCCATGATACGGTGATACCATGGTCCCATGCCAATGAAAGGATACATACGATGGCAAAGCAATTTCTATACATGTTGAAGTTGATACCGCCGTTATGGAAGGAAGAGAACTGGACAGAGCGGGAGAATCAAATCGTCGGCAGGCACTTCGCCCATCTGCAGGCGCTGCTGGCGGGGGAGCGCCTGATACTGGCTGGAAAAACTGCGGGGCAGGATGAAAAGACATTCGGCATCGTGATACTGGAGGCCGAATCGGAGGAGCAAGCTCTGGCGATCATGGGCGATGACCCGGCGGTGGCCGAGGGGATCATGAGCGCGGAACTGTTCCCCTACCGGGTTGCGCTGATGAGGGGCTGAAAGCTCTGGACTGAGGCAAGCGCGCGTGGAACGTTTCTCCGGGTTCGCGAGTCTAAGAGTTGTCGCACAACCGGAGATTGCCGCGCTTTGTGCCGCATCGCCGCAACAAAAGAAAAACGGAGCTTAGCGAACGAAACCATGAAATACAATAAAATCACAATCTTGCTGCCGGCGCTGTGCGTCCTGCTTTTGAGCGCCTGTTCGGGTATAGGCGTCTTTCTGGGCCAGATGGCTCACTTCGAGCCGCCCGCCGCCTGGGGAATGCCTGCCGATCCCGACGTCACAGCCGGCAAGCGCCAGGAGGGCCAGCCGATGAACACCGCCGGCGCAACCGCCCATAGCCGGTTTGAGCCTACGCCCACCAATGTTCTTGCCCCCAACGCCGGCGCAGCGGAGTGGTTGGCCAACTGTGATGAATCCGTATCCCTGCGCGAAGCGCCGGACTATGGAGCCAAGTCCATCCGCAAGGTGCTCAAGGGAGAATCCGTGGAAGTCCTCGGGTTCATAGGGGTGTTTGCAAAGGTCAAATACGGCTCACTGGAAGGCTATATCCTCTCGAGCTATGTGAAGCCCGCGTCCGGCGGGTTCGAGAGCGAGCTGCGCATCGTGCGCCCGGTGGAGAACTACAGCTACGAACAAATGCTGGACGACATGGAGAAGCTCAAGAAGAAGTATCCCTCCAAGGTGACGCTGGGCAGCATAGGCCGTAGCGAGGAGGGCGCGGATATCCCGGTCATGATCGTCGGGAACCCGGACGCCAAGCATCAGGTGCTCGTGCAGGGGGCCATGCATGGGCGGGAACACGCGACCGTCTGGTTGGTCATGGCCCAGGCGGAGTACATGCTTGCATCCGGCAGCCGCGACTTCATGGGCGGCTCGATCAAAGAGGCGCTGGAGGACGTGAGCTTCCACATCATACCCATGAGCAACCCCGACGGCGTCAAGATCAGCCAGCAGCGTGTGCTGTCGGAACAGCAGATGGCGATATACGAGAGTGACAAGGCCAATAGGTACACGAAAAGCAGCCCCGATGAGTATGCAGCTCTATGGAAGGCCAACGCGCGGGGCGTAGACCTGAATAGGAACTTCGATGCTTCGTGGGACGAGCTGGACATACGGGATCAGCCCTCGTCCGAGCGCTACAAAGGGGCCGCGCCGGTGGATCAGAGCGAGAGCCGGGCCTTGGCGCAATACGCACAAAAGCATTCCTTCGCGGCGACGGTCAGCTACCACGCTACGGGCTCCATGCTGTACTATGACTACGGCGACGATGTAAGTGTCGTGAAGCAATCTTATGACCTTGCTCGGGCCATTCAGGATGTAACCGGATATGCGCCGACAAAGGATGATGAGCTGGAGGCCGGCGGGTTCAAGGACTGGGCGATGGCCCATGGGGGCATCCCTTCTGTGACCGTGGAGGTCGGCTGCCAGGATGCGCCGCTGCAGGAAAGAGAGATTCCCGCTTTGTATGAGCGGAATAAGCTTGTTTTGCCGGCGGTTGCGGTGTGGGTTAATAAGGGCTGATACTGTTTGAGGCACATATCCCCATTGATTGAGGGAGGCTATCCTATTTTGACTGAACTCGAATATATTCGCCGGGAGTTGACAAAGCAACTCTACGGCTTTGATGGGCTTGTTGGAGCGATGTTGCTTGGTTCCATATCGGCAGGCATGGACGACGAAACATCGGACTACGACATACAAGTCGTGTTCACCGATGAAGCGCTCAAAAGGCATCCGGAATACCGTGAGCCCCACATCAAGCTGCGCCGACATGTGGATTGCTGGGCAACGTCCGAATCTGAGCTTGAAGCCTATGCACGCGGCGGCCCGGATGTGCGCGAATTGCTGCATGCAATGTATGTGCTGGATGACCATGGTAGGCTTGAGCATATCGTGAGGGAAATAATTCGCTACCCGCAGTGTGAACTGGGCGGCATCATATCCGCAAAGCTGGACAGCTATTATGACGGTGTATTTCGCTCCCTCAAGTGCCGCAGGCACGGATTTACCTTCGGCATGTATCAAATGGCCGCACGGTCTATGGAATTCCTTGTGGAAACCTTGTGGGCAGCCAACGGATTTGTTGCGCCATTCCTCAATCGGGCGCCATACCTGCTCCACATGCTGATTAGAAAGCCGCTGCCCGATGGCGAACTGCTAATCATTATGGAACGCATCGCGAAAGATGCTAATGCGGAGGATCAACTAAGGCTGTTGGATGCCATGTTTGTGTTCATGAATGAGATGGGCTATCAGAAGGTGAAAGACGATTGGGAGGGTGTCCTCGAACGGGAGGCAGACCTGCACAGGTGATGTGAAAACGGCATTCTTCGGCAACTTTTTGCAGTTTTTATTGATAACACATGGATGAATTGGTATAATCCAGGCGATTACTATAATGCCTCCTTCGTCATGGCCTTACCCGTAAGATACTGTAGGCACCACTGGAGAGCGCGACATGAACTGTAGAAGATGTGGCAGTCCTCTCATGGCAGGAGCGGATTATTGCACGAAATGCGGCGCACCCGTACCCAAGATACCGGTTAAAAAGAAAACATCAGGGTGCTTAATCGCTGGATTGGTCACATTCGGCGTTCTCTTTTTAGGTGTTGTCGTAATCATAGTTCCGGCTCTTATCGGCTATATTGCAACATCCACTGAATATCCAGTTCTAACCCAGACAGTTAAACCGGAAATGCCGGGCAGCCACGACGTAAAAATACTCGAAGCAATTACGGGAGAATCTTTCGGCGACACAGAATTGGTCATTATCGTTTACGAATGGACAAATAAAGGTGACGAAGTGACTACCTTCAGTTCTGAATTTGATACGACAGTTTACCAGAACGGCGTGCAACTCAGCCAGTTCTTTATTATAGGAAATACAGAAATCGATTACGCTTCATCCTCAAACAAAGTGCAGCCCGGAGCCATACAAAAGGTATTCTGCGCCTATAAAGCGGGAGATGCCTCAGACCTTACGGTTGAGGTTATGGCTTCTCGCGGCAAAATAAAAGTAAGCAAAATCTTGACTATAGAATAAGATCTGGCACCATTCGACAATCTTCGCAGGTAGTATATGATAGTTTGGATATACACGCCAGAATATGAGGAGGATCGACTATGTATTGCAACAAATGTGGTGCTCAGAACGACGACAAAGCAATCTCTTGTCAAAAGTGCGGGCAAGCCCTTTCCGGCGTAGCGCCAGCACAATCCTCGCAAGCTCCGCAGCCCTCCCCCGTTTACGTGGTTCAAAACCCACCCCAAAAGAAGAAAAGGGGCTGCTTGATCGCATCCTTGATCGCACTGGGTGTCATAATCATTATCGTGATCATTGTCTTCGTATCCTGCATGTCGTCCGTATCAGACGCGCTAAGCGCTACCGCGACTCCTCCCTCGTTAGTAGGCAAGACCTCAGGCGAGCCCGGACAGGATGCGTCGTCGTCTCCGAGCGTCCAGACCTTCACCACCGGGGATGTCATTCAAGCGTCTGAGTTTAAACTGACAATAGAAAGCTTTAAAAAAGTTAAAGGAGACGAATACAACAAACCCGAAGATGGTAAGGAGTTTGTCCAAATCGTCCTTTTGGCCGAAAACACATCTGATTCAGAGGTTAGTTTCAGCTCTATGATTATGTTTGACGCTTACGTTGATGATCTAGCAATGAACGAATCCATATCTGCACAGATAGCAGACGACTCGATTAAGACGATGGACGGTACTATTGCAGCAGGTAAGAAACTGCGTGGTCAATTGGCATATGAGGTGCCGAAAGGCTGGATGAAAATTCAGATTGATCTTGACGCCGCGGCATTCAGTTTCTTTAACAACGAAAAGATAACCATGGTATTTGAAAACAACTAAAATGCGATCCGTCGCAGGCCGCCTTCATCTGAGGGCGGTCTTTTCTTTTCACCGCATCACATGAGCAAAGGGGCAGAGTAGCTCGTCGTGCTACACCTGGCAAAGGCTAAGGAACTGAATAAAAACGCATAGCTAGAGGCAGTGATAGCCTCTGCCAAGCGATCTCGACTCGGTTCGCTATGTTGTCCAGAGTACAAAAACAAACCCCGATTGAATCACTCATAAGTGAGCGTTCAACCGAGGTTTTACTGGAGCTCTTAAACAGATTCGAACTGGTGACCTCGTCCTTACTGTTCTCCCTCCTGAGCTACATCAGCATCCATATAGCAAAAAACATCGAACTATATCCTGAGTCATAAAGCAAGGTCGGCTCGCAGAAACAACTCCTGCAAACTCCTTACCATGCTTGACAGGCTTCCGAGAAAATAGTATATTGTGCATACCATTTATACACAATCTCCGAAAGAGAGGTTAATCATGTCCATATTGTCAGTGGAGGGGCTCTGCAAGCATTACCCAAGTTTCAGCTTGCGCGATGTGTCGTTCTCGCTCGAAACCGGATACATCATGGGGTTCATCGGCAGCAATGGCGCAGGCAAGACGACGACGCTTAAATGCATACTTAATTTGGTGCACCACGACGGCGGCACGGTGCGCATACTGGATCAGGACTTCGTGGAGAACGAGCTCGTACTCAAGCAGCAGATCGGCCTAATGATTGGTGGCGTCGATTACTACAAAAAGAGCAGGATTGGACACATCACACAGGTCGTGCGTCGCTTCTATCCGCGATGGGATGACAAGACTTACAACACCTATATACGCCGCTTCGCGCTGGACGAAAACAAACGGGTGGACGAATTGTCCAGCGGCATGCGCGTGAAGTACTCGCTGGCACTCGCTATGTCCCATCACGCAAGGCTGCTGTTGCTCGACGAGCCGACCAGCGGCCTGGACCCCGTGGCTCGCGATGACCTGCTGGAGCTTTTCCAGGAGCTGATCGAGGACGGTGAGAGAAGCATACTGTTCTCCACCCACATCACGAGCGACTTGGAGAAGTGCGCCGACTATATCACCTATATTGAAAACGGCCGTATCATCGAAAGCCGCTCAAAGGACGACCTGATCGCCTCTTACCGCGTGGTCAAGGGCACACAGGAGCAGCTGCCCACGCTCACGAGCCGCTTGATTTCCAGCAAGGAAAATGCGTTTGGCTTCGCCGGGCTGATCCGGACGGCCGACCTGCACGCCGGCGAGGGCCTCGCTGTGGAGGCGCCCAGCCTAGAAGACATCATGATCTATTACGCCAAGAAGGAGCGTGCTTCATGAAGAATTTGGTGTATAAGGAGTTTCGCCTGACGATACACCCATCGTTCCTGCTGATGTCGCTGTTCGGCGCCCTGGTGCTGATACCGCAGTGGCTGTATTTCTTCGCGCTGATGTATTTCTTCTTCTTTTCCGTGCCCAATATCTTCTCCGGCTCCAAGGCGCAGAACGACCTCATGTTCACCGCGCTGCTGCCGGTGCGCCGACGCGACATCGTGAAGGCGCGCGTGCTCAGCATGGCTTTGCTCGAGCTGTTGCAGCTAGTGGTGACGGCCGCATTCGTACTGATCAATATGGCGATCTATCCCCAGGGCAGCTTCATGCTTGATGCCAACATCGCATACATCGGCTTTGGGTTTATGATCTACGGAATATTCAATCTGATCATGCTCCCGATGTTCTATAAGACCGCCTACAAGACCGCTATCCCCATTACTGTAGCCACCGCCGTGGTCATGCTGATCGCCGCGGGCATCGAAATGCTCGTCCTGCTTGTGCCGGCCGCCCGGGTGCTGGACGGCACGCAGCACATCGGTTTGCATCTGGGCGTGCTGGCTGTCGGGATCGCGCTGTTCTTCGGGTTTACCGTCGCTTCCTACCGGCTTTCGGTAAAACGGTTTGAGAAAGTCGATCTATAATCGATGAACATCATCATCTCCGGCGCGTCAGATATGCCGATCTACCAGCAGATTTACGAGCAGCTCAGCGCGCAGATCATGAGCGGCAAACTGCCGCCCGGCACGATGCTGCCGCCGATACGCACCGTCGCCAAGCAGCTGCGCGTCAGTGTGATTACGATCAAGAAGGCGTGGGAGGAGCTGGAACGCGATGGCTTGCTCCATTCCATGGTGGGCCGGGGCTGTTTTGTCGCTGACGTAACCGCCCGCGATCTGCGCAACAAGCTCCATGTGCTGCTGGATGCAAAGATAGCCAAGGACGTTGCGTACTACAAGGAGCATGGCATATCGCGTGAGGAAGTTGTACGGGCGATCAACCGACATTACGATGCCCAGGAGTAGGCGGTCAGATTCTCATGAAGCGGTAATAAGAGAAAGCAAAAACCCCACCTTGCGGTGGGGCTTTTGCTTTCTGGAGCTCTTAACCAGATTCGAACTGGTGACCTCGTCCTTACCAAGGACGCGCTCTGCCGACTGAGCTATAAGAGCAAAATTGTTTGTCCGGTGCGAAAGGTATTATAGCAAAAGGACAGTCAAAAAGCAACCACAAAATTTGATGCATCGATCCATGGACGTCCTTGCAAGTCTACTTGCACGACCCTGCCAAAAAGGAGTATAATTGTATAAATTATCATCCATCATGAAGCGTGTATGAAAGATTTTCCCGCGGAGATCGGCAAATCCGCGGGTTTGGAGGTTTTTATGGCCGTCGTCTCCGGTTTGGTCCCCCCGAAACTCACTTTGGAAGGCCTGAAAAACGCCAATGGCCCCGTAACAATATGCGGAATTGTGCATAAAATCCGCGATATGGGCTCCTTCGCCTTCGTCATGCTGCGCACCGGGCGCTATGTGCTGCAATGCGTGGCCGACGAGGCGCTGACCGCCCAATGCCTGGACCTGCGCGAAGGCTACGGCATCCGCGCCCAGGGTATCGTGCGCGCCGACGGGCGCGCCGCCTATGGCTTTGAGATCAGCTTAAGCTCCGTGGAAGTGCTCTCGCGCTTCGCCGAGCCGCTGCCTGTTACGATCAACAAACGCAAGAGCCACATTTCCATAGAGGCCTCGCTGGAATACCGCCCGGCTGCGCTGCGCAACCCCGCCATGCGCGCGGCCTTCAAGGTGCAGGAGGCGCTCAGCCGCGCCTTCCGCGAATATCTGACGGCGCAGGATTTCACCGAGATCCATTCACCCAAGATCGTGGGCGCCGGCGCAGAGGGCGGCAGCAACCTCTTCAAACTGCAATACTTCGACCGCAAGGTGTTTCTGGCCCAAAGCCCCCAGTTCTACAAGCAGGCCATGGTGCCGGTGTTCGAGCGCGTGTTCGAGATCGGCCCGGTGTTCCGCGCCGAGCGCCACAACACCAGCCGCCATCTCAACGAATACACGAGCATGGACTTTGAGATGGGCTTCATCGACGGCATGTTCGACGTGATGAACATGGAGACCGGCCTGCTGCGCTACACGCTGGACCTGCTGCAGCGCGAGTATGCCGAGGAGCTGCGCGTGCTGGACGTCAAGATGCCCCGCATCGGCGAGGATGGCATCCCGTCCATCCCCTTCCACGAAGCCAAGGCGGTTCTGGAGAGCAAGTACGGCCGCAAGATCACGTCTTACAACGACATAGAGCCCCAGGAAGAAGTGCTGCTGTGCCAATACGCCGAGGAGGAGCTGGGCTGCCCGTTCCTGTTCGTGACCCACTACCCCACGTCGGCGCGGCCCTTCTACGTCATGGAAGACCCGGAGAACCCCGAGGTCACGCTGAGCTTCGACCTGCTGTTCCGCGGGCTGGAGATCACCTCCGGCGGCCAGCGCATCCATGATTATGACATGCAGGTGGCCAAGATGCGCCGCATGGGCCTGGACCCGGCGGATTTCGAAGGATACCTGATGACCCACAAATACGGCGCGCCGCCCCACGGCGGCCTGGGCCTGGGCCTGGAGCGCCTGACGATGCAACTGCTGGGGCTGGACAACGTGCGCTGGGCGGCGCTGTTCCCCCGGGACATGAACCGCGTGGAACCCTGAGCGCGTTAACCCTAAGGAGAGCATATGGACATCACGACCGAACACGCCGCATACATCGCGAAGCTGGCCAAGCTGAGCTTCAACCAGCAGGAGCTGGAGGCCATGGCCGCCGACATGCAGAGCATATTGGGCTTTGCCCAGGAGATCAACGAGCTGGATACCTCCAGCGTCGCCCCCATGGAGCACGTGCTGCCCATACAGAACGTGCTGCGCGCCGACGGCGAGCCCTCCCCCTTTGCACGGGAAGCGTTGCTGGCCAACGCGCCACAACAGATGGACGGCTGCTTTGCCGTGCCCAAGGTGATCGAGTAAGCGGCACATTGCCCCCAAGAAAACCGTTAAGAGGTGACCATGCAGGAAGATATTAAGGCTTCGTTGCGCCTGTCCTACGACGCCAACGCCCGGGACAGGGAAAGTGGCGACATACAGCCGTGGAAGCTGCACCCCAGATCGGCGTTCCTTGAGCTGCTGTTGAAGGAGAACAAGACCTCGCTGCTGGAGATCGGCGCGGGCCCCGGCAAGGACAGCCGGTTCTTCGCCGACCACGGGCTGGACGTGACGGCCACCGATCTGTCGCCGAACATGGTCGAGCTGTGCAGGCAAAAGGGCCTGCGCGCCCAGGTGCTGGATTTCTTCCACCTGAATGAGCTGGACAGAACCTTTGACGCCGTGTGGTCCATGAACTGCCTGCTGCACGTGCGCAAGGACAATCTGGACGCCGTGCTGCGGCAGATCGACGCCGTGCTGAACCCCGCCGGCCTTTTTCACATGGGCGTGTACGGCGGCAAAGATTTCGAGGGCGTCCGCGAGGAGGACGTCTGCGAACCCAAGCGGTTCTTCTCCTTCTTCGCCCACGACCACCTGAAGGCCGTGCTGGAGCGGCATTTCGACATTGTGGAGTTCACCGTCATTGAGGCCGACGACAACGTCGCCTTTCAATCGGTTGTGTTGAGAAAACGATCCAAGGTACAGGAGTCCGACGATGAAGTTGTATGAGTTATCCGCGCGGGAAATTGCCCAGCGCATCGCCGCCGGCGAACTGACCGCCGTGGAGGCCACCCAAGCCCATCTGGAGCGCATCGCCCGTGTGGAGCCCACGGTGGACGCGCTGCTGCATTTTGACGCCGCCGCCGCGCTGCAGCGCGCCCAGGCGGTGCAGGCCAAGATCGATGAACTGCGCACCGACGGCGCTCCCCTGCCCCCGCTGGCCGGCGTGCCCATCGTGCTCAAGGACAACCTGTGCACCCGGGGCACGCGCACGACGTGCGCCAGCCGCATCCTGCACAACTTCGTGCCGCCCTATGACGCGACCGTGGTGCGCCGCCTGCAGGATGGCCTAACGGTGATGCTGGCCAAGGCCAACATGGATGAATTTGCCATGGGCTCCTCGTGTGAGCACTCGGCGGTGAAACCCACCCGCAACCCGTGGAACCCCGCCTATGTGCCCGGCGGCTCCTCCGGCGGCTCCGCCGCCGCCGTGGCCGCGCTGGAAGCGCCGCTCTCGCTGGGCAGCGACACAGGAGGATCCATCCGCCTGCCGGCGGCCTTCTGCGGCGTCACGGGCCTTAAGCCCACCTATGGCTCGGTGTCCCGCTACGGCCTGGTGGCCTTCGCCTCGTCACTGGACCAGATCGGCCCCTTCGCCCGCGACGCCGCCGACTGCGCGCTGCTCTATGACGCCATCGCCGGCCACGACCCGCTGGACTCCACGTCTGCCGACATCGAATACCCCGGCGTGTCCGCCGGCATCGGGGGCGGCGTGGAGGGCCTGCGTATCGGCCTGCCCGCCGAATATTTTGGCCCCGGCATGGACGAGGGCGTGCGCGCCGCCATCGCCGCCGCCGTGGAGCAGTTCAAGGCCATGGGCGCCCACGTGGAAGAGGTCAGCATCCCCTCGCTGGGCCACGCGCTGTCCGCCTATTACCTGATCTCCTCCGCTGAGGCCAGCAGCAACCTGGCCCGCTTCGACGGTGTGCGCTACGGCTACCGCGCCGAGGGCGCGCAAAACGCCGACGACCTGTATGTGGCCAGCCGCAGCGAGGGCTTTGGTCCCGAGGTCAAGCGGCGCATCATGCTGGGCACCTACGCGCTGTGCTCCGGCTATTACGACGAGTATTACAAAAAGGCCCTCAAGGTGCGCTCGGTGGTAAAGGCGGGCTTCGACGGGGCCTTTGAGCGCTTCGACGTGCTGCTGTCCCCCACCGCCGCCACCACGGCCTTCCGCCTGGGCGAGCGCACCGGAGACGCGCTGGCCATGTATTCCACCGACCTGTGCACGGTGTCGGTGAACATCGCCGGCGTGCCGGCCATGAGCATCCCGTGCGGCTTCTCCTCCGGGCTGCCCGTGGGCCTGCAGCTCATCGGCCGGCCCTTCGGCGAGGGTACGCTGCTGCGCGCCGCCCACGCCTTCCAGCAAGCCACCGGGCACCATCTGGCCCGGGCGGCCCTTTGAGCGAGGTAACGCCATGAGTACAGCATACGAAACCGTCATCGGTCTGGAAATCCATTGCGAGCTGAACACCAAAACCAAGGTGTTCTGCGGCTGCTCCACGGAGTTCGGCGGCGAGCCCAACACCCACACATGCCCGGTGTGCACAGCCATGCCCGGCACGCTGCCGGTGCTCAACCGCGAGGCCGTGGAAAAGTGCGTGACCGCCGGCCTGGCGCTGGGTTGCGAGATCAACCGCCACGCCAACATGGACCGCAAGAACTACTTTTACCCGGACCTGCCCAAGGCCTACCAAATCAGCCAGCTCTATCAGCCGCTGTGCAAGGGCGGCCTGGTGCGCTTTGCCTACACCGACGAGCAGGGCAACGCCCGCGAGGGCGCGGTGCGCATCAACCGCATCCACCTGGAGGAAGACGCCGGCAAGTCGCTGCACGACGCCTACGGCCGCTCCACGCTGCTGGACTTCAACCGCTGCGGCGTGCCGCTCATCGAGATCGTCACCGAGCCGGACATCCGCTCCGCCGAGGAGGCCGGCGCCTTCGTGGACACCGTGCGGGCCATCCTGCAGTTTGCCGGCGTCAGCGAATGCCAGATGCAAAAGGGCAACCTGCGCGCCGACATCAACCTGAGCGTGCGGCCTGTGGGCGGCCCGCTGGGCACCCGCACGGAGATGAAGAACCTCAACTCCTTGAAGGCCATCGTGCGCGCCGCCAAGAGCGAGGCAGCCCGCCAGATAGAGCAGCTGGGAGAAGGCCGCCGCGTGGTGCAGGAGACCCGCCGCTGGGACGACAACAAGGGCCGCTCCATTGCCATGCGCAGCAAGGAAGAAGCCAACGACTACCGCTACTTCCCCGACCCGGACCTGCTGCCGATCGTGCTGGACGACGAATGGATGACCCGGCTGGCCGAGGCACTGCCGGAGCTGCCCGAGGCCAAGCGCGCCCGCTATGTGCGAGACTACGGCCTGCCGGAATATGACGCTGCGATCCTGACGACCGACCCGGCCATGGCCTGCTTCTTCGAAGAGTCCGCCGCCGGCGCCGCCAGCGCCAAGGCCGTCAGCAACCTGCTTATGGGCGACATCCTGCGCCGCGTCAAGGAGGACGAGAGCACGACCTTTGCCGCGCTGCCCTTCACCCCGGCGCAGCTGGCCGAGCTTGTGAACCTGCTGGAGGGCGGCACGATCAACAGCACCACGGGCAAGGCCGTGCTGGAACGCATGTTCTCAGGAGAAGGCGACCCAAAGACCATTGTGGAGAAGCACGGCCTGGCCAAGGTGTCCGACACCGGCGCGCTGGCCGAGGCCGCCCGCCGTGTCATCGCCGCCAATGCCGACGCCGTGCGCGACCACAAGGCAGGCAACCCCAAGGTGTTTGGCTTCCTGATGGGGCAGATGATGAAGGAAACCCGCGGCAAGGCCGACCCGGAAACGGCCAAGCGGGTGCTGCTGGAGGAGAGCGGCAAGGAGTAATCCTTTCAACTCAACATATCAAGTACAGGGAGCGCCATATGGCGCTCCCTCTGCGTTCTTTATCCGTCGCACGTCGTTTCAAATACTTGCCCCTCTATGCTGATGATCTCATCGATGGGGATCGCTGTGCCATCTGTCATAACGACAACCCGTTCATAGTCGTCTATTTTTTTGACAGAACCAACGGCAGCAAGATAAGCACCGCCGTTCTTCTTTGCATCCGGCAGAAAATAGGCGATTGCGATTTCGGGACGCTCCTTGATCCGATCTGCTACGGTTTGCAGCCTATGGCTCAATGCGTCCTTGCTGTACTCGTCCAATTCTAATCTCTTGTCAGTCAGTCTTGCGGTTTCTTTGATGGCAGCATCATAGCCAGTCAGTGCGGCGAAGGGGGAAAACTGAGCTGCACGGTTCATAGCTGTCATTCTGGGGCGCGTCGCAGAGACATGGTGCGGTAGATTGATGATATCGTCATATGCTCCAGTCATGCCTTGTGCCCTCCAATCTGCCTGTTCCGGTCTATTGTGGTAGCGCCCTCCTCCAGATTCATACCCTTTAGAATGGCGTTCTTTCCATATCTCTTTTTTATCTGAAGCATTGCTTTTTGCATCCTGTTTTCCCGTGCAAACGCGGCTTCTTCCTCCTCTTTTTTTGCCTGGGCAGCCACGTAATCCGTGAAAAGATCAAGCTGTTCAAACTTGCCCATATTCTGAACCTTTGCCTCATCGACAACATGATTGGCTGTGATGTTGACTCTTCTGATCAGAAGGTTTTTGTCAACGATACGCTCAAACAGCTCTGTGACGGCATCCAGAATCAGCTTTGTCGAGGAGGTCTGCCTGCCAAGATTGATGGAACCATGGGCAGATTTGGGAACGGCGCGTCCATAGGCGTCAGTGGTGATTGGCCCATGATAGGATTTCTTGATCTTCGGGTTTGTCAGACTCTCAGCATCATATCCAACCATCAAAACAAGCTGGTCGGTAACAAGCCTTTTATCTACCAGATCGAGCACCAGCAGATCTGTCATTTCCCGTACAACCAGTTGGGCTTTATCAAAGGGATAGGCGCTATGCAGCACCTGCCCCGATCCAATACTGTTTGCGCTTGGCTTATACGCTTTAATATCGGCAATCGGGCATGGCTCCCAGCCCCACGCATGGTCAATCAGCAGCTCTGCGTTGACGCCGAACAGCTTGTACAGAAAATCCTCGTTGTGATAATCGTTCGGGTTCCCGAGCGAGCACCTTGCAATATCTCCCATTGTAAAGAGGCCATGCTCCTCCAGCTTCTTGGCATATCCATGTCCAACGCGCCAAAAGTCTGTGAGTGGCCGGTGTGACCACAGCAAGCGGCGGTAACTCATTTCGTCCAACTCGGCAATCCGCATGCCGTTTTTGTCAGCCGGAATATGCTTTGCTTGAATATCCATGGCGATTTTGCTGAGGTACAGGTTTGTTCCAATTCCCGCTGTTGCCGTAATGCCGGTTGTTTCGAGTACATCCCGAATCAGTACTGTGGCAAACTCACGTACTGAAAGATTGTAGGTGCTAAGATAATTGGTGGCATCGATGAATACCTCGTCGATGGAGTAGACATGAATATCCTCGGGCGCGATGTATTTCAGGTAGACATTGTAAATCCGCGTACTGCACTCTATATAAAGCGCCATTCTCGGTACAGCGACAATATAGTCCACCGAGAGATCCGTTGAGGATTTCAATTCAAAATCGTGGAAGGAAGTACCCGAAAAGGCTTCCCCTGGCACTTTGCACAGCCTTGCCGCATTTACTTCCTTGACTTTTTGCACGACCTCAAACAGCCTTGCCCTACCGGGAATACCGTATGCTTTGAGGGAGGGCGAGACGGCGAGGCAGATGGTTTTTTCGGTGCGGCTTGCGTCCGCAACAACAAGGTTGGTGGTCAGCGGATCAAGCCCCCTTGCGATACACTCGACCGAAGCATAGAAAGACTTCAGGTCTATTGCGATATAGGCTCTTTCCTTCATGCGTATCGGCCGTCTCCTTCAAACGCTATCTGCCAGGGCAAACCAAATTATTGCAGGGGCTTTGTCAGCCCTGTTCTGGTGCCCGGTGAATGGCCGCCGCCCATGTGGGTGAACTTGTCGCCGATGAAGCAGGCGCGGAACAGGGCCCCCTCGCCGTACTTCTCGCGGATCGCGTCCACGGCCGTGTCAAGCCTGGTCAGCCGGTCATACCCCTGGCCGTCGAAGAAGCTGTGCTGCCGGAAACCATCCCGCGTGGCCTTGCCCACGGACACACCGAGCTGCCGCAGGGCGGTTTTCTTGTCCCAAGCCTTGTCGAACACCTGGCAGGCAGCATTATAGATTTCCATCGTGGCGTTGGTCATGGCCTTCATCTGCGCCTGATGGGAGAAGTCCACAAACTCGTTGCTGCGAAGCGACACCGAGATACAGCTTCCCGTCTGCTGGTCCTTGCGCATGCGCATGCCCACGGTCTCGCACAGCGACAGCAGCACCCGGTGGGCCGTCACCGTGTCCGTCACGTCGAAGGGCGTCGTCGTGGAGTTGCCATAGCCCTTGTTCAGCGCGATGTCACAGGACACATCGCCGGCCATCCTGCCGTTGGCGTAATTCCAGATGACCTCTCCGTGCTTATGCAGATAAGACCGCAGCATGGCCGGCGATGCCCTGGCAATGTCGCCGATGGTCTCGATACCCAGCATCTTGAGCTTGCTCTCGGTGGCCGGACCCACGTAGAACAGCTCCCGCGCGGGCAGCGGCCACAGCTTGGCCTCGATCTCTGCGGGGAAAAGGGTGTGCACGGCGTCGTGGGGCTTAAAGCCGCCGGCCATCTTGGCCAGCAGCTTGTTGTTGGATACCCCTATGTTCACCGTGAACCCCAGCTCGTCGCGGATGCGGTTCTTGATCTTTTCGGCCATGAGCACCGGGGAACCGTAGAGATGCTCGGTACCGCTCATGTCCACCCAGGCCTCGTCGATGGAATATTGCTCCACGACCGGCGCGACCTCCTGCAGCAGCGCGATCAGGTGCCGGGACGCCTCCACGTACAGCGCATAATCGGGGTTTTCCACAATCAGGCCGGGGCACTTCTTCAGAGCCTGGAACAGCGGCTCGCCGGTCTGTATGCCGAAGGCCTTGGCCGGTATGCTCTTGGCCAGTATGATGGAATGGCGGGACGCCTTGTCTCCGGCGATGGCGCTGGGCACCGTGCGCAGGTCGAAGGTCTTCCCCAACACATTCACCTGATAGCAGGCCGTCCAGGAGAGGAAGGCGCTGTTGACGTCGATGTGATAGATGATCCTCTGTCCCATGGGGCCTCACATCAGGATGTTGAACAGCACCCATTTGTGGGTGCGCACCGAATACCGCAGCTCGTACATCTTTTGCGATCCTTCCGTGCAAGCCCAGCACACATAGGCGAAGCCTTCGACACCCACATACTGTATCTCCTTCTCCGTCACGACTTCCTGGATGCGCACCGTCCGCATGCAATGCTCGGAATCCTCAAACCGGAACCGGATGGGCCGAATTCGCCCATCGTAATCACATACCGATATCATTTGCACGGGAATGTTCAACGCTTCCATTCAGAGAACTCCTTCGCCTGTTTTACCTCGCATGACAAGAACATTTGTTCTCCAATCCAGTATATACAGCGCGCCACAAAAAATGCAAGCGGTTTTTATTGGTAAATCGGGGCAAAGAAAAAAGGCAGGCCACGCCTGCCAGAAACGGTACAATTAGTTGTATGGAACAGGCCGGGTGGTCTCAGACTACCAGCGGCACTTTCCCGCCCGGATGTTCTCTATGACCCGCAGCTGCGCCTCATGGTCCAGCGGCGCAGGCTCCCTCTGGCGCTGCGCCAGCGCCCCGTAGAGCTCCGGACGGCGCTCGCTTAAGCTTCGCTCCCGCAGGTTGGGGATGCCGGAAGTCTGCGTGGGATAGTGCCAGTCCGGCTGGGTCTTGGGCATATCCAGGTCGATCTCTTTGGTCACGATCACGTCCCGATAGAAGCCGGCTTCAGCCAGCACCTGGCCCCAATGGTCGATGACGCTGCTCTTGCCGGCTGCGTTGAAAACATAGTTCTTGGCGGTGACGAGGTAGACGCTGTTGTCATTGGCGCGGGTGCGCAGCGTGGCCTCACCGATGCTGTCATACCAGCCGTAGCCCGCCGTGGGGTGGAAGATGACCTCAGCGCCGGACAGCGCCACAGCCTGCGTGCATTCCGGGAACATCATGTCATAGCAGATGCACACGCCGATCCTGCCGAAATCGATCTCAAAGCTGTCCAGACGGTCGCCGGGTGTCCCCTGCCAGCCCTCGTAGGCGGGCAGATGGGTCTTGCGATATTCCCACACAATAGCCCCGCTGCGGTCGAACAGGCTGGCCACGTTGTAGTTGCGGCCCCCCACCCGCTTGTTGTAGCAGCCCACGATATACATGCCGTGCCTGCGGGCGATGGTGGAAAAGCCCTCCTCGGCCAGCGGCGCGGAAAGCTCCAGCAGCTGCGGGTAGAGATTGTGCTCGGTCGTGTCCACGCAGAAGTAGCTGGTGCCGCAGGCGTCCTCGCATGTGGTCACGATGCCGCAGCCCTCGCGCCCGGCCTGCTCCAGCAGGCCCAGCGTGATGTCCAGTTGCTTTATCACATATCGCTCGGTGATGGCCCGGGCATCGGCCACATAGGCGTCGCCCATGCAGTCGAACTCCCGGGGTACCGGCAGGTAGCCCGGCTGAACGGCCCCAACCTTGATCTTGCGCATCCTCTACCTCCTGTTCCGCTATGTCCGCGCGGTCCTCACTCGACGAACACCGCCGCGTACCAGTTCTGCTCCTGGCGCTCCTCGGTCAGCGTGTAGATGGGCAGATGGAACTTGCGCGCCGTGGCGAACACATCGATGCCCACACTGTGGAAGGCCGGGCGGGCCAGCTTGGGGTTGGCGCACGGGTGGCCTTTGAGGCCTACGCACTCCTTGCACAGCCCGCAGTCGCTCATGGAAAAAGCGAAGTAATGCCCGTCGGCAAAGGCGCGCTGCTCCAGCTTGAGGCTGGCCTGCTGGGTCGTGTGCTTGTCGTGGGCGTGGATGATGACACCCCAGCGGTACAGCCGCAGCATCTTCTCATACTCGTCCAGCGACACGTTGTTGGGCCGCGACGGGCACGTGGGCCCCTTGCCCCAATCACCGCAGCCGTACATGCACTTGAGCAGCGTGCGCCGGTCGAACACCAGGTCGTCGGGCGCGAAGAGCACGGCGTTGACGGCGCCCAACTCGCGGGCCTGTAACAACAGCGCGTCGCCATATTCCTGGTTCATTCGTTATCCTCCAAATCCAAGTCAAGTATGGCGACGCTCAAGCGCCGGCCAAACTTCTCGCCGATGCCCCGCATCTCGCCGACGCGCCGGAAGCCCAGGCGCTCATGGAAGGTGATGCTGCCTTGATTGTCGGCATCCACCCACGCTGTGATGACGCGCAGGCCGCTCTGCCGGGCGTCGGCAATCAGCCGCTGCATCAGCGCCTTGCCCATTCCCTGCCCTTTAAACTCCGGGCGCACATATACGCTGTTCTCGGCCACCGGCCAATATCCTGCCTTGGGCCGGAAGGGCGACAGGCACCCGTAGGCCGCCACCTGGCCGTCCAGCTCCACGACGTACAGCGGGTAGCGCGGCGGCTGGTGCTGGCGGAACCACGCCAGCGCCTCCTCCATGGGCCGCTCGTCATAGGACCAGTTGACCGTGGTCTCGCGGATGAAGTGGTTGACCATGTCGTTGATCTGCGGCAGGTCGCTTTCCACCGCTAGCCGGATGCGCCACGGCATCAACGGCCACCCCGGGGCTGGAAGCCCACCTTGCGGTAGACCTTGCTCAGCGTACGCCGGGCCACGGCGTTGGCACGGTCGGCGGATGTGTTCAGCAAGTTCTCCAGATACCCCTTGTCGGCCAGCAGCTCACGGTACTTCTGCTGGATGGGCTGCAGACCCGCGATCACGGCGTCGGCCACGCCATCCTTGAAGGCGCCATAGCCCTGGCCGGCGAAGTGGCTCTCCACTGCGGGCATGTCCATGCCGGTCATCGCTGCGAAGATCGTCATCAGGTTGCTGACGCCGGGCTTGTTCTCCGGGTCAAAGCGCACGTCGGCCTCGGAATCGGTGACGGCGCGGCGCATCTTGCGGGCGATGGCGTCCGGCGGGTCGATGATGGCGATGAAGGCATTCTCGTCCTCGTCGGACTTGCTCATCTTGGAGAGCGGGTCCTGCAAACTCTTGATGCGCGCGCCGACCTTGCCATAATAGGCCTCCGGCACGACGAACGTCGGCGAATAGACGCTGTTGAAGCGCTGGGCCACATCGCGGGAAATCTCCAGATGCTGGCGCTGGTCATCGCCGATGGGCACCAGGTCCGCCTGATAGAGCAGAATGTCTGCGGCCATCAGCACGGGGTAGGTGAACAGGCCGGCGTTGATGTTCTCCTCGTTCTTGCGGCTCTTGTCCTTGAACTGCGTCATGCGCGACAGCTCGCCCATATAGGTGAAGCAGTTCAACACCCAGGCCAACTCCGCGTGGGCGCTCACGTGGCTCTGGATGAACAGTGTGATCTTCTGCGGGTCCAAGCCCACGGCCAGATAGAGCGCGGCCAGCTCCATGCTGCGCCGGCGCAGCTCGGCGGGGTTCTGCCGCACGGTGATCGCGTGCAGGTCCACGACGCAGTAATAGCAGTCGTATTCATCCTGTAGGGTCACAAAGTTGCGCATGGCGCCGATGTAGTTGCCGATGGTCAGGTTGCCCGAGGGCTGTATGCCGCTGAAGATGACCTTCTTGGCGGCGGTGCTGGTTTCGGACATGGGGAAACCTCCTTTTCAAAGCAGACGTTAATCCGTATTTACTTAACAAAAAAAGCCTGCCCCTTTCAGGACAGGCTTTGCCTGCGATACCACCTGGATTGGCGCTTGCGCGCCCACTCGTCGCGGGCCTTCACCCGCTTGCTACGTTTCACGTAGCAAGGGTAATACCCGCCTGCTTGGATAACGGTAAGCGACCGTCCGCCCTACCTGCTTGCGCACTCGGGCCAGCCCTCCAGGGCCCATTGGCGGCGCCGCTGCCACCGGGCTCACACCGTCCCCGGCTCGCTTGGGCTTGGCTTTTGCCGCCGTTCTCCCCTGTCATCGGTTTGATGATTCATTATAGCCAGTGGTTGGAGAATGGTCAAGGGTTCAATAGCCTATTGAAATATCGATGGCACTCACTACTTATTGAAATCATGGTACACATGCCCCTATAATCTTGGTAATTTCGCAGACAGCGCGGCAAAACCGTCGTAGGAGTAGGTACTTGTTTATAGTCGATATCCTGTCAATGCGTTGGATTGATAATTCGGGTGATGATCCGGATGACATTTGCTTACACGGGGATGTCCAGGTGACAATCGGCGACCACAAAATTAAGTCGTCTTGTACAATCAGCGCTATGGCTTTACGAATGCTCAAGACATTGTCAGAAAACCATCTTATTCCCAATAATAATGAACAAATGTTACCATGCTGTGGTCATTTTATCATACCAAATGATACGCTGGACAATGTTGAGATCATGGGATGTACCAATGGCATCGATTGGATGGTTGAACGCGTTGAGGATGACATAAGAGTTACGACAGAAGATGGGGCGGTCACTCTTCTTGAATTTGATGCGTAGCAGGCTGAGATTTTCCGTGTTGCGGACCAAGTTGAGGCGTTCTATCACAAATGTAGCCCAAAGGCTCCAGGTGACAAGTTTGAGCGCGATGCATACATCGCCTTTTGGAATGAATGGCATAGAAGAAGGAGGTCATGACTCCTCCATTTCCCCACACTTAGCACCCCTCAAAAAGCCCAGCGACGCAATTGAGAGCATCACCATCCATTATTCAGCCTGGGATATCATTTCCTATTCAACCGTACATCGTCTTTGTCTCGCATGTATTGTTGACGCTTTGGAGACAACGACTTGCTGAACAACAACGTTCTAAGAAAGTCATACAAGTTAAAAGGTCCGAAAGGAGCCATATAGGGTATGCCAAAGCTGTTGATGGAAACGAGCTCAGCCACAATCACTGTGATACCCAAAACCAGACCATAAAAGCCGAACATACCCGTGATGAGAAGCAACAGTATTTTAATCAATCGAAACGGATTGGCGGCGGCTTGATTGGGGATTGCAAATGACGCGAGAAATTCTACTGAAATAATGATCAGCAAAAGCGGGCTGAATATTCCCGCTGCGATGGCTGCCTGACCGATGATCAATGCGCCCACGATGGCGATAGCGGAACCGATTTTTGTAGGCACTCTAAGCAGAGATTCTCTGATGAGTTCCATAATAAACTCTAGAAGCAGAGCGCCGGTCAACGCGCTGAAGGGAACCCCGGAACGTGCCTCGGCTAATTCAATGATGAAGGCCGCCGGTGCAATATCACTGTGAAAGGACACCAATGCTACCCAATAGGATGATGCCGTAAACGAAATAAAGAATGCTAGGTATCTCAGTATCCTCATGAACATACCGAAATACTTGTTATCATACCGGTCATCGCAGGAATACATGAATTCGACAAATGTCGTGGGTGCCGCCAGTGCCAACTGGCTGCCGTCTACCAAGATTACAACCTTGCCTTTCAGCAGCATCTCAGATGCCATGTCCGACCTTTCTACTACCATCATCTGAGGGAAAAGACTAAAATGACTGTTCAATAAAAAGGATTGCAACTCGCCAGATTCTAAAAAACCTTCTATGTTTATATGATTGATTCTTTTTCTTATTTCCAGAACACATGTATCATTGGCAATGTCATCAATATAGACAAGCACCATATTGGTTCTGGTTCTTTTACCTACTTCAATATTCTCTACACGAAAATTTTTATCTTTTAAGCGGTACCTCAACAAAGAAAGATTGACATCAATATTTTCCACAAAACAATCCCGTGGTCCACGCTGCGTATATGTTATTTCGGGATCAGATACTTGCCTGTGCTGGACCTTTTTTATGTTTATTACAACAAATTCATTGTCATTTGAAAATAACATGACAGTCATACCGGCAAGCACGTAGTCTTCTATCTTATTTTCATTTTGCTCTACGCTGCAATCGTCAGCATAGATAATTGTCTCTACAGCCTCTTGGGCCTTCGGTGGCTCCTTATCTTCGGCACAGTACTCGATGATAGGTTTGATTACATTTTGTGACAGATAAGCCCTGTCCGTCAGCTGTTTGATATATAAAAGAGTAACCGTACCTTTCCCGCAGGATATGATACGATAGCTGATATCAATGCTCTTGCCCATCAAATCATGAACAATCTTTCTGTGCGCATCGCTTCGAATCATAAATCGGCCCACCTTAATCAGCGCTATAATCCAACATATCTGTGTCGGTCAAGTTTACGGTAATGTTGATGTTCGCGGTCGCCTTTTGATATTCGCTGGCCCAATCCATCTTTTTATATTCATCCGGATAGGTAATCCGGAACGGTTCATGCAGTACATAGCAATCGTATCGATACATATCCTGTGATTTTTGAAACATTTCTTTGAAATCGTGCTCAAGCATAGCTTGCAGTGTAGCGCCAATCATTTCCTCATCAGAATCTGTGATGGGCTTACCTTTTTCCGGATACAGCAGTATTGCCTCAAAGGTAAGGCCTATGTCGAAGCTGATATTCTCCTCTGAAAAATGGGGGGCGATTTTTTTCCGAGACAAGCGCACTTCTACGGTTGCATGGGTGTCATCGTATGGAACGGCATATAGAATTTTTGCATCGGGAGACTGCAAAACAATGCTGTCTCCATCAGCAATGGGTATGAAGCCAGTCTTCATGCCTCCCGAAAAAACTGTAAATCCAGTTACTGCTGGCTCTCCATTGACAAGGGCAATCGTTGGTAATATGTAATGTTTGTATGCAGAAGATAGGATGTTTAAGATATCCACCAGGGATACATGCTCGATTTGGCCTGTGTTTACAAGGCTCGTTAGTGTAGCCTCAATGGCGAAACCTGCGGACGCAGCATTCTCCGGCACATCGCTAAGCAGTTTTTCCGGGTCTTCGGTCGTTACAACGACATGCACAGTCTTTCTGTATTCATTTAGCTCCCGCAGTCTGTTCAGGTATTCTTCTATATCAAATGTGGCCAATCGATCTGTCAGCAGAACAGATTGCACAGCGCCCAGAAATATGGGTTTGTCCATAGCTCTATCAAGGTTTTTCCTTGCTTCAACGTAGTCTCGGCCTTCTGACTTTATAATAGAAGGCTTATTTACCTGGGAAGCTTCACCAGCCTTGGTCGTTTTGGAAAAAGGAGGGATTTCAACGTAGAATGCGAAGCCATAATCCGTTTTATCCACCAAAACCGCCGTGATCACGTTTCTGTCGTTGATGTCCAAGGCATCCCAACATCCGGTAGTTGCCAAGCATAACACAAATACTATAAATAGTATCTTAAATAGCTTTTTTACCATGTTTCTTCACCTTTGCAATAATCAATAAAGTCATCGGAATAATGAATGCGGCTAAAATCCCTGACAATGTAATGACATTGATTAAGGTCCTGTCTATTCCATCTATGCTCTGTATCGTTTGGCCAATGAGAAAAATACATAGACCTACGATAATGACAATGTAAATACGCTTCACTCTGGGCAACATTCGACAGATGTACTCAACGATATTCAGATAAACGATGGACAGTCCGGCAAATAACCCAATGAAGCCTACTGTAAGATATAACACATCTATCCTCTGGAAGATCCGCAGGAACGGCAATTCCACTAACCGAATTGCTGTAATTAATGGGTAATTATAGTGTGCAATTTCATTCAGGCCGACCATCATGATACTGCTCTCAATCACCAGGATATAAAACAGACCGATGGATAATATTGTGACAAGTGCTTTTATTGCTGCTTTTTTTCCATTCTTGGCGGTAAATGGTATGATCGTAAGCACCTCAATTCCTAGGAATGGAAAAATAGCATCCTTTATGCTTGTTAAATATCTGCCTATCTCTGATGGAATGAACAGCGGCAATATGTGGTCAGGATTGCCCTGAAGAAGCATGATAACATGAACTGTTGTTGCCATTACGATCAAAATAATTCCATAGATTTCAAATAGACGGGCGGCATTCGTAACGCCTTTATAGGCAATGAATCCAAAAACAGGAAGCGCTGCCAACATGGTGGCCCATGTTGGTGTATTGAGCAAAAAGTGCATTTTTAACATAGTAGACACGGATAGAACCAATGTTACAATTACGGTTACAAAGTATTGAACATAGTAGATGGCTACGAAATAAGACCCAATCCTGCCTATTAATTCTTTACTGTAATCAAAAAGGACCTTTCCTTGGAACATGTTATTCAAGCTCACGAGCACAACAGCTGCGAGCGCAAAAAGCACAGAGGTAATTATGATGGTTATCCAACTACCGGTTCCTGCGCACCGTGCCATAACCTTTGCAATATCAATGGTTGTAAAGGCTGTCAGTGTCAGGAATAGAATAAACATCATTTGACGATTTGTTATGCTATTTGGCATGTTTCACCTTAGTCGCGATTTGTGTTATTATCTCTTGGTTTTTTTGGAATATTCTAGCTTAGTTTCAACATGACTCTAACGGCACCACGACACTTCACGCAGTCTTAACGCCCCTTTCGATGAAAACCACCCCATTCTGTGATATAATGCCCTCGGCAAACGCCATCGCCGCACTTTTTGGCCCTTCGGGGTCTTCTATATTGAAAGGAACGTATTTTGAGAATCGCAGCCGATCTACACACCCACACCATCATCAGCGGCCACGCCTATTCCACGGTGGATGAGAACATCCGCGCTGCCCAGGAAATGGGCCTGGACGGCATCGCCATCACCGACCACGGCCCCAACATGCCTTCGATGCTGCCGGCGTGGTACTTCGAGAACATGAAGACCCTCCCCAATACCGTGCACGGCCTGCAGGTGTTCCGCGGCATCGAGGCCAACATCATCGACGACGCCGGCACGCTGGACGCTTCGGAGGACATGACCAAGAACCTGAACTTCATCATCGCCAGCTGCCACACGGTCACGATCGCCGGCGATGGTCCGGCCTATTTCACCCGGGCCTGCGTAAACGCCATGCAAAATCCGCGCGTCAACGTGATAGGCCACCCCGACGACGGGCGCATGCCCGTGCTCTACCCCGAGCTTGTGCGTGCCGCCGCCGAGACCCACACGCTGCTGGAGGTCAACAACCATTCGCTGTCCGCCTTCAAGCCCCGGCCCAACGCCCGGCAGAACGTGATCGCCATGCTGGCCGAGTGCCGCCGCCTGGGCGTGTCCGTGGTCGTGAGCTCCGACGCCCACGTGTGCTATCAGGTGGGCCACTTTGAGAACTCACTGGCGCTGCTGGCCGAAGTGAGCTTCCCCGAAGAGCTGGTGGCAAACACATCGCTGGATAAGCTGAAGGCCGCATTGAGCCGCAAGGGCTGGAAAGAATAAACTGATTCAACCGCTGGTTTAGGCGAGTTCCAGGCCATAACGGCCTGTTTCAATCGCTGGTTGCTTGGTTGCAAGGAAGCCCTCCTGTATGCTCGAGGCAAACAAACGCAGGAGGGCTGTTTCATGAGCAAACACACACGCATCCATTGGCCATGGCACAACCGCAACAAAGCAACCATCGAACAGGAGGAAGAGCAGATGTTCCAGATGAAACAGGTGGGCGCGCGCATCGCCGCGCTGCGCCGCGAACGCGACATGACCCAGATGGCTCTGGCCGACCGCATGAACGTCAGCCACCAGGCGGTGTCCAAGTGGGAGCGCGGAGAATCCATGCCCGACATCGCCACGCTGCCGCTGCTGGCCCAGGCCTTCGGCACCACGGTGGATTATCTGCTGGGCGGCGATGCCCCAAAGCCCACCGGCGAGGCCCGCATCGTGCACGAGATTTTGGAGCACGGCAACGTGGCGCAGATCACCGAACCCATCCAGCCCCAGGAGCTGGCCCACGTGGCGCCGCTGTTGAAGCCCTCGCAGGTGCGCGAGGCTGCCGAAAAGGTGCAGAAATTCGACCTGAGCGAGCTGGCGGACCTGGCGCCCTTTTTGGACAAGGAGCTGCTGGACGCGCTGGCGCGCAGGGCCGCGGGCCAGCACGGGTTGGAAGCGCTGGAGGACATCGCGCCCTTCGTGAGCCGTGACGTGCTCTCGGAGCTGGCCCATAAAGCTGTGGGAGACTTCGGTCTGGAGGCTATTGAGGGCATCGCGCCCTTCTTGCCCCGCGAGATGCTGGACGAACTGGCCCGCAAGGCCGTGGGCGAGCACGGCCTGGACGCGCTGGAAGACATCGCGCCCTTCGTGAGCCGCGACATGCTCGCGGAGCTGGCCCACAAAGCGGTCGGAGATTTCGGCCTGGAGGCTATCGAGGGCATCGCGCCCTTCCTGCCCCGCGAAATGCTGGATGAACTGGCCCGCAAGGCCGTCGGCGAGCATGGGCTGGAAGTTTTGGAAGGCATCGCGCCATTTGTCAGCCGGGGTGTCCTGGATGAACTGGCCATGAAGGCCGTGGGCGACTTTGGCCTGGACGCCGTGGAAGACGTTGCGCCCTTCCTCTCCCGCGACACGCTGGATGCGCTGGCCCGAAAGGCCGCCGGTGAACACGGCCTGGACGCCCTGGAGAGCATCGGACCCTTTGTCA
This sequence comes from Bacillota bacterium, assembly GCA_023410875.1. Taxonomy (GTDB): domain Bacteria; phylum Bacillota; class Clostridia; order Christensenellales; family UMGS416; genus JAEYRA01. The sequence continues at coordinate 1,345 of JAEYPH010000062.1, read as the reverse complement.
GCCGCGAAGTGCTGGACGAACTGGCCCGCAAGGCCGTGGGCGAGCATGGGCTTAAGGACATTGGCAACATCGCGCCGTTCCTGAGTAAGGCCACGCTGCGGGAGCTCGTGCTGAGCGCCCTTGCCAAGGGAGGCGACCTGGGCGACCTGGCGGACCTGGCGCCGTTCATGAAAGACTAATTCAACCAACTACAAAAGATTGAGCCGAAGGTTTCCAAAGGGCGACCGGAAAGCCCTTTGGCCCTGGCGCAGGATGCGCTGCGGCCCAGCGTCGCCCTGTGCGGCTCTGCCGCACTCGCCGACCGGATGTCGGCGAGGTATTACCCCAGGCTTGCGACAGCGTCGGCTCCGCCGATGCGACAGCAAGCCGTAGGCTGTGCAAAGCACAGCGGGGCGATGCGCAGGGTCCGCCCGATGGCGCGAAATCTTAACGCGACAACCTTACATCTGAAACAACGACATGCGCGGCTATCCAATAAAGGATGGCCGCTCTTTTTCAATTCCTTTTCCCGTGAAAGTCTCCATCCACATAAGTTCTTCAAAATTGCTCTGTATACTGCCTGCGAGAACATATCGTCGGAACAGTTTGAAGGAGAGTGGGATATGGATTTCCTTTTGAGCCATTGGCATTGCATTCTGCCTGCCATCGCCATCCTCATCGGTTTGCTCCTGATGCGTGGGAATCGACCGGCCAGCAGCAAAGACGATGACCGCCAAGGATAACCCTTTGAAAATTCCATATACGAGGAGAAAAATGATGATCCCAACCAACGAAGTGCAAAAAAAGAAGACACAGACTTTTGCCCGGCTGATCAGCGTGTTCGCGGCCACCTCTGTGATCGTGGTTCTGGCCGGATGCACATCCGCGCCTGCCGGCAGCCCGACGCCCGCGGCGCAGCAGAGCGCGGCGGCGGGTTCCAGCGCTTCTCAGGGCGGCACGACCGGCGAAGACCTTGTCATACCGATCAGCGGCGTATCGGAGACCGTTACCTTCTACCCGGTGGAAATCGACGGCACCAAGATGGAAGTGCTGGCCGTCAAGGCGCCGGACGGCTCCGTCCGCACTGCTTTTAACACGTGCCAGGTCTGCTATGATTCGGGCAGAGGATATTATAAGCAGGAGGGCAAAGCGCTGGTGTGCCAGAACTGCGGCAACCGCTTTACGATGGACCAGGTGGAAGTCGTATCTGGCGGCTGCAACCCGGTGCCCATCCTGCCGGCCAACAAGACCGTAACCGATGAATCCATCTCAATCTCCGCTTCTTTCCTGAAGGAAGCCAAGGTTATCTTTGAAAACTGGAAGACAGCGAACTAAAGCCTTTGAACAGTAATACAAGTGTCGCCGG
>JAEYPH010000087.1 GCA_023410875.1 Bacillota bacterium | reverse complement strand
ATAACACAGACAATCTGTATTGCATTTTTGCTTCATTATTTATCGTTTCTCATATTGAGTTCCGGTCGTTTTTCAAGGTAAACTCTACTGCCTTCCTACTGTGGTACTTACTTTGGGAATTTACGTGTTAACTTAGCCTACTGGTCAGCCGTTCAGCCGGAAGTTTGTATTATCCCCATGGCGGTCATATTTTGTCCCGCGCCTATGTTAAAAATCACAGAAACGAGCGCAATTCTTTCATCTTGCAAATACTGTCAAAAAGGTCTAGACTGTCTCGTATGTATTTTCGGATGGAACCATGCTGAAAGCGGCTTTTGTACTGCTGGGGATTCTCCTGGGCGGGGTACAATATTGGCTGGGAAGGCGGGTTTTCCACGGAGGTAAGTCGCACCTGGCCGCCGTGTACATTGTTCAAAGGATCTTGCTGGGTTTTTTGTTTTTGGCGGTCGTTATGGTGGTATATCCTGTGGGGTTGCTCTATGGAGCGGCAGGAATGGTGGTTACCGCCATTGCGCTGCCGATTCTAGGCAACCGGTGGAAGTGAGAGAGTATGGAAGAACTGAGCATTTTACCAGAAGAATGGGGCAGACTGCCGCAGAGCATCCCGCTCTTTGGCGGCATGCCCATCTATAACACGATGGTGACGGCGCTGATCTCAACGGTGATCCTCATCGTTTTGGCTCTTCTTGTGCGGCTGTTTGTGTTCCGACGCTTTACGGAAAAGCCCAAGGGCCTGCAGAACATTATTGAACTCATTGTGGAGGCCATGCAAAACTATACGAACTCCAAGGTCGGCGACTCGACGGGCGAGGCGCTGGGGCCTTACATGTTCACACTGGCGGCGTTCATCGGCATCAATGGTCTGCTAGAGCTGGTGGGCCTTGGCGTGCTGCGCCCGGCGCCCTCGGATATCAATGAGACAGCTGCCTTTGCGCTGGTCACCTTCGTGCTCATCCGCTTCTTTGCCTATCGCAAGAAAGGCGTGTGGGGCAGGATCAAGAGCTTCGGTCACCCCACGCCGATCATCGCGCCCATCAAGCTGGTCGTGGACATCGCGATACCGGTGTCGCTGGCCTGCCGAATGTTTGGCAACCTGCTGGGCGGCCTGGTCATCATGGAACTCATCATGAGCGTGGCGCCCATCATTGCGCCGGCCCTGGCTTCCTCGTTCTTCACGCTGTTCCACACGGGCATGCAAGCCTTCATCTTCATCACGCTTTCATTGGCTTTCATCGAGGAAGCCTTGGAATAATACGCAATTACAAAAGGTTTTGGAGGTAGTATCATGGATCCCAATGGTTTGATCGCAATCGCAGCGGGCATTTCCGTTTTGACCGGTCTGGGCGCAGGCATCGGCATGGGCATTGCCACCAGCAAGGCAGCCGAAGCAGTGAGCCGCCAGCCGGAAGCCAGCGGCAAGATCAACGGCGTGCTGATCATCGGCCTGGCAATCACCGAGTCCACGGCAATTTACGGTTTCGTCATTGCGCTGATGCTCATCGGCAGAATCGGCGGCTGACCGACTTGGCAAACCAACCCAATAAGCCGCCATGTGAGGTCGCATTATGAATCTGGATATCCAGGTGATCGCGTATTACCTGATCAATCTCATCGTTCTGTTTGTGTTCCTGCGGTGGATCCTGTATAAGCCCGTTCGCAAATACCTCAAGGAGCGGGAAAACAGATACGCCCGGCGCGTGGAATACATCGAGCAGCGCGATCACGAGGTGGAACAAGACAAAGCCCAATACGCCGGACTGCTGGAAGCCGCGCAGGCTGACCGCGAGACCGCGCTGCGCGACGCCCGCGCCCAGGCCAACCGCCGCGCCGAGGAGATTCTAAAGGATGCCGAGGCCCAGGCCGCTGAGCTCATCCGCAAGGCCCGCCGGGAGATCGAAGAGGAACGCCGCGTGGCCCGCACGAACATGCGCGAGGAAATCGTGACGCTGGCTGTGGACATGGCAAACCGCATCCTGGAAAGGGAAGTCTCCCGGGAAGATCATGACCGCATGGTCGAGAGATTCCTGCGTGACGAAAGGATCGGTTAAACCATGGATGGCAAGATTACAACTGCCTATCCTATGGATGACGACACGCTGCGCCAGATAGAGAGCAAGTTCTCCGAGCGCATGGGCATGCCCGTGAGGCTGACTCAGGTTGTGGATTCGACGCTCAAGGCAGGCTTCGTCGTCACCATAGGCTACCACTGCTTTGACCACAGCGCCGGCGCCATGCTGGGCGACATGAAGCGGCACCTTCTGCAAAATTAGTCCCATTGCCCGATCAAGGAGCGAACGTAACTTATGGATATCTACTCCGACTCCTTACAGGAGTTGAAAGACAGCGTAAACCAGTACGAGAGCCACCCGGAGCTCAAACGGGTGGGTACCGTGCTGGAGTCCGGCGACGGCATTGTACAGATCAACGGCCTGCTGGACTGCAAATATGGCGAGCTGCTGGAATTTGAAAACAACGCATTTGGCATCGCGTTCAACATGGAGGAGAGCACCGTGGGTGCGGTGCTGCTCAACAATGTGGACGCCGTTCGCGAGGGCAGCCGGGTGCAGGGCACCAACAAGGTCGTGCAGGTGCCCGTGGGCGACGCGCTGCTGGGCCGCGTGGTCAATCCGCTGGGCCAACCCATCGACAACAAAGGCCCCATCGCCGCCGCGGCCTGGCGTACCATCGAGCATGAGGCGCCGGGCATCATGAGCCGTCAGAGCGTGTCACAGCCGCTGCAGACCGGCTTGATGGCCATCGACACGATGATCCCCATCGGCCGTGGCCAGCGCGAGCTGGTCATCGGCGACCGTCAGACCGGCAAGACCGCCATCGCTGTGGATACCGTACTCAACCAGAATGGCGCCAACTGCATATGCATTTATGTTGCCATCGGCCAGAAGGCCTCTACGATCGCTCGTATCGTCAAAACCCTGGAAGATCACGGCGCGCTGGAATACACGATCGTCGTGGCCGCCACGGCCAGCGATTCGGCGCCCATGCAATACATCACGCCCTATGCCGGCTGTGCTATGGGCGAGTACTTCATGTATGGCGGCCGCGATGTGCTGATCATCTATGACGACCTTACCAAGCACGCCGTGGCCTACCGCTCCATGTCGCTGCTGCTCAAACGCCCCTCCGGCCGTGAGGCATACCCCGGCGACGTGTTCTATCTGCATTCCCGCCTGCTGGAGCGCGCCGCCAGGCTGTCCGACGACCTGGGAGGCGGCTCCATGACCGCGATTCCTATCGTGGAGACCATGGCCGGCGACATTTCCTCTTACATTGCCACCAACGTCATTTCCATCACCGATGGGCAGATATTCCTGGAGGCCGAGTTGTTCTACGCCGGCGTGCGTCCGGCAGTCAACGTGGGCTTCTCGGTGTCCCGCGTGGGCAGCGCCGCCCAAACCAAGGCCATGCGCAAGGTCTCCGGCCAGCTGCGCCTGGAGCTGGCGCAATACCGTGAGATGGTCGTGTTTGCCCAGTTCAGCTCCGAGCTGGACAAATCCACCCAGATGCTGCTGGCCCACGGCGAGCGGCTGACCGAGATGCTCAAGCAGCCCCAGTATTCCCCGCTGCCCATGGAGCATCAGGTTGTGCTGCTGTACGTTGCTTCCCAACGCATGCTCATGGACCTGCCGGTCAAGCGCATCGGCGAGTTCAAGGCCGGCTTTCTGGAATTCATGAAGACCTACTACAGCGATATATTCCGGCGCATCGCCGGGGAGAACGTGCTGGACGACGCGATGGCAGAAACCATCCTCCACGCCGCCGAGGAGTATAAGAAGCAGTTCACCGCTGCCGACGCGAAGAAGGCATAACCATGCAGAGCATCAGTGACATCAAGCGTCGCATCAGTTCCATCGAGCAAACCAGGCAGATCACCCGTGCCATGTATCTGATCTCCACGGTAAAGCTGCGCAAGGCGCTCAACCGATATGAGAAGAACACGGCCTACATACAGAAGCTGCGCGCCACGATGAAGGACATCGTGCTGCACAAGGGCGATGTGGAGCATGTTTATCTGCAGCCCCGCACGGGCAATCGCACAGCCTTCATCGTCATCGCCGGGGATAAGGGCTTGGCCGGCGCCTACAACCACAATGTGCTCAACCTGGCGCTAAAGAACATCAAGGAGTCCGAAGAGCGCTACATTTTCACAGTAGGGCGCGTGGCTTCGCAGTTCTTCCAGCGCAAGGGCTACACGGTGGATATCGAATTCCTGCACACCGCCCAGGATCCGCAGATTGCCAACGCCCGCCAGATCGCCGAGACGCTGGTGGACCTGTACCGCCAGAACATGATCGATCGCATGGTCATCGTCTACACGCACATGGTGTCCACGTTCACCCAACAGCCCCGCGTGCTGCCGCTGTTGCCGCTGAGCCTGGAAAACCTCATGGATGTGCAGACAGAGACAACCTACAGAGCCGACATGATCTATGAACCGTCGGCCGAGGCCGTTTTCGATTATCTGGTGGAGCAATATGTCGTGGGCCTGTTGTATGCGTCGCTGGTGCAAAGCTACGCCAGCGAGCAGAGCGCTCGCATGCGCGCCATGGACTCCGCAACCGAAAACGCCGAAAAGATGATCGACAACCTGCACCAGGAGTTCCGCCGCGCCCGTCAGGCCGCCATCACCAACGAGATCATCGAAATCGTCAGCGGCACCAACACCGTGCGCAGCCGCAAGAAATCGTGACATCCAAGGAGATTTCGCCAATGGATACCGTTCAGAACATCACCATAGATGATGCCGTGAATGCTGGGAAGCTCAAGCAGATCATAGGCCCTGTCATCGATGTGCACTTCTCCGACGGCCGGTTGCCGGACATCCACAACAAGCTCATCGTGCGTGACGGAGAGCGCGAGGTGGCGGCCGAGGTTGCCCAGCATCTGGGCGGCAAGGTTGTACGCTGCATCGCGCTGGAGGCCACCGAGGGTTTGAGCCGCGGCCTGCGCGTGTATGACACCGGAGGCCCCATCATGGTGCCCGTGGGCAGGGGTGTGCTGGGCCGCGCCGTGGATGTCGTTGGCCGCCCCATAGACAACAAAGGTCCCATACAGACTGCGGAAACCATGTCCATTCACCGCAGCGCGCCCAGCTTCATCGATCAACGGCCCACCACGGAGATCTTCGAGACCGGTATCAAGGTCATCGACCTGCTGGAGCCCTACGCCAAGGGCGGCAAGATCGGCCTGTTTGGCGGCGCCGGCGTGGGCAAGACCGTGCTCATCATGGAGCTCATCCACAACATCGCCACCGAGCACGGCGGCCTGTCGGTGGTCGCCGGCGTGGGCGAGCGCAGCCGCGAGGGAAACGACATGATCCACGACATGGCCAAGTCCGGCGTGCTGGATAAGACAGCGCTGAGCTTTGGCCAGATGAACGAGCCGCCGGGCTCTCGTATGCGCGTGGCGCTCACGGGCCTGACCATGGCGGAATACTTCCGCGACACCGAGCAGCAGGACGTGCTGCTGTTCATAGACAACATCTTCCGATTCATCCAGGCCGGCAGCGAAGTGTCGGCTCTGTTGGGCCGCGCGCCCTCGGCTGTGGGCTATCAACCCACGCTGGCCACCGAGGTGGGCGCGCTGCAGGAGCGCATCACCTCCACCAAGCACGGCTCCATCACCAGCGTTCAGGCCATTTATGTGCCCGCCGACGACCTGACCGACCCCGCGCCGGCCACGACGTTCCAGCATTTGGACGCCACGACGGTATTGAGTCGTTCCATCGTGGAGATGGGTATCTACCCGGCGGTGGATCCGCTGGATTCCACGTCGCGCATTCTGGAACCCTCCATCGTGGGCGATGAGCATTACGCCGTGGCCCGCCGCGTGCAGGAGATCCTGCAGCGCTATCGTGAGCTGCAGGACATCATCGCGATACTGGGTATGGACGAGCTCACCGAGGAGGACCGCGCCATTGTTTATCGTGCCCGCAAGCTGCAGCGCTTTCTGTCGCAGCCGATGTTTGTGGCCGAGGTGTTCTCCAACATGGCGGGCAAATATGTGCCGCTCAAGAAGACCATCGAGGGCTTCAAGGCCATTACCGTGGGCGATGCCGACGCGCTGCCCGAAGGCGCTTTCCTGATGGTCGGTACGCTGGAGGAAGCCTTCGAAAAGGCCGAGGGGATGAAATAAAAGGTTCCAAAAACTCGTTTTTTGGGAACCGACGCCGTTGGCTGGAAAGGAATGATACAAATGGCGCAGTTCCGTCTGGAAATCATTACGCCCGAGCGTGAGTTCTTCAACGGCATGGTGGACTCGCTGATTGTCGAAACGCCCGACGGCAAGCGCGGCATACTGGCCGGCCATACGCCCATGGTCGCGGCGATAGCCGTGGGCATCGTCAACATCAAGCAAGGCGGCGAGTGGCTGCCCTGCTTCGCCTCCGAGGGCTTTGTGGAGGTGCGCCCGGACAAGGTGTTCATCAACGCCCAGGCCATGGAGTGGCCCAATGAGATCGATGAGCACCGCGCCGAGGAGGCGCAGCACAAGGCCGAGGAGCGCCTGCGCCAGGAGCAGAGCCTGAGGGAGCACAACGCTTCCAGAGCATCGCTGATTCGCGCCATGGCCCGCCTGCGCGTCAAGCGCAACATCAACAACAACTGATGCTGGTCGTGACTGCCGCCATCCTGCTGCGGGAGGACCGGGTGCTGCTGACCCGGCGCTGCAAGCATGACACCATGGCCGGCTATTGGGAGTTCCCCGGTGGCGGCGTGGAACCCGACGAGACGCCCGACCAGGGCATGGCGCGGGAGCTGCGCGAGGAGCTGGCCATCGAGGCTACGCCTCAGCGGCTGTACGACGCCGCTGCCAGCGCCGATGGCCGCCTCGCCGTGTTGTTCTATCTGTGCGCCTTCACCGGCGAACCGCAGCCGTTGGTGTGCGATGAGATGCGATGGGTGAAGCTTTCGGACCTGCCCGGCTATCAACTGCTGCCGCTGGACGGCCCCGTGGCGCAGAGGCTGGCGGCAGGGGATGGGTTATAAAGAAAAATGAATTACGAAAAGGCTCCCCGCACGGGGAGCCTTTGGTATCTGCTTAGATGTTGTTTGCTTTACTTTCCGGCGGCACGCCTGACCTGATACTGGTGGGCGGAGTCGCGCATGTTGCGGATGTGGGTGCGGCTGTTGAGGAAGTGGATGCACACCTGCTGCAGCTTGCCGCTGGCCAGGTTCATGCCATTGCCGGGCACGCCGGTGGAGCCGTGGGGTTCGCCATTAATGGACCCCGCGATGGCCTCTCCATTGACGTACACGATGACGGCGCGTCGATCCCAGCTCCAGGAGCCGCCGAAGGTGGACTTGAAAATCTGCGTGTCCTTCTTGGTCTTGGGCGCCACGTCGGCGTGCAGACTGCCGCCCACGCGGGTCATGTTATAAGATTTGCCGGTGTTGAAATCCACAACCTTGTAGGAGCGCCCCCTGGGCCAGCGGTTGGTGACATAGGAGAACCAGTCGCGCAGCGCGCCGTATTTTACCTTGCCGCCGCCAACGGCGGGCTTGGGCGTGGGCTTGGCACGGGGCGCGATGGGCATGCGCTTGGCGTCATTGCTGTACAGCAGGTTCAGCGTTTGCGACCCCGCGACGCCGTCGGCGGTGATCTTGTTGGTCTGTTGAAATTGAGAAAGGGCTTCCTTCGTGAAATCACCGAAGAAGCCCGTGATCTTGTAATTGTAATACCCCAGATCGCGCAGGCGCAGCTGCAGCAGAATCACGTTGTCGCCCTCGTCGCCCACCTTGATGAGCAAGGGGTCCTCGGTGGGGGCGGCCGATGCGGTGTCGCCGGGAGAGGCGGTTGGAGAGGATGGCGACGCTGACGCGGTCTCAGGATCGGCCAGAGCCATGCCTGAAAACGCGGAGAGCACCAGCGTTGTGATCAAAAATGCGACGATTGTCTTGCGCAGCATCATGCAGAGGATCTTCCTTCGTGTTTGGCATATAGTATAGCACATATCCCATAAAAGGCAAATCGCTCGTCAGGCTGTCCGAAAAGGCTGCGCCTTTTGGCCAGCCTTTTCGCGTACAATGCTGTGGCATCGTACGCGATTCAGACGACTTGTTCTTGGCTTTCCATTATCGCCCGCCGCGCAGGTCGCCGGGCGATATCTTGACGATTAGTCTCATACTTCGTTTCTTCGAACGTTATTTCGCCTGTTGGCGGGTTCTTTTGCCTACCTTGTAACTGATTTTCGTTTCCCTCCGTCGGATGAACCGCCGTCGGAATCATATATTTGTTCTCATGCTAGGGTTTTCGGACAGTTTGTCGATGGAGACCGGGCCGTTCAGTCGCCGGGATAGACCAGCCCCGAGCGCGCGCCGGGCTTCATGTTCGCCGCTCGTTTGATCTGGTATTGGTGGGCGGAGTCGATCAGGCCGCGGCCGTTGGTCCAGCTGTTCTTGAAGTGGATGCACTCCTGCAGCAGGGTGCCGTCCGCCTTGTTCAGGCCGTTTCCCGGCACGCCGGTGGAGCCGTGGGGCTCTGCATAGATGGACGCGGCGATCCACTTGCCGCCAAGGTTTACGAGCAGTGCGCGGCGGTACGCGGTCAATACACCGTCAAAGGTCTTCTTCAACGCTCTTGTATCCGCCTTGGTGGCCGGCGCTACATCGGCGTGCCCCACGGTATAGGAGCGGTTTACCCGCACCATGGTGTAGGAAATCCCGGTGTCAAAGTCGACGACCTTGCACTTCATGCCAATCTTCCACTTGCGGTTGGCGTCCGCCCATTCCATGATCTGGCCGTACTTCGTGGGCTTCTTCACGGTGACAGGCTTGGGCTTTACGACCATGGGCTGCACGGGCATGCGCTTGGCGTCGTTGCTGTAGAGCAAGTCCAGCGTCTTCTGCCCGGCGATGCCGTCGGCGTCGATGCCGTTGGTCTGCTGGAATTGCGACAGGGCTTCCTTCGTGAAATCACCAAAGAAGCCGGTAATCTTATAATTGTAATACCCCAGATCGCGCAGGCGCAGCTGCAGCAGGATCACATTGTCGCCCTCGTCGCCCAGTTTGATCAGGATGTCGTCGATGGGGGAAGGCGATTCTGTACCGCCGGCGGAGGCCGTTGCCGCAGCGCTGGGTGTGGATGGCGACGCCGACGCGGTTTCGGGATCGGCCAAGGCAGTGGCACCGAAGGCGGCGGACAGCGTCATGGCAACCAGAAACACCGCGGCCAATCGGTTCCTCATTGGTACAAATCTTTTTCGCGTATCAACGTTTGACATGTCCTATACAGTATGACACTTGTGCAAACAATGCAATCCCGTTGCGTAACAAAGCTGTAAAAAAACTGTAAAAACCAGCGGTTTTGCGGGTTCATACCCCATTTTTAAGCGCGATGAAGGAGGTGAAAAGCCATCGGCGCGTATCGCTTTTTCACATCGTGTGCGTTATAATACAGTCGATACTACCAACATATAACAGGAGGGACATCGATGAAACTTGGTGTGTTTGCCGTATTGCTGGGCAACAAGCCTCTGGACGAGGCTTTGGCCTATTTCAAGGATGCCGGTGTGCAGGCGGTGGAGATCGGCTGCGGCGGGTTCCCGGGCAAGGCCCATTGCGACCCCGTGAAGCTTCTGGCTGACGAGGCTGCGCTGGAGCAGTTCAAGGCCACCATCGCCAAATACGGCATGGAGATCAGCGCCCTTTCGGTTCACGGCAACCCTGTGCACCCGGACAAGGACATCGCCGCCGGCTTCCACGCGGATTTTGAAAACGCCGTGCTGCTGGCCGAGAAGCTGGGCATCAACCGCATCGTGACGTTCTCCGGCTGCCCCGGCGGCTCTGCCCGCGACAAGACGCCAAACTGGATCACGTGCCCGTGGCCGGAGGATTTCTCCAAGGCTTTGGACTACCAGTGGAACAAGGTGCTCATCCCTTACTGGAAGAAGACCGCCGCCTTCGCCAAGAGCCACGGCGTCACCCGCATTGCGCTGGAGATGCACCCCGGTTTCAGCGTGTACAACCCCGAGACGCTGCTGCGCCTGCGCAAGGCTGTGGGTCCGGTCATCGGCGCCAACTTCGACCCCAGCCATCTGTTCTGGCAGGGCATCGACCCGGCGGCGGCCATCCGTTATCTGGGCGACGCGATCCATTATTTCCACGCCAAGGACACCTTCGTGGACCCGCAGAACACCGGTAAGATCGGCGTGCTGGACACCAAGCACTACGGCGACGTCATCAACCGCGCGTGGACGTTCCGCTCCGTGGGCTATGGCCACGACGCCAGCGTGTGGAAGGACATCGTGACCAACCTGCAGCTGGTGGGTTATGACGACGTGATGTCCATCGAACACGAGGACAGCCTCATGAGCCAGAATGAGGGCTTCAAGAAGGCTGTGGCCATGCTCAAGGACGTCATGGTGTTCGAGGGCAAGGCGGAGATGTGGTGGGCCTAGCCTATATTCGGAGGGGGTGATCCCCCTCCGAGTCCTCCCCCCGGGAGGCGTTTCTTTCTTGGAACTGTTTGCCTGCCGCCGATAACCGTCGGCGGCAGGCATCTTAGAACTTTGGTTCTTTTAGGTTTGCTAGGAGCGATGGATCGCCGCGGTGGGATTCTTGTGTTTTCGTTCCTGACTTGTTATTCGTTTCCTTGGCCGGGTGAACCGGCCGGCGGCATGATGTGTTCGTTTCTCGCGACACACAACACCCAACCGGTCTATCTTGTTAATACAATAATCACCTAAAGATTGGGACCGAAGGTTTCCAAAGGGCGACCGGAAAGCCCTTTGGTCGCGCCTAGGGGCGCGAAATCCTGCCCATACCTTTCCACTATGCAAGAACTACAAAGGAGAGGTCTCATGAAAACATTGAACGTCGGTCTGGTTGGTTATAAGTTCATGGGCAAAGCCCACAGCAACGCCATCGCCCGGCTGGGCATGTTCTTCGATCTGGACGCCGATGTGCACCGCCGGGCGCTGTGCGGTCGCGACGCCGCCGGCGTGGAACTGGCGCGGCAGAAGCTGGGCTGGGAGAGCACCGAGACGGATTATCGCACGCTGGTGCGGCGCCCGGACATCGACATCGTGGATGTCGTGACACCCAGTGACTACCACAAAGAAATCGTCATGGCCGCCATCGCCAATGGCAAGCATGTGTTCTGCGAGAAACCGCTGGCCTTGAACCTGGCCGACGCCCGCGAGATGCTCGCGTCGGCCCGATCCGCCGGCGTTCGCCACCAGATCGGCTTCAACTACCGCTTCGCCCCGGCGGTGCTGCTGGCCAAACAGCTCATCGACGAGGGCAAGCTGGGCACGATCTTCCATTTCCGCGGCCTCTATCTGCAGGATTGGATCATCGACCCGATGTTCCCCATGGTGTGGCGGCTCAACCGCGACATCTGCGGCTCCGGCTCTCTGGGCGATCTGGGCGCCCATGTCATCGATCTGGCCCACTTCCTCGTGGGTTCCATCAAGACCGTTACGGGCATGAGCAAGACCTTTGTGAAGCAGAGACCCGTCGTGGAGAGCATGACCGGCCTTTCCGGTACGGCGGCCGCCGACGCTCCCATGGCCGACGTGACCGTGGACGACGTGACGAGCTTCTGCTGTGAGTTCGATAACGGCGCCATGGGCACCTTCGAAGCCACGCGCTTCGCCCAGGGCAACAAGAACGCTATGAGCTTCGAGATCAACGGCTCCAAGGGCTCCGTACGTTTCTTCGTGGAGCGCGTCAACGAGTTGCAGTTCTACGATGCCACGGCGCCGGCGGGCCAGCAGGGCTTCGCCGTGATACAGGCCACCGAGGGTGGCCATCCCTTCGGCGCCAACTGGTGGCCCACCGGCCATGTGCTGGGTTATGAGCACACCTTTGTACACGAAATGGTGGGCTTTGTTCAGGCCATCATAAGGGGTGAAGACGCTGTGCCGGGCTTTGAGGCCGGCGTGGCCGCGGCGCAGGTTATGGATGCGGTGGATCTTTCCATCGAGCGCCGCGCGTGGGTGGACGTGGCCTCGTTGTGAGTGCTGAGCGCCTTCGATGTGAGAAACGGTAAAATATTGTGAATCATTCACATTCTGTCTTGTGAATGAACGATATTTTCGATATAATGCTTTGTGGAAGTGATGTTATGACCGATGACAGACGCAGGACCATAGAGCAGATCGTGTCCACCAAGGGGGAGACCTTTCTCTCCGAGCTGGAGGAAATGTTTCCGGCCATCTCGTCCATGACGCTGCGCCGCGACCTGATCTATCTGGAAAAGATGGGCATCGTGCGGCGCACCCGGGGCGGCGCGATTTCGGTGTCGCGGGTCAACAAGCCCTATGAGGACACCTTCTCCCGCCGGGCGCAGCGCGACGTTGTGGCCAAGCGGTCCATTTGCCGCGCGGCGATGAAGCTTTTCGCGCCGGACAGCACCGTGTTCATTGATTCCGGCAGCACGCTGATGCATTTCGCCCAGATGATCCCCGATGAGACCTGCCTGATCGTAACGGCAGGCCCCAACATCGCGCTGGAGCTGGCCAGCAAGACCAAGCCCGACGTGCTGCTGCTGGGCGGGCGCATGCGCCGCAACACGCTGTCGGTCAGCGGCCACTGGGCGCTGGAGGCGCTGGAGCAGCTCAACATCGACACAGCCTTCATGGGCACCAGCGGCTTTTCGCTGGACACGGGCTTTACGTCCGGTTCACTGGAAGAGTGCGAACTCAAGCGCGAGGTGCTATCCCGCGCCAAGACCAAGGTCATGATGATGGACCGAACCAAGTCCAGCCGTGTGCTGCCTTTCACCTTCGCGCACATGGATGACATCGATTATTTGATCAGCGACATGGAGACCACCGCAGAATTGCACCGGTTGGCCGAGGAAAAAAACGTTAAAATTATCACCAGTGGGGGAGAATAGCACCATGAAGACACGCGCAGTCAGGATGTATGGCAAGGAAGACCTCAGGCTGGAAGAGTTTGATCTTCCGGAAATCAAAGAGGATGAAATCCTCGCGGAAATCGTCAGCGACAGCATCTGCATGTCATCCTGGAAGGCTGCGGAGCAGGGCACCGAGCACAAACGTGTGCCCAAGGACATCGCCGAGCGCCCGGTCATCATCGGGCATGAGTTCTGCGGCAGGCTGCTGCAGGTGGGCGCCAAGTGGGCTCACAAGTTCCAGCCCGGCCAAAAGTTTGCCATTCAGCCGGCGCTCAACTACAAGGGCTCGTTGTTTTCTCCCGGTTATTCCTACCAGTACATCGGCGGCGCGGCGACCCATATCGTGATCCCCAACGAGGTCATGGAGATGGGATGCCTGCTCGATTATGACGGCGACGCTTTCTACTTCGGCTCCGTGGCCGAGCCCATGAGCTGTATCGTGGGCACCTATCACGCGATGTACCACACCGAGAACGGCAAATACGACCACAAGATGGGCATCGTGGAGGGCGGCAGCATGGCCATACTGGCTGGCGCAGGCCCCATGGGTATGGGTGCGCTGGACTACGCCGTGCACAATGATCGCAAGCCCGGCCTGCTGGTCGTCACCGACATCGACGACGCCCGCCTGAACCGCACGGCGTCCATCTACACGCCCGAGGAAGCGGCCAAGCATGGCGTTAAGCTCGTGTACCTGAACACCGCGGAGAGCGCCGTGGAGAAGCTCATGGCTCTGACCGGCGGCAAGGGATACGACGACGTTTTGGTCATGGCGCCGGTGCGCCCGGTCGTGGAGCAGGGCGACGCGATACTGGGCCGCGATGGCTGTCTGAACTTCTTCGCCGGCCCGGCGGACCCCAAGTTCTCGGCGACGTTCAACTTCTACAACGTGCACTACAGCACAACCCACGTGGTGGGCACCTCCGGCGGCAACACCGACGACCTCGTCGAGAGCATCGACATGATGGGCAAGGGGCTCATCAATCCGTCTTCCATGATCACCCACATCGGCGGCCTGAACGCCGTGGTGGACACGACGTTAAACCTGCCCAAAATTCCCGGCGGGAAAAAGCTCATCTACACGCACCTGGACCTGCCCCTGACCGCCATCGCCGATTTTGAGGCGCTGGGCCAGGCTGACCCGATGTTCGCGGACCTGGCGGCCATCGTGAAGGAAGCCGGCGGGCTGTGGTGCACCAAGGCTGAGCACTATCTGCTGGAGCACGGAAAGAAGCTGGCATAAATGCGCAAACCTCTGGCCTTCCTGCTGATCCTCCTGTTACCGCTTCTGCTGTCTGCCTGCGGACTGGCGGCTGATGGCCGCAACCTGGAGCTTAGGCAGAACGGCCAGACGGTCGTCCGCGTGGGGCTGGACGGCTTCCTGCTGGACGGTAACGTGACCGGCCTGACCTTGGGTTCCGAGGGCCTTAAGATTGATTACCCCAACGGCAGCCTGAACTGGGATGCCGACGGTTTGAACATCAGCCACGCCGAGGGCAACATCCATGTGGATGGCTCGCAGCTGCGCATCGTCGGCAAAGACGGCAAGGAGCAGACGCTGGGGACCGACGGCGATGGCGCGGAATTCCGCACCGACGGCGGCGTGCTCGTGCAGACGGGGGAGAAGGCCAAGATGCCAGAATCCTACCCCACCGAAAAGCTGGAGCTGATGGAGGGCTTTACGCTGAACGCCTCTGCCGACTTGGGTAAGGTCGTCGTCGTGTCCGGTTTCGTCAAGGATACCAAGCGCGAGGACGTGCTCAAACACTATCGGGATCTGCTGGTGGACAGCGACAGCTTCCGCCAGGACAAGAAGGGCGGCAACACACTGCTGCGGGCGCGGTTGAAGGACACCGATTTCACGGTGTTTATCAGCGCCGCCGCCAACGGCCGCGACACCAACCTGAGCATCGTGGCGGGGGAGTAGCTTGGTTTCGCTGACATTGGGATGCGTAACATTCACGCTAAAGGAGAAGTTCGACTTCTCCTTTTTGTCGTCCTACGGACAGCCCTTCGCTGTGTTCGACGACCAGGATTCCGGCAACCTGTGCATGGGCGTGCAGGGCGAACGGGGGAAGCTTTTTCTCAAGATCGCCGGCGCGGCCACGGTGCGCGGCCAGGTCACCGGGCAGCAGGCCGTGGAGCGCCTGCGCGCCAACGTGCCCATCTACCGCGACTTGTGCCACCCAGCGCTCATCGAGCTGCAGGAGGAGCAGCCCATCCCCGGCGGCCACTTGCTGGTGTTCCCGTGGTTCGATGGCGTTTGCATGGGCAGGCAATACCCGACCCACACGCTGTTCGGCCCCTTGCCCTTTGCGGAAAAGCTCGGCATACTCGATACGATACTGGAGTTCCACGAGCATGTACACCGCCGCGGCTATGTGGCCATCGACTTCTACGACGGCAGCGTGATGTATAACCTGGAAACCCACCGGACGATGATCTGCGACATCGAGTTCTACAGCAGGAAGCCCACTGTCAACACGATGGGCCGCCTGTGGGGCTCCAGCCGCTTCATGTCGCCGGAGGAGTTCCAGATGGGCGTGGCCATCGACGAGCGCACCAATGTTTTTGGCATGGGCGCCATGGCGTTCCATCTGTTCGGCGGCGGGCTGGACCGCTCCGCAGAGCGGTGGGCGGCTTCCCGGGAGCTGTTCGCGGTGGCGACAAAGGCCATCTCGCCCGACCCCGTGCTGCGCCACTCTAGCATCGCCCAACTGCGGGAGGAGTGGAGCCGCGCGCTCCAAGGTGCCTGACCCTCAGGCCAGTTGTTCACTTATGGCTTTTTCGGCTGTCTGTTTGTGACTCAGGCAACAGACGTAACCATATAGGACTTGTTATATTTTATCAAAGTTACCTCTTGCAATTGACCGGAGATCCGCTATAATAATGATAAAGTCAAAGATGGTCAAAGATTTACGAGGTGATGCTTGTGTCCATGCTGTCCGACAACATTGAGGCCTTCATCAAGGCGCTCTTTGAGGATATGCGACAAATCGACGTGCGCCGCAACGAACTGGCGGAATATTTCCGCTGTGCACCGTCACAGATTAACTACGTGCTGGCCACGCGCTTTTCCGCCGACAAGGGCTATTACATAGAGAGCCGACGCGGCGGAGGTGGATATATCCGCATCGTTCGCATAGATATGGACGACGGAGACTATCTGATGCGCTTGGCCACCCAGGGCATCGGTGAAGACATCAGCGAGACAGATGCCCGGCGCATTGTGGAGTGCCTGATCGACCGTGGCGCTGTGAACAGGCGCGAAGCGCTGCTGGTAGACGCCGCCATTTCTTCCCAGGCCATCGCCGCGCCCATGGCCATTAAGGACCGGCTGCGGGCCGGCATTCTCAAGAGCATGATCATCGCGCTGCTGCGCGGGGAGGCAGAACAACATGATGTGTGACCGCTGTGGGCAACATCCCGCATCGATTTTTCTCACCAAGGTCGTCAACGGCCAGAAGACCGAGATGCACCTGTGCAAGCAGTGCGCTCAGCAGGACGACAGTGAATTCTTCCAAAACCTTTCCATGGTCAACATCCTGGCGGGCTTGACCGGCGGCAATGCCCGTGCGCCCCGGGAGGAGCAGCCCACGCTGAGCTGCCCCAATTGCGGATTCGATCTGGAGCGCTTCCGCCGCGAGGGGCGTTTGGGCTGCGAGCATTGCTACGAACACTTCGCCCAGGTTTTGCAGCCGATGATGCGCAAGATACACGGCAGCCTGCAGCACACCGGCAAGCGGCCGGGCACACCCGCCAAGGCGCCCGCCCGGCGCAGCAGCCCCGCCGCCACGCGCAAGGCACGTCTGGATGAGCTGCGCCAGGCCTTGTGCGCCGCTGTGAAGGCCGAGGAATACGAGCGCGCCGCGGGCATCCGTGACGAGATCCGTGCGCTGGAGACGGTGGAAGGAGGTGTGGGCAAATGAGCGTGTGGGACATCAACGGGCCGGGCAGCGACATTGTCGTGAGTTCCCGCGTGCGCCTGGCGCGCAATGTGGCAGGCATGCCCTTTCCGGCGGCGATGACTGCCCAACAGGGCGACACCATCGCCCAGAGCCTCGTGAATGCCGTGCGGGGTGTAGAGGATTTCAACAGTTGCAAATACATCCAGCTCCGCCTGATCGACGAAACCAACCGGCTGGAGCTCGTGGAGCGCCACCTGGCCAGCCGCGATCTGCTGAGCAACCCCGATGTCAGCGCTGTGCTGCTGAGCTGTGACGAGACCATAGCCCTGATGATCAACGAGGAGGACCACCTGCGCATACAGGGCCTGCTGCCCGGCTGCCAGATCGAGGAAGCCGCCCGCAAGGCGCTGGACGCCGAGGCGGCGCTGGAGAAGCGCGTACCCTTCGCCTTCGACGCGACGCTGGGCTACCTGACCAGCTGCCCCACAAACGTGGGTACGGGCATGCGGGCTTCGGTCATGATGCATCTGCCGGCGCTCAAACACATCGGCATGCTCAAGGTGCTCATCGATTCGGTCGTGAAGGCCGGGCTGGCCGTGCGGGGCATCTATGGCGAAGGTTCCGAGGCGCTGGGCGACATGTACCAGATCTCGAATCAGATTACGCTGGGCTTAAGCGAAGAAGACATCACCAGCACCATGAAGACGGTGTGCGAACAGATCATGGACAAGGAGCGCGTGAGCCGAGACATCCTGCTGCGCACCAAGCGCCTGGACGTGGAGGATAAGCTGTTCCGCTCCTGGGGCGTGCTGCGCCACGCCCGCCGCCTGAGCGCCAACGAGTTCATGGAGCTGCTAAGCGACGTGCGTTTGGCCGTGAGCCTGGGCTTCATCACCGAGGTGAGCCAGACCGACCTGAACCGCCTGATGATCGCCGTGCAGCCGGCGTCGCTGCAGCGCCACGCCGGGCGGGACCTGGCCGCCGAGGAGCGCGACATCATCCGCGCCAATTACATTCGCACCGCATTGAACAAAGGATAGATCGAGATCATACGACGGAGGGATGCCATATGTCATTTCAGGGAAGATTCACCGAAAACGCCCGCAAAGCGCTGGGCTTGGCCCAAGAGGAGGCCAAGGCGCTGGGCCATAACTACGTAGGCACCGAGCATCTGCTGCTCGGCATCATCGCCGTGGAGGAAAGCACGGCGTCCGAGGTGCTGGCAGACATGAACGTGAGCGCCGACGGCGTGCGCGAGAACGTGGAGCGGCTGGTAGGCAAGGGTGACTTCAACTTCACCGAGGCCTTCGGCTACACGCCGCGCACCAAGAACGTCATCGAATACAGCCTTATGGAGGCCAAGGCCCTGGGCCACAACTATGTGGGCACCGAACATCTGCTGCTGGCGCTGATCCGCGAACGGGCCAGCGTGGCCGCCCGCATCCTCATCGACATGGGTGCGGACCTCAAGACGCTGCGGGAGCGGCTGATCGGTGGCATGCGCGAGGAAGGCGGCAGCGCCAAGCCCAGCGCTCCCGGCGGCAAGACGCCCAAGCTGGACAAGTTTGGCCGCGACCTGACCCAAGCCGCCCGCGAAGGCGAGCTTGACCCGGTCATCGGCCGCCAGAAGGAAATCGAGCGCGTGATTCAGATTCTGAGCCGCCGCACCAAGAACAACCCGGTGCTCATCGGCGAACCCGGCGTCGGCAAGACCGCCATCGCCGAGGGGCTGGCCCAGCGCATCGTGGATGGGCGCATCCCCGAGCTGCTGCGCGACCGCCGCGTTGTCACGCTGGACTTATCCGGCATGCTGGCTGGCACCAAGTACCGCGGCGACTTTGAGCAGCGCCTGAAGGACGCCATGGATGAGGTTCTCAAGGCCGGCAACATCATACTGTTCATCGACGAAATGCACACAATCATAGGCGCCGGCGCCGCCGAGGGCGCCATTGATGCCGCCAACATCCTAAAGCCCGCGCTGGCTCGCGGCGAGATACAGGCCGTGGGCGCCACAACGCTGGACGAATACCGCAAGCATGTGGAAAAGGACGCGGCCCTGGAGCGCCGCTTCCAGCCGGTCATGGTCGGCGAGCCCACCAAGGAGGAGAGCATCGAGATTCTCAAGGGCCTGCGGGACCGCTACGAGGCCCACCACAAGGTGCGCATCACCGACGAGGCCATCAAGGCTGCCGTGCATTTGAGCGACCGCTACATCTCCGACCGTTTCTTGCCGGACAAGGCCATCGACCTGCTGGACGAGGCCGCCTCCCGCCTGCGCATCATGAGCTATACCGCGCCGCCGGACATGAAGGAGCTGGAGGAAAAGCTGGCTGAAATCCGCAAAGCCAAGGACGAGGCCGTCAACAACCAGAACTTTGAAAAGGCTGCCGAATTGCGCGACCGCGAGCGCCACGCCCAGCAGGAGATCGACACCCGCCGCGAATCCTGGGAGAAGGAGCGCAACAAGGAGGACAACGTCGTCGGTGAGGAGGAAATCGCCCAGATCGTGAGTTCCTGGGTCAGCATCCCCGTTCAGAAGCTGACCGAGGGCGAATCCGAGCGCCTGATGCACATGGAGGACATCCTGCACAAGCGCGTCGTGGGCCAGGACGAGGCCGTGAAAGCCGTGTCCCGCGCCATCCGCCGCGCCCGCGCGGGCCTCAAGGACCCCAAGCGTCCCATCGGCTCGTTCATCTTCCTGGGCCCCACCGGCGTGGGCAAGACCGAGCTTTCCCGTGCGCTGGGCGAGGCGCTGTTCGGCGACGAGGACAGCGTCATCCGCATCGACATGTCCGAGTACATGGAGAAGCATTCTGTTTCCAAGCTGGTCGGTTCGCCGCCCGGATACGTGGGCTTCGACGAGGGCGGCCAGCTGACCGAGAAGGTGCGGCGCAAGCCCTATTCGGTGATCCTGCTGGACGAGGTCGAGAAGGCGCACCCCGACGTGTTCAACATCCTGCTGCAGATACTGGAGGATGGACGACTGACCGATTCCAAGGGCCGCACCGTGGACTTCCGCAACACCGCCGTGATCATGACCAGCAACGTGGGCGCCAGCGCCGCGCAGAACCCGACCACGCTGGGCTTTGGCAACACCGGCGGCAACCAGAACTATGACCGCATGAAGGAACGCATGCTGGACGATCTGAAAAAGACCTTCCGCCCCGAGTTCCTGAACCGCGTGGACGAGGTCATCGTGTTCCACCCGTTGGACCGCGAGCACACCCGCAAGATCGTGGACCTGATGCTGGAGAACATCTCCGCCCGCCTGAGCGAGAAGGACATCCACATCGAGGTGACCGACGCCGCCCGCGACTACCTGGCCCGCGAGGGCTTCGACCCGCACTACGGCGCGCGCCCGCTGCGCAGGGCCATCCAGCGCATGGTGGAGGACAACCTCTCCGAGGAGATCTTAAGCGGCAACGTGAAGCTGGGCGACCATGTGGTGGCCGACGTGGCCGAGGACAAGCTGACTCTGCGCAAGAAGTAAGCTCAAATTTAGCCTCCGCGGGCACATGCCCGCGGAGGCAATACAGAGGAGTTCGTTATGTCGGACAAGACCTTCGGCGAAAAGACCTGCCCCGGATCTGCCAACATCAGCGGCACGCCCACACTGGCCGTGAAGCGTTGCCCCGAATGCGGCCATGAAGTGGAGCTGTTCAGCACCGACGTGCAGCAGAGCTGCCCCGGCTGCGGCTTTGTCGTGTACAACAACATACAGTCCTGCATCCGCTGGTGCCGCAAGGCCCGCGAGTGTGTGGGGGAGGAGAAGTACCTGGAGTTGATGAAGGAAAGTGCGCCGCCGAAGGAGTAGCGCATCGCGCCCTGCGAAGTCGGAGCTCGTTGTGCTATAATAAGATAGCCCAGAGGTGCGAAAATGAGCAAGTATCAATCCATTCGGCAAATGTGGAGCAAGATCGACATTTCGTCGGTACAGGAACTGGAAAGGGCGCTGGACAGTTTTCGCATCCTTTTTGCATTTCACTCCGGCAGGATCGAGAATGACGAGATTACCTTCCATGACACCCGTGAGATTTTTGAGAACGGCAAAGTCTTGAACTTTTCGGGCAATCCCCGCTCCCTTTTTGAGCAACAAAACCAAAAGCTGTGTTATGAGTATCTTAAAGATAGGATAGCCAGCCGTGATCCGTTGAGCATTGACCTTGTCAAGGAAACCCACCGGATATTAACGAGCGGTACCTACGACGAGAAAAGGTTCATTGCCAACGGTGAACGACCTGGTGAATTTAAGAGGCATGATTATGTAACCGGGATTCACGAAGTCGGGTATCAGCCAGACGAAGTGGAGGGCGCAATCCGGGAACTGCTGGATGAGCTGAACAATTACAGCGCAGACAACTCTTTGAAAGCGGCTGCATACTTCCATGTTTCTTTTGAAAACATCCATCCCTTCGCCGACGGGAACGGACGCGCCGGGAGGACCCTGCTCAACTATTATCTTCTGACCCACGGAGAACCGCCGGTGATTATCTACGACGAGGATAAAAAGGAATACTACTCTGCCCTGGAGAAGTACGACACTGAGGAAGAAATTGAGCCCATGGTTGACTTTCTGATAAAGGAAACAGTTAAGACTTGGGAAGCCCGGCTGGAAAGAGAAATAAAGGCCGGTCGGTTTTTGCCGCATTGTCAATGATACGGCGAAATTGGGGGTTGAAAAAGCGCGGTGAGTATAGTAGAATAACTCCTGCGAATCACATCAAGGTCTGTTGGCTCAGTCGGTAGAGCACCTCGTTCACATCGAGGGGGTCGTTGGTTCGAGTCCAACACAGACCACCACACCGGGGCTGTCACTGAAAGTGACAGCCCCTTTCGCATCGGATGCTGTTGCGTCCGATGCGATTTAGACGGCCTGTACTTTCTTTTCGTTGCCCGTCGCCGTACACGCCGCCGACGGGCATTGGTTTGCTCGTCCCATGCTTACATATCAGGTTCGTATGGATACGCCGCTGTTGCGGGCTTTTGTGTTGGTTTCCTTTCTCATTGTCGGTTTCCTCGGCGAAGTCTCGCCTGCGGGCGACCGGAAATGCGCAAGCGCATTTCCTGACAGTGAATCCGCCGTCGGTTACTGCTGTTCGTCACTGAATTTTTGCCTTTGAAAGTTTTCCATTTATTTGGTAAATTATCGTTGACTTTGACGTCGCGTCGCACCTTATGCTCAATGTGACAGGAGGACGACATGCAGGTTCAGACACAGACCATCACCGAGGTTTCCCGGCAATACGGCCTCTCCACGCGGGCGCTGCGCTACTACGAGAGCATTGGGCTCATCTTAAGCTCCAAGAAGGACGGCTACTCCTACCGCGTTTATGAGGCCCAAGAGCTGCACAAGCTGCGCCAGATCGTGCTGCTGCGCAAGCTGCGCATTCCGCTAAAGACCATCGGGGCCATCGTGAAGAATGCCGACGCATCCGCGGCAGTGGAGGCATTCCGCGAGAGCATGGCCCAGTTGGACGCGGAGATCAACGCCCTGAGTACGATCCGCTCGCTGCTGGCGGCGCTTGTCGCCCGCTTGCAGGCGCAGCTGGATGAGCCCATCGCGCCGGCGCTGCTGGATGATGTCGTCGTGGGTCTGCTGGAGTCCGTCGCTCCTGTACAATTGAGCAGAAAGGACAAACCAGACATGGAAGAACTTAATCGCGCCAACGAGACCCTCTCTCAACTGACCGATGTGCGCATCGTCTATCTGCCGCCGGCCACCGTAGCCGCCAGCCACTACATCGGCGACGAGCCGGAGAACCATGCCTCCCAGCCGCTGGACACCTTCGTGCGCGAGAGCGGCCTGTGCGCCCTGAAGCCCGACCTGCGCCACTATGGCTTCAACCACCCGAATCCGCCGGAGGGCGGCGGCCCCTACGGCTATGAGATGTGGGTCACGATCCCCGAAGACATGGAAGTGCCCGCGCCGCTGACCAAGAAGCGTTTCGCCGGCGGTCTCTATGCCGCCCACATGATACCGATGGGCAACTTCCACGAGTGGGAGTGGCTGCTGAAATGGGCCTTTGAAAACGCGGAATACGAGCCGAATTTCGCGCCGGAAGGTCCCGAGATCATGCTCGGGCTGCTAGAAGAACACCTCAACTATGTCAACCGTGTGAACCTGCCGGACCCGGAAGACAGGATGCAGCTGGACCTGCTGCTGCCCATCAAGCCCAGGGTGAAGTAGGAAAACGGCGAACGGCGGCCTTTTATCGGCGGTGTTGGTTTTTATGAAACCTTCACCGCCTTTTCTGTGACTTAGGTTGTTTTACTTGAGCGGGGGAGGGTATTATAATGATAACAACTTCCCGGTTCCCTTTCCCGACCGATGGGATCCACATCCAAATTTAGCGAAGGAGGATGACCCATGAACATCCAGATTACCGGCAAAAACATCCCCGTGACGGATTCCCTGCGCGAGACAGTCCAGAAGAAGCTCAAGAAGCTCGACCGTTACTTCGAACCCGATACCGAGGTGACTGTCGTCTTATCCATAGAAAGGGCGCGCCAGATCGTCGAGGTTACGATCCCCTTAAGCGGCGTGATCCTGCGCGGCGAAGAGAGCACCGACGACATGTACAGCTCCGTGGAGGGCGCCGTCCGCAAGCTGGAAAAGCAGATCCACCACCACCGCACCCGCCTGGAGCGCCGCTTGCGCGGCGACGCCTTCCACGACCTCTCCGGCGTACCCGAGGATGGCGACGAGCCCGTGCAGAAGGTCGTACGCACCAAGCGCTTCGCGGTGAAACCGCTGGACGTGGACGAGGCCGCGCTGCAGATGCAACTGCTGGGTCATGACTTCTTCGTTTTCATGAATGCCGACTCCGGCGAGGTCAATGTGATCTACAAGCGCAAGGACGGCAACTTCGGCTTGATAGAGCCGCAATACGGCGAGTAGCCGTGGCTGACGCTGCGGCGTCATCAGCGCCTCCACAGCCTTACATAAACTGCAAAGTCCTCCCGGCGACAACCGTCGCCGGGAGGACTTTTGTTCGATTTGAAGCGTTATAGGCTGGTCTGCTCCAGCTTTCTCAGGTTCCTCGCCAGGTTCAGCTGTGATATGGAATAGATGGCCAGCGCCGACCAAATGAAGCAAAACGCAATCAGATCCACCGGCGTAAAGCTCTCGTGATAGATCAACACGCCGATCAGCAGGCTCAAGGTTGGCGAGACGTATTGCGTAAAGCCGATCAGCGACATCGGCAGCCGCCGCGCGCCGCTGGCGAACAGCAGCAGCGGTATCGCGGTCACGACGCCGGCGCCCAACAGCAGCAGCACGACCCAGGCGGGCTGTGTGCCGAAGGCGCCCTGCCCGCCGGCATGGCGGATCCCTAGATAGATTGCCGCCAGCGGGGCCAGCATCGCCGTTTCCAGCGTCAACCCGAGGATGGAGCTGACCTTGATGGTTTTTTTCATGGCTCCATACAACGCGAAGGAGATGGCCAGGCCCAGGGATACCCAGGGCACTTTGCCATATTGCACGGTTTTGATGATGACGCCGGCCAGCGCGATGACCAGCGCCGTCGCCGTCCACCGGTTCAGCTTTTCTTTGAAAAGGAACACACCCAGCGCCACGGCCAAAAGCGGGTTGATGTAATACCCCAGGCTGGCGTCCACAATCCGGTCGGAGTTCACCGCCCAGATATAGAGACCCCAGTTGACGGAAATCAGGATGGACGCAACGAAAATGGATACCATTGTCTTTTTGTCTTTCAGAATGCGAACCATCGGTTCCCATTGCCTGGTAACCAGAACGATCAATACGGTAAACACAAAGGCCCATAGGATTCTGTTTGCCAGAATTTCCATGGAAAACACGCGGTCGACCAGTTTCCAATAAATGGGCAGGATTCCCCATAGGCCATAGGCAGCTATGGCATAGTATACGCCTGCTGTTTTTTTACGATCCATCTTCTTGCACCATCCAATGTTTGACTGATTCAGGGAATGCTTCCACGATCATATCACCAGCATTCGACCAATTCAACCTGCAGCCCATGTAAACCCCCTTGCATGTATGGATATAACATCCGCTGCCAATACTTCCCATGTCAAAATTGACTATGGGAGGCAAGGATTTGAGAAAATTGCTCATACTAGGAATCGCATTGATGGGCGCGATGCTCGTGATCGCGACATGCGCGGCGCAGAAGCCCATTCGTACCGATGTCATCCGCCTGCACATACTGGCCAACAGCGATAGTGAAGAAGACCAAAGCCAGAAGCTGTGGGTGCGGGACCTGGTGCTGGACCGCTGGGGCGGCAAACTGAGCGCGCTGGGCGATGCTCAGACCGCCTGGAAGGACCTGGGCAAGCTGGCGCCGGACATCGAGAAGGACATTGCTCATACGCTCAAGGCCAACGGTATCGGCTACGGCGTGGATGTGCGCACCGGCGTGTTCGACTTTCCCGATCGGGAATATGAGGGTGTAAAGTTCCCCGCGGGCAAGTATGAGGCGCTGCAGATCCGCCTGGGCGAGGCCAAGGGGCACAACTGGTGGTGCGTGATGTTCCCGCCGCTGTGCCTGGTGGGCGCCGACGAAAACTTCGACGTCGAGAAATATAAGCAGATGGTGCGCGATCTGGAACAGGGCGATGAGCTGCCCGAAGCGCCGGTGCGTTCGTGGCTGGCGGACCAGGTGGGCGCTGGCAAGCAATGGGATTCATCCTTTGCGGATTGGGTCAAGGAATTCTGGTTGAGTGGGGATGGCAAATGACAAGGCAGTTTCGGGCAATCGTGTCGGTGGCAATGCTGGTGGCGCTGTGCGCCTCGCTGGGTATGGCAGCACCCATCGCGTTGAAACAGGGCGACTCGGGTTCAGACGTGGAAAAGGTACAGAGCAAGCTCAAGCAATGGGGCTATTATGACGGGCCCATCGACGGCATCTATGGTTCGGGCACCGTGGAAGCGGTCAAGTTCTTCCAGCGGCGCAACGGCCTGACGCCGGACGGTGTCGTGGGCGACGCCACCGCCCGGGCCATCGGCATCACCATCGGCAAGGGAGGCACCGGTTCGGCCTCCCGGGGCGGCACGGCGTCGGGCGATGTATATCTGCTGGCCCGCGCCGTGTATGGCGAAGCGCGCGGAGAGCCCTACGCCGGGCAGGTGGCCATCGCAGCGGTGATTCTGAACCGCATCAACGATTCGAGATTCCCCCACACGATTGCCGGCGTCATCTATCAGCCCGGCGCTTTTACAGCCGTTGCCGACGGTCAGATCAACCTGTCGCCCGACGACACGGCCATCCGCGCCGCCCGCGACGCCCTGAACGGCTGGGACCCCAGCGGCGGCGCTGTCTACTATTGGAACCCGGCCACCGCCACCAGCAAATGGATCTGGTCGCGCACGATCATTACCGTGATAGGGAGGCATAACTTTGGGGTCTGAACGCTTCCGTCTGTTGAGCAAGCAGCTGGCGCTTCCGGTCGTCGCCGCGCTGGCCATCACCGCCGCGCTGGCATGGGGCATCTATGAAAACCGGCAGCACGCCGCCTACAAGGCGCAGTTGCAGAACATGTACACCCGCTCCTTTTACGAGCTGGTGGACAGCGTGGACAACATCGAGGTCAAGCTGTCCAAGCTGATGGTCAGCAACTCTCAGGGCAACAGCACGCAGCTGCTCACGGACATCTCCAGGCAATCCGAGAGCGCCAACGATAAGCTTTCGCAGCTGCCGGTCAACCACCCGGCGCTGTCCAACACCATGGGTCTCATCACACTGACCGGCGACTACTGCCGCAGCCTGGCGCTCAAGGCCGCTGAAGGGCACCCGCTGACCGAGGACGATTTCAAAGCGCTGCGAGAGCTCTATGATTCCTGCACGCAGGTCTCCACGGAACTGCGGGACATGCAGACCGAGGGCCGCGTGGACTTCAGCGATCTTGGACAAAATGGTTTTTACGACATGATGGGCCAGAACGGCATGTCCACGCGGTTCTCCGAGCGGGAGAAGAACGGCGAGCAACTGCCTACGCTGATCTATGACGGCCCCTTCTCCGAGAGCCTGAACCAGCCCGCGCCCAAAGGCCTTTCCGGCGGCAAGGTGGATGAGGCCACGGCCCGAGCGGCGGCGGCCACCTTTCTGGGGCTGACCAGTACCGACGGCATCACCGTGAACGGCATCAGCAACGTCAATTTGCAGGCCTATGAGCTCAGCGCCAAGAATGCAGCCGGTGCGCAGGTCAACCTGCTGGTGAGCCTGCAGGGCGGCAAGGTCGTGCAAATGCTGGAGGACGCCCCGCCGGCGCAGGAGTCACTAAGCCTGGAGGAATGCGTACAACGCTCGCAGCAGTGGCTGCAGTCCGTAGGCCTGCCAACGATGACGCCGACCTTCCTGCAGGCCTACGATGGGCAGCTCGTGATCAACTACGCTCCCACGCAGGATGGTGCGGTGCTCTATCCCGACCTGGTCAAGGTAAAGGTGTCCATGGGCGATGGCCATGTATGTGCTTTTGACGCGCTGGGCTACTGGATGAACCACACCAACCGGCCCGTGCTGACGCCGCAGATGCAGCAGGATGAGGCGCGCAAGCTGCTCTCCAGCCAGTTGGAGGTCACCGGTACGCAACTGGCGCTGATCCCCACGAGCGGGGGTGGCGAGCGGCTGTGTTGGGAATACAAGGGTGCCAGCGGGGCGGATTCGTTCATCGTTTACATCGACGCGATCACCGGCGTGGAAGCGCAGATTTTTAAAATTGTTCCGACGGACAATGGCAATCTGGTCGTGTAGCGCCAAGCTTTGACAGGTGTGAAAGCGATGGCAGCGGTAAAGCTATTCCCGAGCGGAAACGCTTGGCGAAGGAGGTTCTACCGTGTCTACAAGGAACAAGGTCATGTCTGAAGCATTGAAAGAGGAAGTGGCAAGGCGGATGGGCGTGTATAGTCAGGTCCATCAGCAGGGCTGGGGCTCTGTGAGTTCCCGCGACTGCGGCCGTATGGTGCAGACGGCGATTGAAATCGCTGAAAACTCCATACAGAACCGCTAACCGAAGCGCTGCGAAGACGGGCAGTTCAATGAAAACCGAATAGGGACCTTTTAGCGTGAGACAATGCAGCCAGGACCTGGTGTTCTGGCTGCTTGTCTTTTTTGCCGTCCATACTACTCGGACTTCAACAAGCGTTGAAAAACGGCGAAAATCGCCAAATGTCCATGCCAGGGAGATGTAGCATTCGAAAAATATGCAAGCGGAATGTTTCCGTGGATTTTTGCCTTTTTTTGTGCCGTTGCGGGCATTGCATAAAACGGCCCATACGATATAATGACTACTTTGTAAAGAAGAATAAAGCGAAGCGCGCAAAAAGAATCGGGTTCGCGCAAGAAAGAGAACCTATGGGAAACAAGCTCAAAAGCCTGCTGATCGGCAGGCCGCTCAAGAATGAGGCGCTGGAAGGTGAAAAATTCGGCGTGCTGTGGGGCCTGCCCATTCTGTCCAGCGATGCCATCTCGTCGGTCGCCTACGCCAACCAGCAGATGCTGGAGGTGCTGCTGCCCGTGGTGGGCATTCTGGCCTACGCGCAGATGGGCTATCTTTCTTTGGCCATCATCGCGCTGCTGGGCGTGCTGGTTCTCAGCTATCGGCAGACCATCGATAACTATCCCAACGGCGGCGGGGCCTATATCGTCGCCAAGGAGAACCTGGGCGTGCTGGCCGGCGTCACGGCGGGCGCGGCGCTGTCGGTGGGGTATGTGCTCACGGTGGCGGTTAGCGTGTCATCCGCCATGGAGCAGCTGGCCTCGGCCTTCCCGGATCTGAAGCCGCTGAGCGTGCCCATCTGCGCGGCCATCGTGCTGCTGCTGATGGTGGGCAATCTACGCGGCGTGCGCGAGTCGGCGCGTATTTTCGGCGTGCCCACCTACGCGTTTATGCTGGGCCTGCTGGTAATGATCGCCGTGGGCGCCTATCACATGCTAACCGGCACGGCAAACAAGATGCCGGTTGTGCAGCCCACGGCGGCCAACCTGACGCAGCCTATGATGCTGATCCTGCTGCTGCGCGCCTTCTCCAATGGCTGTGCGGCGCTCACCGGCGTGGAGGCCATCAGCAATGCCGTGCCCACCTTCCGCGAGCCCTCCCGCCATTATGCAAAGGCAGTGCTGGGCTGGCTGGCGATCATCGTGTTGGTGCTCTTTGGCGGCATCGCTGTGCTGGCCGGCGGCTATCAGGTGGATGTGGACAAGGGTCAGGCAGTGCTCATAGAGCTGGCCCAGCAGATTTTCGGCCGCAGCTTTATGTATTATTACATTATGGTGTCCACATTCGTCATCCTCGTGATGGCCGCCAACACGGCCTATTCGGGCTTCCCGCTGCTGGTGTCCATCATGGCCAAGGAGAATTACGCGCCCCGCCAGTTGAACATGCGCGGCGACCGCCTGAGCTATTCCAACGGCATCGTGCTGCTGTCGCTGGCCGCCATTGTGTTGATAGTCGCCTTCCGGGCTCAGGTCAACGGCCTCATCGGCCTGTATGCCATCGGCGTGTTCATCTCCTTCACGCTGTCGCAGGGCGGCATGTTCCGGCGCTGGATCACCCATAAGGGCGAGCATTGGGGCCTTAAGGCGCTCATCAACGGCTTTGGCGCGCTGGTTACGTCGCTGGTGGTCGTGGTCATCGCGGTGTTCAAGTTCAACGAAGGCGCTTGGATCGTCGTTTTCCTGATTCCGATCATGGTGTTCTTCATGCTGCGGGTCAAGCGGCACTATAAGGCTGTGGCCAAGCAGCTTCGCGTGGAGGATGAGTCGCTGTCTTCCATCCACATCGCGCAGGATCACTATCGCAACCGTGTCATCGTGCCCTTCAGCAGCATCAACCGATCCAGCATCCGCGCGCTGCGATATGCCCGCACGATCTCGGACAATGTGACGGCCTTCACCGTGGCCATCGACGAGGAGCAGGAGAACAGGCTGCGCAAGCGCTGGGAGGAGTTGGGAAGCGACATCCCCATCATTGTGCGCTACTCGCCCTATCGCAAGGTTGTGGAGCCATTGCTGGAGTTTATCAGCTCCACGGAATACGATTATCGCAAGAACGACATGGTCACCGTGATCCTGCCGCAGTTCATCGTTCGGCGCTGGTGGAACAAGCTTCTGCACAACCGCACCACGGCCTACATCGAACGCCAGCTGCTCAAGCACAAGCACATCGTTGTGGCCGTTATGCCTTTCCAGCTTAAGGACGACGCTGCGGCCATCGGACAAGAGCACTATATAGATTGACGCTTCGCGTTTCGCCCTCGGCGCTGTTGCGCCTTGGCGATCCACACGTCTTGCGCAAATTCACGTTTGCCCGCTGGCGATAATCGTCGCCAGCGGACCTTTGATTATGCGGTTTATGCTTGATTTGTCAAATGCGTTGGACCGCTGCGGCGGGGTGTCTTAACGGCGCTCCGCTTGTTTCTTGTTTCCTCCCACCGGATAAACCGGCGGTCGGCTTCATAGTTATCAATTCATTCTTTTGTACAGGTGTCTTAGCGTCCTATAACCTCGTTAAGACGCAATCGGTCGCGTTTGAACCCGAAAAGGCCTGAAATTCAAAGATAGGACGCCACAATCCGTCCTGTTCGCCCTTTTTGAACAAATATCAATAAATTGTGACCGATCTGTATTGCTTTCATAAAATGCAGAGGGTATAATCAACTTGAATCTGCAACATGGAGGTGAACGGCGTGGATTGCGACCCTGGAAGTAGTCACAAGCTACTGCAACCGATTTTAATAACCGGGTTTGTCTGTCATGCCGTTCGCGTCGCCGCCAGGGCATGACAGGTTAACCCTCATTGAAGAAAGAGGGTGAAAACATGATCATGTTCTATAAGACCGTCGGCGAAGAACTCGTGGAGCTGGACCGTTTCGAGGAAGGCGCCTGGGTAAACGCCGTGAACCCCACCGATGAAGAGGTGGCCGCCCTATGCGACATGCTGCGCATCGAGCCTGAGTTCGTGCGGCCTGCGCTGGACGAAGAGGAACGCTCGCGCATTGAGACGGAGAATGGCACCACTTTGATCCTCGTGGACATCCCGATGGTCATCGCCGAGGGCAAGAAAAACGTCTATTCCACGCTTCCGCTGGGCATCGTGCTGACCAAGGACTGCATTCTGACCGTATGCCTGAAGGAAAATTCAGTCATCAACGACTTCATCAACAAGCGCATCCGCAACTTCTATACGCAATACAAAAGCCGCTTTGTGCTGCAGATCCTTTACAAGAACGCGACGTTCTTCCTGTACTATCTGCGCCACATCGAAAAGATCACCAATAAGATCGAGAACGAGCTGCAGCAGTCCATGAAGAACAAGGAGCTCAACCAGCTTCTCAAGCTGGAAAAGAGCCTGGTCTATTTCTCCACATCGCTGAAATCCAACGAAATGGTGCTGGAGAAGATGCTCAAGCTTGAGCAGATCAAGAAGTACCCCGAGGACCAGGAGCTGCTGGAAGACGTCATCATTGAGAACCGACAGGCCATCGAGATGACCAGCATCTACAGCAGCATTTTAAGCGGCATGATGGACGCCTTCGCCTCCATCATCTCCAACAACCTCAACATCGTCATGAAGTCATTGACGATGATCACAATTGCCATTTCCATCCCGACGATGGTGGCCAGCTTCTTCGGCATGAACGTACCCAACGCGCTGCAAAACAGCCCTGCGGCATTCCCGGTCATCATCGTGGCTTCCGTGGCGCTCACCGCCGCAGCCATGTACTTTTTGATGAGGCGCAGAGTTTGACCATGGACGATCGAGATTGAAGGCCCGCCTTGACCGGCGGGCTTTTTGCAGACTGACAGCGGGGCCAGACCGTGATTGATTTGGAGTGGGGAAGCTTTCTGCCGAAAAGCCGGCTTTCTGTTCGACTATAGTGCGATTTCCACGTAAATTCCCAAAGTAAGTACCACAGTAGGAAGGCAGTAGAGTTTACCTTGAAAAACGACCGGAACTCAATATGAGAAACGATAAATAATGAAGCAAAAATGCAATACAGATTGTCTGTGTTAT
>JAEYPH010000067.1 GCA_023410875.1 Bacillota bacterium | reverse complement strand
GGCCTGGGCGGCGCGCTGAGCCTCCCCCGCGGCAGCGGCGGCGGCAGTGGCGGCGGCTGCGCGCTGTTCAGCCTGCGCCAAAGCGGCCTGCAGCGCCTCCAGGCGGCGCTCCGCCTCCTGCAGCGCGGCACGGGCGGCCCCCTCCTTGCGCAGCGCTTCCGGCACCTGTTCCAGAGCGGCCTGGCAATCGGCCTGGGCCTGGGCGGCGGCGCGCTGCGCCTCTTCCAGCGCGGTTTGCGCGGCGGACACAGCCTGCTCCAGCGCGGGGCGGCGCTGGGCCGCCTGCCGGGTGCGGTTCTGGGCGGCTTCCATGTGCGCCTGGGCCTGTTGGGTCAGGCGCTGCTCCTCGGCCTCCAGGTGTTTCAGTGCCTCCCGCGAGGGCGCGTCCTGCGCCGGGGCGGGGGCCGGGTGGTGCAGCGCGCCGCACACCGGGCAGGGCTGCCCCTCGGCCAGCATGGCCGCCAGCACCGCGGCCTGAGCACCCTCCCAGCAGGCGCGCTCCAGCTTCAGGCGCAGGCGCACATCGGCCTGGGTCTGCAGCGCGGCATCTCTTAAGCGCTCGGCCTGGGCCACGGCCTCGTCCAGCGCTTGCTGCTCCTTGCGCAGCGCCTCCTCGGCGCGCTCCCGACCAGCGCGAGCATCCAGCAGCGCCCGGTTGGCCGCATGGGAAGCCTGCTCCAGCAGGCCCAAACGCTGGGCCTGGGGCAGCGCCGAGCGCAGACGGAAGACCTCCTCCTGGGTGGCCGCCCGCAGGGGCTCCTCTCCACGGCGGCGGGCCAGCTCCTCATCGGCTTCCTTGGTCGCTTGTTGGGCGGCCTGCAGCGCTTGCGCGCGGCTCTCTGCCTCCCGGGCGGCCTGCTCGCGCTCGCTTCGGCGCTCGCGGGCGGAGCGCTCGATGTCCACCAGCGCTTCGGCGGCGTCGGCGCGCTTCAGCAGGCGGGCCAGATCATCCATCTCGGCCTGCCGGGCCTCCAGCGCGGCAGCTGCCTGCTGGGCCAGGTCCCGCTCCTGCAGCAGCGCCTGGGCCCTCCGGCCGGCGTCGGCGGCGGCGCGGCTGCGCTCCCGGTCCTCCCGGCTGCGGGTTACCCGCTCTTCCAGCCCGGCCATCTGCGCGGCGTTGTCACTCATGCGCTGGCGCAGCGCCTCCAGCGTGGGGGCCGCCGCTTCCTGCAGCAGTGTCTCGCGCACCAGCCGCTGCTCACCCAGCTGCTTGGCCAGCGCCTGCGCCCGCTGCTTCAGGGCGTCCTCGATCTGCCGGAAGCCATCCACTTGCAGCAGCACCTGCAGTATCTTCTCGCGATCCTCGGAGCCGGCGGTCAGCAGCTTTCGGAATTCCCCCTGGGGGATCAGCACGACCTGCTTGAACTGCTCGGCCTGAAAGCCCAGGATGTCGCGCACGGCCTCGTTGACCCGCTGCACGCCGGAGGCCACGGCCTCGCGCTGCTCCCCTACCAGCCGCCATAGCTCGGCCTTGGGCGTCACGTCCCGCTGTTTGCCCTTCACGAGCACGCTCTGGGCGGGGCTGCGGGTCACCTGATACTGCGCCTGGCCCACGGCGAAGGTGAAGCGCACCTCCATGGGCAGGTCCGCCGCGGCCTGCTGGCTGCGCATCTGCTCGCCCTTGCGGCCTGCGCCGCTCATCTCGCCATACAGCGCAAAGCACATGCCATCCAGAATGCTGGTCTTTCCGCTGCCGGTGGGGCCGTGGATCAAGAAGAACCGCCGGTCCTTGAGCTCGCCAAAGTCGATGGTCTGCCGCTGGGCATAGGGGCCGAAGGCCTGCAGCTCCAGTTTGATGGGCCTCATGCTCCCACCTCGTTTTGCTCCCGCAGGCTGTGCAACACTTCGCGCAGCGCGGCCAGGGTGTCCTCGCCCAGCTCCCGGCCGGTGGTCTGGCGGTAGAAGGCGCAGAACAGGTCGAAGTCGGTGTGCTTGCGGTAATCGCCGCCCAGCGCCGCCGCCTGGCCGCCGGGCAGGAAGGCCCTCTGGATCTGCAGCGCGTTGGGGTACACCCGGCGCAGCTGGCCCATGGCGTCCAGCAGCGCGCCCTCGTCGGTCAGCGTGGCCTGTATGAAGTCGTCACGGCAGGGGTCCGCTTCCCCTTGGCGCAGCAGCTCCTCCAGCGTGCCGGTCACGCAGCGCACGTTCAGCCGGGGTTTGAGCTCTATGAGCTCGGCGCTCACGTGCCCCTGGGCGTCCAGCTCGGCCAGCACGATGCCCTTGCGGTGGTTGGCTTCGTCAAAGGAATACTTCATCAGCGAACCCGAGTAGCGCACGGCGTCGCAGCTCACGCTCTGGGGACGGTGCAAATGCCCCAGCGCCGTGTAGGCAAAGCCATCGAACAGCGAACACGGCACAGCCCCGGCGCCGCCCACGGTCAAGGGGCGCTCGCTGTCGCTGGCCTGCCCGCCGGTCAAAAAGCAATGGGCCACGGCCACACACCGGCCCGCCGGCGAGGCGGCGCGGGCAGCCGCGACCTGGGCGGCCAGCGCCGCCTCGTGCCCGGCGATGTCCTCATCGCCCAGCGCCTCGCGCACGAAGGGCGGCTCAGCGTAGGGGATGGGCAGAAAGTGCACCGGGCCGTGGCCATCCTGCAAGGTGACGACCGGCGCGGGGCATTGCGGCTGGCCGTACACCGCCAGCCCGTGGCTGTGGAACAGCCGCCGGCCGAAGCTCAGACGATCCGGGCTGTCGTGGTTGCCGGCAATCGTGATGATCGGGACCTTTAAATCCACGACCAGCCGGTGCAGCACGTCGTCCAGCAGGTTCACGGCGTCCACCGGTGGCACCGCGCGGTCATACACATCGCCGGCGATCAGAATGACGTCCGGCCGGGCGTCGCGGGCGACATCGCAGAACTGCTCCAGCACGTATTCCTGCTCGCCGGTCAGGTGCCGGCCGTGGAAGATGCGGCCCAGGTGCCAGTCGGAGGTATGTAGAATTCGCATGATTGCTCCTTTGGTAGCGCAAAGAGACGCCCAAGCAGCGGGCGCTTTCCATCAGCATATCACAATGCGGGCACTCATGAAACGCCCGGATAAGCCATCTGAACTTGAACTGGATGTATCGTGCTAAAAAGAGCTGATATACGGCAGCGCCATCCCCAGCACCATCAGCAGCGCTGCGGCGATGGCGGCAATCTTAATGATCAGTTTCCAACGTGGGCTTAGGTTCATAGAGTCCTCCTGAATATCTTACCACCTGACGACACAGGCGGTGGCATTGTCCTGGTTGGGAGCATTGACGCGGGCCACGGCGCGAATCAGCGCGCCGGCGGCCTTCTCGGCGTCCAGCGAGAGATATTTGCGCAAAGCGCCCTCACCCAGCGCGTGATACAGCCCGTCGGTGCACAACAGCAGCGCGTCGCCGCGCGCAACCTCCGTGGCCGTGCCGGATATGCTGTACTCCTGAGGCTCCCGCAGGCCCAGATAGCCGGTCAGATGCGCGCCCTTGGGGTGGGAGCGCGCCTGGTCCTCGGTGAGCCTCCCCTCGGCGGCCAGCGAGAGCAGTTGGCGCTCATAGTTGTGGTCAAAGGTCAACGGGATCAGCTTGCCCCGCCGCCATAGATAGGCCCGGCTGTCGCCGCTCCACATGAGCCGCAGCGACCCGTGCTGCACCGCCGCGGCCACCAGCGTGGTGCCGCTGAGCGCCGCGCGGGGCCGGCCCACAGCATCGTGCACAGCGCCGTTGATGCGCAGCAGCGCCTCGTGCAGCGCGTCAAACTCCAGCGGCTGTTTTGCCAGCGTGGGCGTCTCGCGGTCGCAGGCCTCTATGGCGGCCCGAGCCGCCTGCGCGCCTTGGGCCAGCCCGCCCATGCCGTCGGCCACCGCCGCCAGCAGCAGCGTGCCGCTGCAAAACACACCGCAGGCGTCCTGCTGCTCGGCGCGGCTGCCCTGCCAGTGGGCCCACGCGGCCTGGGCCCCGCCGCACCGATTGGCCGTGACCGGGGCGCTCTTGCCGCCCAGCAATGTGGTCAGCCCCATATCAGCGCTCCGGGCGCGCCCCGCCCGGCTGGGCGAAGGTCCATAGCTTGTTGAGTGAATAGTTGGCGATGAACGTAAAGGGCGTGACCAGCGCCTGCGCCAGCACAGAATACACGCCCCAATGGTCAACCAGCAGCCACATGAGCCCCTGGTTCACGCCCAACGTGGCCACGTTGACCAGCAGGAACTTGGTCAGGTTGCCGGCGGTGCCGCGCACGCGGAACACCGAGCGCGTGCTCCAGAAATAACCATTGGCGGCGCCGGCGCCATAGGCCAGCGGGTAGCACAGCCACCCCGGCCAGCCAGCCACTTCCAGGGTTATGTAGAGCACGCCCATGGTCACCAGCGTGTTGGCCGCGCCCACCAGGGCGTAGAGCAGGAACTGCCGGTGTTTGCGAATCAGCTCAGCCAAGGCTTTCAACGGTCGTTGCCACTCCCATCGCGGTTTGTTATGATATGAACACCTATATTATACCACCGTTTGCACGCGGCCAAATGCCGCATTTGGGAGGAACGATGAAACACATCCGTCTTGGCGTCATCGGCTACGGCTTCATGGGCCGCACCCACTCCTGGGGGTGCCGTTCGCTGCCCTTCTTCTACCGGGACCTACCCTTCACGGCGGAACTCATCGCCGTGGCCTCGCCCAGCGAATCCAGCCGCCGCCGCGCCGTGGCCGAGGGCGGCTTCCCTCTCGTGTTTGAGGATTGGCGCGCGCTGCTGGACAGCCCCCAGGTGGACGCCGTAACCATCAGCGCGCCCAACGGCCTGCACCGGGACATGCTGCTGTATTCCATCGAGCGCGGCAAGCATGTGTACATGGATAAGCCGCTGGTCGTGCGCCTGTCGGAAACCGAGGGCATCGCTCAGGCGCTGGCGGGCCGCGCTCTCACGCACCAGATGGTGTTCCACAACCGCTTCTTCGCCGCGACGATGCGGGCAAAGGAGCTCATCGAAGAGGGGCGTTTGGGTCAGATCATCAGCTTTCGCGGGCGCTATCTGCATGCCGGCTCCATCTATGCCGACAGGCCCATGGGCTTCAAGATGCGCGCCGACGAAGGCGGCGTGCTGCTGGACCTGGGCAGCCACCTGATCGACCTGACCCGCTATCTGCTGGGAGACTTTACCGAGGTATGGGGTAAGGCCCGCACGCTGTATCCTCAGCGGCCTCTGCCCGACGGCACGTTGAGCGACGCCGTGGCCGAGGACCAGGTGCTGCTGACGGCCACGCTGGCCAGCGGCGCAGCCGGCACGCTGGAAGCCAGCAAGATCGCCACCGGCATAGACGACGAACTCAAGCTGGAGATCCACGGCACCAAGGGGGCCATCATACTCGAGCTTTCCGACGAGGATGGGCTGTGGTTCTTCGACGAGGCCAACCCCGAGGCCACCCTGGGCGGCAACCGGGGCTTCACGCGCATCCGCACCAGCAGCCGCTACGGCGACATCGTGCAGTTTCCCTCGGTCAAGAACAGCTCCGGCTGGCTGCGGGGCCACCTGCACTGCCTGTACAGTTTCCTGACCGCCGTGGCCCATGAGCGCCCGGCCTCGCCGGACATCCTGGACGGCATTGAGACCCAGCGGATCATGGACGCCGCCAGCCGCAGCTTTGCCAGCGGCCGGGTGGAGCGCCTATGAGCGCGCGGGATATGGTCGGCGCGCGCAAGCCCTATGCGCTGATCGCCACGTGGGATTTCTCTCTGAATGGCGTGACCGCCGCGGCACAGCTGCTGCGCCGGGGCCAGAGCGCCGAGGAGGCTGCCGCCCGTGTGGCCATGGCCGTGGAGGACGACCCGGCAGTGGACACCGTGGGCTATGGCGCATGGCCCAACCTGCACGGGGAGATGGAGCTGGACGCCGCCATGATGCGCGGGCAGGACCTGCACCTGGGCGCTGTGCTGGGCCTGCAGGGCTACAAAAACCCCGTGGCTGTGGCGCAGCTGGTCATGAACCGCTGCGCCCACAACGTGCTGGTGGGCCGAGGCGCGGCGGATTTCGCGCTGGCGCAGGGGTGTGAACAGGCAGACATGCTGACCCCTGAAGCCAAGGCCCGCTGGCTGCAGCGCCTGCAGGAGAGGAACACCCAGCCCCACGGCCACGACACCGTGGGCGCGCTGGCGCTGGATAGCAGTGGCCATTTGGTGGCGGCAACATCCACCAGCGGCCTGGCCATGAAGCTGCGGGGCCGCGTGGGCGATTCGGCGCTGGTGGGCAGCGGCCTGTATGCCGACGACGAGGCTGGCGCCGCCGCGGCCACGGGCGTGGGCGAGGACATCATGCGCGGCTGTTTGAGCTTTGTGGCTGTGGAATTGATGCGCCAGGGCATGCACCCGCGGGAGGCGGCGGAGCAAGCCGTCCTTCGGGTTCACCGCAGGCTGGCGCAGCATGGCCCCGTGGGCAACATGGCCATCGTGTGTTTGGACCGGCAAGGGCGCGTGGGCGGCGCGGCCAACCACGCAGGGTTTGCCTATGCCATGGCATCGCAGGGTGAGGAGGCGCATGTGGTGGCGGTGGAGCCGGTGGGATAACAGATCATACAGATTTGTATATACTAGAAGAATAAAAGCACGGTTCCTAGTGGAACCATGCTTTTATTTAAGATAGAACTACTTGGCATATACTAATTTTTCATCAGTTAATGTCAGTCCTTCATTTGTCTTCGTGGCTGTTTTTCTATAGTATCTTGTTACGGCTATCGATTTTCGGTTCTGATTTACTTCATCTGTTGTCCAAGAGCATTGAGAACAAAAGCACCTCTTAAAGTAAGCATCATATTCAACAATACCGTTACACTCTGGACAAAACAACATCAAAACGCCTCCTTATGGTAAAAAATTGTAGGCTCTAAAAAAGGCTCTGAACGTGACCCCCTCAAATGAAACTTGAGTTACACTACTTTCTGCTAATATATCATAAGCTTCTACTATAGGGTATGGTTCAAAGTATACAATATTCTTAATGCCAATCTGTGCAATTTTGTTCGCGCACAAATTACATGGATATGTCGTCGTATATAAAGTGCATTTACTATAATCAGTTCTTGATGAGTTTCTAACAAGGTTAAGAATAGCATTTTCTTCTGCATGTACAGCCCTACAGAAGTCTAGTATCTTAAACTTACTGATTATCTTCGTGGACTTGTCATGATCTTCATTAATAATACCTGCTATTAAAGCCTCCATTTGAGCTTTCTTTACACTTCTATAGCAATTTCCATGCTTTTGCTGACATGTTTTTAAAGTAAAAGGAACGTCATTATAACCTGAACTAATAATTGACCCATTTTCATCTACAATAATTGCACCTACTTTTCTCTTCAGACATCTAGACCTCCTACCAGATGCATAGGCACTTGCCATTAATGACTCGACTATAAGTGGATGCCCTTGAGTAGGATCCATAAAAGATCTTACATACTGGTCTAGCTTCCTGCTCATTTTATGATAGGCATCATTTTCACCATCTATACTGATTTCGTCATCGTTCGAAATAATGACATCTGCTTCAAAAAAGCAATCTGCTATCCGTTGTCCATAAGCTGGCTCATCAGATCCTTGATCTTTATATTCGTCATCTTGAAAGGCATCATGCTTTGACTCGTATGCTGTTTTGACTCGCTCCCACCTTTTTTCATGTCCAGCAAATACAGCAACCAAAATAAACCTTGGAAAAGCTTCTCTCAATTTCTTTATTTCTTCTGGGTTCCTTATGCTATCTATACAAATCAGAGTATCTTTTGTAATACTGCCCCCGGCAACCTCATCACCGATTTTTCCTAATACTTTATTAGCAAGGACATTTGCTCCGTCTCTTGATCTTACATGGTTGCCATATTCCTGTAGAACATTTCGACTAGGAACAGCTCCTGGATTATCATTAGCAAACATTATCTTGAGTTCGGAAGACAAAGAAAATACCTTTGCATTTCTCCGATTTTGGAAAAACTCTTTAATAATAAACGAGCAGCCACTTCCGAATGCACCTGTAAACCCGAAGATAAAATTCTCCATGGGACATGTCTCCCCCACCAGAATTCACCACCAAAAGACAACATAATTCAACACAAGGACAATGTCAATAGTCTTTATGGAATAAACTCCCTTCATATCCAGTGCTGTCCGCTGTCGACTTGATCGACAGCGCAGCGTCTGCAATGCGCGACAAGCTCTTACTGCCAATGAGCGTCTGGCAACTCAAGTTTTAGCAAACCATGCACCGCCTGAATCATACTCGTACAAACCCCTGATACTCATAAATCCCCGTAGTAATTGGCATGCTAAGGTAACATTCAGCGAGAGGTTGACAGGCATGAAAAACAATAAGAATCGAGTCAAGGACCGCGAACACTCCAACGCTGACCTGCGAAAAATGAAACCAAAGGAGAATGCCGATGTCGGCATAGAGGGCGGCAGCAAGATCGGGCCCCATGATGGTTACCATGAGAAAAACGGAAGAACCTGAGCAGGGGGCTTCCAAACAGGAGTTACGCAAAAGGCGGCCATCCCGGCCGCCTTTTCCATATTCCTTCGATTTCCACCTCAATCCAAACTCTTCCGAAACCTTAGAATCGTCGCCGCCAGCAGCAGCAGGAAGATTCCGCTGAGCACGATGATATCCCGGAGCAGCACCGCCGCACCCACGCCTTTGAGCACCACGCCACGCACCATGTCCAGAAAATACGTGATCGGGAAAATCAGGCCGATCTGCGCGATGACCGGCGGCATGGCCTCCCGGGGGAATACGAAGCCCGACAGCAGAAGGCTGGGCAGCAGGATCAGCATCGTGGCCAGCATGGCCTGCAACTGGCTTTTGGCCACGGTGGAAATCAGCATGCCGATCATCAGGCTGCACACGACGAACAGCATCCCCAACGCCAGCAGCAGGCCGACGTTGCCCTCCGGCCAGATGCCGAACCAGAACACGCACAGCCCCAGCGAGAACAGAAAACCCAAATAGCCGATCACAATGTAAGGAACCAGCTTGCCCAGGATCAGCTCCAGCGAGCGCACCGGCGTAACGATGAGCTGCTCGATGGTGCCCCTTTCCTTTTCGCGCACCATGGCGAAGGCCGTCAGCATCACGGTGATGTTCTGCATGATCAGCGCCACCAGTCCGGGGATCGTGAAGCGGCGGCTCTCCAGGTTCGGGTTGTATAGCACCCGCACCGAAAGCTCCAAGTCCGGCAGCGCGCCCACGCTTAAGCCCAAAGATGCCGCCGCTGCCTGCTTGCGCTGGGCGGAGAGGACCTGATGGGTCAGCTGCGCGCCGGTGCTCACGCTGCGGGCGGTCGTGGGGTTGCTGCCGTCCACCAGCAGCTGGCAGGCCGCGCGCCCGCCGGCATGGTAATCCCGGGCGAAATCCACGGGCATGACGAACGCCGCGCGAGCCACGCCGCTGGCCAGCAGGTCGTCCAACTCCTGTTCTGAGGAAGCGTAGGCCGTCACATCGAATACGCCGGTGGCCGCCATGGCCTGCACATAGCCCCGGGATTCCTGGGAGCGGCTTAAATCCAGCACAGCCGTGGGCACATGGTCCACCTCGGTGTTCACCGCGTAGCCAAAGAGCAGCATCATCATGATCGGCATCAGGATGGGGATCATCATGCTCACGCGATCCCGGCGCACCTGTATGATTTCCTTCCTGAGCACGGCACGGAAGCGCGGAACGTTGAACTTCACTCTGCTCATGGCCGACCTCCGGGCCGGGTGGCCTCATGGGTGAAGCGCACGTCCACCTTCTGGCCGAAGGCGCGCTCCACATGGGCGATGAACACATCCTCCAGCTTGGCCGCGCCCTCGCGCTCCATGAATCCCTTGGGCGTGTCGATGCCCAGCAGCTTGCCGCCCAGTATGAAGCTCACGGTGTCGCAGCTCTCGGCCTCGTCCATGTAATGGGTTGTGGCCAGTATCGTGATGCCCTCTTTGGCAAAGCCGTGAATGATCTGCCAGAACACCCTTCGGCTGACCGGGTCCACCCCGGCGGTGGGTTCATCCAGGATCAGCAGCTTTGGCCGGTGGATCATCGCGCAGCCCAACGCCAGCCGCTGCTTCCAACCGCCGCTCAGCGTGCCGGCCAGCGCCCGCTCGCGGCCACCCAGGCCCGCCATGTCGATGAGCTCTTTCTTCCTCTGGGCGCACTGCTCGCGGCTCAGGCCATAGATGCCCGCGTAGAAGGTCAGGTTCTCGTCCACGGTCAGGTCTTCATAAAGGCTGAAGCGTTGAGACATGTAGCCGATGTTTTGGCGCACCTGTTCGGTGTGGCGCACGACGTCCAGGCCGTTCACGAGCACCTTGCCGCGGGTCGGGTGCAGCACGCCGCACAGTATGCGCAGCGTCGTGCTCTTGCCGCTGCCGTTGGGGCCCAGGAACCCGAAGATGCAGCCCGAGGAGATGGCAAAGCTGATGTCGTCCACCGCCGTGAGGCTGCCAAAGCGCTTGGTCAGCCCCTGCACCCGGATGGCGTAGTCTGCGCCCATATCACTGCACCTGCCCAAGGTCCAGCGTGACCTGCATCGTCATGCCGCTGCGCAGCTTGTGCTCGCCGTCCTCTATGCGCACCTTGACCTTGAACACCGTGTTCTCCACACCCTGCTCGGTCTGCGTGTTCCTGGGCGTGAACTCGGCCTCTGCGGCAATGGTCTGCACGATGCCGCGGAAGGTTTCACCTGGATACGCCGGCGTCACAAGCTCCAATGTCTGGCCCAGACTGATGAGCTTGAGCTGCGACTGGGGCACATACAGGTGCATCCACAGATCACCCACATCCCGCAGCGTGGCCACAAAACCGCCGGCGTTCACCAAAGCGCCGGCCTTGGGGTTCCACAGCGTCACGATGCCGTCGGCCGGGGCAATGACCTGACAGCGGGAAAGCGCCACCTTGGCCGCCGCCAGCGCCGCATTGGCCCCGTCCAGGTCGGCCTGGGCGGCGCGGATGTCGGTCTCGGCGGCGCCGTTGCGGGCCATCTCCAGTTGGGCCCTGGTCTGATCCCAGGCGGCCTGGGCCGCGGCAACGGTTTCGGCGGTGGGGCCTTTCCTGGCGGCGGCATAGGCCGCCGAGGCTTGGTTGGCCTGCTCGCTGGCGGTCTTGTAGATACCATAGGCGGTGGCCGCCACCCAGTTGGCATCGTCCAGCAGGTCCTTGGTCAGCGCGCCGTCGTCGTAGGCCTTTTGGGCCTTGTCGGCCTTGCTCTTGGCATGCTGCCAGCTCTTTTTGGCCGTGTCGCGGGCGCTGGCCGCCGCACGGGAGGCCGCGCGGGCTTGATTCACCTGCTCGTCCGTAGGGCCGTTCTTGATGTCCTCATACCTGGCGGCGGCGGCGCGCTCGGCTGCCTCGGCCGTGTCGATCTGTTCAGCACGGCTGCCGGCCTTCAGGCCGTCCAGCCGGGCCTGGCGCGCGTCCACTGCAGCCTGGGCTTGCGCCACGGCGGCCTGCTGCGCCGCGTCGTCCACCCGGGCCAGCACGTCGCCCTTGCGCACTTGGTCTCCTTCGCCCACGTCCACCGCCACCAGCGTGCCGGCGGCCTGGGCCTGCACGTCGTATTGCGTGCACTCTACGGTGCCGCTCAGGCGCAGGCCGGTCTGGGCGCAGCCGCTGAGCGCCACCGCCAGCAGCAGCGCCGCCGGCAACGCAATGATACGAATCCGTTTCATGGTTTTTCCTCCCCATTGCGCGGCGCGATGCCGCCATAGATCACATCGAACATTTGCTCGAAGGCCTGCTCCACCGCCTCGGGCTG
Organism: Bacillota bacterium; assembly: GCA_023410875.1. GTDB lineage: Bacteria > Bacillota > Clostridia > Christensenellales > UMGS416 > JAEYRA01. The sequence goes on along the minus strand of JAEYPH010000067.1, from coordinate 34,751 downwards.
CTCCTTGGGGAACAGCTTGTGCTGGGCCACAAACAGCAGCACGTTGGCGAACACACACCGGAACAGCGCCTCGCTGGACATGCCCCGGCGCATGAGCCCCCGCTCCTGGGCCACGGCGTGAAACGCGCAGAAGGCCCCATAGGCGCGGCTGAACAGCTTCTCCTGTATCAGCTCGCGAATGTCGTCGTGGTAGAGCATCTCGGTGAGCGCGACGCGGGCCAGCGGGAACATCTTCTCTACAATCTCCATGCGGTCCCAGATGATGTCGTGCAGAATCTCGCGCAGGTCGCGCCCCTGGTCGTTGCGCAGCAGCTCCTCGATGGGCCGCATGACCGCATCGGCCATGCCACTCAAGAACCTCAGCGTGATCGCGTGCAGCATGCTTTTCTTGGTCGGGAAATACCGGAAGATCGTGCCCTCGGCCACGCCCGCCGCCGCGGCAATGTCCCGCGTGGTGGCGGCGCTGTAGCCCTTCTCGGCGAAATAGGCGACCGCGGCGTCCAATATCTGCGATTGGCGGGCGGCTTCATCCTGCCTTTTAGGCATGGTTTGCATCCTCCCTTCCCATGAGTGAGCGCTCGCTCATTTACAGCGCACTTGTTCATTATATTTGAATTTAGTCAGAAATCAAGGGGGAGAATGTGCGCTCCGTGTTTACACTATTGCATTGGTCAAATGACAGCCTATATAATGGCAACTAGAGTAAAGAGCTATTTATGAGCATATACCCGTAGGTGGCACAAGCGTGAGTGGCCTCGAGCCTCGGTTAATCACAGGAGAACAACACCAAAATCCATACTTCCTTTGTGAAAGAGAACAGGAGAAAAACATGAACACACCATTTATCATCGGTATAGCAGGCGGCAGCGCGAGCGGTAAAACGGTTTTTTGCAGAGCCCTTGTAGAAGCGCTTAGTGGGCATAATGTCAAGGTGTTCGAAATGGATGATTATTTCAAAGAACAAGTACCAAAATCAAAAGCACCCATAACCGGAAAAATATATGACGATTATCAAAACCCGGATGGTATTGACTTGCAGCGGATGAAAAACGAACTATTTGCTGCGAAAGAGGATATTGTCATTGTTGAAGGTCTTTTTACGCTGGCAGACGAGGACATACACCGCCGGCTGGACTTAAAACTATACATAGACTGCCAAGCCGATGAACGCATTGTACGGCGATTGAAGCGGTATCAAACAGAGGGGGGGTTCGATGAGGATTTCCTTAAGAACGAGACTTTCGGATGGCTGTCCGATTATAATCTCGATTTGGTACGATACAGGCATGATGAGTACATTGAACCGTCGAAATGGCGGGCGGATATAATCCTCAATGGCTCTATGCCGTCGGAGCGAGCGTTGGAAATGGTGAAAGGTTATGTTTTGAATATGAAACGAAGTAAATCCCGATAATAAGCATAGTGCAACCTTACAAGTTCCAATTTGCCAGTAGTTTATGCTCATATCGGGAGGTGTCCTCCCCCTGAGTGCCATTCTGAGTGCAATGAAGGGACCCATAAGAAAGAGGAGCCATGATCGGCTCCTCTCCACTGCTCTTTCAGAAATCCGGTTATCTCCCCGCCGGTCGGTTCCTCTGCCTCACGTTGTTCATATGGTTGGGCCTGTTCTCCGGCCTGGGCGGCCGGGGCTGCTTGGGCAGCACCTCGAAGATCTCCATCGGATAAGGGTGGTCCTCCACGACCGGGATGGAGCGGCCGCACAGCTTTTCGATGTCCTTGAGCAGCTTCTTCTCCTCGAAATCGCACAGCGAAATGGAGATGCCGCTGTTGCCGGCCCGGCCGGTGCGGCCGATGCGGTGCACGTAGGTCTCGGGGATATTGGGAATCTCGAAGTTGATGACGTGGGTCAGGTCGTCGATGTCCAACCCCCGGGCGGCGATGTCCGTAGCCACCAGCACGCGGGTGAAGCCGGACTTGAAGTCGCTCAGCGCTCTCTGCCGCGCGTTTTGCGATTTGTCGCCGTGGATGGCCTGGGCGCGGATGCGGTTGCGGACCAGTTCCTTGGTCACGCGGTCCGCGCCGTGCTTGGTGCGCGTGAAAACCAGCGCGGACACGATGGAAGGATCCTCCAGCAGGTGAAGCAGCAGCAGCCTTTTGTTCTGCTTGTCCACAAAGTACACCGACTGCTCAATGGCGTCTATGGTCGGGCTCTCCGGCTGAATCGCCACATGGACGGGGTTGGACAGGATCGCTCGGGACATCGCGACGATCTCCGGCGGCATCGTGGCGGAGAACAGCAGCGTCTGGCGCGCCGTCGGCGTTTTGGCGATGATCTTCTTCACGTCGTGGATGAAGCCCATGTCCAGCATGCGGTCGGCCTCGTCCAGCGTCAGAATCTGCACATGGTTCAGGTCCACGAGACCCTGGTTCATCAGGTCCACCAGCCGGCCGGGCGTGGCCACAAGAATGTCTACGCCCGCCTTGAGCGCATCTTCCTGCGGGACTTGCGACACGCCGCCGAAGATGACGCAGGCACGCAGGCCGGTGAATTGCCCATAGGTGCAGAAGCTCTCGTAGATCTGCAGGGCCAGCTCCCGGGTCGGGGTGAGAATCAGCGAGCGGATGTCGCGCCGCCCGGCGGGGGTCTCATGGGCGCTCAGCCGCTGCAGCGTGGGCACGGCGAAGGCAGCCGTTTTGCCGGTGCCGGTCTGGGCGCAGCCCAACAGATCCCGTCCTTGCAGGATCGGCGGGATTGCCTGCTCCTGTATCGGTGTCGGGGCGAGGTATTGTTCCTTTTCCAGCGCTCTTAGGATGGAGGGGGTGACATGCAATTCAGAAAATTTCAAATGTATTCCTAGGCTTTCTATCGTTTTTGTTTGGGACGGCGGACCGTCTTCTCTCTAGTTTAACAGTTTTCAAAGGAAAATGCCACTCAACATAGGCAGTCGAACCACTTCGTGGTTTTCGCCTGCCTTTCGCAGATGACGTTTTGGCGTCATCTGCGATTCAGACGACTTGTTATGGCTATTCGTTATCGCTCGCCGCACGTTTTTCGCCTGCGGGCGAGTCTTTGTGCCTCCTTCATACTCGCTTACTATTTCCTCCCGCCGGATGAACCGTCGGTCGGTTTCTTGCTACTCTCGGTATATATGGGTTCTTTACAAGTTGAAACATTTGTTTGTAGCAGAATAAAACGCGGCCTGAGAACCATCATAATCTACGACGAAACGCCAGCATAGGAGGATCATAATGCCGATCTCACCGATAATCATCCATCCCATGAACAATGGATATATCAACAGCTTGACGCCGACGATCAACGGCACCGGAGAGCCCAACGCGAGCATCCATGCCACTTTGAACAACATCGACTACACCACACAGGTAAAGCCAAACGGAACCTGGGCCTTTGACATACAGAAGCCGTTGGCAGAAGGGTCTTCTTATCAGTTGAGCGTGACACAGACCAACACCGGCAACGAGGTCGCCACATCTTCGGCGGTGTCGTTCCAGGCCAACCCGAAGCTGATGACAGCCCATGCGGTGACCAGCCCTCAGGCAAACCAGTTTGTGAACACGGCGACGCCAACCGTGCAGGGTACCGGCAAAGCCGGCGCGACGATCAATGTAGCGGCGGGAAGCGGCACCTATTCCACCATCGTGAATGCCGACGGGTCGTGGAGCGTGATGCTGAACGCGCCGCTGAGCCAGGGCGCCAATACGGTCTCGGTGACGCAGATCGACATGGGCAACATGAGTCCCGCCGCCAGCGTCAGCTTCCAGGTGGACACCGTTGCCCCGCCGGAGCCGGTCGTGGTTGCCCCGGCGGACATGGCGGTGCTGAAGACCCAGCGTCCGGTCATCAGCGGCCAGGGAGAACCCGGCGCCAGCATAGACGCCATATTGGATGAAAAGACATACCATGCGGTCGTGAACCCCGGTGGAGTGTGGAGCATGGAGGTAAGCGAAGCGCTGGCGGACACCGACCATGTGCTGTCGGTGAAACAGCGAGACGCCGCCAACAACCAAAGCCCCGCCAAGGTGCTGCTGTTCACCGTGGACACCAAGCTGCCCGACGCGCCGACGGTGTACAGCCCGGTTGGCAGCCAGTTCGTGACCACCGCCCTGCCCGTCATCAAGGGCAGCGGCGAAGCCGGCAACACAATACAGGCGGTTTTCGCCGGCAAAATGGTTACCGCGACGATCGGCAGCGACGGCAGTTGGCAGGTGAAGATCCCGGACCGGCTGCCCGACGGCAACCAGACGATCAAGCTGTATCAGGTAGACAAGGCCGGCAACGTGAGCATGCCCACCGATTTGCTGCTAAAAATCGACACCAGCGTACCGGCGGCGCCGGCGGTGCTCTTCCCGGTGCAAAACGGGTTTGTGAATACGGCGCCCTTTGCGATGCACGGCACCGGCGAGCCCGACGGCACCGTGCTGATCAAAGTTGCAAGCCGGGAGCTCACGGCCAAGGTGAACCGCGACGGTTCCTGGTCCATACCGATGGACCTGCCCAACAAGCACCCCTATACCGCAACCATCTGCCAGCAGGACGCCGCGGGGAATCACAGCCAGACGGCGGAACTGAAATTCCATGTGGACACCGGCTCCTTAACCGCCCCCGCAGTCAACGCTCCGGCGGTGGGCGGCTGGGTCAGCTCCGGCAACCCAACGCTCAGCGGTACAGCCCGGCCCGGCGCGACGGTGTATGCCGCCATCGGCAGCACCGTCAAAACCGTAGTCGCCAACGACAAGGGCAATTGGCAGCTGCAGCCCGGCCACCTGCACCAGGGGCAGCACAGCGTGCATGTCTGGCAGGATGCCATGGGCAATGTGAGCCCCCAGACCGCCCTGAGCTTTGGTATCAAGACATGCACTCCCACTGCCCCGGTCATTCAGTCACCCGCGAACCTGGCGCAGATCGACGGCGAAAACATCAACATCAACGGCACGGCGGAGCCGGGTGCCAAACTGAATGTCCGCGTGGACACCCAGACCCTGTCCGCCGTGGCCGATGCGCTCGGCAAATGGTCCATCCCGTTGCCGGGTCCGCTGCCCAATGGCACCCACGCCATACTGGCCCGGCAGACCGACCAGGCGGGCAACGCCGGCCCATGGGGCAACATCCTGTTCCAGACCCACGGCCAGGCCGTGGCAGCCACGCAGGATGCTCTGCCGGTCGTCGCGCAGATCACGTGCAACCCGTCCGGCCCCCAATGGCAAGCCCAGACCATCGCCGTGCTGACCGCCAACAAACCGATCCAGTTTGGCGGCGTGCAGGGCACATGCTTTGCGCAGATCGTTACATCCAACGGCCTGTGCAGCTTTGCCTACACCGATCTGGCAGGCACCGAGTATACCGCCGTGGCCGGTGTGGATTGGCTGGACGACCTGCCGCCGGTCGTGGACATCACGCCAAACACGACCGGCAACTTCTTCTCCGTGGGCAAGACGGTGCACTACTACAAGTACGGCCCCTCGGGCCTAAAAAGCGCGCTGCTCAACGGCGAGCCCTTTGCCTGCGGCACTTCGCTGAGCGCCGAGGGCTGGTACACGGTGGCCGTAAGCGACAACGCCGGCAACGTGAGCACCCGGTCGTTTGTCATCGACCTCTCGCCGCCCACCGTAACCGGCATTGGCAATGGGGCGACAACAAATGCCGACGTGACGCTGAACTTCTACGATACGCTCTCGGGCGTCAAGTCCGCAACGCTCAACGGCACGCCGATCGCCACAGGCTCGGTCATCGGCACGAACGGATCATACCAGCTCCATGTTTGCGACAACGCAGGGAATGCGACTCAAATCCATTTCCACATAAACAAGCCTTAAGACAGTTCGCTGAATCGCCGCCGATGCAACCGTATCGGCGGCGAACTCATTTTTGCCCAGATATCCGCAAGCTGGCACGCTGTGGCCCGCATACCCTTAAATCCATCTTAAATCCCCCGCCGGTAAATTCCATCCTACCCCATCTATGCTATACTGATTCTGCGGATATTCCGCAATCAACGGCCCCGCGTCACCGCCGGGCCTTTTGGAGCGCTGGCATGAACATACTGGTCGCGGAGGACGAAGCGGACATTCGCAGCCTGCTGCAAATCAGCCTGGAGGGCGAGGGCCACCGGGTGCTGCCCGCCGGCGACGGCATGCAGGCCCTGGAATTGCTCAAGAGCGAGGCCGTGCACCTGGCCATACTGGATGTGATGATGCCCAGGCTGGACGGCTTCAACCTGCTGCGCAAGATACGGGAGACCAGCACGATACCCGTGATCTTCCTGACCGCCAGAACCGGCGACATGGACAAGGTGCTGGGCCTGGGGCTAGGCGCCGACGACTATCTGGCCAAGCCCTTCTCCATGAACGAGCTGATGGCCCGGGTGGCCGCCCAGCTGCGCAGGAGCCACGAATATCTGGGAGGCACCCAGCGCGAGGCCGCGCCGCTGCAGTATGGCGGCCTGCGCGTGGACCGGGAGCGCTGCTGCGCCTATGTGGACGACCGGCCCATCGAGCTCAACGCCAAGGAGTATAAGCTGCTGCTGTACTTTCTGGAGAACCCCGAGAGAGTGTTTACAAAGAAACAGCTGTACAACGCCGTGTGGGAAGAGGATTACTACTACGACGACAACACGATCATGGTGCACATCAGCCACCTGCGCAACAAGATCGAAAGCGACCCGCAGAACCCCACGTATATCAAGACCATACGGGGCCTGGGCTATAAGCTGCACCGGACGGAGGATGGCCAATGAAGCGCAGGCTTTCCAGCCAGTTTCTGCTCAACTATCTGACTGTCTTCCTGATGTCGCTGCTGGCTGCGGCGCTGGCCTTTTTGTTTCTGTCCTTTGTGAGCCCTGCGATTTCCCGCAGCCTGATGAAGAACGTATACCCCGCCAGCTCGCTGATGCGGGACGACATCGCCGGCATCGACGCCGCGCCGGTCGTGGAAAACGGCGGCGGCGTGCAAGTCATCGACGCTCAATACCGGGTGGTCTCTTCCCATGGGCTAGACATCATCGGCAAAACGCAGCTCACCGCCGGCGAATTCACCGACTTTTTGACCGGCAGCCAAGCCATTGGCCTGCCCTACCACATCGACATTCTGTATAACCCCACAGCGCACTTCTGGCTGGTGGTCACGTTCCCGACCTCGATCCGTCTGGATGTGGACCTGGCATACAGCGGCGGCGCCGCCTCCCGGGACATGGGGACCGTGGCGGGCGTGTTCGCCGCCGGCATTGGTTTCTACCTGTTGCTGCTGGCGCTGTTCGCCGTTGTCTTCTCCAAGGTCACCTCGGTGCGCATCACGACGCCGCTGCGCAAGCTGAGCGAAGGCGCGCGCCGGCTGCGGGAGGGCGATTATTCCGCCCGGGTGAACCTGCGCCTGAAAAACGAGTTCGCCGAGCTGCAAGACACCTTCAACGACATGGCCGAGCGCATCGAGCGGGAGACCAGCCTGAGAAAACAGGCCGACGACGACCGCAAGCGGTTGATACTGGATGTGTCCCACGACCTGAAAAACCCGCTGGCCAGCATCACCGGCTACGCGGAGCTGTGCCTGAAAAGGGCGGAGCAGCTGGGCGAGGAAGTCGCATCCTATGTCAACGTCATACTGAAAAACGCCCAGCGGGCCAACCGGCTGCTGATGGGGCTGTTCGAGCTTTCCAAGCTGGACAGCCCGGAATTCACGCTGAAGCCGCGCAGGACCGACGCCTGCGAATACCTGCGGCAGGCCTGCGGCGAGCTGCTGCCGGCGCTGGAGCACGCCGGCTTTGCCTATGAGTTCGACATTCCCGACCAGCCGGCCTATGCGATGATCGACGACGAGCAGATGAGCCGCGTGCTGCACAACCTCTCGGACAATGCCATCCGCTACAACCCCAGGGGAACCGCGGTCTCGGTGCGGCTGTCGCAGGAGCCCGATGCCATCGTCATCCTGTTCCAGGACGACGGCGTGGGCATCCCGCCGGAACTGGCCAAGGACATTTTCCTGCCCTTCGTGCGGGCGGACGATGCCCGCAATTCCCAGACCGGCGGCACCGGCCTGGGTCTTTCCATCGCCCAGAGGATCGTGCAGGCCCACGGCGGAAGCCTGGCCCTGCTCGCGGACACGCACCGGGGCTGCACGTTCCGGATCGCCCTGCACAAAGCATAAAGGCTCCAGGTTTAAGCACAATTTAAGACAGGTCCGGGCCGGATTTCAGGTTCATCCGCTAGAATGCGAGTGAACAGGAAATCCGGCTTTGTTTAATTGGAAAGGAGGGATCGGATGAGCCAAGAACCGTCATACGGCGAGGTCCTGCTGAAGCGGACCGTGTTTCGCATCTGCGGCAAGAGCGTCTACAAGAGCTTCGCCGACCGGCTGCCGCTGGCGGGCGGGGAAGCCGTGCTGGATTTCGGGTGCGGCATGGGCACGGTGGCCTATTACGCGGCGCGCAGGCTGCCCCGCGGAAGCCTGACGTGCGTAGACATCTCCCGGCGGTGGCTGGCCGCGTGCCGCAAGACGCTCCGCCGGCACACCAACGTGTCCTTCTGGCTGGGCGAACTGGACGAATTTCCGCTGCCCGGCGGGTGCTTTGATCTGGTCTATTGCCACCTGGTGCTGCACGACATCCCCTGCGGCGATCTGCAGCGCATCGTCCCGGCGCTGGCCGGCCAGCTGAAAGCCGGCGGGCGGTTGGTCTTGCGGGAACCGCTGGAGGAAGCACACAAGATTCGTTGGATACACGCGCTGATGCTGGAAAGCGGGCTGTGCCAACAGAGCAGCGTCATCACCGACATTCCGATCATGGGCAACGTGCTGGAAAACACCTACGGTAAAGAACTTCTTAAATCAGAAAGGGGAACCCTGTGATGATTCCGATGATTGTTTTTGTGGCCCTGCTGCTGACGACGCTGGTGGCGGCGCTGTGCGCGCTGACGCTGGGTATCCGCTGCGCCCTGGCCCATGGCACGCAGGCCGCCGACAACAGGCTGGCGGCGCGGCTTAAGACTTCCGCCGTGGTGTGCGGCGCGGCGCTGGCCGCCGGCGCGGGCCTGGTGCTCTTCACCCAACTCACCGCCTCCACACCGCCAATCCTGGACGAGCGCGGCAACCCCGTGCAGGGCAGCATCGCCGAGCTTCGGCAGGTGGAGCTCAACGGCCGCAAGGAATGGATCAGCATCCGCGGCCACAGCCAGGACAACCCGGTGCTGCTGTTCCTGGCCGGGGGCCCCGGCGGCACCCAGATGGCAGCCGTGCGCCACGATCTGGCGAAGCTGGAGCGGCACTTCGTCGTCGTGAATTGGGACCAGCCCGGCTCGGGCAAATCCTACTATGCCGACGCCATTGCCAACATCACCACGGAAACCTACGTGCAGGATGGATACGCGCTGACCAACTACTTGCGGGAGCGCTTCGGCGAGGACAAAATCGTTCTGGTGGGCGAATCCTGGGGCAGCGCGCTGGGCGTCTTCCTGGTGGATCGCCATCCCGAGCTGTATCACGCCCTGGTCAGTGCGGCCCAGATGGTGAATTTTGCCGAGACCGAACGTCTGGACTACCGGCTGGCCATGGATCTGGCCGAGGCAGCCGGCGACACGGGCACGCTCAAAAACCTGCAGGCCAACGGCATGCCCCCCTACTACGGCAAGGGCGTGACGTGGAAGAGCGCCGTGTATCTGAACTATCTGACCGCCAAAATGTCCGCCAACCCAGAAATCCACAATGCGGGATACAACACCCCGCGGGATATCTTCTCCAGCGAATACGGCATCCTGGATAAGATCAACTACGCCCGGGGCGTCATCGACACCTTCAACCATGTGTATCAGCAGCTGTACGACATCGACATGCGCACGGATTACGCGAAACTGGAAACGCCGGTGTACTTCTTCCTGGGCAGGCATGACCTGAACGCGCCCGCAGCACTGGCACAGGAGTATGCCGACGTGCTGGAGGCTCCGGCGAAGGAGATCGTGTGGTTCGAGCATTCCGGCCACTCGCCGTGGATCAACGAGAGCGACAAGTTTGTGGACGAGCTGCTGCGGGTGACAGCCCGGTAACGGCCGCCCGTCAAGAAAGGAAGACAAGACACATGACAAAACGATTGGTCACCCTTATGGCTGTGCTGCTGGCGGCGCTGGGCCTGTGCGCCTGCGCCACCGGCGCCCAACACACCGAGCAGGCCAGTGACACGGCCTACTCCGTCGCCTTCACGGCGTGGAGCGGAGAAAGGAACCACGAGCTGACATTGAACGAAGGCGACTTGCTGCAAGTGGAAATCACCCATGCGGGCGGCGATATCCGGTTGTCCATCCACGCCATGGACGGCAGTGCGGTGTACCGTGGCAAGGGGCTGACCTCCTGCGCCTTCACCGTGGAGGTGCCCGCGTCAGGGCGATATGTCGTCACCGTATTGGGTAAAGACGCCAGCGGGCAGGTGGAAGTAGAAGCTTCTCATCCAGAATGAAACTTTTTGGGGATGTGTGATGTCTCATGCTATAGCGAAAGTGCTTGCAAACTATGAACCGCATTTCGGTGGGGGAGATTCGAATGAAGAGACCTTGTTATGCCGCAAGGCTTGCCTGGGTGCTGCTGGCCGTTGCATTCGCAACTGGTTGCTCCGCGGCATCCCCGAACCCGACTCCGCCAGGAATGGCGGCTTCCAGGTCATCAGTAAGCGAAACGCCATTGTTCGTTGCATCGCCCACGGCGGCGGAACCTTCTGTTCCTTCGGCTCCGCCCTCTTCACCCACCTCCTACGCGGGCGAAGTGCATCCGGGCGAATACCATGTCGTCGTAAAGGACGAGCTCAAGGGCATCGTGGATGGTGGGGGCACAGAGGTTTTACCCATACGGTATCAAGCCGCGTCAGTGGTGTTCGCAACCGGCGACAACGCAGCGTTTTTCGCCGATGGCCGAATATACCTGCTAAATGGGAGTACACTGACGGACGGCTGGTATCTGAGCGCATACGGCTTTATGGACAGGTATATCGTCGCCAGCGTCCCGGACGCGGAATTCGGGCATCGCTACGGTGTAATGACGCGGGAAGGCGAGCTGATCGCGCCATTCCAATATGAAGAAATCTGTGAAATCGACGGCGGTTTTCTCGGCGCCAAGGGTACGTTTCAGAAGCTCCCAAGGGATGTGGACATCTACGACGGAGACGGTAAGCTCCTGCGCTCTGAAAGCATCCATTACAAAGGCGTGCGTAGCGGATACATGGAGGTTGTGGACAAAACCGGCAAAAAATGGGGGCTGCTGGACTCAAGCTTCCACACGGTTGTGGAACCCGAATGGAACAGCGTCTGGACAATCGGGGACGGCTGGTTCGCAGTGGTGAGCACCGATCACCTGTGGGGAGTTATCAATTCGAAGGGCAAGAGCATACTGCCCGTGAAGTACGCCGAAATTGACGCGCAAGCCGGCGGGAAGGATACCGGAGAAGCCTATTACACCGCTCTGTCCGCCCGCCGAACCTACAGCTACCTGTATGACGGAAAAGGAAAGCAGCTGCTCAAGTCCGACAGATATTTCTTCCTGAGCCATCGGAACGGATTGCTGGTCAGGAGAGACAGAAAAGCGCCGCATAGCAGCGGCGACGCCGCACAAATCGTGGATATGGAAAGCGGGAAGGTATTGGCTTGCGCTAACCGCATCGTATGGGACGATGATTTTTACCGCTGCCGCGACGGCAATAGCAAAGAATTCGTGTGCAATGGGGACGGCACACGCATTCCTCTTCCCGGAGCAGATTCTATCACGCCCATCTCGGCCGATCGCTTCATTCTTTCCAATGAATTGCCGGCGGGTGCGACAGAGACCGGCCTGTATGACGCGGCGGGTAACGCCCTTGTTCCGATGGGAAAACACGATATATATACTTTGAGCGTCGGGCACATGCTGGTATATCGCGACGGCGATTTGCTCGGACTCATGGATTACGATGGCAAAATCGTACTCCCCGCCGGTTATCAGGTGCTGGAATCCAACCCCGGCAAAAGCCTGCTCAGCGCGCAGGATGGCTCCGTGCACGGCCTGATAGACCTTGAGGGAAACTGGGTGTGGTCAGCCCCGGGTCCATTCCCGCCGCCGCCTGCTAATGATGAGGCGGTGAGGCAACAGAGCGATGAATAAGTATGTACCTGTGCGAGACTATGCTTGAGCAAACAAAACCTATGGCGCGTCTATCACTGGCGCCGGCACAAGTTATGAGTTAAAATACAGGTATAGTGTGTTGATGATATTTACAAGCGTTTCCGAGACAAAAATAAATGGAAAGGGAGACAGCATCGATGGTTGAAGTTAAGGTAAATCCGGGTGTTTGCGGCTTGAATACTTCCATAAAGGTAGACTCGGAGGATATGCAGACGGCTGTGATTGAAATTTGCACAGACTGCCCGAACATCAAGCCTATGGAGCAGGAACTAAAAACCGTTGATGGATACGAGGTATGCTTCGCCAAACTTGGCGATTCAGCCGTATATGAACTGGCGAAGAAATATTGCAGACATGCTGCCTGCCCTGTGCCATCCGCAATCATCAAAGGGGTAGAAGTGGCGTGCGGACTGGCTTTGCCCAGGGATGTTGAAATTAAGATAGTCAAAGAATAGAAAACTACTTGAACTGAACCCAAAAAGCAATGTATAAAAGACCTCTTGTTGTTGGATGAAAACAGCAGGAGGCCTTTTATGCCCACTGGAGAGCGGAACCTCAAACACCAGCTCATATCTGAGCCCCCCTCCCGCCGCTCGCTGTCATAAAGCGCTATTCCCCACGCCTGCCCCCGCTTTCAGCGCCTAACACCGGAGGGCATCTGATGAAGCGTGGTAATAGTGTAATAACATACTTGTTACGATTCTTATTGTGTGGCTAATCGGCAAGTCATATAATGTCTAAAACACGGTGTTTGATTTGAGTATGAATAGTTTAAGGCAACTTCAGCGTATGGATGAGGAGAATACGATGAAATGGTATCTCTGGATCATCATTGCCATATTGTCCGTTGCATTGCTCGTGGTTTTGATAGTCATTGGAATAAAAGCTGCTTTTCTTGTAGATGACGCGATTAAAATAAACATGACTGAAGAACAATTGCTGAAACTTTCAGACGAAACCCTTACGTTGGCTATTATGACAAGAATAGAGCACCATTACAGCGCAGGAACAGAAGAAATAAAACTTGCTGCAATGAACGACTCAGAAAAAGTGGCGTACACAGTGATATTGTTTGATTGGGAAGTTCAGAATGGCGGGCTGTGCCAATATTTCTCAAACTCCAGTCGATATACAGCATCTTATCTTTCCGATTCATTGAGAATAATAGGCGCTCATCAAATGGAGACCCTATTCTCTGATTTTGTTTCAAAGCATCATATCGATATATCCAGTTTGGTTGCGTTCCGAACAGATACGATCATTGAGTATATTGAAAAGACAAAGTTGTATCCTTTTGATGAGTTTGATGAAGTTTTTGTTGAAACGTATGAGAAGGAAAATCTAGTGTCGCTAAACGCAAAGTTCATTCGTGAACATATATCAGATTTCATAAAATAGGCATTGTAGCAGGGAGAACAATGAAACTGTTTTTAGATAGACTGATCACGGTTATCAAGCAACTGAGTTTGACAGAGTTGCTTATGCAAGCGATTATTCTTTTGGTTCTACTTGCATCGCTCGTTTTTCTAGCCAAAAGATTTTTTGTTGTAGATCAACAGACACTTCACAAAAATGGTTTGATCAACAGACTACTGGCTAGAGAGAAGAAATCCCTCTATGTCAGCACGGCATTCCTTGTTTTATCTTTCTCGTCCAGATCTTTTTCTTCAACCATTCTTCATTACTATCCGGAATACACAAACCCCTTCGCTATAATAGGCGGTGTTCTGTTGGCATGTGGAATACTGGCCTTTGCGATTTATCTCATTTGCCTGGCTCGCCGAATCGACTTAGAAGAGATACTAGAAAAACATTGATCACCTTGCCTCAAATAAAACCTCAAACACCGTCTCATACCTGAGCATCCCCTCCCGCCTCACGCTGTCATAAAGCGTGAACCCCCGCGCCCGCAGCGGCACAGGCTCCAGCGCCATGCCGCCCAGCGGCTCCACAGGCCGGGTGTCCACATCCCGCCCCAGGGTGATGTGGCTGCGGAAGGGCCTGTCCTCCGGCAGCCAGCCGGCGGCCACAAGCTCCCGCTCCAATATGCCGTGCAGCGCCGTAAGCTCGGCCTGCCCGGTCTTCAACCCCAGCCACAGCACCGCCGAGGCCGGGTTGCCAAATCGGCCGGCCAGGCCGCTCTCCATGGGGAAGGGCTGCGTCTGCGCGGCGGAGCGCGCCATGGCCGCGGTGATGGCCTCCATGCGCTGCGGCGGCACAGGGCCGAAGAAGCGCAAGGTGATGTGATACAGCGACGCATCCACGATGCGCCCCCGGCAGCGGGCGAGCACCGGCTCCGCCGCCCGGCGCAGGGCGCGGCGCTCCTCCTGGGCAAAGGCGATGGCGGCAAACAGGCGGTTCTCAGCCATAGCCTTACTGCCCGCCATCGTCCAAGGTCACATTAAAACTTTCCTCCTGCCCGCTGCGCCACACCTTCACGGCCACCGTGTCGCCAATGGCGTGGCTCTGCACGGCGTCCTGCAGCGCGGAAATCGTCGCGATTGGCGTGTCGCCGATGGCAGTTACGATGTCGCCGTTGCGCAGGCCGGCCCGGGCAGCGGGGCCGCCGGAGCGCAGCCGGCGGATCATCACGCCCTGGGGCACGTTATAGAACTGCGCCTCGTCGGCGGTGATCTCCCGGGCGGCCACAAGGCCCACGTCCGGCCTGCGAATGACGCCGTCGCGGATCAGCTGTTCGATGATGGGCCGGGCGGTGTTGATCGGGATTGCAAAGCCAATGCCCTCGGCGGCGATGTTGTTGCCGTACTCATCGGTGCCGGCGGACACGGTCTTGATGGAGTTGATGCCGATGAGCTGGCCGCGGGCATCCACCAGCGCGCCGCCGGAGTTGCCGGGGTTGATGGCCGCGTCGGTCTGTATCATCGTGAACTTATAGCCATCCATGATGAGGTCGCGGTTGGCGGCGCTGACGATGCCCGCCGTTACGGTACCGGCCAGTTCGGTGCCCAGAGGGCTGCCGATGGCGATGACGGTCTGGCCCACCTCCACGGCGTCGGAATCGCCCAGCGCCACGGCGGAGAGCCCTTCGGCATTAATTTTCAGCACGGCCAGGTCGGACTGCTGGTCCGCCCCCAGCACCTGCGCGTCCACGGTCCTGCCGCCGCTTAAGATCACCTGCAGGCGGCTGGCGCCCTCTATCACATGATAATTGGTCACGATGGTGCCGTCGGCGCTCAGGATGACGCCGGAGCCAGAGCCCTGCTCGGTGTCTTCCATGCCGGTGCGCCAGTCGCTGCCCAGATTCACAACGGCCACCACTGCCGGGCCCACGCTGCGGGCAATGGCGGGGATGTCCGCCTGGGCGCCGGGGATCATGGGCACCGCCGTGGCGGCGAGGCCCGCCGCTGTGACCAGCGCCGTCACCGTGACCTGCGGCGCGCCCACGCGGGCGCCGGGCAGCGCCCGCGTGACCACGATGCCCAGCAGAAAGCCCAGCAGCAACAGCGTGGCCGAGACCCAGCCCCGGCCGCTTTTACGCGGGCGGTGATATCGTTGTTCATAGGGATAGTCGTTCATGATATATAACCCCCATATCTGTCCAGCGCGCGTTTTGCACCGTTCTATTCCCTTGGCAGCACTCCGCGCAAGAATCTAAGGAAGTTCTCTCCCGCTACATTGCGTATGTCGGAATCCGGCCAGCCGCGAGCCTTGAGCTCCCGCAGCAGCGCCGATACACCGGCATGGTCCCCCAGGATGTCCATGATGGCGCGCTCGCCGGGCAAGAGCGGTTTCTGGGGCACGACTTCCGGCAAGTTGGCGCAGAAATCCAGCCCCAGGCCCACATGGCCCCGGCCAGCCACTGCCGCGATGTGCTCCACATGGTCAGCCACGCGCTCAACCGTGGCTTCGGAATCGTCGGCGGCGGTCAGCGTGTTCACGCCGTTTACGCCGATCACGCCGCCCCGGGCCGCCAGCGAGCGGATCCAGTCGTCGGGGATGTTGCGCTCCTTGTCCAGCAGCGCCCGGGCGTTGCTGTGGCTGGCGAACAGCCTGGGCACGCCCAGCGTCAGCAGGTCCGCCATGCCGGCGTCGTTCAAGTGGCTGATATCCACCGCCATGCCCAGCCGCACGGCCTCGGCCACCAGCTCCCGCCCGAAGGCCGTGAGGCCCGCCGGGCTACGCCGGCCGCCCAGCGCCGTGGCCGCGCCGTCGGCGGCGGCGTTTCGCCGCGACCACGTAAGGCCCATCAGCCGCACGCCCAAAGCATGCAGCGTACGCAGCAGGCTCAGGTTTGTGCCGATGGGCTCGGCGCCCTCCAGCGACAGCAGAACGGCCACGCGGCCCTGCTCCAGCGCCCGGTCCAGCTGCGCCGCCGTGCGGCACAGCGCGAAGAGGCCCGGCGATTCCTCGATCTCCAGGTTGAGCCCGTCGATCATCTCCAGCGCCGTCTCCAGCGCCAGATGGGGCACCAGAAACGTCTCCAGATAGATGGCCGCCACGACGACCCGCAGGTGGCCCGCGCGCCACGTGGGCAAGTACAGCCGCTCCATCACCCGGGTCTCCCCCCGGCGGCGGCGGTCATACACGTCGCACAGAAAGTCCGAATGGGCGTCCACCAGCCGCAGCCGCCTGCCGGAATCGCCCGCATCATCGGTCGATTTGTCCGATCTCAATTCCCGCGGATCGGTTGCATCCATGTTCATCCGCCCTTCAAAATATCCTTCATCGCCTGGGTGATGGTGTCGATGTCCTCGCGGCTCACGCCGTGGTGGGTCACGAACCGATAGCTGCCGCCCCACCCCTGGGCCTTGATGCCGCGCCGCCGCAGCCCCTCGCACAGGGCTTCCGTGGCAAGGATGCTCTCCGGCAAGGTAAAGAATACCATGTTGATGTCCAGCGCGTCGGTGTCCACGGTCACGCCGGGGATGGCCGACAGCGCCGCCGCCAGCAACCTAGCGTTCTCGTGGTCCTGGGCCAGGCGCTCCACCATGTGGTCCAGCGCCCAGATACCCGCCGCCGCCAGGATGCCCGCCTGGCGCAGGCCGCCGCCCATGAGCTTGCGGCAGCGGCGCGCCCGGCGGATGAAATCGGCGCTGCCCACGACGACCGAGCCCACCGGCGCTGCCAGGCCCTTGGAAAGGCAGAAGCTGATCGAATCGGTGCAATCGGCCAACTCCCGGGCGCTCACGCCCAGCGCGATGGCCGCGTTGAACAGCCGCGCGCCGTCCAGGTGCACGGGGATGCCGTGGCGGCTGGCCAGCGCGCGCACGGCCCGCATCGTTTCCATGCCCAGCGCCATGCCGTTGCCCCTGGCGTTCTCCAGGCAGATGAGGCCCGTGGGCGGCTCGTGGATGTCGTCGGGGCGGATCATGGCTTCCAACCGGGCCACGTCGATGTGCCGGCCATCCACCGGGAAGGAGCGCGTCTGCACGGCGGAAAGCACCGCCGCCGCGCCGCCCTCGTGCCACAGGATGTGGGCGTCCTCCCCCAGCAGAATCTCGTCGCCGCGGCGGGTGTGGGCCATCACGCACACCTGGTTGCCGAAGGTGCCGCTGGGCACGAACATGGCGGCCTGCTTGCCCAGCAACGCCGCGGCGCGCTCCTCCAGCTCGTTGACCGTGGGGTCGTCGCCATACACGTCGTCACCCACCGGCGCCCGGGCCATGGCCTCGCGCATCTCCTGGGTGGGCAGCGTTACGGTGTCACTGCGCAGATCAATGATGTGCATACTCTCCTCCAGAAATTTTATGAAAGCGACAGGCCCACCATTCGGGGGCGTATGGTCACAGGCTACGGATTCAATCTTCCTGCTGCAGCGTTGGCCTCGGCTGGCCGATGAACACCCGCCGGCAGATGGCGGCAATGTCATGCACAGCCTCCTCATCCTTTGCAAAAATCATGGCGGCGTAAAAAGCGGACGTGGTCACGGTGTACTCCATGCCATACGTTTGCGCTCTTTGCCTGGCCATATCCTCCAGCGGCGCCACCGCATCAGCATCGGTGAAAACCACGTCATCCCTGGATTGCACCAGCACGATTTCCCGACCCAACATGCCGGATGAGATGCGGTGGATGCGATTGGCAATGGACGCAAGCGGTCTGCGCAACGCCGAAACCTCAGCCTCCTCGGCCAGCACATAGGCATCCGCCGGTTGCAGGTCACGCATGATCTCTGCCGTGACCCATTCCGGTGATCGGACACCGGGCTTGGAACAAGCGGCCAACACCACCACACACAACACAAGCCACACGAGCTTCCTCATCGCGCACCTCCCGCTGGGCCGATGTCGTCAGGGATGGCTGGCCGGATCGTTGCTCTTAAGCCATTCGTCCACCCTTCGCCCCACGGAACTCAATGCCAAACCGCCCTGGGCGGTCTCCCGCAGTTCCCGTGGCAGGCGGCGGCCGGTGTCGCGCATGGCCTCGATAACCTCGTCCGGCGGCACCACGCTTCGCACGCCGCTTAAGGCCATCTCCGCCGCGGTGAAGGCCGCCGTGGCCGAAAAGCCGTTGCGCTTGACGCAAGGCACCTCCACAAGCCCCCCCACGGGGTCGCAGGTCAGGCCCATCTGGCCCTTCATGGCCAGCGCCGCGGCGTGCACCGCCGCCTCCGGGCTGCCCCCGGCCAGCTCCACCGCAGCGGCGGCCGCCATGGATGCCGCGGAGCCGCACTCGGCCTGGCAGCCTCCGGCGGCCCCGGCCAGCGTAGCCCGCCGGGCGATGGCCAAGCCCACGCCACCGGCGGTGGCCAGCGCCCGCAGCAGGGCGTCGTCGTCGCAACGGGTGATGTCCGCCATCGTCAGCAGCACCGCCGGCAGCACGCCGCAGCTGCCAGCCGTGGGGCTGGCCACCACGCGGCCCATGCGGGCGTTGCACTCCGGCGCCGCCATGGCCCGGGCCACCAATGTGCCAAAGAGCGGCCCCAGCAGCGTGCCGCCATGCCGGGCCACGGACCGGGCATCGCCGCCGGAAAGGCCGCTGCGGCTGCGCTCGCCGGAGCGCAGGCCTTCATCCACGCTGGCCCGCATGGCGCTCAGATAGGGCTTCAGTTCCTCCAACACCTGTTCGGGGCAGGCGCTCGCACGGGCGGCCTCTTCTTCCAGCACAAGCTGAGAAATCGCCACGCCCCGCGCCTGTGCACGCTCGGCCAGCTGAGCCAAGGAAAGCGCGCTGCCGCCGGGGCCGTCGTCGGCCACGCTGCCGGGCAGATATACGACGTGGTGCACATGGGGCAAAGCGACCAGCGCCCGGCGCAGCTCTTCGTCGGCCATGGTGTCAATCTCAAACACGGCGATGGCGCGGCCACCGCGGCGCTCGCGGAAATCGCTCATGGAGGCGATGTTGACGCCCTGGGACGCGAACACCCGCGTGAGGCTGGCCAGCACGCCGGTGGTGTCGGTGTGAAACAGCACCAGCGCCGCCGTGTCGCTGCGAATCTGCACTTCTATGCCGTCGATGTCGGTGATCTGCACACGGCCGCCGCCCAGCGACACGCCGGTCACGCTCAAGGCGCCACCCTGGGCGTCGGTCAGCTCCAGCCCCGCCGTGTTGGGGTGCCGGGGTTCGTCGGCGCTCTGCTCGAAGGTTACCTGCAAGCCCCTCTGCCGCGCCAGATCGTCGCTGCGGGCGATGGCGGGGTCGGAAACATCCAGCCCCAGCAGGCCGCCCAGCAGCGCCAGCCGCGTGCCGTGGCCCTCGCCGGTCTGGGCGAAGGAGCCAAAGAGTACAATGTTGGCCCGCACGGGCTCTTGACCCAACAGCGAACGGGCCATGGCGGCAATGCGCACCGCCCCCGCCGTGTGGCTGCTGGATGGCCCGATCATGATGGGGCCGATGATGTCGAAGATGTTCATTAGAATCCTCTCGCGGGTACATACGCCGCGTTTTTGCTGTTATTATTGGCGTGAATTTCCACATTCATTATAGCACGCTCCAGGGCGATGCTTTGTGAAGAAACTGAGAAATGTGGCCGCCCGACCCACAAGCCATTGGGATAAGAACGAAAGATATTGATCTGCCGATCTTCCATGTCTATAATTTGGATATTGCTTGCCTAAGGAGACGGAAATGAACAAGCGCAGGGCAATCTTTGTGATCCTACTCATCGCCCTTGTGGTTGTCTCCCAGGCAGGCCCCCCCCGGCCTGCGGGACGCGCAGGTGGAAACCGTGAACGCTGACACAAAGCGCTACGAAATACTGCCCGGCGGCGGCGCGCAGTTTGCCGAAGCCGTGATCGACTTCCAGCAATGCCTTGTACAAATTCAAGTCTGCTGGAGCTGACCACCGCATAGGAGGACCATTGAAATGAACAAGCGAATGTACGAGGCCCTGCACCATGGGCAACCCGACCATACGCCAATCTTTGAATACGTGCTGTTATCCCCCATCGCCGACCAGGTGCTGGGCCACCCATATCTGGACGATGAATCCGACCGCGAAGCGTGGCTGGCCTACGCGCGGGAGCACGGCTGGGAGCGGGCGGTACGCCGCCACGCCCAGGACAAGGTGGCCCTGGCCCGGCTGCTGGGGCATGACATGATCTATTTGCGCCCCACGCCGCTGCCGCGGGATGTGGAGCGCAGCGCCCATCCTGCACCTGCGCCGCAGCCCGGTCAGGAGCCCCTTATGAACGGCGACCCCGTGGAATCCATCCTGCGGCGCAACCAACAGGGCGAGCAGGGCGCCGCCACGCCGCTGGATGCTGACCTTTTTCTGGTTTATGAAATCCTGCAAGAGGAGCTACGGCGCCAGGGTGTGGAGGCCTGCGTGCTGGCCCCGGCCTACGCTCACGGCGTGTGGACCGACGTGGCGCTGATGCAGACGATGCTGCTGGAACCCGAGGTAGCGGCCCGGCATTTTGCGTTGGCCACAGGGTATTCGCTCAAGCTCATAGAAGCCTATCTCGCCCACGGCGTGGAGCTCATCGGCGTGGGCGGCGACTTCGCCGGCAACCGACCGATCATTTCGCCTGTGGCCTACCGGCAATTCATCGTGCCGGAGGTGCACAAGCTGTCCGAGCGCATCCACCGGGGCGGCGGTTATGCCGTAAACGCCAGCGACGGCAACCTGTGGTCGGTCATCGACGACTTTCTGGACGGCTGCGGCGTGGACGGCTACCTGGAGATCGACGCCAACGCGGGCATGGGCCTGCGGGCGCTCAAGGAGCGCTTCGGCGACCGCATCACATTATTTGGCAACATCGACTGCGGGTCTCTATTGTCTTTTGCCACCCAGGAGGAAATCCGCCGTGTCGTGATACAATGCCTGCAGGACGGCATGCCCGGCGGCGGCCATGTGTTCTGCGCCAGCAACGCCATCACGTCCTCAGTGCCGCTGGAAAACTATCTGGCGATGGTAAACGCCTATCGGGAAGTGTTCGGACTGCCGGCGTTCCGCCTTCGCGGCTGACGCTGCCGCAGGCTGCATGGCTTATATCAAAAAGCGCCGGCAGTGGCCGGCGCTCTTTTTCTGACTTCATCTCTTGTTAGCGGAAGACATACCTGACCAGCAGATAAATCCCCAAGCCCGCGAACAGTTCAATCGTAGTCCGGCAGGCTATATTCCAATTTCGATGTCGTAGGCGCAGTCGAAGGCCTCTCCCGCCGCCAGCTTTATAATCCCCTTCTTCTCGGAGATGTCGCCGGCAAAGCCCTCGGCGTCGGCGATGCCCAGCCAGGGTTCGATGCAAACGAATGGCGCGCCGGGCGGCGCCCACAGGCCCATATAGGGCCAGCCGGGAAATCTCACCGTGACGGACTTTTGGCCGCCGGGTGCGCTCAGCGTGACCGCGTCGGAGGCATAGCCCTCCAACAGCCAGGCGCCCTCGTCGAAGGCGTGGGCGTCCAGCGCCACACGGTCGCCGCCATCCAGCATCCGCTGGGCGCGGCCATTGACCAGGCCGGTCTGCAGGTTGATGAAGCCGCGGTCCAGCGTCTCAGCGCGGTTGAAGGTCAGGCCATAGTCCTCATAGCGCAGCCCCGGCTCCAGCGGGCACGGGAAGGCCGGGTGCGCGCCGATGGAGAAGAACATATCGCCGTCGCCACGGTTGACGACGCGGTGGGACACCGTGACCACGTTGTCCCTCAGCGTGTAGCCTACGTCGAAGGCGAACCTATATGGATACAGCCGAAGGCTGTCCTCACTATCGGTCATCTGGTAGGTGGCCGACGCGGGCGTGATGGCGACCAGATCAAACTGACTGTCCCGGGCGAAGCCGTGCTTCTTGAGCGGATAAGTCTGGCCGCCCACGCGGATGCCGCCGGCGGTGGCCCCGACCACCGGGAACAGAATGGGCGCGGTACGGCCCCAGTATTTGGGGTCGCCGTGCCACAGATATTCGCTGCCGTCGGCCTTGGCGCGGATGCTCAGCAGCTGCGCGCCGGCGGTCTCGCTCTGCACGATCAGGCGGTCATTCTCGATCAGCGTCTTCATTTTTTATGGGTACTCCTTTCTAAGCCGCCGGCAGTAGTTCGGAACCTTCCGGATTCCGAACTATTCCTCCCGGCGGTTGCTGCGCGCCAGCAGCACGCTGACGACCGCCGCCGCCAGCAAAAAAACGACCAGCAGCACCCTGGTGGGCTCCCGCTCCAGAAACGCCCTGGCGGGGTTGTAGATGTCCAAAATAAAGAAGGTCATGAGAACCCCGCCCAGCATCAGGCAAAGGTGGGGAAGCAGGTTCCTGATCCATTTCATCGTGTCCGCCCTCCTACTGCTTCTCGGCGATGTAGAGGATATCGCTGGTGTTGCGGCCGTTGTGATAGGGCTTGTTGACCCACTCGCCGCGGTACACCATGATGGCGCTCTGGCCGCCATCCAGGTTATAGGCGGCCTTGCAGCCCATGTCATAGAACAACTGCGACATCTCCTTGAGCGTAAAGCCCGTGGAATAGCCCTCCTGACGGCCATCCACGAGCACAAAGCAATAATGCCCGGGCTCATAATAACCGATGGCGGCGCGGGGGTTCTTGGGGTTGAGCGTGCTGTTGAACTTCTCCATGGGCTGGCCGTCCTTTAGCAGCTGTGGGCCAAAGCTCCACACCTGCCAGGCGCCGTTGGTCTCGATGTCGTTGGCGTCATACTCGTCTGCCTCGAAAGTCTTCATCTGGCCGTCGTTGTACAGCACGCACACGTCATCCAGCTTGTCATTGCGGTACAGCGTGCCGTTGCGGATCACAGGGCCGGTGCGGTGGTTGCTGTAATAATCGCCGGAGATGGCTATGATGGCGTTGCTTTGTTCGGCCATGTTCAGCGTGGTATCGCTGTAGCCCGAACCGAAGGTGTCCTTGGCCAGGGCCGTACGGAAGTTGTCCAGATTGCGCACGTAAATGTCCGCCACAAACCACGTGACGCCGTTCTCCTGCTTCTTTTCCACGGTCACGCTGATGTTGCGGCTGCGGTAGCCATTATCGGTATACTCGCCCTCACCATCGGAGAACTTGTCGGCAAACTGAGCCCCGAACTGGCCCTGGTCCGGCGTGGGCGTGGGTTCCACGGTGGGCTCGGCGCTGGCCTCGCCTGCCTGTGCCGATTCTGTGGGCATGGCGCTCTGCAGCGCGTCGGCGCTGGGCGAAGGATTGGCCGGGGCGCTGGCCGTGCGCACCGGCAGCGGCTTGGGCGTCACATCGATGGCGTGGGGGATCGTATAGCTGGCATAGAGCGCCCCGAAAATTATTGCCGCGCCGGCCAGGTCTATGAGAACCAGCGCCGGCACCGGCAATTTGCGCCCGCCGGCGGGCCGGTTGCCGCGCGGCTGCGCCGGCCCTTGCTGGCCCCTGGTCTGCGGCGCAGAATAATTGCCGCGGTTGGCCCGGCGGGACCGTCTTGTGTAATCCATAGGATAACCTCCGATAAAGGCTTAAGATACCAAATCGCCTTGTTGAGACACGACAACTATCATAATACGATTGCGCACCCCGCGCAACAAACAGGCCTCTCCGTTCGGAAATTTTCTGTTCCTGTAGTGCTCAACTCATCTTGGTGCTTATCTTGGTGCTCAACTTGGTGCATTTCTTGGAGCACTCTTGCATGCAATCCCCACATAACCCTGAGCACAATTCCATACGATGTATGAGAAGAACCGGGCAACGTCACGCTTTGCGTTTTGCACAGGGATACGGTATCATATTGGGAAAGGCAAAGGTTGGAACATATGACAATTTCGAGCATCATCGAGAAGCTGCAAGCGGCACTGGGAGAGGACCTGGTGCTGCGCGACGCGCCCATGCGCGAGCACACGACCTTTCGCGTGGGCGGCCCCGCCGACGCGCTGGTGCTGCCGCGCACCCGTGAAGACGCGCAGCGGGCCTTAAGCTTGTGCGCCGGGCTGGGTGTGCCTCTGATGGTGCTGGGCAACGGCAGCAATTTGCTGGTGCGCGATGGCGGCATCCGCGGCGTGGTGCTGCAGTTTGGTGATCAGTTCGCCCGCATCGAGGTGGAGGACGCCGCCGTGTGCGCCCAGGCAGGCGCGCTGCTGGTGGCCGTTGCCGCGGCGGCGGCCCGGGCGAACCTTACGGGCATGGAATGGGCCAGCGGCATCCCTGGCTCCATCGGCGGCGCCGCAGCCATGAACGCCGGCGCCTACGGCGGCGAGATGAAGGACATCATCGAAAGCGTGACCGCCGTGTCGCCCGACGGACAGTTGCAGACCTACAGCAACGAGCAGATGGCCTTCGGCTACCGCCACAGCGCGGCCAGCGACGGGGCGCTTACCGTGGTGGATGTGGCCCTGCGCCTGCAACCGGGCGACCCGGAGCGCATCCGCTTGCAGACCGCCGAATATACGACCGCCCGGCGCACCAAGCAGCCGTTGGAATTCCCCAGCGCCGGCAGCTTCTTCAAGCGGCCGGCCGGCCACTTCGCAGCCAAGCTCATAGAGGAAGCCGGGTGCAAGGGTCTGCGGGTGGGCGGCGCCATGGTAAGCGAAAAGCACGCCGGGTTCATCGTAAACGTGGGTGGCGCCAGCGCCGACGACGTGCTCTCCCTGGCGGCCCAGGTCGTGTCCCGCGTGCGCGAGCACGCCGGCGTGGAATTGGAGATGGAGGTCAAGGTCGTGGGTGAGGACGCCCCTCGAAAGGATATGGTATGAGCGACATCGCTCTGGAGGCCGACTACCACACCCATACGATCTACAGCCACGGCAGGGGCACCATCGAGGACAACGTCCGCGTGGCCATCCGCCGGGGCCTTAAGCGTTTGGCCGTGACCGACCACGGCTTCGCCCAGCCGCTCATGGGCTTGACCGGCGAAAAGTTCCTGCAGATGCGCGCCATCGTGGATGGGCTCAACCGCAAGTACCAAGGCCAGATCGAGGTGCTGCTGGGCGTGGAGGCCAATGTCGTGAGCATGGATGGGCGCATCGACGTACCTGATCGGTATCTGGACAAACTGGACATCCTGAATCTGGGGCTGCACCGCATGGTGCTGTCCACCTCGTCCAGCTATCTGCGGCGGGTGGAATGGGGCACCAGCCTATCCAAGATCGTGCGCCGGCTGCGCCATTCCGTGGCCCAGGCCGGCACCGAGGCGCTGTGCAACGCCCTGCAACGCTACCCCATCGATATCCTGACCCATCCGGGCTACCATTTCCCCGTGATCATGGAAACGCTGGCCCGCGCCGCCGTGGAAACCGGCGCCGTGATAGAAATCAACAGCTCCCACAAGCTGCCCACGGTGGACAACCTGCGGGTGGCGCTGGACCAGGGCGCGTGGTTCGCCATCGGCAGCGACGCCCACAAGCCCGCCCGCGTGGGCGATTTCGCAGCGGGCCTGGCGCTGGCAGCCCAGGCCGGCGTGCCCGCCGGGCGCGTCATCAACGCCGCGGGCAGCGGTTTTGTGCTCAAACGGAGGAGGTAACCATGCGTCTCGTCATTGTCACCGGTTTGTCCGGCGCGGGCAAGAGCCATGCGCTACGCATCATGGAGGACTTGGGCTTCTTCTGCGTGGACAACCTGCCCCCGCTGCTCATCGGTACGCTGGTGGGCCTGTGCCGCAAGGAGGGAATGGAGCGCGTGGCCATCGGCGCGGACATCCGCGGCGGGCGCTTCTTCGGCGATATCAACCGGGCGCTGGTGGACCTCAAGGACTATGGCATCGATTATGAGCTGCTGTTCCTGGACGCCGCCGACGAGGTGCTCATCAAGCGCTATAAGGAGAGCCGCCGCAGCCACCCGCTGGCCGCGCTGGGCAGCCTGTCCGAGGCCATCGCCGAGGAGCGCAGGGAGCTCTCGCGCCTGCGCGAGGAGGCCAACCTGCTCATCGATACCAGCCAAATATTGCCCAAACAGTTGCGGGAGCGGCTCAACGACGTGTACGCCGAGGGCTCTGCGGCAGGCTTCCATGTGTCCATCGTGACCTTTGGCTACAAGCGGGGCATCCCCGCCGAAGCCGACTTCGTGTATGACGTGCGTTTCATCCCCAACCCCTTCTATGTGGAGAACCTGCGCAACAAGACCGGGCAGGACAGGCCCGTGCGGGATTTCGTCATGGCCTTTGAGGGGTCGCAGCCCTTCGCCGAGAGCGTCGCGGCGCAGTTGGTGGCGGTGATTCCGTTGTACCGCAAGGAGGCCCGCAACGAGCTCGTGGTGGCCATCGGCTGCACCGGCGGGCAGCACCGCTCGGTTGCCATGGCCGAAGTGCTGCAGGAAATGCTGCTCAAGGCCGGCTACAACGCCACCGTCAGCCACCGGGACATGGCCCGGGAAAGGGACAGCCGTTGAGAGCCTGGGCCCTGCGCCTGATCTTGCGCCTGCCCGCGGCCTTGCGCCCCGGCGCCGGCATCAAGCGCCATCTGGCCGTGGCGCTGGTGGGGCTGCTGGTCATGAGCTACGGCGCTTCGCTTTTTTATGAGCGCCGCGCGCCGCTGTATGAGTTGGTGATGCTGGCCGTTGGCCTGGCGCTGATGGCCGCTGGCATTGCGGCCTTCGTACGCAAGGTCGTGCGCCTGCCGGCGGGCCAGGCGGGCCGCGTGGGCGACCGCCTTTACGCGCTCAACGTGCTGCACAAGGGCCCGCGCATCGTGGCCATCGGCGGCGGTTCCGGTTTGTCCTCGCTGCTGCGGGGCCTAAAGCAGGTGACCGCCAACCTGACCGCCGTGGTAACCGTGGCCGATGACGGCGGCGGCAGCGGCATGCTGCGCGACGACCTGGGCATGCTGCCCCCCGGCGACATCCGCAACTGCATCCTGGCCCTTTCCGAGGCCGAGCCGGTCATGGAACAGCTGCTGCAATACCGCTTCCCCGAAGGGCAGCTCAAGGGCCAGTCCTTCGGCAACCTGTTCCTGGCCGCCATGGCCGGCACCTCCGGGGGCTTTCTGGAGGGCGTGCAGCGCTTAAGCGACATCCTAAACGTGGAAGGCCGCGTGCTGCCGGTGACGCTGGACGACGTGCGCCTGCAGGCCCGGCTGCAAAGCGGCGAGGTCGTGTCCGGCGAGAGCTCCATCGGCATGAGCCAGCGCACCCGGGGCAGCCGCATCCAGCGGCTGTGGCTGCAGCCTGAGAACTGCCAGCCGCTGCCCGAGGCCCTGCAGGCCATCGCCGAGGCGGAGCTCATCGTGATCGGCCCCGGCAGCCTGTATACATCTCTGCTGCCCAACCTGCTGGTGCGCGGCGTTGTGGACGCCATCCGGCGAAACCCCGCGCCCAAAGTGTTCGTGCTCAACCTGATGACCCAACCCGGCGAGACCGAAGGCCTGGGCGCTGTGGAACACCTGCAGGCGCTGCAGGCCCACTGCGGCGGCGGCCTGGTGAACGTGGTGCTGGCCAACAACGACTTCACCCTGCCGCCGGAACTGCTGGAACGTTATCGCGACGACGGCGCCCAGCCCATCCGCGCCGAGCGTGAGGCGCTGGAAGCCATGGGCTACCGCGTGGTGGAGCGCCCGCTGCTGCGGGTCAGCCGCGACATGGTGCGCCACAGCTATTCCGGGCTGGCGGCGGCCATTATGGGGATTTTGAGAAGATATTGATGTGATCATTCCCATTTCGTGCCCACGCTCACGGTGGCGCGGCGCTTTGCGAGGTATACTAAAACACATAAACTAAAGCATAGGAGAGTTGCCCATGAACACGCAGGACAACCCACCAGCAAGCGCAACCAAAATACCGGACCCGCCGGGCTATGAGGGCTGGCAGCGGCGCACCGCGGCCTTTTTGGCCGGCCAGGCGGTATCGCTGTTCGGCTCGTCGCTGGTCATGTACGCGATGATCTGGTATGTGACGCTTAAGACCCAATCCGGCGTGCTGATCGCCGTTTCCACCTTGTGCTCCTTCGCGCCGCAGATCGTCATTTCGCTGTTCGCCGGCGTGTGGGCCGACCGCTACAACCGCAAAAAGCTGATCATCTACGCCGACGCCGGCATCGCCGTGGCTACGCTGGCGCTGGCCGTGGCTTTTCTGCTGGGGCGCGGGGAGCTGTGGATGCTCTTCACCGTGGCAGCCGTCCGTTCGCTGGGCAGCGGCATACAGTCGCCGGCCATCTCGGCGATGCTGCCGCAGCTGGTGCCGCCGGACAAGCTCATGCGCGCAAACGGCATACAGGGCACCGTGCAGTCTGTCGTGATGCTGGGCTCCCCGGCCGCCGCCGGCGCGCTGTACGCGCTGGCCCGCCTGGAGATTCTCTTCTTCCTGGACGTGGTCACAGCGGCCATCGCGATCACCATCCTGCTGGCCATCCCCATCGCCGCCCATGCCAAGGCCCTTGAGGCCCAGAACACAGGCTATCTGGACGACCTGAAGGCCGGCATCGCCTATGTGCGCGGCAACTGCTTCGTGCGCAGCATGCTGCGGTTCTTCGCCGTGGTCATGTTCCTGGCGGTGCCGGTGGCGCTGCTCTCGCCGCTAATGGTCACGCGCACCTTCGGCCCCGACGTGTGGCGGCTGACGGCTTCGGAGATGCTCTTTAGCGGCGGCATGACCGTGGGCGGGCTGCTGGTGGCGGCCTGGGGCGGCTTTAAAAACCGGATTCTGACGCTGATGGTATCCTGCGTGGCGCTGGGCGTGCTGACGCTGGCCGTGGGCCTGGCGGCGTGGTTCTGGTTCTTCCTGGCGCTGATGGCGCTGACCGGCCTGGTGCTGCCCTTCTATAACTCTGCCAGCATGGTGCTGCTGCAGCAGCGGGTGCCTGCGGACATGCAGGGCCGCGTGTTCAGCTTCGTAAGCCTGGTCACCGTGGCGGCCATGCCGATAGGCTCCTTCCTCTTCGGGCCTCTGGCCGATCTGGTGAGCATAGAGGCGCTGCTGATCGTGACCGGCGTGGGTATGGCGGTGGCCGGGGTGGTTTCGTGGTTTGACAGGAATTTGCATGTGGAGCCGGATGGCCCACAACCTGGTCCTCAGGACGCAGAGGCGGGCAGCTAAAGGCCCTCGCTCCCCGCGCCTCGCGAGGGGACAGGGCCCCCGCGGCTGCAAATGCCTCTTACCAGCCTCGCCCAGCCAGCCCTTGAGATACGAAGAGAGCACCCCGGCGCTGCCGGGGTGCTCTCTTCTCACAAAGGAACTTCTCAGAACGCCTTTCTGTAAATCTCCTCCAACTCCTTGACCAGCGGCATGCGCGGGTTGGCGGTCGTGCACTGGTCCTCGAAGGCCAGCTCCGCAAGAGCTGCTGCGCGCTCATCAAACAATCCGGCATCCACGCCGCAGGCGCCGATGCTCTCGGGGATGTTGAGCCTGCGGTTGAGCTCGCGCACGGCGGAGGCCAGGCTGGCCGCGCCCTCGGCGGGCGTCGCGGCGGGCAAGCCCAGGGCACGGGCGATCTCGGCGTACTTCACGTCGGCAATGAAGCGCTCATACTTGGGGAAGCTCACGAACTTGCTGGGCTTCTGGGCATTGTATTCGATGACGTGGGGCAGCAGCAGCGCGTTGGCCCGGCCGTGGGGGATGTGGAACTCGCCACCCAGCTTGTGGGCCAGGCTGTGGTTGATGCCCAGGAAGGCATTGGTGAAGGCCATGCCGGCGATGCACGACGCGTTGTGCATCTTCTCCCGGGCCAGCCGGTCGCTGCCGTCGGCATAGGCCCGGGGCAGGTATTCGAACACCAGCTGTATGGCCTTCATCGCCAGCGCGTCGGTGTAGTCGCTGGCCAGCACGCTGACATAGGCCTCTATGGCATGGGTCAGCACATCCATGCCCGTGTCGGCGGTGATGGCCGGCGGCACCGTCATCACAAAGTCCGGGTCCAGTATCGCGATGTCCGGCGTCAGCTCATAGTCGGCCAGCGGGTATTTCACGTTGCGGTTGCGGTCGGTGATCACGGCAAACGAGGTCACCTCGCTGCCCGTGCCGGATGTCGTCGGAATGGCGACCATGCGAGCCTTCTTGCCCAGCCGGGGGAATTTGTACACGCGCTTGCGGATGTCCATGAACTTGAGCTTCATCTTCTCGAAATCGGCGTCGGGGTGCTCGTAAAAGAGCCACATGCCCTTGGCAGCGTCGATGGCCGAACCGCCGCCCAGCGCGATGATGACGTCCGGCCGGAACTGCTCCATGGCCACCGTACCCCGGCGCACCGTCTCCACCGAGGGATCAGGCTCCACGTCGGAGAAGATCTCGCTGTGCACATAGCCCTCACGCTTGCGCAGGTAATAGAGCACGCGGTCCACATAGCCCAGCTTGACCATGGCCGGGTCGGTCACGATGAAGGCGCGGGTGATGTCGGGCATCTTCTCCAGATACTGCACAGAGCCGCTCTCAAAGTAGATCTTCTCGGGAATCTTGAACCACTGCATGTTGACCCGGCGGCGGGCGACGCGCTTCTTGTTGATCAGGTTCACAACGGTCACATTGCTGGTCGTGGAGTTGCGCCCGTAGGAGCCGCAGCCCAGCGTAAGCGACGGCATGTTGGTGTTGTAGATGTCGCCGATGGCGCCCTGGGAGCTGGGCGAGTTGATGATGAGGCGGCCGACCTTGATGCGCTGGGCGAAGAGGTCCTTCACGGCTTCGTCGCCCGTATGCAGCACTGCCGAGTGGCCCAGGCCGCCGAAGGCAACCATGGCCTCGGCCAGCGCCACACCCTCGCGAGCGTCCTCCACGACGTAGTAGGCCAGGATCGGGCTTAGCTTCTCGCGGCTCAGCGGGTATTCCGGCCCCACGCCCTGCAGGCGGGTCAGCAGAATCTTGGTGCCCTCGGGCACATCGATGCCCGCCCAGGCGGCGATCGTCGCGGCGTGCTGGCCCACGATCGCGGCGTTGATGGCCTTCTTTTCGGGGTTGTAGACCAGCTTCGTGAGCTTGTCCGCGTCCTCATCGCTGAGGAACACGCAGCCGTTGGCCGCCATATAGCGCTCAAAGCGCTGCTGGATGGCCCGGTCCACGATGACCGCCTGCTCGCTGGCGCAGATCATGCCGTTGTCAAAAGTCTTGGACATCATGAGGTCCGTGCACGCCCGCTCCACGTCGGCAGTCGCGTGGATGTAGCAGGGCACATTGCCCGGCCCCACGCCCAGCGCCGGCTTGCCGGTGGAATAAGCGGCCTTTACCATGGCCCCGCCGCCGGTGGCCAGCACCAGCGACACGCCCCGGTGGTTCATCAGGTATTGCGTGGCGTCCAGCGAGGGGGTGTCGATCCACTGCACGCAGGCTTGCGGCGCGCCAGCGGCCACGGCGGCATCCCTCAGGGTGCGGGCAGCCTCGGCGCTGCAGCGCTGGGCCGACGGGTGGAAGGCGAAGATGATCGGGTTGCGGCCCTTGGTCGCGATGATCGCCTTGAACATCGTCGTGGACGTGGGATTGGTGACCGGCGTGACGCCGGCGATGATGCCCACGGGCTCGGCAATCTCCTCGTAGCCCTCCATGTCGTTTTCCTCCACGACGCCCACGGTTTTGATGTTTTTGACGCTATGGTACACATATTCGCTGGCGAACAGGTTCTTTGTGATCTTGTCCTCGTAGACGCCGCGGCCGGTCTCCTCCACGGCCATCTTGGCCAGGCGCATGTGGGCTTCCACACCGGCCAATGCCATGGCCTCTACGGCGGCGTCCACCCGATCCTGATCCATGGCCATATAGCTGGCCATCGCAACCCGGGCGTTTTCCACCAGTTGGTCGATGACGGTCTGGTATTCGGGCTTGTCGGTTTGCGGGACGGCTTTGAGTTCGGCTTCCCTGGTCTCCACAGTCTTGGTGTTGGTCTTCATGCCCATCTTCCTTTCCGGGTCTTCTCATATCGTTCCGGCGTTGCCACCGGCTGTTACCTTGCCCGTATGATATTGTGAAACAATTCACAATGTAAGGGTATGATATTGTTAAACTTTTGTCAATGTTGCGAAACGCCGGACTTTGAGGGGGTAATTTGGGCAAAGAAAGCGCAGAAACGGGAGAAAAAAACACAAAAACCTGCTTCCCATAGGCAGATGCGACTTTTCGTTAAATAATTAACAATATCAGTACAGTGGAATTGTACACTCTGCCAAAACAGGCGATGGATATCAAAAAGGCCTGGGCTGCTTGAGCGGCTGCCCAGCCCTTCAGCGTGTCGACAAAGTCGACATGCTGTCGCCTTCGGCGCTTTTGCGCCTTGGCGATTCAGACGACTTGTGCTCGTCGCTGATTTAACGCCCGACGATAACCGTCGTCGGGCGTTATCTTTACTTTTAAACTCATATTGTTTTCTTAAGAGACGATTCTGCCTGCGGGCGAGTTTTTCAACGGCATTTTTCTGTCTTTGCGTTTCCTCCTGCCGAATGAATCGTCAGTCGGTGTTGACTTTTGCCTTCCTCTCTTGGTTTGTCTACAGTTTGAATGTCTGGGCTGCTATAGAGGCAGCCCAGACATTTCGGTTATGCTACTTACCGTTTGATGCCCAGGTAAATGTATGCGCCGCCGGCGCCCTTGTTCAGATCAGCAGCCCCGCTGCTGTTGTCATACTTGACCACCGTATAGCCCGTGGGCATGTCCGCATTCTCCCCGAAGAACACGTTGATGGCCTTGATGGGTTTGCCGGCTGAGGGCGACTTGCTGGTCCAAAGGTAGATATACTTGCCTCCGGCGTTCTTGTTGAGATCGTGCTTGTTCTTTGTGTAAGAGCCGGACAGGTTGTAATCGTCATACGTGATACGGATGTCCGTCAGCGCCTGTGCCGGGTCGTTCGTCGTATTGTACCAGATGTAGATATAGTCGCCTCCCGCGTCCTTGTTCAGGTCTTTGCCCAGCAGCGTATAACCCGAATATGCGCTGCCGTTTGTCGCGGTTTTGTAGTTTTTATCCGATGTGATCACAATGGACTGGAGATAGGTTTCAGGCTTGGGCGTGGGAGCGGGAATCACCGACATGGCGTCGATCAGCTTCTGGATATCCCCGCCTCTTTGATTGTAATACTCCTCGAGCTTCGCGGCCCGGTCCTTGTCCGCGGTAAGCGTCCACACCGGTATCAGCGAATTCATGTTGCTGATGCCGTAAATGGTCGGGGTGGCGGTGGCAAGGGAATCCACCCAGCTCTGAAAGTTTTTCAGCAGATTGGCCAGCGTGGAGGCATCCACATCCTTGCCGCCGCTGAGCACCGATTGAAAGGAAGTGCTGGACAAAAACTCCTCTGCCGTTTTCTTGTCGTCGACGGAGGCCGAACCCGATATAAAACGGTATGTGGCATCCACCTTGGCTTGTATCTGCGTCGTGGTTTGCATGGAGGTCGCCGTATAGGTATAGTTATAGGTGCAGCGCGCGCCCATCAGCGCCTCCACGACCAGATGGGTGCCGTAGGCGTCAAACAGGTCCTCCGGGCTCATGCTGCCGTTCAGGTTCTTCTCGAATGTCGGGTCCAGTATATCCATGAAATCGTCGGTGATGTCGATATATTCGCTGTACTTGGGGTATCCGCTCATGGATTTGATGAAGTAGACATCGGACTTTTTGGTCTGGCTCTTGTCAAATTCGCTTTCAAAGCTCCCGGAAAACAACGGATACTTGGATTTCAGTTTCAACTTTGCGGTCAAGTCTTCGGTGTATTTCTTTACGGTTTCGCCGGAGATCGTGTAGGAGCTTTGCGTAGGGGCGTCTCCCCTTTTCAGCCGCTTTTGCACTTCATCCGCCTTGAGGATATGCCTGCCCAGCGTGAACCCCTGCGGTTCGATATAGGTGCTTTCCAGCACATTATAGCCCAGGCCCACATAGACGGTGGCCTGGCCCGCTTCCTGCAGGAGGGCGCCCTTCTGAGGTACATTCGTATAGGATTGTATCTTGATCTCTTCTTCCTGCCCGCCCAGAGCCGGAGCGGATTCCGTTTCGTCAGGCATCGCCGCCGTCTCTTGCGGGGCTGCTGTCTCCATGGTTGCAGCCGGCGTTTGATCCGGGCTTACTGCCGGCAGGATGGCCGCGGTACTCTGAGGGGTCAGATATCCGCAGCCGGGCATAACCAACAGCAGAATCAGCAAACCGATCAGCAGCGTGTGTTTTCTCATAACGGTCTCCTTTGGTGGTTTATGGTTCCTACATGCCACCGCACAAGCCATTGAAAACACAAAATGACTAAATTCAGTGACTGTAGTCATTATTTTTTAGTGGATAAATAAAAAAGCAAGAGCCGTTGTGGGTGGACAGCACCCCGAAAAACGGACATTGAGCAAAAAGAGTCTCCTGTTGTAGGATTACTACAGCAGGAGGTATTTTAATGAAGCGGAAATGGACAGACATCAAATCAGTGGAAGCACTGATACAGCAAATGCGCCAAGAAGGGCGAACGCGCCAAGAGATAGCTGAT
>JAEYPH010000123.1 GCA_023410875.1 Bacillota bacterium | reverse complement strand
GCTGTATCAGTGCTTCCACTGATTTGATGTCTGTCCATTTCCGCTTCATTAAAATACCTCCTGCTGTAGTAATCCTACAACAGGAGGCTCTTTTTGCTCAATGTCCGTTTTTCGGGGTGCTGTCCACTGCCGGGGTCTTTTCATTTGCTTTGTATCGTGCCGGTGAAATCCAGTTCCCTCATAACCGCCCGGATACGGGCGACCTTGGGCGGTTCGAAGCCCTTGCCCGGTTCGGCCAGCCAGTGGGCCAGCACGTCGGAGTCTTTCAGGCACTCCTCATAGGGGCCGTCCACGGCGGCCTTGTCGCTGTGGCGCTCTATGGCGCGGCACACGACGCCAGAGTCCTCGGCCCCAAAGCCGGACCGCTGCAGCAGGCCAGCGGCTTCCCACGCGCCATGGGCGGCGTGATCGCGCTCCTGCCCGGTACGGAAGCTGTAGATGTCGTGCAACAGCCCGGCGGCGGCGCACAAATCCATATTGAGGCCCCGTTTGGCGGCCAGCAGTGCCGCCGCCTGGCTAACGGCGTTCAGGTGCAGGAAGCCCTCGTGGCGCAGCGCCTCGTCGGCCTGAGCGTCCAGCAGCGCGTCCACCTCGGCGCGCAAAGCGGGCAATCGGTCCATGGTCCCTCACTCTTTTCCATTGGTTATGACCAGACGCCGGTCTGTTCAAAGCGCTGCAGCCTCTCCCGGGCCTGTTCCACGAGCTGTTGGTCAAAGCCCATGATGCCCAGCAGCGCGATGGCGTTGCGGCTGGCGGCCGGCCCTTCCCGCAGGCGGTAGTCGAAGCGGACGTCGCCATCCACGATGGTCTCCGTGAAGTGGCAGTTGCGATACGCCGGCCCCAGCAGACCGGTCAATTCTCCGTCGTGGGTGGCCGCCAGGCACAGCCCCGGCCCCCGTCCCATCTCCGTGAGCACCTGCGCGGCGGCGGCGATGCGCTCGCCGGTGTTGGTGCCCCGCAGCACCTCGTCGATGATGCACAGGCACGGCGGCTGGCCCTCTCGAGCGTCCAGCAGCCGCTTCAGCGACCGGATCTCGGCGATGAAGTAGCTTTCTCCCCCGAACAGGTTGTCCCGCAGGGCCATGGATGTATACACGCGGAAAAAGCCGCCGTGCCACCGCCGGGCTGCCGCCGCGCCCAGCGCCTGCGCCAACAACGCATTGAGCGCCACGGCCTTCAGGAGTGTGGACTTGCCCGACGCGTTGGAGCCGGTCAGCAGCAGGTTGCCCTGCAGGTCGGCGCTGTTGGGCACCGCATCGCGCAGCATCGGGTGCACCATGCCCTCGAAGGCGACGCCGCTGCCGGTGAGCTCCGGCCGGCACCACAGCGGCAGCGTCTGCCGCCAGGATGCCGCGGCGATCAGCGCGTCCAACTCGCCGACCAGGGTGTAGATGCCGCGCAGCTCCTCCCGATGGGCCCACACGGCCCGGGTCAGCCGGTGGTAGCTGATCGCGTCGATCAGGAAGGCCAGGCGCAAGAAGGACGTAAAATCCTCCCACACGATGACGCCGTTGTAGCTGGCCGCAATCCAGGAGCCGGCGATGCCCCGGACGCGCTCATGCAGGGGGATCAATTGCGCCCGCAGCGCGTCCAGCGCCGGGATGTTTTCACCGATAACGCCGCCGGCCGCGGCTATAAGCCTGGGAATATAGCCGACGACCGCCATGTAAACGCCGATCTTCTTGCGGGTGCGATAGGCCAGCAGGCAGTTGGCGAAGGCGAGGATAACGGCAACCGCCCAAGCAGGCGAGAGGCCCAGCGCCCCCAGCACGATGCTCACGGCCAGCGCGGCGCTCAACCCAATGCACAGCGGCAGCATTTTAGCGTCGTACCACTGCCGCTCCAGCATCTGGCGGATGTCGATGTTCCTGACCCGGCCCAGCCAGTACAGGCGGCGCTTGATCCGTTCCCGCCCATCCTCATCCTGGGCCGCCCAGTCCAGTATGGTCTGGCGGCGGTGCAGGTCTTCCGGCCGCAGGCACGGGCGGCGCAGCAGCGCATAGAGCATGTGGTCTCCGGCGGTCGTCTGGGCGTTGTTGGCATCGCGATACACGCGGTCCATCTCCAGATCGTTCCACGTGATGTCGTCCACCTCAAAATCCGCCAACGCCGCGGCGTTCAAACGGATGCCCAGCAGCTCGTCCTCGGAGGCCACGCGCTCAGGCTTTGCACCCCATTGCTCTAGGAGGATGCGCGCGATGCGGCGGTGATTGCGCCGCCGGAAATACACCGCGGCGGCGGCAATGCCCGCCGCCGTGACCGCCGCGACCAGTACAATGCCCCAGATATCCTGCATGGGTTCTCCCTTCCGACGCGGGCGCTACCTCCCCCGCTTTTTGAGCGCGCCCAGCACGACGCGCAGCAGCGCGCGGTTGAGCCACAGGAACCACGCGAAGCCCACTGCCGACGCCGCCAGCTTCACCCAGGCATCGCCGATGAAATACAGCGCCACACCGGCCCCCGCCGCCAGGTTCAGCAGCGCGAACAGCGGCCACTCGACCCGCAGCGGCGCGGCGCGGCGGCTGAAGGCCACCCGCAGCAGAAACACCGCCAAAAAGCCCACGCCGCCGGCCACAGCCACGGCCTGCAGGCCGAAGAGCTGCACGCCGAACCACGAAAGTGCCAGGCTCAGCACGCCGCCCACGATGGTCGTGCTCAGGATGTCTCCGGTGCGCATCTTGGCCGAATACACGGTGCCGGCAAAGGAGCTCAGCGCCGAATACACCGCCGTGAGCACCACAGGGGGCACCAGCGCCCAGGCCGGCTGATAGGCGCTGTCGATGACCCACGGCACGACCAGAGCCAGCGCCGGCAGGCCGCAGGCCACGCCGCCCAGCAGCACCCGGCAATAATACCCCAGCACCTGCGAAGCGTAGCTCTGCAGGGCCTCACTATCCGCCTCGCGGAAGGCCTCCTCCTGCCAGGCGTAATACACGATCTGCGTCATCGTAGCCACGATCATGGAAAAGCGGCTGGCAGCCGAGAAATAGCCCACCGCCGCGTCGCCCATGTGTACCTTGATGACCAGAGAGCCTATGCCGTTGACCATCCAGAAGGCGATGGAATTGAAGATCAG
Source organism: Bacillota bacterium (assembly GCA_023410875.1). Lineage (GTDB taxonomy): Bacteria > Bacillota > Clostridia > Christensenellales > UMGS416 > JAEYRA01. The sequence continues at coordinate 40,507 of JAEYPH010000123.1, read as the reverse complement.
CGGACCGCCGAAGCGCAGCATGCGCACCAGAAGCGCCCGGTCAAAGAGGCTCAGGCGCACCCGGCGCAGCAGGCGCAGCTTGCGCTCGGCCAGCAGGAACACCGTGAGGAAGCTGGCCGCCTGCGCCGCATACAGCGTGACGCTGTGCCAACGCAGCACCAGGATGAACACCAGATTCACCGAGACGGTGACGGCGGTGGCTGCGACGCCGCCGATGGCATACAGCCGGTTGTGCCCGTGGGCGCGCATGCCGCTCTGCCAGATGTAAGCCAGCAGCCACGTGAAGGACACCAGCAGCACAAGCCACAGATCGCGCACCGGGTGCAGCAGGCCCACGGCCACGAACAGCGCGCCGTAGGCCAGAAACAGCCCCCCCGTGCACAGCAGCGCCGTGGAAGCCACGCGCTCGCGGCCCTCGTCGGTCTTCTCGTCCAGCGAAAAGCGCAGGAACACATCCCACACCATGAAGAACAGCGAAGGCATGACGACCGAGAGCATGGAATATACGAAGCCGTAATAGCCGAAGTCGGCGGCGGGGATGCGCTCGGTGTACAGCGGCAGGAACAGGAAGTTCAGCAACCGCGTGGCCAGCGTGCCCACGAAGTACAAAAAGGTGTTCTTGAGCAGCCTCTGCTGGCTCATGGCTGGCTGCGGACGCTCTCATAGGCGTCCAGCACGGCCTGCAGGTTGCGCTGCCGGTCGTGGCGCTCCAGCGCGCTGCGCCGCCCACCTTGCGACAGCCGCACCGCCAGCGCGTCATCGCTCATGAGGGCGCGCAGGCGTTCCGCCAGGATGGCAGGCTCCTGATAGTTGTACAGCAGCCCATCCACGCCTTCGGTCACCATGTCCGGCACGCCGCCCACATAGGCCGCCACGCACGGCGTGCCCACGAGCTGCGCCTCGCCCAGCGAATTGGGGCTGTTCTCGATGGAGGAGTTCAGCGTGAACACATGGGCGCGGGCCATGCGCGCGGCCATCTGCTCAGCGTTCAGCGATCCGGTAAAGGTCACACAATCCCGCAGGCCATAGCGGTCCATGAGGCGGGAGAGGTATTTGCCGTATCCGGTGCGGCGCAGGCGGCTCTTCCACCCGCTGCCGCCGGTCACGTCCGGCCCGGCCACCATCAGCCGCACATCGGGGATGTCCCGCTTGAGGATGTGCAGCGCCTCCAGCAAGATGTGCAAGCCCTTGACCGGGTAGGTGGCCTGGCTGCAGAAGATCGTGTGACGCTCCATGCCATCCAAACTCCATCCGCCGGCGTAGAACGGGTCCCGCAGGCTCTCCTGGCACAGGTGGTAGACCATATTGGGGTTGATGGCCCGGGTGTTGGCGTAATCCCACGTGGTGCGGCCCATGACGTGGCGCACCTGGCGCAGCAGCGCCCGCTCGTATTTGCTGCGCACGCGGAAGCGGTGGCGCCCTTCCCACATGCCGGTGAATCGCAGGTTGTCCAGCAGCGTGCGGGTGAAGGCCGCGGCCAGCGGCGGGATGCCGGCCAGGTAGTGGCGCTCATATACGCTGATCATGCCCTGTATGCTGACCACGGTGGGGATGCCCTGGGCCGCCTGAGCCAGCGGCAGGCCATAGGCGTATTCGGTGCCGTGGATGTGCACGACGTCCGGCGCGAAATCCTCCAGCACCGCTTTCCAGTGCGTGAGCAGCGCCCGATCATACAGATAGCGGCTCTTGACCAGCCCCGGCAGCAGATAATAGGTGATGTGCTCACCCTGTATCTTGCGAACGGTGCGGCCCTTGTACAGCGCGGCCACGGCCAGCGTCTGCCCGGCGGCCAGCACGTCCTGGGCCAGCGCCAGCATCCACCCGCCGTGCACGACGGTGGGCTCCCCCAGCGCTGCGCTTACCTCGGGGAAGAAATAATTGGAGCTCCAAAGGATTTTCATTGGTACACCTCGTTAGCCGCTATCGTCACCAGTTGATCTCAATGCTTATATCATAGGCGTCGTGATACCTGTCTTCTTTCCACTTCGCGGCATTCTGTTCGATATATTGGCAGATCATGAGAAATTCTTTCTCATCCCGAATGATACGATCATAATACCTCGATTGCCAGACCGATCTCCCACGTGCGCCACCATTCTGATTATACAACCTAGTCGTAACCGACTTAAAAGAGCCGACCACATTCCCAAGTGTAGGGCAAGGGCTCTGCCCTTGCCGTCCATCGCTCGTAGTCTGCTCCTGCTGTGGTACTTCCTCACTCCACGATTTGCAGGGCAAAGTCACGATCGCGTGAAGATGATTTGGCATGATGCAGAACGGCGAAACACAAACTCCCGGGAAACGCTCTTCAAGCAACAACCATTGTTGGTGAATCATTCTCCCCAGTTCAGACAATACGCACTCCGCTTTTTCACCCAATGCTACGTCTATAGTCCCAAAGATGGGCCGCCTGTCCTTTGAACAGATCGTGACGAAATAACAACCGTTCTGGCTGTAGTCGTAGCTCTTCAAACGCAGCCGTTTGCGGACAGGGTATTCTTCGTTCATGATCTGTTCTCCTGCGGCAAGGGCTGGTCGCACACTTCGTATGCTCTCGCCCATGCAACCTAGGCAGAGCCCTTGCTCTACATAGGCGACGTTGGGCGGCAAGGGCAGAGCCCTTGCCCTACTTTGGAGGCGCCGGACGGCAAGGGCAGAGACCTTACCCTACTTTGGGGGCGTGTGCGGCAAGGGCAAGCCCTTGCCCTACACCGGGATTGGGCGAGCTCCAATACGCCATAGCCGGAACGGCGAAGAACAAGACAAGGCCGATTTCCGAACTGGTGAAGAACGTGTTGGTGGCGGCATACAGCGCGAACAGCGCGAAGAACGCCGGCATGCCCGCAACCATGGGCGCGCCGCGCATCAGGCGGGCCGTGTCGCGCAGGTTGGCCACGAAGAACCACGCCAGCGGCACGGCCCCCGCCAGGCCGTAGCGGGCCAGCGTGTCGAAGAGCTCCACATGGCCGCCAATGCCTTTAGCCTCGGTGTCATAGCCATACCACGCGCCGGCGCCCAGGAAGGGCTGCGCCAGCGCCGTGCGCACCGACACGGCATATTTGTCCGCCCGCAGCGCGAAGTCGCCGCCCAGCTCGCCGGTGGACAAAAAGCGGATCACGTCCTGTACGCGGTCGCGGATGGTGTTGGAGCCGATGGCGGCCGTGATGCCCTGCATGAAGGGCGACAGCGCGTCAAAAAGCAGCACGGCCAGCAACGCCGCAGCCACGACCCACAATGCCACGACCGCGGCGCGGCGGGGTTTCAGTGCCAGCGCCAGCGCCACACCCAGCGCCACCAGCGCCACGGCGATCGTGAACTCCGTCTTGACAATGACGCCCATGAAGAAGACGATCAGCGCCAGATATGCAACCTGCGCCAGGCCTTTCCCCAGGTTGCGGGCAAAGGCCGCCAGCGCCACCGTGTAGAGCATAAGCCCATAGGTGAAGCCGAAGCCGCCGATGTTTTGCGACGAATACAGCAGCGTGTAGCTCTCGATGCCCTTGGACAGCGTGCGCGAGGGGATCGGGTAGCGGAACTGCCCGATCAGCGTGGTGACCGCAGTGACGCACAGCAGCGCCAGGATCAGCCGGGAGAAAAACACGATGCGGTCGGTTTGCTCCGTGCGCCGGTAGAAGTGGAACAGCAACGCCGGCGTGAAGAACACCGTCATGATGAACAGGTATTCTCCGAACAGCGTGGAGCGCCCGAAGACGAAGTTCAGCGCGAACACCGCATACCACAGCGCCAGAGGCACGATGTGGGACCCCTTGACGCTCAGCCAATCCCGCCGGATGCAGAAGGCCGTGATCCCCCACAGCCCCAGCGCAGCGGCGAACACCTCGGAGCGAGCCACGATCTTGAAGGCCGGCAGCAGATACCACGCGAGGAGCACCACGGCGCAGGCGTCATTGAGCAGCCGCAAATCCCGGGGCCGCACCCTCTGCACCAGCGGCGGCCCGCTTGCCGGCGCGGGAGCGTTCATGGCCGCTCTCCCGTGAGCTGCTGAAGGAAAGCGACAAGCCGCTGCCCATGGGCGTCCCAGTTCTTTTCCAGCAGCACAAAAGCGCGGCCAGCTGCGCCGCGCTCATCCAGCGCCGCAGCGTCGCCGCCCAGCAGGCCGTCGATGGCCGCCGCCCAGCCCTCGGGGCTTTCGTCATCCACGTAGTGAAAATACGGGTCATAATCGGCGGTAATGCCGTTGATGCGCGTGGTGAGCACCGGCCTGCCGCTCAGCAGGTATTCCATAAGCTTGCTGGGGAACGTCGTCGCCGTGATGCTGTGGGCCGTGGGGCGCGGGTTGACCAGCGCCGCGGCGCCGGCCTGCAGCGCGGGCATGGCTTCCGGCGCGGCAAAGCCCATGACCTGGATGCGCGGGTCCGCCGCCTGCTGCCGGCGCAGGTCGTCTTCCAGCACGCCCCGGCCATAGAGCTGCAGCCGGTAACCGGGGTTCTCCGTGCGCCGGAAACCCGCAATCAGGTTTTCCAATCCATTGTGGGGAGAATAGCCGCCGCTATAGAGCAGCGTGAGCGGCTGTACAGCGGCCTGCATCCGCGGTGCGCCGGCCTCCACGCCGCCCTCCAGCACCAGGAAGGGCTTGCCCGGCGCGTAGACGTCCACAGCGTGGGCGTTCACGGTGACCAGACCCGCGCATTGCGCCAGCACGCGCTCGGTCATGCGGCGGTTCAGGCGATAGGCCATACTCCACAAAGCCCCGTGCCTGGCCTGGGCGTAGGGCGGGTCCGTATACAGATAGACCAGCGGCGGCCCGGCCCGGCGGGCGGCCCGCGCGGCGAAGCTGGCCACAAAGGAGCTTAGGGAATAGCCCAGCACGACATTTTGCTCCCCGCGGTGGTCGCGGCAGAAGCGCGCCACGGCGCGGGCCGCGCCCAGGCCCAGGCACAGCTGTTTCACAAAGGGGAGATTGAGCATGGGGAGGATGGACGCCACGACGCCGGGCCGCACCTCTTCACGCCCGGCCCGCACCCACAGCGCGCCGGAGGAGCGGCCCGCGGCGATGGGCAGTCGGCTGACGACCCGCAGCTCGCCATCCAGAGCAGCGGCCAACCCACCCAGCAGCCCGTGCTGGTAGCGGTTGGCGGCAGGCGAACTGCCCGGCGTGCGCGCGCTGCGCTCCGGGGCAATGGCGGAGCCTATGAACAGCACGTTCATGGCGTCACGCGTCGGTGAGCGCCACACCGCGCACGGCGACGCCGGCGGCGTCCAGCAGCTTCAAGGATCGTTGAGCGTTCTGCAGCGTGGTGCTCTCGGCCATGGCCACGAACACGACGCGGTCCAGCAGGCGGGCCGTGGCAGTCACGGCGGCGCGGCTGCCCACGGCAGTCAGGTCCACCACGACGAAGTCATAAGCTTCGGCGGCCTGTCGGATCAGGCTGTGCATGGCGTCGGCACTGTCGCAGGGGCCGCTGCCCGCGGCCAGCACGCTCAAGCCCGGCGCGGCCAACACCGGCTGCGCTGCCGTCTGCAGCGCGCTGCGGCCGCACAGCACATCGGCTGTGCCCGCGCCGGCGCCCAGCTTGTAATGCTTGTGCACGCTGGGGTTGGTCCAGTCCATGTCCACCAGCAGCGCCGTGCGCCCGCCGGTGCACAGCGCCTCGGCCAGCAGCGCCGACACCACAGACTTGCCTTCGTCCCGCCGGGCGCTGGTCACGCCGATGACGCCGCCTTCTCCAGCTTTGCCATAGCGCAGGTGCACGGCCAGGCCCTCCACGGCCCGCCGCAGCCGCTCCGAGCGGTGCACCGGCACGCTCTGATTGTCGCGCACCCGGGGCAGCTCGGCCAGCACTTCGCGGCCCAGCAACTCGCGCACCTCTCGCTCGTTCTTGATCGTATCGCTCAGATAATAGCGCAGCAGCAATGCGCACAGGCTCAAGGCGAGGCCCAGCGCAGCGCCCAGCGCGCCGCGGGTCCTGCCGCCGTCCACCGGCTCGATCGGTTGGGCATTGGCCGCACGGCTGAGAATCTGCGGGTTCACCGGTAACCCCACATCCTTAATGGCGACCATGGCGCTATCCATCGCGCCGTTGGCGATGTCACTGGCCTTCTGGGCGTCTTCGGCAACCACGCTCACGCGGATGGCCATGGCGCCGGCGTCGCCATCCATCGTGATGGAAGGTATCTGCTCCTTGGGCAGCGCCAGCGTCAAAGCCATGCTCTGGCGGAACTCCGGCGTGTTCAGCAGGAACAACGCGGCCTTTTGGCTGGCGCTGAGCACTTGGTCGGTGGCGGGCCCCTGCTGCGCCGGCAGCAGCAGAAAGGCGGCTGCTGCCCTGTAGCTCACTTGCCGGTCCATCCGCGCGGAACTCCACAGCAGCACGGCGCACAGCGCGGTGGCCGCTACGATCCACAGCCAGTGCTTGGCCAGCATGCGCACGGTCTGCCAGTTGCTCATAATAACCCTCTTTTATCTGTACGATTCAATGGATGCTTCTCCTTCGCACACCGGTTATCGCCCGGTGTTGCCCTCCACGATGCCCTTGGCCCGCAGCACGTTCACAGCGGTCAAAAACAGGATTTTCACATCCAGCCAAAAGCCCGCGCTGCCGGCGTAGAAGCCGTCCAGACGGGCCTTCTCGGGGATGGGCAGTTCGTCGCGGCCATTGGCCTGGGCCCAACCGGTTACGCCGGGCAGCACATCGTTGGCGCCCCAGCGGTCCCGTTCGGCAATTAGATCGTCCTGGTTCCACAGCGCCGGCCGGGGGCCGATGAAGCTCATCTCCCCGCGCAGAATGTTGAAAAGCTGCGGCAGCTCGTCCAGGCTGCTGCGCCGCAAAAAGCGGCCGATGGGCGTGATGTGGCTCTGGGGATCGGCCAGCAGATGAGTGGGCACGTCGGCGGGGGCGTCGGCGCGCATGGTGCGGAATTTGAAAATCATAAAATGGCTCTTGCCCAGCCCGACCCTCTTCTGCCGGAAGAACACCGGCCCCAGCGAGGTCATCTTGATGATGAGCGCCAGCGCGGCCAGCAGCCAGCACAGCAGAACGACAAGAATCAGCGCCGCCAGCCGGTCCAGCACCGGCTTGACCAAGCGCACATAGGGTCCGCGTTTCACGTATGGTTCACCGCCAACTCCAAACTTTGCGGCCGCATCCATCGGCCTACTCCTCGGGGTCATCGCCGCAGCTGAAGTTGGGTACCAGTTCCTTGAGAATCTTGCGGATCCTGTCAGCATGGTTGTCATGCTGCTCCAGCTCGTCCAGCTTGGCCTGGAAATCCTCGAAGGTGATGTCCGAGGGCTTGGCGATGAAGATCTTGGGGATACGGGTGGGCTTGGTCTCCTCCTCGGCCAGCAACAGCTCCTCGAAGAGCTTCTCGCCGGGGCGCAGGCCTGTGTAGATGATCGGAATGTCCTTGTCCGGTTCCAGGCCGCTCAGGCGGATCAGCTTGCGGGCCAGGTCGTCGATGCGCACAGGCTCGCCCATGTCCAGCAGGAAGATCTCACCGCCCTCGGCCAGGGCGCCGGCCTGCAGCACCAGCTGCACCGCCTCAGGTATCGTCATGAAATAGCGGATGATGTCCGGATGGGTCACGGTGACCGGCCCGCCGCTCATGATCTGCTGGCGAAACAGCGGAATCACGCTGCCGTTGCTGCCCAGCACGTTGCCGAAGCGCACTGCCACAAACTCGGTATCGCTGACCTTGTCCATGGACTGTATGATCATCTCGGCCACGCGCTTGGTGCAGCCCATGACGTTGGTGGGGTTTACGGCCTTGTCGGTGGAGATCATGACAAAGCGCTTGACACCGTAGGCGGAGGCGCTCTGGGCGATGTTCAGCGTGCCGAAGATGTTGTTCTTGACGGCCTCCATGGGGTTGAATTCCATGAGCGGCACATGCTTGTGGGCCGCCGCGTGGAACAGCACCTGCGGGAGGTAGCGCGCCATGATCTGGTCCACACGGTCACGGTCGCGCACCGAGGCGATCACGACGTCGAAGTTGAGATCCGGATGGGTGCGCCGCAGCTCCTGCTGCAGGTCATAAGCGCCGTTCTCGTAGATGTCCAGCACCACCAGGCGGCTGGGGCGGAAGGCCGCGATCTGGCGGCACAGCTCGCTGCCGATGGAGCCGCCGCCGCCGGTCACCATCACGCACTTGCCCTTGAGAAACGCGCCCACGGAGGTCGCGTCCATCTCGACAGGGTCGCGGCCCAGCAGGTCTTCGATGCGCACCTCGCGCAGCTGGCCCAGCAGGGCCTGCTTGTTCATCAGCTCGAAGATGCCCGGCATGATGCGCAGCTCGCAGCGGGTCTTCGTGCAAATCTCCAGTATGGTCTTGATCTGCCTGGGCGTGGCCGAAGGCACCGCCACAACGATCATGTCCACGCGGAAGTCCTTGCACACCTCGGGGATGTCGTCGGTACCGCCCTCCACGCGCACATCGCCGATGCGGGTGCCGCGCTTGCTTCGGTCGTCATCGATGAAAGCCACGGCGCGGCCCAGGTGCGGATGGGTCTTGATCTCATTGAGTACGATGGAGCCGGAGTTGCCCGCCCCCACGATCAGGATGCGCTTGTTGCTGACATCATTGCTTTTTCGGAAAGGGAGCGCCGATGTCAGCACATACTTAAACATCCGATATATGGCACGGCTGCTGAAGAGATAAACCGTATAGACGAACAGGAAGGCGATCTGCGTTTTGTATTGCACGACGCCGGTGTTGTACAGGCGCAGCGACACCACGATGATCCAGAAAAACGCGTTGCTGAGCAGCGAGGCATAGATCGTGTGGAACAGCTCGCTGAGCGTGGCGTGCTCCCACAGGCTGTCATACAGGCGGAAGGCATTGTTGACGATCAGCGTCGTGAAGACCATGGCCAGGGCGATGGTGGTCCACATATAGCCGCCCCTGCCCAGCCTTTGGAAAAATGTGGACATTGGGTAGTTGGTGGTGATGAAATACGCAAAAAGCACCGCCAGCATGCAGCCGACGACGTCCAATGCCACAAGGAAAAGTTGTCTTCTGTATCGTAACAAACGCACACCGTCCGATAAACCTCAGGGCGCGGCTGTCGTCGTCCCCCGGGGAATCTTTGTAAAGTATTGTCAACCAACACATTATAATACACAACAGGGTCACAGACAAGCCGACTGCTGGAATACCAAAGAAGCAACGAACTCTTTAGGGATTGGTTATGTCTTTCTTTTGAGCGTTCGCCACCCGGTTCTGTCATTCAGAGGGCGCTTGCGCCCGAAGAATCTCCCTATGAGAACGTCGGCGTTGCTTAACAGGGAGGCTGGCCGCAGCCTGCGGCTGCTGCTCGCCCAAGCGACCCGGATTCCTCGCTGCGCTCGGAATGACAGTACAAAGGTGATATCAACACCCGGTTCTGTCATTCAGAGGGTGCTTGCGCCTGAAGAATCACCTTGTGAATGATGTTCTTACTCAGGGGATCCTTCGCTGCGCTCAGGATGACATTGGAGAGGGCGGCCTGTTGGCCGCCCTCTGCCCGCTTTACCTCACAACCACGTTTACGATTTTCCCCTGCACCACAATAACCTTTACCACGGTCTTGCCCTCCAGCCAGGCGGTCACGGCGGGGTCGGCCAGCGCCAGAGATTGTATCGTGTCCTCGCTGGCGTCGGCGTCTATCGTGATGCGGCCGCGTACCTTGCCGTTGACCTGCACGGCGATCTCCCGGGTGCGCTCCACGGTCATGGCCGGGTCATAGGCCGGCCAGCTCTGCCGGCATATAAGGCCCTTAAAGCCCATGCGCTGCCAGATCTCCTCCGCGATGTGGGGCGCCACCGGCGACACCAGCTTTAGCAGCGCTGCGAAGTCCTCGCGGCCGATGGCGCCGGCGTCGTACACGTCGTTTACGAAGGACATCATCGCGGCAATGGCGGTGTTGAACTTCATGGCCTCGTAGTCGTCGCCGACCTTCTTGATCACGCGGTGCAGCCCGGCCTGAAGCGCCTGGTTGCGGTCGCCTCGCACGATCTCCTGCATCTTCCACAGGCGGTCCAGGAAGCGCCGGCAACCCTTGACACCCTGGGTGGACCACGGTATGGGCTGGTCGAAGGCGCCCATGAACATCTCGTAGGTGCGGAAGGCGTCGGCGCCAAAGTCGCGCACCATGTCGTCGGGGTTCACGACGTTGCCGCGGGCCTTGCTCATCTTCTCGCCGTTTTCGCCCAGTATCATGCCGTGGCTGGTGCGCTTCTGATAGGGCTCCGCCGTGGGAACCGCGCCGATGTCATAGAGGAACTTGTGCCAGAAACGGCTGTACAGCAAGTGCAGCGTCGTGTGCTCCATACCGCCGTTGTACCAGTCGATGGGCAGCCAGTATTTCAGCTTCTCCTGCGCGGCCAGCTCGTCGTCATTGTGGGGGTCGATGTAGCGCAAGAAATACCACGACGAGCCCGCCCACTGGGGCATCGTGTCGGTCTCACGCCGGGCGGGGCCGCCGCAGGTGGGGCATGTCGTAGCCACCCAGCTTTCGATGGCGGCCAGCGGCGATTCGCCGTCCTCTCCGGGGCGGAATTCATCGACCTCAGGCAGCGTCAGCGGCAGCTGCTCAAAGGGCAGCGCCACCCAGCCGCAGTGCTCGCAGCGCACCAGCGGGATGGGCTCGCCCCAATAGCGCTGGCGGGAAAACACCCAGTCCCGCAGCTTATAGTTGACCGTGGGCCGGCCGATGCCCTGCTTCACGACCCAATCGGCCATGGCTGCCTTGGCCTGCGCCACGCTCATGCCGTTCAGGAAGCCGGAATTGACCAGCGTGCCCGTGGCGGTGTCGGAGTAAACCTCGGCCTGCACATCCGCGCCGCCGGCCACAACCTCCACGATGGGCAGGCCGAACTTCTTGGCGAAGTCCCAGTCGCGGCCGTCGTGGGCGGGCACGGCCATGATGGCGCCGGTGCCGTAGGTCATCAGCACATAGTCGGAGATGAACACCGGTATGCTCTGCCCGTTGGCGGGGTTGACGGCCCGGAAGCCCAACAGCCGCACGCCGGTCTTGTCCTTGGCCAGCTCCGTGCGCTCCATCTCGCTCTTGCCCGCCGCTGCCTGGCGGTAGGCAATCACCTCGTCAAAGTTGGCAATCCGTTCCTTATATTTGTCCAGCAGCGGGTGCTCCGGGGAGAGCACCATGTAGGTCGCGCCGAAAATCGTGTCGGCGCGGGTCGTGAACACCGTCATGGCGTCCGGTGTTCCCTCGATGGGGAAGTTGATCTCCGCGCCCACGGAGCGGCCGATCCAGTTGCGCTGCTGCAGCTTGACCTTCTCGATGAAGTCCACGGTGTCCAGGCCGTCCAGCAGCTTCTGGGCATAGTCGGTGATGCGCAGCATCCACTGGCTCTTGACCCGCTGCACCACGGCGCCACCGCAGCGCTCGCACACGCCGTCCACAACTTCCTCGTTGGAGAGGCCCACCTTGCACACGGTGCAGAAGTTGATGGGCATCTCGTGCTTGTAGGCCAGGCCGTGCTCGAAGAGCTTCAGGAATATCCACTGGGTCCACTTGAAGTAGGCCGGGTCGGTCGTGTTGACCTCGCGGCTGTAGTCAAAGGAGAAGCCCAGCGCCTGCAGCTGCGTACGGAACCGGTCCGTGTTGTTCTTGGTCACCACGGCGGGCTGTATGTTGTTCTTGATCGCATAATTCTCCGTGGGCAGGCCGAAGGCGTCCCAGCCGATGGGGAAGAGCACGTTGTACCCCTCCATGCGCCGCTTGCGGGAGATGATGTCCATGGCGGTGTTGCTGCGGGGGTGCCCCACGTGCAGCCCCGCGCCCGAGGGATAGGGAAACTCGATCAAGCCGTAGAACTTGGGCTTGGTGAAGTCGTCGGTGGCGCGGAATACGCCCTCCCGCTCCCAGGTGTCCTGCCACTTGCGCTCGATGTCCTGCGGCGAATACGCGTCCATAGCCATAGAGATTGCCTCCTCGTACAATAAAAAAACACCGTCGCCTGCCAGAGGCGATGGTGCTCGCGGTACCACTCTGCTTGGGGCTTTCAGCCCCTTCTTTGCGGGAACCTTTGTGTTCCCTACTCGTTGTATCGGTCGAGCCTCCGGCCAAGCCTATTTGTTACACAATGCAACGTTCGGTTGGCTGCTCCGGGGTGAGCGCGCCCATCCTCCGCCCTGCCGCCTCGCACCATCCGACGGCTCTCTGCGTGGGCTCGTGAGGGCTTGTTCCCCATCCTCGCGTCATTTATTACCGTATTATATGCGTGCCTTGGGGCCTTGTCAACCTGAAAAGCGCTCAGCCCTGCTTGAACCACAGGATATGGCCGCAATCGCGGCACACAAAGCAATCGGCCTCCTCGTTGGCCCAGTCCAGGCCAAGAAGCGTCATGCCGGCGGTGTTCAGCTGCGCCTGCTGCTGGGTGAAATCCGTGCAGCCGCACAGCGGGCAAGCAGCCTCGCGGTTGTTGATGATGAGCTTTTCGTACTTCATGGGGCCTCCCGTATGCAATGGTTTTCGTATCGACATCGTACCATGGACACTACGCTTTATCAATGAAGACCGGCTTGTCCTTGCGGAACATAGTGGTAATCTCTGCCACTCGATGATATCATTATTATGATAAATATATCCGTTCCCGTGTATCCGCATCCTTATCAGCAACACAAAGGGGGATTATTGCATGCAGGCATCCCAGAGCGGGCGAACCTCCTCCTTTATCGGCAAACTCACTTTCGCTGCGGCGCTGATCGTGGCGGCTGTGCTGGTTGCCTTCCCCACCATCGGCACTTTGATCCTGAGCTTTCAGGACATTGACATGTCCAGAGGCTTTGCTAACACATTTGCAGGCGCAGAAAACTATCAGTATCTCTTGCAGTCGCGGGGCTTCCCCGTCTCGGTGGTGCACTCGCTGCTGTTCTCAGGGCTATCCGCGCTGGTGGTGCTCGCGGCGGGCGCGCTGGTGGGTTATGCGCTGCGGGCGCTGCCCGTGCGGTGGCTGCGGCACGCGCTGTGCACGGCGCTGCTGCTGCCGGTGCTTACACCCGGCGTGCTGTGGGCCCAGGCGTTCTTCGCCATATTCTCCCCCACGGCTGAGCAATCGCTGCCTGCGCTGGCATTGTGGTGTGGGCTGAAGTACGTGGGGCTCGCGGCGCTGCTGACGACGGCTGCCTTAAGCCATGGTAACCGCTCAACCACGCTGCCGCTGCTGTCCGCCGGCGTTGTGGCTCTGGGGCTTTTCACCCTGCTGGGGCTGCTGGACTACACATTTTTGCATCGGCTGTCCTCGAACTCCGTGATGCGGACCAGCCTGGATATGACTTCTTACTTTGCACTCATAGGTCAGGCGCGATTTGGACTGACAACGGCAGCTTCCATCCTCGCCCTTGGCTTACGCGCGGTGCTGCTGGCGGCCGTCGCCTTCCCGGTGGGGGCGCTGGTCCGGCGGTTGTTCCCTGCTGATTTGGTGGCTGCGGAAGCGACGACCAAGGACCGCCTGTTTTCGCTGCTTGCTTCGGGTGCCATAGCGCTGGCAGTTGCTGTGGCGCTGGCTACCACATCCCTGGGCACTCCCGCCTGGCCCATGCTGCCCAGGGCTATGGCGATGTATCCGGTCTACATCGCTCTGGCCTTTGGGGGCGGCATCGTCAACACGGCGCTGTGCTTCTGCCTGGCTCGGCCCGTGGCCACGGCGCAGCCTGCCCGGCGCAGGATCACGGCTGCCCTTCTGCTGCTGACGGCGCTGGGTACCATCCCTGTGTCGATGGGCGAATATCTGGAATTTCGCTCGCTGGGCATGACCAACACATACTTCCCGGTGCTGCTGAGCGGCATCGGCTCCACGATGGGTGTATGGCCGCTGGTGTTCGCGGCCAGGGCTCTGGGCGTGGGCACCGATGAGGATTGGTTTAAGCGCATGTGGCGTCCAGCGCTGGCCCTGCTGGCCGCGAACGTGGCACTGCGGATGAACGATACGCTGCCATCCAGCATTTACATCTCCAATGCCAGCATGCTGCACCCGCTGCAGGCGCTCATCGGCATGTGGGAGCATAAGGACCTTGCCAGCATGGGTGATGTGCCGGTAATCGCGATCAGCGCGTTGATCACCCTGCTCACGATGGCGGTTCCGGCGACGCTGCTGTTGGTGGTCCGCACGGTGTTCACCGAGAAGGAGACCGTGGGGCTGGCGCTGCCAAGGAAATAGGGCCGGCGAAAACCAACGAAAGGGGACAAAATATGCAAACCTCACAGAATGGCCGATCTTTCTCTCTCATCGGTACCCTCACCTTCATTTTGGCTCTGCTGGCGGTCGGCGCGCTGGTGGCCATACCCGCCATCGTCACATGGATTCTGAGCGTTCAGGATCACAACATTGCCAGAGGAATGCTTGGCAGCCCCTTTGTCGGGCTGCTCTACTATCAGCTCCTCGCCCAGTCGCCGGTTTTCGCCGTCTCAGCGCTTCGGTCACTGCAGTTTTCGGGGCTTTCCGCTCTTGTGCTGCTGGCCGCAGGCTCGCTATTGGGTTATGCGCTGCGGGCTCTAGCCCCGGTCCGGTGGCTGCGGCACGCGCTGTGCACGCTGCTGCTGGTACCACTCCTGGTGCCCGGCGAGCTGTGGGCACAGGCGTTCTTTGCCGTGTTCCCCAGCACAGCGGTGCAGTCGCTGGCGGCGCTGGCATTGTGGTGCGGCATCAAATATGTGGGCCTGGCGGCGCTGCTCACGACGGCGGCCCTGGCCCACGGCAACCGCTCCGCCGCAGCGCCGATGCTGTCCGCCGCAGTGGGGGCATTGGGCCTCTTTGCCCTTCTGGGCCTGCAGGATTATGCCTTCCTGCGGCAGATGTCGCCGCTTTCAGCCATGCGGGATAACATCGATCGGTTTATTTTTAACCAGGGAATCTTCGATTCTTCGTTCAGTATTTCTTCCGCCGCAACGATGACAGCCATCGCCCTGCGCGCTGTGCTGCTGGCGGCGGTGGCCTTCCCTGTGGCGGCGCTGGTGCGGCGGCTGTTCCCCGAGAATGCCGAAGCCGCGCCAACGACAGGCAAGGACCGGGCGCGCGCACTGCTGGCCGCCGGCGCGGCGGCGCTGGTTGGCGTCATCGTGCTGGCTGTGGATGCCCGGAGCGGGGCAGCCAGCGGTCTGGCCGGCAATCTGGCAGTCTATCCGCTCTATGTGGTTCTGGCCATGGTGGGGGCGGCTGTCAACACGGCGCTGTGCTTCTGCCTGGCGCGGCCGCTCGTCACGGCAAAACCCGCCGCCCGGGTGGCCGCCATGGCAGCGCTGCTGGCGCTGACGGCGCTGGGCGCGGTTCCCGTATCCATGGGTGAATACATGCAGTTCCGCTTTGGGGGTATGGTCAACACCTATTTCCCGGTGCTGCTGAGCGGCATCGGCTCGACAATGGGCGTATGGGCGCTGGTGTTCGCGGCCCGGGCCATGGGCGTGCGCACCGATGGGGAATGGTTCCGGCGCATGTGGCGGCCGGCGCTGGCGCTGCTGGCCATCGTCGTGGCGCTGCGCATGAACGATACAATGCCGTCCATGCTGTATCTGATGCAGTTGGATATGCTGCATCCGCTGTTGGCGATGCGCGTGGTCGTCGAGCAAGCCGGCCCCAGCGCGGCCAACTTCCCCTTGGTCACTGTGGTCACGATGGCGGTTCCGGTTGTTCTGCTGCTGGCCGTACGCACAGCGTTCACCGAGAAGGAGACCGTAGGGCTGGCGCTGCCAAGGAAATAGATTTTCTGTACCCGGCAGCAAACCCACAGTCCCTGCGGGATAGCCCCCTTGTTAAGGGGGCAAGGCTGGAGCCATGTAATATAGCTCACCCCAACCTTCACTGGTCGGGCTGTTTTGCAGGCAATGTTATGACAAACCGACTGCCCAGCCCCCCCGTTTCCTCCAAGCGCATCGTGCCGCCGTGCATGCGCACGATACGCCGGGCGATGGCCAGGCCCAGGCCGCTGCCGCCGTCGCTGGGGCGCGCGGCGTCGCCGCGCACAAACTCATCGAACACGGCATCGCGAATCTCCGGGGCGATGCCCACGCCGTCATCGGCGATGATCAATGTGACACCCTGGGGCGAGGCCGTCAGCCGCACCGTCAGCGTGGTGCCCACCGGGTTGTATTTTACGGCGTTGCCCAGCATGTTCGTGATGGCCCGGCCCATCTGCGCCGCGTCAAAGCGCAGCGGCACGGCGCTCTCGGGGATGTCGGCGTCCAGAACCAGGCCGTGGTTTTCGATCTCCAGATAGTTTTCCGCGATGAGCTCCCGCAGGAACTCGGCAAAGTCGCCGTCGGCGCAGCGCAGCTCGTAGCCGCCCTCCAGCGCCGAGTAGTGGAACAGGTCGTCGATGAGCTTGGTCATGGTCTGGGCCTTGTCCCGAATGTACTTCAGGTGCCTCTGTTGGCGTTCCGGGTCGGTCACCATGCCGTCGCTTAAGGCCTTGGCATAGCCATACACCGTGGTCACCGGCGTCTTGAGGTCGTGGGAGATGCCCATGAACAGGCGCTTCTTCTCCTCTTCCATGGCCGCCTTCTCGCGCTCGGCAGCCTGCAGGCGCGTGGCCAGGTCATTGAAAGCGTCGCGAATCTGGGCAAACTCCCGCTCGGCCTCGAAGTGCAGCCGCACCGACAGGTCTCCGGCGGTGATGCGCCCCAGGCCCTCGGCGATGCGCTCCAGCGGCGCTGCGATCTTCTTGGCCGTGATGCGGCTGTAGAAGGACACGCACAGCGCGAACAGCGCCAGGAAGCTCACGACGACGCCCAACAGCACGAATAGCATGACCCGCGCCGCGCCCATGCGCGGGTTGAGAACGCTGAAGAACCACGAAAGCTGGTTTTGCACATTCTCCCGCGGAATTTTGACCAGGCACAGGTATTGGTTGCCGTCGCGGCCGCGGAACAGCGTCGTGGAATAGAAATAGGTATCGTCCAGGAAGTTGGCGCTCAGCTGCATAAACTCGCTGCCGCCCAGCCCCATGGCGAGGTCATAGGTATCCACATTGTCGTGCTTGTCGCCGATCACATGGACGACCTGCCCGTCCCGCAGAATCTCCACCCACCCGCCATAGCGCAGGATGTCGCGGGCGTCGATCTTCGTATAGTCCGCCCGCACGATCATGGCGGCCTCCAGTTGCATATCGACAAGACCCCCGCTCAGCATCGACGCCAGGCCGCGCATCAGCGTGGCCGAGAGCATCACCGACGCGACGATCAGCGCAAAAAAACTGATGTAGTAACGGGTAATCGTATGGCTGAGGCTGTGCTTCTTGCCGACGCTGCGCTTCATCGGCTCACCCTTCCAGCTTGTAGCCCAGGCCGCGTATTGTCTTAAGATATTGCGGCTGGCGGCTGTCCGGCTCCAGCTTGTCACGCAGGTTGCTGATGTGTACCATCACGGTGCCGTCGTCGGCCACCCAGGGCTCGCCCCACACGCTCTCGAAAATCTGCTTCTTGGTGAGCACCCGGTTGGGGTTGCGCATCAGGTAGTCCAAGATGCGGTATTCGGTCTGCGTCAGCGCCAGCAGTTCGCCGTCACGGCGCACCTCGCAGGTGTTCTCGTCCAGCGTCAGCGCACCCACGCGCAGCGCCCGTTCCCGCTGGGCCTGGGCCTCGGGGTTCAGCCGCGTGAAGCGGCGCAGCTGCGCCTGCACCCTGGCTACGATCTCCAGAGGGTTGAAAGGCTTGGTCATATAGTCGTCGGCGCCCAGCTCCAGGCCGAGGATCTTGTCCCGATCCTCCCCCTTGGCGCTGAGCATAATGACCGGCAGCGGGTGCCGCTCGCGGATGCGGCGCACCAACGCGTAGCCGTCCATGCCGGGCATCATGATGTCCAAAATCGCCAGATCGATGCCGCCGCGCTGGATGCGCTCCCACGCGGCGATGCCGTCAACAGCGCGCTCCACGGCGATGCCGTCTTTTTCCAGATACAATTCGATGAGCTCAGCGATGTGCTCGTCGTCGTCGGCGATCAAGATCGTGGGCATGGCAGCGCCTCCCCTGCTCTCATGATCGTATTTTACTACATTTTTCATGCGGGGAGTGCAAGGGAACCTTAAGGTTACGTAAAGAGTGAGGACAAAGCATGCGGCTGAACTACTCTGGCCGGGCATGACCGGCCAAAGCTTGAAGAAATTTCCTGGACATACTATAATCTTAACTAAATAAAGGATAATTTGTAGTTATCAATTCTTGTGTGTTTTGGGGGAGAAATGCATGAAAGAAATATCTCACAGCGGCTATTTTACTGATAACGGGAATAATAAGCGTGAACGTGAAAACTTTCGGAATTTTATTTTTCGGGACCTGGAAATCAAGGGAACTGATCAGTTCTTTTCCTTCTACAGGAGTGATTTTCGGGGTGCAAACATTACAGACTGCAAGTTTGCAAACACACTATTCGATATGGCTGATTTCATTGATACTTCTCTTATTAGGGTTCAATTCTGCAATGTTGAGTGGGGAGCCTCAGAAATAAAAAATTGTTATTTTGAAGGTGTCAATTTTAATAAGAATAAGCACGAGTCGTCCATTCAGAAAAGCATATTCGTAAATTGTCATTTTGCCGGAGAGCATTTTAAATCGACTATATTCGATGTGACTTTTAAAGATTGCAGTTTTACTAATTGTGATTTTGAAGGCTCTACACTTGAAGATATTAAGTTCATAAATACGGTTTTTACTAACTGTGAGCTTTCAACAATGCATGCAGAAAACTTTACATTTGAGTGTTGCATTCTCGATGGGGTAGTCTGGGGTATAGAGTATTGGTTTAGTTATTTTATATATAAAACTAAAATGTCAGATATAAAGCTCAAATATAGAGGATATTATGTTGACATATCCAAAGACAAGGCATTGTTCAGTTCAATTTTAGTAGATCTACAAAAGAAGGCGAATTTCTTTGAATATATTAATATCCTGGTCTTGCACCAGATTCTAGCAAATGATAATGAAAAGATAACTATAAAAGATCATCTTCAAGAATTTCCTCGCATCTTTGACTTGCTTCTGAATGAAAGCAGTACTGTTCACCGAAAGAAGCAGATGTTGGGTTTGTTTAAATTGCTACAGTTTTATTTATTCAAAGATAATTTCAGCTTATATGATACAATGTGTATAGTAGAGTATGTAAACTCATTGAGTCTTGATAATATATCTTCTGATGAAGCGTTAATTTATCGCGCAGAAGTATATAAGATAAACGAAATGTTCTCGGAAATTCCTTTTAATTATCAGCAAATCCTTACCCTTCCTCATGATTATATGATTTCGGCAGCAATTCGATTAGATTATGATGAATATTCTGAAGCCAAGCAATTTATTGATAATACCTTTAGGATGTTGGCTTCCATGTTAAATATAGGTACTGATAGTTCCTATACAATTATCGATACAAGAAAGGGTTCTTGGGAATTTGAAATCTTGTCATATGCTATAATTATTGTTTTGTTTTTGAAAGTCATAAGAGGAAGTGTTAATTTCATACTAGATACCAAATTGAGAGTTGAGATAAGCTCTTTGGTGTTGCACGGGTTAAAGGAAAATAACAGTAACAACAAATTCCAACTTGAGAAAGTGCAAAAATCCGTTAATCTTTTACAATCTACCGGTATGCTTGCAAGTGAGCATTTTTCGCCTGAAATAATTGGTACAGAGGATTTATCCAAGATTATCAGCATGAATTTAAATCTAAGGAAAAAGAACTTATAATGATTATTTTTGATCAGAGTGTATTTTTTAACTTGCTAATATTCTTAAGAAGATCATGTTTTTCTAAGAGCAAGTTTAGCCTGCAAATATAATTATCTGTATCCGTATATTTATATAATGATAAAGGCAAGGTTGCGACATTGCATTTTTTCAGTATTATATCAAAGCATTCTATGTCGTTCGTTCCGTTAAGTATGTTTTTGGGTATGCTTATACAAGAGAAGTAACCTGCATTTGCGGGCAACAGTTTTATTTTACTGCCGCGTAAAATTGCATCGATAACTTTATATGTGTCTTGGGCATTTGAAACTAATTGACCAATAGATTCAGTTACATAGTTTGAATTTGATTCTGCGAAGAATTCTTCAAGTAATGTTATCTGAGAGATGACGAACCCCCCATGGGAGTATAATTGGAAATTTTGAAAAATATCGATAAACTCCGTATCAGCAAATACTAGGGCAAATTTGTTCCCATTGATGCCAAGGCGCTTAGTCAAAGAATCAAAGTATATCATCTTTTTATTGAGTGTAACTTCATTTATTTTTGAAATTGGAAAAATGGTTGATTGTATACTCCATTCACAGCCACCATACAATCCATCCACCATTAACCATATGTCATATTTTAGGCACAAAGCAGACAAAGTATGAAGTATATCACTTGAAATCGACAACCCGATACCAAAAATTGGATCTGTTATAACAATAGCTTCAATGCCCTTGTCTCTTATAATCTCATCCACTTTATTAATATCAATTAGTGTTGAGATATTATGTGTATATAGCACTATCTCGCAATCTAAAAATTCCAGGATATCATAATATAAAAAATAGATTGGGCAACAGAGCAATACCTTTTTTATACGTTTACACAAAATATTAAGACTAGCAAAGATTGCACTTGTCCCCGATGAACAAAGAGCAATATTATCGGAGCGTATAGTTGGTGAAACGTGTTTTAGAATTTGGTATTTTAACTCAGTATATGTCTCATCTGCAGGTAAATAGCGAAATGCATTATTTTGTCCTTTGCCAAATGCTACATTAAGTATCTGTTGGATATTTTTATGGTTTTGAGCACTCAAATCCCAATCAGAAAGGAAAAAAGGTGCTTGATCTGTTCTGGAGGCATTATATACTGTCTTCGAAATGATATCGAATATAGGATTTGTTTTAAACATCGGAATATCTAAGCTTTCCTTAATAGATGAACTACTCATAACTACAAATTATCCTCCATTTAATAATGAATTGCTTCCACCATCAAATTGCTTAGCTACGACCATATGGTTCCGTGGATGCTTAGAGGTCAATATGTCTTTTTGCTTTCGTGTAGATACGTGCGTGTAAATTTGAGTCGTTAAAATCGAGCTATGTCCCAGCAACTGCTGAATATATCTGATATCCACATCCTCTTCCAGCAATAGAGTAGCAAAAGAGTGACGGAACATATGAGGAGTTATATGTTGCGCAATCTTATTTTTCTCAACATAATGACGTATCATGAAGCGGACTGATTGTTCCGATAGCCGGTGCTTAAGACGGTTCACAAAGAAAAAACCCGCTTCCATAATGGCATCTGCAAAGGCCGACTCATAATCCATTAAGGCCATGATGACTTCAGAATTGCCCAATTGAATCAGTCGCTCTTTTGATCCCTTGCCATATATACGAATGTACTTATTCGATAGACTAATGTCATTGGGTTTCAAGGCGCAGAGTTCGGATACCCTCATTCCTGTAGCAAACAGAAGTTCAAGTACGGCAATATTTCTTAGAATGACATTGTACTGATGGCCTGAGCGTGTTGGTTGAGAAAGCTCGCAATATGCTGCACGCAATATGGATTCGATTATATTGAATGGAATCGTTCTTGGTAATGTATGCGGCTCCTGATATTTCGAATATAGTTTCGCAAAGGGAGATTCCGTTATTATTTCTTCGTATACCAGCCATTTACAGAATGCCCGAAGACAGGCCATCTTCCTTTTATAGGTTTTTGGCTTATAGATCCTATGCATCGTCATTGAATATTCAGTCAAGTTCGTTTTGGAGAGTGAGCCGTCGGTGCTCTCTAAAAACTTGATGAACTGTACAAGATCGATTTTATATGCTTTTATGGATTTGCTACTTAAATTTTTCTGATACACACAATAGTCCAAGTAACGACTCGATAACGCCAATAAATCAAGCACTGTATAATACCTCCGGAAATTGAACATTTCGACTATTATGGCTGAATTGTCAGAAAATGTCGAATGCGGGTATAGTAAGCAAAAATTAGGGTGCGCACACATTCGAATATTCTTTGACTTTTATGTTTTCTAGGATAAAATATAGCCACATTTCCTGCCGCAGCCCATCTTGTGACGATCGTTGGAGAGAATGCCATGAGGCAAATCTGGAAATCATCCATCGCGCGCTCCCTGTTCAGCGGATTCGTTTTTCTGATCATCCCCTCGTTGTTGATCAGCTTCATCGCCAATTACATCAACATGTCCAACGCCCGTATCGTGGTCATGCAGTCCTATGAAAACTATATGACCCTGCTGACGAGGCAGCTGGACGACAGGTTGGGCCGCTTCCAGTCTCTGGGGCAGGTGTTGCTGGCTGACGAAACCATCAACTACATCAACGAATATCCCGTGGATGATACCGAGCGCATCCTGGGCTATGCAAAGCTGCTGAACAGCCTGCAGTTGCTGACCTACACCAACGAATTCGACGGCGAGATCACCGTATACCTGAAGAACAAGCAGCGCAAATTGACCTCTCGCCTGGGGGTGGCTCCGCTGGAAAACAGCGACCCGGCGCTGGCTGTCCATGACGGGGACAGCGCAAACCGGCGCTGGCGCGTGACCGCCGGCGCCGCCGGTGAGCGTCTCACCTACATCATCAATCCAAATCCGTCCGCACAGGCGAAAAACACCGTCGTCAAGATTGAGATCAATGTGGCGAGCATGCAGAGGTTTCTGTCCGGCCTGGATATTCCTGGAGACGGGGCCGGTTTTCTGGTGGACGGCGACGGGGGCATGATCGCCGGCGCCAGCCCCTTCGGCATTCATGCGGGCGATGTGTATGGAGCCATGTATCCGGATACGGGTCCGGCTGTCTACGAGCAGGATGGCAAAAAGTATCATGTCCTGTACCAACGGTCCGCCACCGGCCTGCAGCTGGTTCTGTACTACCCTCAGGACATTCTGGCTCGCCCCATCATCATCATCCGCAATTGGCTCATCGCAGCAACCGGTCTGTCGGTATTCCTGGCCTTTGGATTCACCGTGCTGACCTACCGGAACTTGCTGATGCCAATCCAGCGTTTGATCGCCGGCATGCGCCGCGTCAGCGCCGGGGATTTGAAAGCACGGATCGAGGAAAACGAGAAAGAGGACCTGGGCTTCATGTTCCACCAGTTCAACACCATGACCGGCCGGATAGACCAGCTGGTGAACGACGTATACGTGGAGAAGATAAAAAACCAGCAAGCACAACTGGATTTTCTGCAATCTCAAATCAATCCTCATTTTTTGTACAATAGCCTGTATACCATCTACCATCTGATCAACTCCGATGATCAGCAGGCCGCTGGAAGCATGACGCTGTATTTGGGGGATTACTTCCGCTTGGCCACCCGTATGAGAAAGGAGATCATTTCCGGGCGAGAGGAGATGGCGATGATTGAAACCTATATCAACATCCAAAAGATGCGATTCCCCGATAAGATCGCTTTCCATGTTGCGATGGAGGACGGGATTGCCGACGTGATGATCCCCAGGCTCGTGATACAGCCCCTGGTGGAAAACGCACTGGTTCACGGTCTGGAAAAAGCCAACCGCAACGGTAACATATGGGTGACCGGAGCAAAACATGGTGACCACATAACCATATCCATTGAGGACGACGGCAAAGGGATGGACGCCGGGGCGCTTCATGCCTTGCAACAGAGTCTGGATGGCAAGGACGATGCCGCGTCCGGTTGCGGTTTGATCAACACCCATCGCCGCATTCGCCTGCGCTATGGGCCGCAGTCGGGCCTGACGCTGGAGCACCGCCCATCCGGCGGCATGCGCGCCACCATCGCCCTGTGGCAGAAGGAGTAGACCAATGGCTTACAACATCCTGATTGTCGACGATGAGCCAGCCATCACCAACGGGCTGGCATATGACATCGATTGGTCACAGATCGGCGTGCTGGAGGTATTCAAGGCCAACAGCATGCCCGTGGCGCTGGAATATCTGCAGAACAACAAAGTGGATGTGGTCATTACGGACATCCGCATGCCAGGTATGGACGGGCTGGAGTTGGCGGCGCACATCCAGAAAAAATGGCATTTCGCCAAGACCATCTTTATATCCGGCTATGATGAGTTTGAGTATGCGCAAAAAGCCATAGACCTGGGGGTGTTCAGCTACATCACCAAACCCATCCCCAACCCGCGCCTGCGAGAGGTCGTGGCGCGGGCGCTGGCCGCAATGGAAGCGGAGATGGATCGCTCGCGGCTGCTGAGCCGGGCCGCCCAGGAGCGCGACGATATGCTGGCGGCGCTGCGTGAGCGGGAATGGAATCTGTGGATTGCCAAAGGTCGGGCAGCGCCTGCTGCCGCCAGCAGGGAAAGGGCGCAAATCGAGCTGGGTGACGAGCTGTTTCTCCTGCTGGTTGCCCCCGACGAGAGAGCCGATGGGATATCTGGCACAAACACCGCAGAGCAAATGCTGGCAAGGATTGCAGACAGCATCCTGTTTGCCGGCAGAGGGCGCGAACAGCACTTCGTAGACGCGCAGGACAACTATGTCATCGTTGCCAGCTTGGCGGATCGAGCGGCGCTGCAAGATATGTACCGTTTTATGAAAGGCATGGCGGAAGCCTTTCAGGCGGCGGCGCTGCGATCGGCAAAGTGTTCCGTCTCCTTGTTTTTTGGGGCGATCGTGCCCTTGGATCAGGCTCACGGGGAATATATGCGTCTGCTCTGTGATGCGAATGCCCGGGAGCCGCGGGAGCCTGGCGTTATCATGCTTCCAGAATCAGCCGCCTTGCTGCGAGACACTTGCGCCGCCGAAGCCCCGGCAAGCCGCGCCAGCCGGCTGGTCGAGCAGGTATGCCGCTACGCACGGGAGAACATACAACGCGAAATCACCGTTGCCGATATAGCAGCGCATTTACACCTGCACCCAAACTACCTGCTGCGATTGTTCAAAGAGCAAACCGGGGAAGCGGTCATCGAGCTATTAATCCGAACCCGTATTGAAAGAGCTATGGAGCTGCTGCGCACCGACCCCCAAGTGAAAATCTACGAGGTCGCCGAAGCGGTGGGCTACGACAGCGTCTCCCATTTCAGCCGGATTTTCAAACGCAAAACCGGCATGAGCCCAAAGGACTATCAGCAGCAGCGCCACGGCATCTGACACATTTTGGTTTGTTTTGAGCATGAATCGCTTTGAACAGAGCATGGACGAATCCACCAATTCCCCGATATACTTTTTTACGTGAATTGCACAAGTCGAATATGGCCATATTTCTCGACCGTGAAAGGCGCGCGGACGGTACCTAAGCGTTCCTTTGTGCAAGAAATAAAAAGGAGGAACACCAGCATGAACAAAGCGCTGGTTCTGATCATTGCGCTTGCGATGCTCGCGACCGCCGGCGGGTGCGCACCCAACCAGTCCGCTGCCCCTTCCCCGACCACGACGCCCCAACCCGTCACCGCCGCGCCTACCGCCAACGCAAGCGCCACGCCCACCGAGGCACAGCCCGAATACTTCAAAAAGTTTGAGCCTGTTGTCACCTTCACCCAGAACATGGTCGTCGGCGCCGACGCGAAATGGCTGGAGGGCGACAGCGTGGAATCCAATCCATACACACGATGGATGGAATCCACCGTTGGCGTGAAATTCAAAGCAGCGTGGGTTTCGCCGGAATGGGACACCGACAACCAGAAGCTGTCCATCGCGGCCGCCAGCAACAGTCTGCCCGATGTCATCTTCTCCAACAGCAACAGCCTTTCAAAGCTGATCAAGGCCAACCAATTGATGCCTTTGAACGAACTGATTGCGGAGCATTCCTCCCCGCTGGTCAAGCATCTCAACGACATCAACAACACCTACACCAAGGGCAAGTTTTCCCTGCCTTTCATCAACGGCGGCAAAACCTATGCCTACGCCTTCCCCTATGACAACGCGGGGTTCTGGAAGGTGAACTGGATTCGAAAGGACCTGCTGGACGAACTGGGCAAGCAAGTCCCCCAGACGCTGCAGGACTTGGAAGATGTCATGGCCGCCTATTTGGCCAAGTACCCCAACGGCACGGCCTTCAGCATGAGCAAGGGCATCGATATGGAGATGGTCATGTCCGGTTTTGATGCGTACCCAGGCTCCTGGCAACTGGCTTCCGACGGCAAGCTGGCCTATGGCAGCATTCAGCCTGGGATCAAAAAAGGTCTGGAGCTGCTCAGCAAGTGGTACAAGGCCGGGTATATCGACAAGGAATTTGTCGCCAAAACCGGCGAACAGACCGACGCCACGTTTACCAAAGGCGATATGCTCACCTACAAGGGAGCCTGGTGGAATATGTACTTCCCGTTCCCCGACCTGTTCAAAAACGTCGCCACCGCCGAAATGGTTGTCATGCCCATTTTGAAAGGGCCCGATGGCCAGCAGGGCCTCATGGTAAACGCGATCTCCGGTATGGGTGTGGCCGTACGCAAGGATGTGAAGTCCCCTGAGGCGCTGATGTATCTGCTCAACGAAGAAATGGACTCCTTCTACCGCAGCGACGCCAACATGCAGGCGGCCATGAAGAGTGTGGGATACACTTTCAAATATCCGCACACGCCCTTTCAGGAGCCCGTCAACAAAGAGGACGCCAACCGCATCACCGATACCCACAACTACGAGGTGGAAGGCTGGGGTTATTTCAACAAGGCCAGCTACCACACCAAATACATGCTGGGGTTCCAGCTCAGCGATCCCTCCACGCTCGTAACCAAAAACATGCAGCAATACTATGACCTGGACAAGGGCACGATCACCAAGGAGCAGGCAGACCCGGACGTTTACTCGGGTTACGAAAGCCTGGCCGCGGAGCCACGGGCTATCAAGGCCTTCAGCGGCATGTTCGAATACTGGAGTAAGTTCCAGACGGCCGACGAGCTGAAAGTAAATGAGAACGTCGGCGCGCCCACGCCCACGGAAGTCAGCAAGAAGGCGCTGCTGGACACGATGGAAAAGGAAGTCTTCGCCCAGATCATCATGGGCGCCAAGCCGTTGGATGCTTTTGACAAGTTCGTTTCCGACTGGAAGGCCAACGGCGGAGACCAGTGGACACAGGAAGTCAACGACTGGTACGCATCCACAAAGTAGTCATCCTCCCAATCAGCCAATACGGCGGACATCGAATAAGGGAAGCAATTCCCTTATTCAATGTCTCACCAAAAGCTTTCAATAACAAGAGGGAATGCCATGGCAACGAGCTTACCTATCAAAACCGTTCGAACGACAAAGGCCGGCCGGGTGAAATGGAATTGGAAGAGAAACTGGGTGCTGTACGCCTGTCTGCTGCCTTCGGCCGCTATGCTCCTCATTTTCTCGTACTCGCCGATGTACGGGCTGCAGATCGCTTTCAAGGACTTCAACCCCGGCCTGGGCTTCGCAGACTCTCCGTGGGTTGGCCTCTCCTGGTTCAGGTTCCTGTTCACGCTGCCCAACTTCCAGCCGGTCATCACCAACACGGTCGTCATCGCGGTCATCAAGATCTTACTGGGCCAACTGGTTCCGATCACCTTCGCCCTGCTGCTCAACGAAGCCAGAAACACGGCGTTCAAAAAGCTGGTGCAGACATTTGTGTATCTTCCTCATTTCCTGTCCTGGGTCATCGTAGGCGGCCTGTTCCTGGACCTTTTGTCCGATGACGGGCTGGTCAATCAATTGATCCGGGCCTTGGGAATGGATTCCATACCCTTCCTGGTCAGCAACGATTGGTTCAAGTTCACCCTGATTTCCACAGACATCTGGAAGGGGTTCGGTTGGGGGGCCATTCTGTATTTGGCAGCGCTATCCGGCATCAATCCGGAACTCTATGAGGCTGCCGTCATCGACGGCGCCGGCAGGTTTCAGCGGGTGGTCCATATCACGCTTCCGGGCATCAGCTCCACGATCGTTCTGCTGGCTGCGCTCAGCCTTGGCGGTATACTGAACGCGGGTTTTGACCAGGTTCTCATACTGTACAACCCGGCGGTGTACTCTTCGGGCGACGTGCTGGACACGTTCATCTTTCGGCAAGGCCTAACAGAAATGCAGTTCAGTCTGGCCACGGCGGTTGGGCTGATGAAATCCGTCATCGGGTTCGGCCTGATCCTGCTGTCCAACCGTCTGGCCTACAAGCTGGCGAACTATCGGATATTCTGAGCAAAGGAGCGTAAAACATGTTCAACGAGAGATCCTTTGGTTCCAGGATGTTCGATGGTATCAACTACGTCATTCTGGCCATCCTCGGCCTTAGCTGTGTGCTCCCCTTCCTCAACCTTCTGGCGATTTCCCTGAGCAGCTCCGCCGCAACATCGGCCAACCTGGTTTCCTTCTGGCCCATCGATTTTCAGACGGAGTGCTACGGCTTGGTTTTCAAGAGCGGCGCATTCATGCGGGCGTTTGCCATATCCGTGCTGCGCGTCCTGATCGGCACCACGATCAACCTTTTTTTCATCACGGTGACCGCGTATCCGCTTTCCAAGGAAGCCAACGAACTCAAGGGCAGAAACGCCATCATGTGGTTCTACGTCTTCCCGATGATGTTTTCCGGCGGGTTGATCCCGTTTTTCCTCGTCGTGCAAAAGATGGGCCTCGTAAACTCCCTTTGGGTGCTGGTGATACCGGGCGCCGTGGACGTGTTCAGTGTGATTATGATGATGAACTACTTCCGGGGGCTCAACAAAAACATCAGCGAATCGGCGATGATCGACGGCGCCGGGCATCTTCGCATCCTGGCGTCAATCTATGTGCCGCTTTCCCTGCCGTCCATCGCCACTTTGGCGCTCTTCTCCATGGTGGGGCACTGGAATGACTGGTTTAGCGGCCTGATTTTCCTCAACGATATGAACGACTGGCCTTTGCAGACCTACCTGCGCCAGATGCTGGTCTCTGTAGATCTGCGCAATCTGAAGGTCGAAGATATGGAACTGCTCAGAAAGCTATCCAACCGCTCTCTTAAGGCGGCTCAGCTAATCGTGGCCACTGTGCCCATTCTGTGCGTATATCCTTTCATGCAGCGCTACTTCGTGAAAGGCATCACGCTGGGTTCAGTCAAGGAATAGCCCCTGGATTGGCACGACGCATGCCGTGCAACGAAGCAGCGCAACAACTTCACTCCATTCTCCGCAACGCACGCAGCGGGTGTCCGGCAATTCGCCGGGGGCGGATTTACTCCACGCTCTTGAGCGAGCTCACCATATCGATCTTCCTAAAACTCCTCAGCATCCCCAGGTTCACGATGGCGGCGAAGGCCGCCGTGAGGCCCATGGAATACAGATAGCTGCTCAGCAGCACATCCCGGCCGAACATGATGAAGTCCACCTCCACCGTGAGGATCACATAGCGCTGCTCCAGCACTCCTATGACAAGACCCAGCAGGATGCCTAACACCGTCAGCACGATGTTCTCCCGGTACAGATAGGCCGCCAGCTCCCCATCATAGAAGCCCAGCACCTTGATCGTGGCCAACTCCCGGCGGCGTTCCTCCAGGTTGATCGTGTTCAGGCTGAAGAGCACGACGAACAGTAGCAACGCCGCCGACGCGATGAGCACCATGACCACATACCGCAGGGCGTTGATGACCTTGTCGATGGCCTCGCGGGATGTCGAGGTGAAGTTGACGGCGCTGACCGCCTTCTGTTCCAGCAGCCGCCGGGCCATCTCGTCGGCGCTGCCGGGCTGCAGATGGCACAGCAGCTCGTTGACCTCGGGCTCGCTGCCATAGAGCGAGCGGTACAGCGCCGGCGAGAGATATACGGTGTGGTTCAGGTAATTCTCCGCAATGCCCGATACCCGCAACGGCATCTGCCGCTCGCCGTCGTGCAGCGTCAGTGTGTCTCCCACCTTGAGCTTGAGCAATTGGGTAAGCTTCTCGGTGACCACAGCGCCGTCGTCGCCCAGCGTCAGCGGTTTATGCCCCACGCGTTGGCGCAGGTGGATCACGCGGGCAAAGCCCTCGTCCAACGGCACGACCCGTACCACGGTCTTGGTGACGCCATTGGCGCTTACGTCCATCATCTCCTGTTGCAGCGCGGCGCTTTCGGTGACCTGCCCTTCGGCGGCCACGGCAGCCAGCGCGGCCTGCAGATCGGCGCTCTGGGCGTCGCTCTTCAGCGTGACTTGCATGTCGTACACCGAGATCTCCTCAAATTGCTTGGCGCCGATGGACTGTATGGCATCGCGCAGGCCAAAGCCCGTGAACATCAATGACGTGCAAAAGGCCACGCCCAGCACCGTCATGACCAGGCGCTTCTTGTAGCGGAACAGGTTGCGCATGCTGACCTTCTGGGAGAAGTTCAGGCGCTTCCACAAGGGCGTGAACCGCTCCAGCGCGATGCGCCGGCCGCCGTGGGGGGCCTGGGGGCGGATGAGCTCCGCCGGCGCGCTGTGCAGCGAGCTCAGGCACACCAGAAACGCCGGTACCGCCGTGCTCAGCACCGCCGTAGCCAGCGACAGCATGGCGGTGGACGGGTAATAGCCGATGTGGAGATTCGGGATCGCATACAGATAGCTGTAGGCGTTGAAGATGACCCGCGGGAACACGTTAATGCCGGCCAGCAGCCCGCCCACCCCGCCCAGCAGCGAGGCAGACACCGCATACAGCAGATAGCGCCGCGCAATGGCAAAATTGCTGTACCCCAACGCCTTGTAGGTGCCGATGACACCGCGGTCGCTCTCCACCAGGCGGGTCATGGATGTCATCGTGACCAGCACGACGACCAGAAAAAACAGCAGCGGAATCAGCGAGCCGATGGCGTCCATGCGTTCGGCGTCCTGTCGCAGGCTCACGAAGCCGGCGTTGGCGTCCTCATCCAGCACATACCACACGGGTTTCTTGAGCTGCGCCAGCTTCTTCTCCCCGTCGGCCAAGTCCCGCTCGCCGTCGGCGATCTTGCGCTGCGCGTCCGGCAGCTCGTCGTTGTATTCCCGCAGGCCGCCGGCATACTCGGTCTCGCCGTCCTGCAGCTTTTCCAATGCGTCGTCCAGCTCCTTCTGGCCATCCACCCTGGCCTGGGCCAGCTTCTCACGGTTGTCTAGCAGCTCCTTCTTGGCGGTGTTGAGCTTGGCTTTGGAGGAGGACAGCTTTCTGGCCGCGGCGGCGAACTCGGCCTCGGCCTGGGCGCGGCCCTGGGCCAGCGCCTGGCTCTGGGCCTGCAGTTGGGCAGCGGCCTCGTCCAGCTGCGCCTTGGTCTGGGCCAATTGCGCGGCGAATGCCTGCACGGCCCCTTGGGCTGCTGCCACGGCCACAGGGTCCGTGGGGTTGGCCACATAGGCGCTCAACGCCGCGGATAGCTCCGGGGCGGTGCTCTGCAGCGCCTGGGCGATTGCCGCCACGGTGGCCACAGCCTCCGGCGTGGGCCCCGCCGCCAGCGCGGCGTTCAAGCTGTCGCTGGTGGCCTTGCCCTGCTCATAGGCCGTCTGCCCCGCCTGCCACTGGGCCTGGGCCGCGTCCAGCTGCGACTGGGCGTCGGCCAGCTTCCTGTCGCTGTCGGCCTTGGCCTGCTTGTATTGGCGCATGCCGGCGTTGTACTGGCTCAGGCCCTTGTCATATGCCTTCTGGCCGTCGTCCAGCTGGCGCTGGGCATCGGCGATCTCGTCCTCGAATTCCTTCTGCCCGTCGCGGTAATCCTTCCAGCCCTGGTCCAGGTCAGCCCGGGCATCCTCCAGCTCCCGCTGGCCGTCGGCCAGCTTCTGCTTGCCATCCTCCAGTTCCCGACTGGCGTCGTCCAGCTCGGCCTGCGCCTCCCGGCGGATGTCGCCCAGCCGCAGGTCTGCCCGCCGCTCACCGGCGGCTTCCAGCGCGTCCTTGGTCGGCTGCAGCGCGTCCAGATAGGCGTCATCGAAGCGCGAGAGCCCCGACACGCCCTCCATGGACAGCGCGACCTCGGTGAACACCTCCATGGTGAAATCCTGCTCGGGAATATAGAGATAGCCACCCACGCGGCCGCTGCCCACGGCGCTGGCGCCGCGGTCATGGGAGATGTACAGCGGGCTGCGGGCCGCGCCGACGATTACATAGCTGTCCCGGCTCACGGTGTCGCTCAGAGCAGCGTCGGTGCCGCTGGCCAAGTGGATCGTGTCGCCAACCTTGAAACCCATGGCGTCCAGCAGCCTGGGGTCGGCCAGGCATTCGCCGCCGCCCTGCGGCAGGCGGCCCTGGACGAGCTCCGGTCGGTTGAGCCGGTCGTCGCCGGCCAGCGAGTGCAGGCGGATGGTCCAGCTGTCCTCGGCCGCCAGGGCCAGCACATCGGCGGAATAGCCAACTTCCATGGCGGCGATGCCCGGCGTGGAGCCGATGGCGTCCAGGTCGTTCTCGTCAAAGCCCATCGTGGACACGACCCGCACGTCCATGAAGTTCTGGCCGTTCAGGTAGCTTTCGGCGGTGGCGCGCATGTCCGGCCCCGTGGCCCGCAGGCCCGCGAAGAAAGCCACGCCCAGCGCCGTAATCAGCAGGATGGCCAAATATCGGTTGAGCGTGAACCGGATCTGGCGCAGGTTGTCCTTGAGCTGCGCGCTTCTCATGGGGTTCACCATTCGATGCTCTCCACGGGCACGACGGTCTCATTGCGGGCCACGTGGTCGGCGCGGCCGTTGCGGATGTGAACAATCCTGTCTGCCATCGGCGATACAGCCTGATTGTGGGTGATGACGACGACGGTCATGCCCCGGCTGCGGCAGGTTTCCTGCAGCAGGGCCAGCACAACCTTGCCGGTGGCGTAGTCCAGCGCGCCGGTGGGCTCGTCGCACAACAAGAGCTTGGGGTTTTTGGCCAGCGCCCGGGCGATGGCCACCCGCTGCTGCTCGCCGCCGGAGAGCTGCGCCGGGAAGTGGTCCATGCGGTCCCCAAGGCCCACTTCCTCCAGCACCAGTGCGGCGTCCAGCGGGTCCGTGCAGATCTGCGAGGCCAGCTCCACGTTTTCCAGCGCCGTCAGGTTGGGGATCAGGTTGTAGAATTGGAACACGAAGCCGATGTCCCGGCGGCGGTAGGCGGTCAGCTGCCGCGGCGTATAGGTGTCCACGCGGGCGCCGTCCACGAGGATCTGCCCGCCGTCGCAGCGGTCCATGCCGCCCAATATGTTGAGCACCGTGGTCTTGCCCGCGCCGCTGGGCCCGGTCACCACGGCCAGTTCGCCCTTCTCGATGTCGAACGTCACGCCGTCGGCGGCCTTTACGACGACCTCCCCGGTGTGATAATGCTTGGTTACGCCCTGCAGTGAAATGAAGCTGTCGGCCATTCTCTCTCCCTGATCAATGATCTGTTCACAATTATTTAACATTCTGTTGATTTATCGTCACATGTTCATTATAATGGGCTCACAGTAAAATGCAACCAACAAAAGCAAGCCTGGATGTGCCTTTGGCGACACCGGTTGCCGGGTGTGTTCAACAATTTTGCTAATCTTAAGGGAGAAATTATGGACATCGAGCGCACCGACCGGCGCGTGCGGCGCACCAGGGCGCAGCTGGTGTCGGCGCTGACGACGCTGCTGGCCCAGAAGCAGCTCAAGGACATCTCGGTCAGCGAACTTACGCGGTTGGCTGACGTCAATCGCGGCACGTTCTATCTGCATTACCGCGACACCTACGACCTTTTTGAGCACCTGGAAGGCGAACTGGTGGACAACTTCCTTAAAATCATCGACCGCTACCGGGGCCGGGCATCCGCCTCCTGGCGCAGCGTCATGCTGGAGCTGTTCACCTTCATCGAAGGCAACGCACCGGCCTTCCGGGCGGTGCTGGGCGTGAAGGAATCGATGTTTCTGAGCCACATTATCGAACTGGTCAAACCACGTAGCGAGTCCGAATGGCGCCAGCTCTTCGGCGATGCCGGCGCCCAGGAGTATGAGTACTGTTATGCCTTCATCACCAGCGGCTGCGTGGCGCTGATCGGCAGCTGGTTTCGGAGTGGCCGGCGGGATTCCGCCCAGCAGATGGCCGCGCTGGCCGAGCGGCTGATGTCGGCGTGCACGAGGGAGGTTTCGCCATAGGGCCTCTCCCCGCCCCCCATACCGTCTCCTATGTAGGGCAAGGGCTCTGCCCTTGCCGCTGGGTTCGGCATGGGCAGAGCCCTTGCCCTACAAGGAAAACGATCAGCCGTATGCAATACGGCCCTGCGAATGCGGCATGGAACAGGAGCCAAGCCGAATCCCATGCTCCATATCATCCGCAACAATGGTACGCCAGGCTCAACGCTAGGCCGGAATCGCTTCTTCGTCCTTATAGAAGCTTGTAATGATTGTGTACCCCAACAGAACATCCGCAGCGACCGGGACATAGCGATTCGCCAACACAGTAAAAACAAATTGCGGCAGGGTAGCCTGGATGCCCGATGAGATAGGCAACGAGAATGCCGCAATCACGGCGCAAGGGATACCGATAATCAAAAGCCTACGGATTTCCACTCGCCACCGGCCTTTTACCGCAAGCTGGCGGACAACGAAATCACTTCCGCCCAACAGCCCTAAAGCAAAATAGACCACGGGGATCCACAGGACATACGGCATGCTGCTGTATGTCCTGCTGATCTGCGCGTCCAGCCATTCCAAAAGCTTGTGGCCCTCAGTCACCGCGCCAGCCAATACCACTAGGTATACGATATAACCAACGGAGATTCTGGCGTTCCTCATGAAAAGCCCCCGTTTCAAAGAAAATCAACCAGATTATATATCTCCATCGTCATTATCGCAATCCAACCGCTTGCAGTGCTTGGGGCCGCAAAAAACAAACTGGCAATGCCGTTCTATAGATGGGTGCCGAAGGTTTCCAAAGGGCGACCGGAAAGCCCTTTGGTCGCGCCCGCAGGCGCGAAATCCCTACTCCCTACCCATTCTTCCTCCTCACCCATTTCACAACCTCCCACCACAAGGTACCCGCCCCCGCCACACCCACAGCCAGCGCCAGCCAGCCTAAGGCTAGCGGTGCGGTGAAGGCCACCGCGCCCACTGCGGGCACATAGAGCAGCACGGCTAGCGCCAGCGCGACGGCGGCGGCGGTGAGGCCCACCGCCGGGTCCAGCGCGCCGCGCAGCAGGCTCTGGCGCTGGGAGCGGTTCACCAGCACCGAGAGCAGGTTGCACAGCACCAGCACCACCAGCGCGAAGGAGCGCGCCTGGGCGGCATCCACGCCCGCGCCCAGCAGCAGCGCGTAGGGCAGCATCACGGCCAGCAGCGCCACGCCGCCCTGCAACAGCGATTGCACCAGCAGGCCGCGGCTCATCAGCGGCTCCCGCGGGGAGCGGGGCGGGCGGTCCATCACGTCGGGCTCGGCGGGCAGGCGCTCGAAGAGGATGGAGCATGTGGGGTCTATGAGCAGCTCCAGCAGCACCACGTGCACCGGCATCAGCAGCGCCGGCAAGCCCAGCATCGGGCACAGCAGCGCCGCGAAGGCGATGGGGATGTGCACGACCAGCACATAGCCGATGGCCTTGCGGATGTTGTCATAGATGCGCCGGCCATCGCGCACGCTGCCCACGATGGTGCCGAAGTTGTCGTCCAGCAGCACCATGTCGGCGGCCTCGCGAGCCACCTCGGCCCCGCGGGAACCCATGGCGATGCCGATGTCGGCGTATTTGAGCGCCGGGGCGTCGTTGACGCCGTCGCCGGTCATGGCCACCACGTCACCTCGGGCCTTGAGAGCCGTGACGATGCGCATCTTGTGGGCGGGCAGCACCCGGGCGAAGATGTTGACGCTGCCCAGCCGCTGGGCGAGTTCCTCGTCGCCCATGGCCTCCAGCTCGTCGCCGCTGATGGTGTCGCCGGCGGGCAGACCCACCCGGTCGGCGATGCTGCGGGCGGTGGTCGGATTGTCGCCGGTGATCATGACGATGCGGATGCCTGCCCGCAGGCATTGGCACAGCGCCTCGGGCACAGCGGCCCGGGGCGGGTCTGCAAAGGCCAGAAGGCCGGCGAAGCGCATGGTGTCCGGCTGCAGTTCCTTCGTATGGGCAGCTTCCCCCTCGGCCCAGGCCACAGCCAGCACCCGGTAGCCCTTGGCTGCCAGTTCACCCTGGCGATCCTGAAGCGCGGCGCGCTCCTCATCGCTCAGGCGGCACAGGCCCAGCACGCTCTCCGGCGCGCCCTTCACCGCCAGCAGCGGCCCGCGGTGCAGCCCCCACAGGTGGCCCATACGCCGTGTCTCGCTCTGGAAGGCGAACTCGCCCAACAGCTCGTGGGCGTGCAGCGCCTGCACATCCACGCCAGCAGCCCGGCTGCGGTCCAGCAGCGCCTGCTCCATCGGGTCATAGGCGTCGGTCTCGCTGGCCAACGCCGCCAGCCGCAGCAGCGCCGCCTCGTCCATGCCTTCGGCAGGCAGCGCCGCCTCGCAGCGCATGCGGTTCTCGGTCAGCGTGCCGGTCTTGTCCACACACAGCACGCTGACCGCCCCCAGCGTCTCCACCGAAGGCATGCGGCGGATCAGCGCGTTGGCCCGGGCCATGCGCGCCGCTCCCAGCGCCAGGAACACCGCCAGGATGACCGGGAACTCCTCAGGCAGCGTGGCCATGGCCAGCGTGATGCCGGCCAGTATGCTGGTCGTAAGGCGGGCGGCGGTATCCCCGTCGGCGGTGCGCCATGTGAGCGCCGCCGCCAGCACCAGCAGCGCCAGTGCTACAACCACGCACACCCGCACCAGCGCGCGGATCTGCCGCTCAATGGGTGTGGGGCGGTCGGGTGCTGCGGCCACAGCCTCGCGGATGCGCCCGAAGGCCGTGCGGCCGCCGGTGGCCGTCACGCGCACCGCACCGCGGCCCTGCACGACCATAGAGCCGGTGTACACCCGGTCCCGCCGCCAGTGGGAGGCTTCGCCTCCGTCAGCGGTACACTTCCAGATGACCTCAGGTTCGCCGCTGAGCGCCGATTCGTTGATGCCCAAATCATGGCAGGCCAGAATGTCGCCGTCGGCGGCCACGCGGTCGCCCTCGCTCAGCAGCATTCTGTCGCCCACGGCCAGCTCCGCCGCGCCGATCATGCGCTCCACGCCGCCGCGCATCACCCGCACCCGAGGCGCGGAAAGATCGCGCAAGGCCTCCAGCGTGCGGTCGGTGCGCCACTCCTGCAGCAGGCTGATGCCCGCCATAAAGGCCACGAAGAACAGCATGATCGCGCCGTCCATCCATTCGCGCAGCACGAAATAGATGAGCGCCGTGCCGCCCAGCAGCAGAAACATGGGCTCGCGCAGCACGCTGCGCAGCCGGCGCAGCCAGGCGCTGCGGGCGGGCGTTCCATCGTCGTTGCGGCCATGCTCCAGCAGCGCCTGCTGGGCCTGTTCCTCGGTGAGGCCCGGATAGCCGTCGGGCATGGTTTCCCAGTTCGCCATGTTAACCTCCCATTTTTGCGGTTTCCGGGGTACAAAAAACCCGCGGCGCCGCACGTTATGCGGTCCCGCGGGTCATCACCCACTGCTTGAGCCTTGTAGGCTCAGCCCAGCCCCATGCGCCGCGCGCGGTGCAATCGACTGGCTCTCATAACGGCTGCGCCGTCATTGCCGCCAGTCGGGGTAACACCCCACGCACCGCCGGGAAGCCCAGGGGCGGCGCATCGCCTGATCCGAATTATGATATCATTCTATGCGAATAGCATTCGTTTGTCAACCGATTTAGAATACCCTAACATTCCTGCCCGTGGGCTGAGAATCTCAGCCCACTTTCTTCGGGTCATAATTGATGTAACCGCCGTTCTCCAGCATATGCTGCTTTGCCTTCATTTCATACCACTGCCAGTCGCTGTCCCCGGCAGTGTCCCCGTTGAGGATTTCCCCGACGCCCTTCTTCATCGTATCGATGAACGAGGCCGGTGCAGGGCTGGCCTCCCGCACGTGGCCTCCGTACATGCCATCGAAGGCCGGGCGCAGAGGATCCAGCGCGTTCAGGCTCACGAGGTAGACGGAAAGCGGGGTGGAGTGGTCCAGATGCATCCAAATGCCCATATTGATGGCATCGCCGGTGTAAAGCAGTCGCGCCCCCCGGTCCAGGTGCTATGCTGCCCGGTGTGTGCCCGGGGATGGCGACGACTTCCAGCGCCACGCCGCCCAAATCGATTGCCGTGCCCGGCTCAAGAAAGCGAATCTTGCATTCTTCCCCTGTGGGTACGGGAGCTCCGCTTTCCCGCAGCGCCTGCTGCACAAAGCCCAGGTGCTCGCGGTAGATAGAGTAGTCCTCCTGATGCATCCATGCCTCGGGGAAGAAGTGGCTGCAGCCGATGTGGTCGAGGTGGCCATGGGTGTTCACCACCATGACCGGAAGCGGAGTCAGCGTGCGCGTGAGCTCCGCCAGGTCCTCCGCGCCGTTGAGCGTATCGATGAGCACGGCCCGGTCCTGCCCGCGTATGAGGTAGGCGGTAGAATGGCCGTCGTCATCGATGAGGGTGGTATACTCGTTGATAGGGTGGAGCCTCGCGCGGGTGTTCATAGCTTTCCCTCCTCATGCGTGGATTGGCTGCATAACAGATGGTTCGGCTCTCTCTAGTGTTTCGCGAAGAAATCCATGAACCGGTTCCAGTCATAGCGGCTGAAATAGTGGCTGCCGGAGCGCAGGTGATAGCCGATGCTCCCTTCGTGCAGCGTATCGCCGGGTTGCGGCAGGGCACTGCCATGAACAAGCCCACTCTGCCCCAGCGCCTGCCACACCGGCGTGGCCGCCGCGCAGCTTAAAAATTCCGACACCGGGTCCGCCCACTGGTCCTCCTGGGCGCTGGCCACGGCCACCGCCCGCGGCGCGCATGCTGCCAGCAGGAAGTGCTGGTCGAAGGGCGCATGCGCCTCGCGCCCGGCCCAGGCGCGGTAGTTGCCGCAGAACCAATGGGGGAACACGCTGGTGATGCGCTCAATGTTCTCCCCGACCTTGCCGCGGCTCAGCGCCGCGCCGCCGCAGCCAGATTCGTTGCTGCACACCAGGGCAAAGCGTTCATCGTTGGCTCCGCACCACAGTGCCGTCTTGCCCAGCCGGCTGTGGCCGGCCACGGCCACACGAGCGGCGTCCACGCCTGGCAGCGTCAGCAGCGCGTCCAACGCCCGGGACGCCGCGTATGCCCACATGGCGATCTTACCCCAGCCGTCAGCCCCCCGGTATTCGGGATACAGCGCCGCCAGGCCGGAGGAAAAGCCGTCGTCCTCGTCGCGGGTCACATCATTGTAGCAGAAGCTGGCCAAGCCGAAGCCCCGGTCCACGATCTCCTCCACCGGACAGTAGATGCTGACCAGCTCCGGAAAGAAGCTGATGTGCACGAATACCGGCACAGGTTCCTGGCTGTGGGGCAGCACCACCTCCAGCGGAAAGGCGAAGGGCCCGCCCGGCGTGTCCCAGCCGACGCTTAGGCGCAGGTGTCGCGCCTTGCCGGCGAAGGCGTCCTTGTCCTCGCGCAGCGTCTGCACGCGCACCGGCGCGGCCTGTGGCGAATGCCCGAACATCTCCCGGCGCAGCAGCTCCAGAATGTCCTGCCGCCGCCGCGCCCATTGCTCGTCCGCAGGCTCCCCATCCTGTAGGCGGAAAACCTCCGGCAGCGCCCTGTCCAACAACATCCGTTGCACGTCTTTCATCATTCTGTCTCCATTCATGTATTGGGGTACAAAAACCGGCGGATATGCTTCATATAATACTCGCGGCACAGGCCGAAGAGCACCTCAAAGGCCACAAAGGCGACCTCCGCGCCGGGGATCAGCAGATGCGCCGGCCACTTCACATTGAGCAGAAGCTCCCGGGCGAAGAAATACAGCGCGAACAGCACGACGTTGAACAGCACAGCCATGATCACCCACACCCACACGCGGCCCAGGCGCTGCCACACGAACTCGCGGGCGATGCCATACCAGCCGAAGAACACCGTGTAGAACAGCCACACGTCCTGAAAGCCCACGACCGCCGCGCCCAGCAGCGACGTGGCCATGAAACTTAGGCCCGCGTCCGCCCAGCGCCGCTCGGCGGCCAGCGCCACCGGCAGCAGGCTCAGCACAAACAGCGCCGACAGGTTGAAGTAAGGGAACGTGCGCACCGCCAGCAGCAGCACCACCGACAGCGCCGTCAGCAGGCCGGCATAGGCCACCCGCCGGGCGGGGGAATTCTTTGCAGTCATGGCAGGACCTCTTCAAAAGGGATGGTTTGATTATACAGGATGATAGGGTTGGTTACCAGATAATAGGTAAAGGGAACGGATTTCGCGCCTGCTGGCGCGACCTGCGCATCGCCCCGCCGACATCCGGTCGGCGAGTGCGGTAAAGCCGCACAAGGCGACGCTGGTCTACAGCGCATCCTGCGCCAAGGCCAAAGGGCTTTCCGATCGCCCTTTGGAAACCTTCGGCCCTCATCCTTAGAATATTTAACTTGATAAGTGAAGAACCAACAGTTACATCACAAAGCTCACGTAGGGCAAGGGCTTGCCCTTGCCGCTCCTCCTTGCCGCATTGGAACGATGCAGGCAAGGCTTTGCGAGGGTGTGGCTTTGCCACACCTTTAAGCAAAGCCGTGCGCCCACAGGCGCTGCGGCAATCTTAACGCAAAATACCCCTCGCCCGGTTGTTTGGACCGGGGACATGGGTAACACAATTCGGCGATAGTTCAAGAAGCATTTCTTGAACCTGAGGCCGTCAACAGCCGCCGCTTGCGAGGCCCTTTACAAGCCGCAGACGGAAGCTATACTGG
>JAEYPH010000120.1 GCA_023410875.1 Bacillota bacterium | reverse complement strand
TCCACGGCGGCGTTCAGCGCCAGCAGGTTGGTCTGGAAGGCGATGTCGTCGATGACCTTGATGACCCGGGAGATGCTGGCCGAGGAGGCGTTGATCTCCTTCATCGACTGCTGCATCTGCTTCATGTGGCTGTCACCGTCCAACGCGTGATCGCGGGCGGAGGAGGACAAATCGCTGGCGCGGTTGGCATCCATAGCGTTCTGCTTGGTCTGCGTGGCCACTTCGCCCAGCGATGCTGTGAGCATCTCGATGGCGCTGGCCTGCTCGGTGGCACCCTGGCTGAGCGCCTGGCTGCCGTCGGACACCTGATGTGCGCCGCTGGCAACCTGATCGGCGGCCACGCGCATCTCGGAGAACAGCGTGTTGAAGGACGTCAGGATGCTGTTGAGGGCGTCGGAGATGCCGCCGAAATCGCCCATATAAGCGGGCACTTCCCGGGCGGACAGGTCGCCCTCGGCCATGGCACCCAGCATCTGTGCGATCTCGCCCACATAGCCGCGAAGCGTGCCCATGGCGGCGGACAGGTCGCGCTCGATGGAGCGGAAGCTTTCACGCTCGCTCTGGGTGTATTCGTCGCCCTCTGCGGCAGTGTAGCTCAGGCTCAGGTTGCCCTGGGCCAGCAGTGCGAGATCCTGGCCCAGCTTGGCCACCTCGCTCTGCAGATACTCGGTGCGGCGGGTGTCGCCGGTCACATCCTGTATCACTTCCACATAGCCGGTCTGCTGGCCGTCGCGGCTGCGCACGGCGCTCACGTCGGTCACGTAGTGGCGGCCCTGGTCGGCGTGATGGGTTCTGGTGAGCCCGGCGCGGAATTGCTCCAGATTGTCGTTTTGCACGAAGTCGCTGCGGGGGCATCCTTTGTATGCCACGTCCTGCAGCGCCGAAGAGCTGATGAAGGCATCGTTTAAGAACATCAGCCGCTCGTCGCTGCCGGTGGCGCAAATGTGCAGCGGTATGCTGTTGAGCAGCGATTCATACCAGAATATGCGCTCCACGACGACATCCAGCGTGGCGTTGATGCCGGAGACGATTTGAGCGTAAGCGCCGGCGAAGGCGTCGGCGTCGCCGCGGGTATCGAAGAGCTCCTGCTGGGCGGCGCTTGTGAGCTGCTCGGTCTGGCCGCACAGCGCGCGGATGTTCTGGATGCACGTGTTCAGGTTGTTCTTGATCGTGTTGAACTGCCCCTGGTATTCGTCGGTAATGAGTTCGGGCAGATCACCCTGGGAGATGCGCTCCACATAGCTGGCCGCCATGCCCAAGGGGTTGATGACGGCGTCCAGCGTGGCGTTGACGCCCTCGATGACGCGGCGGAAGTCCCCCTGGTGGGCCTCGGCGTCGGCGCGCACGTCCAGCTCGCCGCGCACGGTGGCGCAGCTTAGGGCGTCGGTGTCTTCGATCAGCCGGTTGACGGCGGCGATGCACGTGTTCAGATTGTCCTTGATCGTGTTGAACTGGCCGTTGTATTCCCCGGTTATGGGTTCGGGGATGTCGCCGTGGGAGATGCGCGCCATCGTGTCGGCGGCCATGGTCAACGGGCCCACCAAAGCGTCCAGCGTGGCGTTTACGCCTTCCATCACGCGGCGGAAATCGCCGCGCATGCCGCTGGTGTCGGCGCGCATGTCCAGCTCGCCGCGCACTGCTGCCGCCGAGAGCGACCGGGCGGAGTCCACCAGGCCGTTGATGCTGGCGATGCACGTGTTCAGGTTGTCCTTGAGCGTGTTGAATTCGCCCTGATATTCCTCGGTGATGGGCTCGGGGATGTGGCCGCGGGAGATGCGCGCCACATAGTCGGCGGCCACGGTCAGCGGGCTCACCAGGGCGTCCAGCGTGGCGTTGAAACCGGCCACCACGCGCTGGAAATCGCCCTGATGGGCGTCGGCGTCGGCGCGCACGGTCAGCTCGCCGCGCACGGCGGCATCGGAGAGGTGGTTAGCATCGTCCACCAGGCGCTTGATCGCGGCGATGCATGTGTTCAGGTTGTCCTTAAGCGTGTTGAATTCGCCGTTGTATTCGTCTGTGATGGGCTCGGGGATGTCACCCATGGAGATGCGCTCCACATAGTTGGCGGCCATGGCCACCGGCAGCACCACGGCGTCCAGCGTCGTGTTGACACCCTCGATGACGCGGCGGTATTCCCCCTGATGGGCGCCCACGT
This sequence comes from Bacillota bacterium, assembly GCA_023410875.1. GTDB lineage: Bacteria > Bacillota > Clostridia > Christensenellales > UMGS416 > JAEYRA01. Next base: position 40,865 of record JAEYPH010000120.1, on the reverse strand, counting down.
CGGCGCGGGCCTGCAGGCGGCCTTGCACGGCGGCCTCTGTGAGCCCCGAGATGTCCGCCGTCAGGCGCTGGATGGAGCCCACGACGCTTTCCAGCGCCGTGGAGAGCACACCGACCTCGTCCTTGCGCTGGATGTCCATGTGCAGGTTGAAGTCGCCTTGGGCCAGCTTGAGGGCGTTGTTCTTGAGGGTGCGCAGCGGTTTGGACATGGCCACTGCCAGCAAATAGCCGACGGTCAGCGTCAGCAGAAACAGCAGCGCGGTTACTATGATGATGACAAGCTCGGTGGTTCTCGTGGATTTATCGATGCTCACCATGGCCTTTGCGCCGGATTCCTCACCGTATTGCGCCAGGAAGCCGACAGCATCATTGACGTTCTGCGCGTAGGTGGAATCCAGTTTCCTCATCAGGTCGATGGAGTCCTTGTTCTTTCCTTTCATGATCGTGGCGTATACTTCGACGCTGCCTTCCTTGAAGCTCGTGTAATTCTCCAGCAGCTTTCTGTACTGATTTTGGTCCTCCTGGTCCAGAACCTGCTGCAGCTGGGGCAGCAGCTCATCCATCTTGGCGCAGGCGGCGGTGGTGTTGTCCTGATGCTTTTTCAGATCATAGGCGCTGGTCAGCATGCCCAGCACCGCGTCGCGCATGCTGCCGCGGGCGAACTGAAACTGCGCCTGTATCTGATAGGTGAGAACCTGCGCTCGGCCATTCTTGTCATAGAGCGTCATATACTTTTGGCTGATCTGCTGCAGACTAGCCAGGGCCACAAGGCCGATGACCAACGCCACCAGAGCCACCGATGTAAAGCCGCTGAGCAGCTTGGGAAGGATGTTGAGGTTCTTGTACCAGTCGAAGAGATGGCTGAGCTTTTTGAACCAGTGCGGGATGTTGAGCTTCTTGTACCAGCGGACGATGAACATAAAGACCTCCTGTGGAGCAATCTTTTTTGATTTCGTAGCGCGTGAAAAAGATCGGATATGTAAACCAAATGATAAATTCCACAATGGAAAGAGGTTAAACATGTTTTAGGCGATTTTGCCTAAAAAAGAAGTACAAATGCGCTAAATGGTGCTTTTTTGCGCATGAATGGTAACACAAGGTATCGATATTAGCGAAAACTGCCTCGCCGGAACCGTGTTGGCGACATGCCGGTCTTCTTTTTGAAGTAGTTGCTGAAGTAATGCTCATCGGAAAACTGCAGCTTCAAGGCGATCTCCCGAACGGACAGGTTGGTGTTCTGCAGCAGCAAACGCGCCGTCTCCACGCGCTTGTGCATCAGGTAATCATAGGGCGTTGTGTGGAAGGCCCGATGAAAGATGCGTATCGTCTGCGAAGGTGAGCGGTGGATCAGCAACGACAGCGCCGAGAGGCTCACTTCCAGCCCCACATGGCTGTCCAGATAGCGCCGCAGCGTCTGGGCCTCGTCAGGCGCGCCACCGCCATACAGATGCAGGCTTACCGCCTGCACCACGGCGTGGGCATCCAGCGCCGCCTGGGCAAAAGCCGCCGCCGCGTCGGCGCGGTGGCTGCGCGCGTCCTCCACCAGCGCGCGGAACAGAGGCTCCAGCTCCGGCGGCGCGCCCTTCACATGATAGACGCCCTGCAACCGGTAGGTTTGCACCAGCGCATCCATCAGCGGCCCGCGGGCGTTGAACCAGATCTTGACCCAGGGGTTGCGGCCGTCGGATTGGTAGCGGTGCCTGCTGCCCTGGGGCAGCACGTAGAAATCGCCCGCCGTGGCGGTGAAGTTCTGGTCTTCCACCCACACGTCTCCTTGGCCGCTCAGGATGTATTCCATAACCGTGACGTCGCTCAAGGCGCGCTCGATGCGGTAGGCGCCGTCGCAATAGGAGATGCCGGCCATCTGCAGATAGAAGGGCTGAGCGCCGGAATCGTGTACAAAACTCGTGATGTCCTCTGTCATGCGCAGATACCTCACTTTTATGCGTAATAAGCACATGGAATGCCCAATTGTATAGCATTATAATACAAGAAACCGACTTTTTACAGGAGGATGAAACCATGGCGGATATCACGATCCCCCGCAGCGAATACCCCCGCCCGCAGATGGTGCGGCCAGATTGGATCAACCTGAACGGCACCTGGCAGTTTGAAATTGACGACGCCGACACTGGCCGCGAGCGCGGCCTGCCCGAGGCCAAGGCGCTGGGCAGCCAGATTCTGGTGCCCTTCTGCCCGGAGAGCGCCCTGAGCGGCGTGGGCCATCTGGACTTTATGAATGCCGTGTGGTACCGCCGCACGTTCACGCTGCCGCAGGGCTGGAACCAGAACGTGCTGCTGCACTTCGGCGCCGTGGATTATGATACCGAGGCCTGGGTAAACGGCCAGAGCGTGGGCACCCACCGCGGCGGCTATTCATCCTTCACCTTTGATATCACCGCGGCGCTCAAAGCCGGTGAGAACACGCTGGTCGTGTGCGCCCGGGACAACACCCGCTCGGGCCTGCAGCCCACGGGCAAGCAGAGCCACCGCTACGCCTCCTATGCATGCCTTTATACGCGCACGACCGGCATCTGGCAGACGGTGTGGCTGGAGAGCGTACCCAAGCTGTACATCCAGCGCCTGCTGCTGACCCCCGACGCCGCCGGCGGCGCGCTGCACGTGGAGGCCCGCTTGAGTGGCCACGGCGGCGGCCACGAGCTGGCCGTGAGCGCCAGCTTTGAAGGCGCGCCCATGGGCAGCGCCTCCGTGGCTGTAGACGGCCGCACCGCCCGCCTGACGCTGCCCCTGAGCGAGAAGCACCTGTGGGAGCCCGGCGCTCCCAGACTATATGACCTGCGTGTGGAACTCATAAAAAGTGGCGAAGCCACTGATGCTGTGGACAGTTACTTCGGCTTGCGCTCGGTCAGCTTCGACGACCGCAAGATCTACCTCAACGGCAAGCCGGTGTTCCAGCGGCTGGTGCTGGACCAGGGCTTTTACCCCGACGGCATCTACACCGCGCCCACCGACGAGGCGCTGCGCCGGGATATCGAACTGGGCCTGGAGATGGGCTTCAACGGCGCGCGGCTGCACCAGAAGATGTTCGAGGAGCGCTACCTTTACTGGGCGGACAAGCTGGGCTATCTGGTGTGGGGCGAGCACGCCAACTGGGGGCTGGACCTTTCCAACCCCAATGGCCTGGAGCGCTTCCTGCCCGAGTGGATGGAGACGCTGCAGCGGGACTACAGCCACCCGGCGCTGGTGGGCTGGTGCCCCTTCAACGAGACCGGCGACGCCCGCACGATACAGGACAACGCGATACTGGCAACCGTGTACGCCGCGACCAAGGCCTTCGACTCCACCCGCCCGGTCATCGACACGTCGGGTTATCTGCACGTCGTCACCGACATCTACGACGTGCACGACTACGACCAGAACCCCGAGACCTTCGCCGCGCGCTATGAGGGCCTGCACAACGGCGACGCCTACATAAACTTCCCGACCCGGGAGAGCTACGATGGTCAGCCTTACTTCGTCAGCGAATACGGCGGCATTTGGTGGAACCCCAGCCAGAGCGACGACGTATCCTGGGGCTACGGCGACCGGCCCAAGTCCCACGAGGAGTTTTATGACCGTTACGAGAAGCTGACCATGGCGCTGCTGAACCACCCGCGCATGTGCGCCTTCTGCTACACGCAGTTGACCGATGTGGAGCTGGAGGTCAACGGCCTTTACACCTACGAGCGTGCGCCCAAGCACGACGCCGCCCGCATCAGGGCTGTCAATATAAGGAAGGCCGCCATCGAAGAGTAGAGCTTTTTGGTAAGCTATGCCTTCCCCTCCAGGGGAAGCCTTCATGGTAGCTTTGCCGCTGATTCTGAGGGCCCGGAGACCTTGCGGTTTCCGGGCCTGTCCATATGTAGCGTTCTGTGTATATAATATAAGGAATCTGAAGAAAGTGGTTTGGGGCGGCCGAACATGGAAGGCATCGAGTTCCGCGAGGACATACCCCCGGTGGAAGCCATACAGGAACTGCGCCGATGTGTGAACTGGCATCAGCGCGAGGATGAAGCCACCGGCCGGGCGCTGCGCGCTTCGCTGCATCACGTTACGGCATGGCGGGTCAGCAAGCCGTGGGCTGCGCTCGGGTCGTGGGCGATGGCGCTACGGTGTTCTACATACAGGACGTCATTGTGCGCCCGGAGTACCAGGGGCAGGGCATCGGCGCGGCGCTCATGGAACGCGTCATGGCCTACATCGCCGGCGCCGCCTGCGAGAACGCCGTGGTGGGCCTAATGGCCGCCGAGAGCAAGGAGGCTTTTTATGAGCGCTACGGCTTTCGGGCCCGGCCCGCTGCCGGCCAGGGCGCTGGCATGACGCTGTTCTGGAAGAACAAATAGCCAATAATGGCGAGGCGAATAATGCGGTCAATAAACCGGAAATCCGGCGCAACATTCGATGTTGTCAATGTCTTGGCCGCCTGTTATACTATGCGTCACAAGGCGATGATGGAGAACGGAACGCGACAAAACCCCTTTCAGAGAGCCGGCGGATGGTGCGAGCCGGAGGGGCACAGCGTTTTCAACTCACTCCTGAGCCTGCCGCCTGAAACATGGAACTTGGATTAGGGTGCACGGTCGGCCCGTTATCGCCGTAGGATTTAAGGCGCAAGCCATGAACCCGAACAAGAGGCCCTCACAAGGGCAAGTAGAGTGGTACCGCGAGGGAAACCTCGTCTCTATGGCAACATAGGAGCGAGGTTTTTTTGTATCTAAAATTCATCAGGAGGTGCGCTATCGATGCCAAGAAACATTCAGGTATTTGACACGACGCTGCGCGACGGCGAGCAGTCACCGGGCTGCAGCATGAACATTCGGGAAAAGATCGAGCTTGCGCGCCAGCTGGAACTGCTCAAGGTGGACATCCTGGAGGCCGGCTTCGCGATCTCCTCTCCCGGCGACTTCGAGAGCGTGCGCCAGGTGGCGCTGCATGTCAAGGAACCCATCGTGGCTTCGCTGAGCCGCGCGCTGCCCCGTGATATCGAGCGTTCTGCCGAGGCTCTCAAGGACGCCAGGCGGCCCCGCATCCATCTGTTCATCGCGACCAGCGACGTGCACATGCAGTATAAGCTCAAGATGAGCCGCGAGCAGGTGCTGGAGCAGACGGCGGCCATGGTAGCGCTGGCCCGCAACCTGTGCGACGATGTGGAGTTCTCCGCCGAGGACGCGCTGCGCAGCGATCCGGATTTCCTGTGCCAGGTCATCGAGCGGGCCATCGCCGCCGGTGCCGGCGTTGTCAACATCCCCGACACCGTGGGCTATACGACGCCGGACGAGATGCGCTCGCGCATCCGCTATCTCTTTGAGCACACCCGCGGCATCGAGCGCGCTGTGGTGAGCACCCACTGCCACGATGACCTGGGCATGGCCGTGGCCAACACGCTGGCCGCCGTGCAAGCCGGGGCGGGGCAGGTGGAGTGCACGGTCAACGGCATCGGCGAGCGGGCGGGCAATGCCTCGCTGGAAGAGGTCGTCATGGCGCTGCACACGCGCAAAGCCTACTTTGACGCCGTGTGCGCCGTGGACACCACGCAGCTGTACCCGGCCAGCAAGCTGCTGTCCGCCATCATCGGCCAGGATGTGCAGGCCAACAAGGCCATCGTGGGCGCCAACGCCTTTGCCCATGAGGCTGGCATACACCAGCACGGCGTGCTGGCCAACCGCGACACCTATGAAATCATGCGCCCAGAGACCGTGGGCATACAGAAGAACAAGATGGTGCTGGGCAAGCACAGCGGCCGCCACGCGCTGGAGGAGCGCCTGCGGGACCTGGGCTATGCGTTGGACGCTGAAACCATGACGCAGGTGGCCGCCGAGTTCAAGCGCCTGGCCGACCTTAAGAAGACCATCGACGACCGCGACCTGGAGGCCCTCGTGGAGCCCCATTCCCGCAGCGTTAGCCAGACCTACGCCTTCGACCGCTTCGTCGTCAACAGCGGCAACACGATATCGGCCACGGCCATCGTGCGCGTGACGCGCTGCGGGGAACCCGTGGAGCAGGTCGCCACCGGCGACGGCCCCATCGACGCCGCCTTCAAGGCCATCGACAAGCTCGTGAGCCGCGACTTCACGTTGGACAGCTACCGCATCCACTCGGCCACCGAAGGCCAGGACGCCTTGGGCGTGGCGGACGTGCGCTTAAGCCACGGCGGGCGCTCTGAGCGCGGCCGCGGCACCAGCACCGACGTCATCGAGGCCAGCATCAAGGCCTATCTGGCCGCGGTCAACCGCTTTGTGGCCGAAGACGTGAAGGAGTGACAACCATGGCGCACAAGCGCATTGAGCTGCTGGACACCACGCTGCGCGACGGCGCGCAGGCGCGCGGCATCACCTTTTCCGTGGGTGACAAGCTGCGGCTGTGCCAGGCGCTGGACGAATTCGGCATCCCCTACATCGAGGCGGGCAACCCCGCCAGCAACCCCAAGGAGCGGGATTTTCTGGAGCGCGCCCGCACCCTTCGGCTGCGCCAGTCCAAGATCACGGCCTTTGGTTCCACGCGCCACAAGAGCATGGCCGTGCACGAGGACCCTTCGGTGGCGGCGCTGCTGGGCGCGGAAACCGAGGTCGTCACGATTTTTGGCAAGGCGTGGGATCTGCACGCCGAGCGCATTCTGGGCGTGACGCTGGAACAGAACCTGGACCTGATCGCTGAAACCATGCGCTACTTCGCTGACAGGGGGCGCACGGTCATCTTCGACGCCGAGCACTTTGTGGACGGCTGGCTGCGCAACCCAGAGTACGCCATGCGGGTGCTGGCGGCGGCGGTGCAGGGCGGCGCTGTGTGTCTGGCTTTGTGCGACACCAACGGCGGCGCGCTGCCCGAGCACGTGGCCGCGGCGGTGTGCGCGGCGGACGCGGCCTTCCCCGGCATGGTCGGCATCCACTGCCACGACGACAGCGGCCTGGCCACGGCCAACAGCCTGGCAGCCGTGCAGGCCGGGGCTGTGCACGTGCAGGGCACCTTCCTGGGCTATGGCGAGCGCTGCGGCAACCTGAACCTAAGCGCGCTGCTGCCCACGCTGCAATTGAAGCTGGGGTATGACTGCGTGCCGGCGGAGCAGATGGCCAACCTGACCAGCACCGCCCGCACGGTGGCGGAGTTGTGCAACGTGGCGCTGGACGACCGCTCGCCCTACGTGGGCGGCAACGCCTTCGCCCACAAGGGCGGCATGCACATCGACGGCGTCAGCAAGCTCTCTGAGAGCTTCGAGCATGTGGACCCCGCCGCCGTGGGCAACGAGCGGCAGTTCCTGCTGTCGGAGGTGGCCGGGCGCACGGCCTTGGCCCAGCGCATCGGCGGGTTGTACCCCGACGTGGGCCGCGATTCGCCCCAGATCGCCGCGCTGACCCAGCGGCTCAAGGAGCTGGAGCACGAGGGCTATCAGTTCGAGGGCGCCGACGCGTCCTTCGAGCTGCTGGTGCGCAAGAGCATCAAGCCCTACCAGCCGTTCTTCACCGTGGACTACTATAAGATATTGGGGGAGGAGCCCGACGAGGCCACGGGCATCAGCGCCTATGGGTCGGTGCGCGTGGATGTGGGCGGCCGCAAACAGGTGACCGCCGGCGAGGGCGACGGCCCCGTGCACGCGCTGGACCAGGCGCTGCGCCGGGCGCTGGAGGTGTTCTTCCCAGTGCTCTCCAAGGTGCATTTGACCGACTACAAGGTGCGCGTGCTGGACAGCCGCGCGGCCACCGCCGCCCGCGTGCGCGTCGTCATCGTCAGTTCCGACGGCGAGCGCGAGTGGAGCACCGTGGGCGTGAGCACCGACGTCATCGCCGCCAGCATGCAGGCGCTGGTGGACAGCATTGAATACGAGCTGCTGCGCTGCCAGGCCGGCGCGGTGGACCAGAATACGGAGGGCTGAACATGGGCATGACAATGACACAGAAAATTCTGGCTGCCCACGCGGGGTTAGAGAGCGTGGAGGCGGGGCAGTTCATCGAGAGCGGGCTGGATATGGTGCTGGGCAACGACATCACCGCGCCCATCGCCATAGAGGAATTTCGCCGCATGGGGGCCACCCAGGTCTTTGACCGGGACAAGGTCGCTCTGGTGCCGGACCACTTCAGCCCCAACAAGGACATCAAGGCCGCCGAGCAGTGCAAGTGCCTGCGGGACTTCTCCCGCCAGCACGACATCACGAACTACTTTGAGCTGGGCCAGATGGGCGTGGAGCACGCGCTGCTGCCCGAGCAGGGCCTCGTGAGCCCCGGCGACTGCATCATCGGCGCCGACAGCCACACGTGCACCTACGGCGCGCTGGGGGCCTTCTCCACCGGCGTGGGCAGCACCGACATGGCCGCCGCCATGGCCACGGGCAAGGCGTGGTTCAAGGTGCCCGGGGCCATCCGCTTTCACCTGACGGGCAGCTTTGCGCCGTGGGTCGGCGGCAAAGACTTGATCCTGCACCTGATCGGCATGCTAGGCGTGGACGGCGCGCTGTACAAGTCCATGGAGTTCCAGGGCCCCGGCGTGGCGGCGCTGACGATGGACGACCGCTTCACCGTGGCCAACATGGCCATCGAGTGCGGCGCGAAGAACGGCATCTTCCCGGTGGACGAGCAGACGCGGGCGTATCTGCAGGGCCGCGCCAAGCGCCTCGGCACCGTGTATGAGGCCGACGCCGACGCAGAATATGCCCAGAGCTTCGACATCGACCTGGGCGACATCCCGCTGACGGTGGCCTTCCCGCATCTGCCGGAGAACACGCGTCCGGTGGAGCAATCCGGCGACGTTGCCATCGATCAGGTCGTCATCGGCAGCTGCACCAACGGCCGTTTCAGCGATCTGGAGATCGCGGCCAAGCTCTTCAAAGGCCGCAAGGTGGACCGCCGGGTGCGCACGATCATCATCCCGGCCACGCAGCAGATTTATCTGGAAGCCATGAAAGCCGGCCTGCTGGAGACCTTCATAGAATCCGGTTGTGCCGTCAGCACGCCCACATGCGGGCCGTGCCTGGGCGGGCATATGGGCATACTGGCCGCCGGGGAGCGCGCCGTGGCCACGACCAACCGCAACTTCGTGGGCCGCATGGGGCACCCGACCTCCGAGGTGTATCTGGCTGGGCCGGCGGTGGCCGCCGCCAGCGCCATACTGGGCCGCATCGCATCTCCGCAAGAATTGGAGGGCTGACATGAACGCGCAGGGCAAGGTTTTCAAATACGGCGACAACGTGGACACCGATGTCATCATCCCCGCCCGCTACCTGAACGCCTCTGACGCCGCCCATCTGGCGGCCCACTGCATGGAGGACATCGACGCGGGTTTCGTGAAGAACGTGCAGCCCGGCGATGTCATCGTCGGCGGAGAGAACTTCGGCTGCGGCTCCTCCCGGGAGCACGCGCCCATCGCCATCAAGGCCAGCGGCGTATCCTGCGTCATCGCCCGCAGCTACGCGCGCATCTTCTTCCGCAACGCCATCAACATCGGCCTGCCTATTTTGGAATGCCCCGAGGCCGTGGAGGGCCTGTCAGCTGGTGACGCAGTGGCCGTGGATTTCGACTCCGGCGTCATCACGAACCGGACAACCGGCGCGGTCTTCCAGGCACAGCCTTTCCCGCCGTTTTTGCAGAAGCTGATTGCGGCGGATGGGTTGATCAATTATATTAAGCAGGGGTAGCCGTAGAATACGGCTGACGCCGCAACCCGCGCTGTCATTCCGAGTGCAGCGAGGAATCCCCTGAGAGTAACGTCGTGAACAAGGGGATTCTTCGGGCGCCATGCGCCCTCTGAATGACAGAGCCGGGTATCGCTATAAAGCCCGCTGTCATTCCGAGCGTAGCGAGGAATCCCCCGAGGAGCAACGCCGTGAACAGGGGATTCATCGGGCGCCATGCGCCCTCTGAATGACAGAGCCGGGTAGAACCCGGAAGATTACACAAACGTGGAGGTCCTCATGAACGCAAAAATAGCCCTGGTCCCCGGCGACGGCATCGGCCCGGACGTGACCGAGCAGGCCGTGGCGGCGCTGGACGCCGTGGCGGCGCGCTTTGGCCACCGCTTTGAATATCAGACGCTGCCGGCCGGCGGCTGCGCCATCGATGAATTCGGCACGCCGCTGCCCGCCGACACGCTGGAAGCGTGCAAGGCCAGCGACGCTGTGCTGCTGGGGGCCGTGGGCGGCCCCAAGTGGGACCATCTGGGCGGCGAGCAGCGCCCGGAGAAGGCGCTGCTGGGCCTGCGCCAGGGCCTGGCCGTGTTCGCCAACCTGCGCCCGGCGGTGTTGTTCCCGGAGCTGGCCGCGGCGTGCCCCCTGCGGGCGGACCTGGTGGCCAGCGGGCTGGACGTGCTGGTTGTGCGCGAATTAACCGGCGGGCTGTATTACGGCGCCAAGGGCCACACCGCCGACCAGAACGGCGAGAGCGCCTATGATACGATGGTGTATTCGGACTTCGAGGTGGAGCGTGTGGCTCGCCGGGCCTTCGATGCCGCCCGCGTCCGCAAGCGGCATGTGACATCGGTGGACAAGGCCAACATCCTCGAGACCTCGCGGCTGTGGCGGCGCACCGTGGAGCGCGTGGCCGCCGACTATCCCGATGTGGCGCTGGACCACCTGTATGTGGACAACGCCGCCATGCAGCTGGTCACCCGGCCCAGCCAGTTCGACGTCATCGTGACCGAGAACACGTTCGGCGACATCCTGAGCGACATCGCCGCCGTGATCACCGGCTCCATCGGCCTTTTAAGCTCCGCCAGCCTAGGCGGCGGCGTGGGCCTCTACGAGCCCGTGCACGGCTCCGCGCCGGACATCGCCGGGCAGAACAAGGCCAACCCGCTGGCAGCCATCCTTTCGGCGGCCATGCTGCTGCGCCACAGCTTCGGCCTACAGGCCGAGGCCTGTGCCGTGGAAGACGCCGTGAAGGCCACGCTGGCCGCCGGCCACCGCACCGGCGACATCGCCCGAAAGGGCGAGAAAACCGTCGGCACCACGGAGATGGGCGCGCTGGTGGCGGCGAATATTTCCCGGAAATCATAAAAAGCGCGGGTAAACGACAGGAAAGTGAACAATCTATAAACAGTCTGCAAAGGCTTTGCTGGTTTATGTACAGCAAAGCCTTTTGTAGTATAATGGATTCATTGTACGTAAGAAGGCAGGATTTCCCATATGGTCAAGAAAAGCACAGCCATCATCGTAAGCGTTGTCCTCTGCGTTGTAACCTTTGCCGCCGGCGTGGCCCTGACCGGCGTGGGTGGCTACGCCCTGCTGCTGGGCTCCGGCCAGCTTAAAGGGCCGGGCGCCACGGCGACGCCGGCCAACGGCGCCGGCGTGAACTACTCCCGCCTGGACGAGATCCGTGCGATCTATCACGGCGACGCGCTGGAGGACGTGACCGATCAGACGCTGGTGGATGGCGCTGCCAAGGGCATGGCCGGCAATTCCGGCGACGATTACTCCACCTACTTCACGCCCGAGGAGTGGGCGGAGTTCAACCGCCAGGAAGAGGGCAAGTATGTCGGTATCGGCGTCAGCGTCAATGTGGACGCCAAGGATAAACTGATCACCGCCGTCAACGTTTACAAGGGCTCGCCGGCCGAGAAGGGCGGCATGCGCGTGGGAGATAAGATCGTCAAGGTGGACGACACCGACGTGGCCGGCCTGGAACTGGATGCCGTGGTAAAGCTGGTGCGCGGCGAGGCCGGCACCCAGGTGCGCGTGGTGGTGCTGCGCGGCGACGAAGAGACCGTGGAGTTGACCTTCACCCGCGCCGAGGTCGTCGTGAACCGAACCGAGTGGAAGATGTTGGACAGCGGCATCGGCTACATCAAGATACTGGAATTCAACGGCAACGCGGCGGAGCTCTTCGACCAGGCGATCCGGGATCTCAAGGGCCAGGGCATGAAGGGCCTGGTGCTGGACCTGCGCTACAACCCCGGCGGCAGCCTGGACGTTGTGTCGCCCATCGCCGACGAGTTGTTCCCCAAGGGCCCCATCATACAGATGGTCAACCGCGCCGGCGAGGTGGAGCAGCAGATCGATTCCAAGGCCAGCTATCTGAACATACCGATGGTCGTGCTGGTCAACGAATACAGCGCCAGCGCGTCGGAGCTGCTGTGCGGCGGCATACAGGACTATAAGGTTGGCACGCTGGTCGGCGTAACGACCTATGGCAAGGGCATTGCTCAGAGCTTCAAGGTGTTTGAAGACGGCGCAGCGCTGCGCTACACCGCCGACAAATACCTGACCGGCGGCGGCCGCAGCCCCCACAAGGTCGGCATCAAACCCGACATCGAGGTTGTGCTGGATCAGGCTGTCGTGGACAACCCCGATCTGCTGTGCACCGAGCAGGACAACCAATATACCCGCGCGCTGGAAGAGATCCGCAAGATGGCGCAATAACGACGAGACTTTACGGGGGAGAGAGCATGATCGACCTGGAACGCCAACTGAACGCCGGCACAAAAGAGGAGCGCTTGGCCGCATTGGAAGCATTGGCACAAAAGACTCCAATAAAAGGTGGCGAAGCCACAAATGTCAACAACCATATCCATACGACCTATTCCTTCTCGCCCTATTCGCCGGCCATGGCGCTGTGGCGCGCCCGGCAGAGCGGCCTCATAACCGCCGGCATCATGGACCATGATTCCATCGCCGGCGCAGAGGAGTTCCTGCAGGCCGGACGCATCCTGGGCATGGGGGTGACCTGCGGGCTGGAGTGCCGCGTGAGCTTCAAGGAGTCTCCGTTTTTTGAGCGGCGCATCAACAACCCGGATCAGAATGGCATCGTCTACATGTCGCTGCACGGCGTGCCCCGGCGGTCTTTTGCCGAAGTACAGGCGTTCTTCGCGCCCTATCGAGAGGCCCGCAACCGCCGCAACCGCGCCATGGTGTGCGGCATGAACGCGCTGCTGAGCGGCGTGGGTGTGGCGCTGGATTTTGACCGCGACGTGCTGCCGCTTTCGCAATGGGCCGATGGCGGCGCCGTGACCGAGCGCCACCTGACCATGGCGCTGGCACGGGCGCTGGCGGCGCGTTTTGGCCGCGGGCCCGAGCTGCTGGCCTTTGTGGAAGGCCCCATGGCGCTGGCCGTGGGCGGCAAGCTGCGCGCCCAGCTGGCTGACGCGGACAATCCGTACTACGATTACGACCTGCTGGGCCTGTTCAAGAGCCAACTGGTGCCCAGGTTCTATGTGGACGCCGACGAGGAGTGCCCGCCGGTGCGGGATGTGCTCTCGTTGGCCGAGCGTACGGGGTCTGTTTCCACCTATGCCTATCTGGGCGATGTTGGGGACAGCGTCACCGGCGACAAACGCGCCCAGGCCTTCGAGGACGGCTTCCTGGACGAGCTCATGGGTTTCATTGCGGACCTGGGCTTCCGGGCCGTGACCTACATGCCCACCCGCAACACCCAGTCACAGCTGACTCGATTGCGGACGCTATGCAACCGGTACGGGTTCTTCCAGGTCAGCGGCGAGGACATCAATTCTCCTCGCCAGAGCTTCCTGTGTGAGGCGCTGCGCGACCCAGCCTTTGCCAACCTGATCGACGCCACGTGGGCGCTGATCGCCCACGAGCGCCTGAGCGACGCCGACCCCCAACAAGGCCTGTTCTCTGCTGCGTCCATCGCCCGCTGGCCGGATATCGCTGGGCGAGTGAAGGCGTTTGCCGATAAGGGGCGTTCCCTGTAAACCTTCTTGCATCGATTTTTGGCTCTTCGCCTTGGCGAAGGGCCCTTTTTGGTAAAATGGCGGTTAGATAAGTGGTTCTATAAGGATGATTAGCGGGCTGCACTCCGTGGTTTATATATATTAGCTCATTAGAAGGAGTGTGCCCATGCTCAGCCTGACCGACGCCGAGTTCATTCGGCTTACAGGCTTTCTCAAGACCAGCTTCGGCATCAACCTGACGCAGAAGCGTACGTTGATCGAGGGCCGGCTGAATAAATACCTGACCGATCGGGGATTTGTGAGTTTTTCGGATTACCTCGAGCCCATCTACAGCGATCCCAGCGGCCCGGAGATGTCGCAGCTGCTGAACTTTCTGACGACGAACTTTTCCTATTTCCTGCGGGAGTGGGAGCATTTTGAATATCTGCGCGGCCATGTGCTGCCGGAAATGCAGGAGCGCATCCCCGACGGTGATTTGCGCATATGGAGCGCGGGGTGCTCCACCGGCGAGGAACCTTATACGCTGGCCATGCTGCTCAATGACTTCTTCCGGCTGGACGGCGCCCGCTGGGACAAGAAGGTGCTGGCCACCGATATCTCCAACAAGGCGCTGGAGGCGGCGCGCCGTGGCGTCTATGAAGAAGAGGCGCTCTCCAAGGTGCCCCCCGAATGGGTCCGGCGCTATTTCTCCCGCCAGGGCGACGGCGCCTTCCAGGTGAAGCCCGCGCTGCGCGACGAGGTCATCTTCCGTATATTCAACCTGATGGAGGAAACCTTCCCGTTTCAGAAAAAGTTCCATGTGATCTTCTGCCGCAACGTGATGATCTACTTTGACCGCCCGACCAAGGCCAAGCTCATACAGAAGTTCTACAAGCACACCGAGCCCGGCGGCTATCTGTTCGTGGGGCAGTCCGAGTCCATCAACCGCGAGGACGCCCCCTGGCAGTATGTGATGCCGTCGGTGTTCAGAAAGGGGTAGGCCATGGCGATACCGAAGAAAATCCGTGTGCTGGTCGTGGACGACTCGCTGGTCATGCGCGAATACATCGCCCAGGGGCTCTCCCAGGACAGCGGAATCGAAGTCGTGGGCAAGGCTGCCGACCCCTTTGAGGCCCGGGATATGATACAGGACCTGGAGCCCGACGTGCTGACCGTGGATGTGGAGATGCCGCGTATGAACGGCATCGAGTTTCTGCGCCAGCTGATGCCCCAGTATCCGCTGCCCGTGGTCGTCGTGAGCTCCCTGAGCAACGCTGTGTTCGACGCCATGGGCGCCGGGGCTGTGGATTTCGTGACCAAGCCCATGGCCAAGAGCCCCCGGGACATGCAGGCCTTCGTGCAGGAGATGGTCGTCAAGATCAAGATCGCCTCCACGGCCAAGGTGGGGCACCTTAAGCGCACCGATTCCCGCGACGACAACACCATGCGGGCCGGGGCTGCGGCCGACACGCTGATCGCCATCGGCGCTTCCACCGGGGGCACCGAGGCCATTTATTCGATCCTTAAGACCTTCCCCCGGGACATGCCCGGCGTCATCATCGTGCAGCACATGCCGCCGGTGTTCACGCGGCTGTATGCCGAGCGCCTCAACAACTCCTGCGCCATGGAGGTGCGGGAAGCCCAGGATGGCGACGCCATCACCCGGGGCCTAGCGCTGGTGGCCCCCGGCGGCGACCGGCAGCTGCGCGTGGTCAACCAGGGCGGGGCTTATCGCGTGCGCCTGACCGAGGAGGCAAAGGTCAGCGGCCACTGCCCCTCGGTGGACGTGTTGTTCGACTCCGTGGCCGACGCCGCGAAGAAAAAGGCCGTGGGCATCCTGCTGACCGGCATGGGCGCCGACGGCGCCCGCGGGCTGCTCAAGATGCGCAGAAACGGCGCCTATACGATCGGCCAGGATGAGAAATCCAGCGTGGTCTACGGCATGCCGATGGTGGCGTGGAACATGGGAGCCGTAACCAAGCAGGCGGCGCTGGAGGACATCCCCCGGGTGCTGGAAGCATACCTGAACGGTGCGCGGAAATAGGTTTTGTGCACAGGCTGTTATATTTTTTGCGAACAATGAAATGCACAGGTTCACGAGGAGTTTACGCAGATTTCGTCGTTTTCCCGTTGATTTCTGCCTAGAATGTGATAAACTGTCAAATATGGGTATAGTAGTCTTTTTTTCGCCTGTTATCCACAATATAAAGGGGGTGCTCCGGTGAGCATCGATCTGTTCCGCTCTGTCAACCTGCTGCAAAAGGGCCTGCAGGCGTCGCAGTTGCGCCACGATGTCATCGCGAATAATATCGCCAATGTGGATACGCCGGGCTTCAAGACCAGCCATGTGGAATTTGAGAACCTCATGCAGGATGCGCTGCAGGAGGATGGCTTTGTGGGCCGGCAGACCCGCGAAGGGCACTTTGCTATCGGCAGCGCGGCCGATGCCCAGGATGTGCAGCCGTTGGTCGTCGCGGACAAGGACACGACGATGCGCATGGACCAAAACAACGTGGACATCGACCAGCAGATGAGCGAACTGGCCAAGAACCAGATCTATTATGACACCTTGGTGCGCCAGATTTCCGGCGAGCTCAATCGCCTGAAGATGGCCATCGAGGGAAAGTGAGGCTGACATGGGTTTCTTCCGCTCGTTGGACATCAGCGCTTCTGGGCTGACCGCCCAACGGCTGCGCATGGACATCATCAGCGAAAACCTGGCCAACATCTCCACGACCCGCACCGCCGCCGGCGGCCCTTATCGCCGGCGCTTCACGACCTTTGAGCAGGCCGGCACGCCCGCCTTTTCCAGCGCTCTGCAAAACGCGCTGGACAACGGCTATGCCGGCGCCGGCGTGCGCGTGGCCGCCATCCAGGAGGACCCCAGCGAGTTCAAGCGCGTGTATGACCCCACCCATCCCGATGCCGGAGACGATGGCTTTGTGCTGATGCCCAATGTGGACGTAGAGCGCGAGATGGTGGACATGATCAGCGCCAGCCGGGCCTATGAGGCCAACGTGACCGCCATGAACGCCCTGAAGGCCATGGCCGTCAAGGCGCTGAACATCGGCAAATAGGCCAAACGCAATATAAGGGAGGGACATCCCCATGCCCATTAGCGCTATATCGGGCCTGACGGCCCTTCAGCCGGTAGCCGGCTCCGCCCGGGTGGCGGGCGCCGACGGCGGGTTCGCCAACGTGCTGGCCGACGCGCTGGAGCGCGCCGACGCCGCCGACGACCAGACCCAGACCGACACCGCAGCGCTGCTCACAGGCAATGTGGACGACATCGCCGGCACCGTGATCGACCTGGAGAAGGCCGATGTGGCGCTGCGCCTGACGATACAGGTGCGCAACAAGGTGCTGGACGCTTATAACGAAGTCATGCGCATGCAGGTGTAACGCGCCGGGCGCCCCTGCATGCGAAATTGGTTGGAGTAGGACGGGATAGATGGACGCGATCAAAAAGCTGCTGGCGCAGGTGAATGCGTACTGGTCGGGCAAGAGCAAGGCCTTTCAGCGCAATGTCATCATTGTGGCTGTAGCCGCCGTGGCAGTCATCGCCATTCTGTCCGCCGTGCTCAGCCACGTGGAGTATGCGCCGCTTTATACCAACCTGAGCGCCCAGGAATCCGGCGAACTGCTGCAGACGCTGGGCACCATGGGCGAGCCCGCCCGCGCCAACGGCAGCGTTGTGGAGGTGCCTGCGGCCAATGTGGACCGCCTGCGCATGACGCTGTCCGCCCAGAACTTCCCCAGGAACGCCAAGAATCTGGACATCGTCTCCCAGGGCCAGGGCCTCATGATGACCGACCGCGACAAGCAGGTGTATGTCGTGGCTCAGCGGGAGAGCGACCTGCAGAACGCCATCAAGCAGTTCAACGGCATCAAGGACGCCGTGGTCAACCTGACCATGCCCGAGGACAGCCCCTTGGTGCTGCAGAGCAACCGCACCGAGGCCCGTGCTTCGGTCATCCTGACGCTGGATGGTAGCACCGAGTTTTCCTCCCAGAACGTCAAAGCCATCGCGCAGTTCGTGCAGCTCAGCGTGGCCAATCTCAAGCTGGAAAACATCAGCATCGTGGACAATTATATGAACATACTGGATTTCAACAGCGACAACCAGTATGAAAACGTGGGCGATCACGTGGCGCTGCAGGCAAGCGTCCAGGACCGCCTGCAGCGCCAGGTGCTGGCGCTGCTGCAGCCGGTGCTGGGCATGGGCCGGGTGGCCTGCCAGGTGCACGCGGTGCTGGGCTTTGACGATGAGACCACCGAGTCGATCACCTTTGAACCGCCGGTGGCCGGCAGCAAGGAAGGCATCCCCGTGGCCATCGAGCGCATACGGGAGACCATCAAAAACAACGGCGAGGGCGCGCAGCCGGGCACGGACACCAACACCGGCACATCGACCTATCCGGTGCTCAACACCGACAACGGTACCTACAGCAAGAACCAGGAGAAGATCAATTACGAGCTCAACTCCATCAAGAAGACCATCGTGAAGGAAAAGGGCGCCATCAAGGAGCTTTCAGTCAGCGTGGTGCTGGACAGCACCGACCAGCAGACCGACCTGACCGAGGACGTGAAGAACCTGGTGGCCACCGCCGTGGGCGTCAGTCTGGACAACATCACAGTGGCCAGCCTGCCCATGAGCGGCTCGGCATCGGTGGAGGCCATGGCCAAGGCAGCCAGCGAACAGGCCGCCGCCGCGCTCAAGGCCCAGCAGATGCGCTATTACATCGCCATAGGCGCCATCGTGCTGCTGATCCTGGTGGCCATGCTGCTCATTTTCCGCAACCGGGCCATGGTGCGCAAGTCCGAGCTGGCCGCCGCTTCTGCGCTGGCCGAGGTTGCCCGCCAGCAGGCCGAGGAGGAGCAGCAGGACATGGATACCGCCGCCGCCATCGCTTTGGTGGGCGAGAGCGAAACAAAGACACAAATCGGCAAATTCATCGAGACCAACCCCGAGCTGGTTACCAACCTGCTGCGCTCGTGGCTGGCCGACGATCAGGAGTAGCCCATGGCCAACGCGCTGCGCTCCAACGAAAAAGTGGCAATCTTGCTCATCGCTTTGGGCAAGGAACTCAGCGCGCAGATTTTTAAGCACCTGACCCAGGATGAGATCGAGCAGATCACGATGGACATCGCCAACATCCGCCATGTGTCCAAAGAAATGAAGGACGAGGTGCTGGCAGAGTTCCATCAGGTGTGCCAGGTGCAAAACTACATCAGCGAAGGCGGCATCGAATACGCCCGCGAGGTTCTGGACAAGGCCATCGGCTCCCAGCGGGCGTTGGAGATCATCAACAAGCTGACCTCCACGCTGCAGGTGCGCCCCTTCGACTTCGTGCGCCGCGCCGACCCCAACCAGATCCTCAACTTCCTGCAGAACGAGCATCCGCAGACCATCGCGCTGGTGTTTTCCTATCTGGAGCCCCGGCAGGTGGCCATGATTCTGGCGGCGCTGCCGCTGGAGCAGCAACTGGAGGTTGTGGCGCGCATCGCCAAGATGGGCCGCACGTCGCCGGAATACATCAAGGAGATCGAACGCATCCTGGAGCGCAAGCTTTCCACGATGATGATCAGCGACTATACGACCGTGGGCGGCGTGGATTCCATCGTGGACATCCTCAACGCCGTCGACCGCGGCACCGAGAAGCATATCCTGGAGAATCTGGAGATCTACAACGGCGAGCTGGCCGAAGAGATCAAGCGCAAGATGTTCGTGTTCGAGGACATCGTCAAGCTCAACAAAATGGCCATACAGCGGGTGCTGCGCGAGGTGGACAACCACGATCTTACCGTGGCGCTCAAGAACGCCAACGAAGGCGTCAAGAAGGCCATTTACGAGAACATCTCGCAGCGCCTGAAGGACATGATCAAGGAAGATCTGGAGCTCATGGGCCCTGTGCGCGTGCGCGATGTGGAGGAGGCCCAGCAGAAGATCGTGGCGGTCATCCGCCGCCTGGACGATTCCGGAGAAATCATCATTTCCCGCGGCAAGGAGGATGGCCTGATTGCCTAAGATCATCCGTTCCTCCGGCGTCAATATCGACGATGCGCGCCCCATCATCCTGCAGCGGGTTTTCCGCGGCGACGATGGGGCCTCTTTCACGGAGCCACCGGATCAGCTCGAGCAGGAACCCTCCGTCGCCGCCCCCAGCCGGCAGCCCTCGGTCGAGCAGATGGCCGAGGCGCTGCTGCAAGGCGCCCGGGCCCAGGCCGATGCGCTGCTGGCCGAGGCCCGCGCCCAGGCCGACCGGGAGCTGTCCGCCGCCCGCCGCGAGGGCTTCGACGAGGGCGTGGCCCAGGGCCTGCAGGAGATCGCCATCCTCAAGGAGGACGCGCTGCGCCAGATACAGTGCGCCATGGAAGGGCTAAAAGCCGAGCGCACCCGCATGATCGGCGAGCTGGAGGCCGACGTCGTGGACCTGGTGTTCGACGTGGTGGACAAAGTGCTCTCGGTGGAGATGAAGCGCAGCACCGAGTGGATACTGGCTCTGGTGCGCAACGCCCTGGCCCAGCTGGACAGCAACGAAGCCGCCGTGATGAAGGTGGGCGCCCAGCATTATGAGAAGATCGCCGGTATTGCCGCGCAGCTGATCGCCGCGGGCGGCCGCGACAAACGCCTGCAGGTCGTGCAGGAGGCGGCGTATCCCCCCGGCGCGTGCGTCATCCAGAGCGCCAAGGGTGTTATCGACGCCGGCGTGGAAACCAAATTAGACAAATTGCAGCGATCCTTCCAAGGAAACGCTTAAGTTATGGCGAGTTCTGTCGATTTATCTAAATATAAGCGCATTGTCAGAGAGACGGACTTGCAGGTGCGCAGCGGCAACGTGACCCAGATCATCGGGCTCACCATCGAGAGCAACGGTCCCGCGGCCAACATCGGCGACATCTGCAACATCCTGACCTTGCACGAGGAGAGGGCCATTCCGGCGGAAGTGGTAGGTTTCCGCGGGAACAAAATCCTGCTGATGCCCTACGGCGATCTTTCGGGGGTGGGTCCGGGCAGCCGGATCGTATCCACCGGGGCGTCGCTCAAGGTAGCGGTGGGCATGGACCTTAAGGGTAGGATCCTCGACGGGTTGGGCCGCTTCATCGATGGCAAGGTCGCTTTCCCCGCCCACGAGTTATACAGCATCGACAACCCGCCGCCGCACCCGCTGTCGCGCAAACGCATCAGCGAAGTGCTGCCGCTGGGGGTGCGGGCGGTGGACGCGCTTCTGACCTGCGGCCGCGGGCAGCGCGTAGGCATTTTCGCCGGCAGCGGCGTGGGCAAAAGCACGCTTCTGGGCCGCATCGTGCGCCATGCGCAAGCCGATATCAACGTCATCACGCTAGTGGGCGAGCGCGGCCGCGAGGTCAACGAGTTTTTGGAAAAGGACCTTCAGGAGGAAGGGCTCAAGAAGTCCGTGCTGGTCATCGCGACCAGCGACCAGCCCGCCATCGTGCGGGTGAAGTCCGCCCTGATCGGCACAGCCATCGCCGAGTACTTCCGCGACCAGGGGCTTAACGTGCTGCTGCTCATGGATTCCCTGACCCGCTACGCCATGGCCCAACGGGAAATCGGTATGGCCATCGGCGAGCCCCCGGTGTCCAGGGGATACACGCCCTCGGTGTTCGCCCAACTGCCCCGGCTGCTGGAACGCTCCGGCAATTCGGACAAGGGCTCCATCACGGGGCTGTACACGGTGCTCGTGGACGGCGACGACATGAACGAGCCCGTGGCAGACACGGTCCGAGGCATATTGGACGGGCACATCGTGCTCAGCCGCAGCCTGGCCAACCGAAACCACTATCCGGCCATCGACGTGCTGGCCAGCGTCAGCCGCCTGATGCCCGACATCGCCGACTCCAAGCATTTGGCTTGCGCCAACGAGATCAAGAACCGCATGGCAACCTATCGCGACGCGCAGGACCTGATCAGCATAGGGGCCTACAAGCAGGGCAGCAGCCCGGAAATCGACGAGGCCATCCGCCTGAACCCCCGGATCAACCAACTGCTGCAGCAGGGCGTGCGGGAGGTCAGCACCTTTGAGCAGACCATCGCCATGCTGCGGGCCATCACCGGTGAGCGGCCATGAGGAAGTTCGTCTTCACGCTGCACGCGCTGCTGCACGTTAAGGAACTGCTGGAAAAGCAGGAGCGCCACCGTATGCTGGAGCTCACCCGGGCGCTGAGTGACCTGCAGGACGAAAGAGCCCGCATGGAGCACTGCAGGGACAGCGCCGCACGAGCCTTGAGCCAGAAGATGGGCGGCGGCGTGACAGTGACTGAGGCGCAGCAGTTCGCCGGATATCTGCGGCGGATGACGGACGAGCTGCGCTCGCAGGACGGGCGCATCGCCCAGGCGCAGCAGCAGTTGGAAGAGTGCCGCGCCCGCCTGGTAGAGGTGCTCAAGGACATCAACATGCTTCAGAAGGTCAAGGAGAAGCAGTACCAGCAATACCTCGCCGAGGCGCAGTTGGAAGACGACAAGCTCATAGGCGATTTCGTATCCTTTCAAACCACCCAGCGGGCGTCGCAATAACCCAGGTGTACTTACAAAAAACCGCATCAGGAGAACCCCATGTCGGCGAATCCCTCGCTGGCCAAGCCCGGCGCAACGAAAAAACCACCGATTCCGCCCAAGACCCCGCCCAAGAAGGCCAAACGCCCCTTGGGAGCGGTCGGCGCGGCGGCGATCACAGCTCTGCTTGCGCTGCTGCTGGTGGGCGGCGCCGCAGCGGCTGTCTATTTCAACGTGGGCGGCGTCACGCCGCAGGTCGTGGCTTTCCTGAGCACGCTGGGGGCGGACAACGCCCGGGCAGCCAAGGTTCTGGAAACCCGCCAGAAGGCGCTGGACCAGGCTGAGGCCAAGCTTAAGGACGACCAGGCGGCGCTGGACAAGGCATCCGCGGCATTGAGCAAGGCACAAAAGGAGCTGCAAGCCAAACAGAGCGCCCAGGCCGCCCAGGCCAGCGCGTCGGCCGCGGCCTCCGCCGCGCCTACGCCCGACCCGGGCAGTGCCGTAACGGACATCTACGCCGCCATGGAAGCCGACACCGCCGCAGCCATCCTCTCCAAGGCAACCATGGCCCGGGAGGTCGCCGACATCCTGTCTGCGCTGGACCCGGACAAGGCGGCCGAGATACTGGCCGCCATGGATGCCAAGAAGGCTTACGAAATCACCCAACTCATGCAATAGGAATTCCCCATTCTCCTTTCGGGAGGTGACACGTTGAATCCATTGATGATACAGCAGGCGACGGCGACCGCCCGCACGCTGCCGATGCAAACTTCTCCGGCCGCGAAGGACGGTTCGTTTGAGGCCATTGCCGCAAGCCTGCTGGGCGGCGAGCCGGTGGACCAGGATAAAACCGCCCAGGCCGACGCCGCAAACCCGCTGGCGGCGCTGCTGCTGGCGGCAATGGCCGCCCAAGCGCAGCCCCAACCCCAACCCCAGCCTATGACCGAGGAACCCCAAATGGCCGATGCTGGCGCTGCTCCGGACACGCTGGCTGCCATGAGCGCCCAACCCCGGAACGAGAGGCTGACCACGCTGCTACAGGGGCTGGGTATGAACGCCGACGAGGCTGCGGCTTTTGCCGCCCGGCTGGCCGACGCCGTGCAGGCCAGGGCCACGGCTGACCGGGCCCCGAACGCTGCGCTTGCCGGCCAAGAGGGCGCTGACGACGCCGTGGCGCAGGTCCGGTCGCTGCTGGACAACCTGTTGGCCAACGAGGCCGGCCCGACCGCCGAGCAACCCGCAGCGCTGCCGGAAGCCCGGCTGGACATCGGCACAGCGATAAAGCTTCGCGCCGCCCTCAGCAGCTTAGGGGCAACACAACCCGCTTCGCAGGCCACAATGCCGCCACAAGCGCAGACCGTTGCACCTCAGACTGCGCGCAATGCCGCAATGCACAACGAAACGCAGACCGCGGAGCAAGCCGTTTCGACGCCGCCGACCGCGCCAACCGTCGCCGCGGCCTCCGCGGCATCCGCCGAAACCTCCATCCCGGTGATCTCCACGGTTGCCGTGGCCTGCGGCGAAGAGGAGCAAAGTGCTGCCACTGGCCAGGGCGGTTCCGACAGCACCGGCCAGGACGCGCCTGCAGCGGCTGCGCCCATGCAGGATGCGGCTGCCTCCGTGCTGCCGTTCGCCGCGCCCCCCAGGGCGCAGGCAACCGTTCGGGAACCGCAAGCCCACAGCGTCACCCGCCCGCTTGGCGAGGCCTTCGACACCATGGTGGACACGCTGAGCGCCCTGCGCCAAGGGCCTCGCAGCGAGATGGAGATCCACCTTAAGCCCGACTTTTTGGGCAAGGTCGTCATCAAGCTCACGCTGGAAGAGGGCAGCCTGGTGGCGCGCATCAGCGCCAGCAATGCAGGTGTGCAGGAGGCCTTTCAGGCCCAGGCGCCAAGCCTGACCGCCGCGCTGCAGCAGCAGGGCGTCAAGGACGTGACCGTGCTGGTGGCCCATGACGCCGCCGCCGGCGGCATGCTGGACCATTCCACGTCCTCCCGGCACAACCAGAACCCCCGAGAGCAGCGCCGCCGCGCGGCGATCAGCCTGGACGTGGCGGACAAATCCGACGCCGTGCGCGCCGCGCAGGCCTATGAGCAGTTCTGGCGCAGCGGCACGATCAATTATCTGGCCTGACGGAGGGAACATGAACATCAACAGCATTGCTACTATGCTCTCCACGCAGGGAAGCGCCACTACCTCGGCGGCCGCCACCGACGCTTCGCTCAGCAGGGACGCGTTCTTGCGAATCCTCGTGGCGCAGCTGCAGAACCAGGACCCCACCGCTCCCATGGAGGACAAGGACTTCATCGCCCAGATGGCGCAGTTCAGCTCTCTGGAGCAGATGCAGCAACTCAACTCGGGCTTTGGCTATACCCAGGCCTATTCGCTGCTGGGCAAGACCGTAACCGCCTCCATGGTCGACGAAACGGGGCAGCAGACCACGATCAGCGGCGTCGTCACCGGCGTCACCACGGTCAGCGGAGAACCCTACCTGATCGTCGGAGACAAGCTGGTGCCGCTATCCGCCAGCATGGTTGTGGAGCCCGACGCCGGCAGCGCCACCGTGCTGCAGAGCGCCCTGCTCATCGGCAAAACGGTCACCGCCAGCTATCTGGATGAAGACGGCGAGAAGCAGACGATCACCGGCGTGGTGACCAGTGTGAGCCTGGAGAATGGCCAGCCCATGGCCACCGTGGACGGTAAACTCGTGCACATCAACGACATCACAGCGGTGGCCGAAACGGCCGTCGGCTGACCTTTCATATTTTTAGGAGGTACCATCGATGCTTCGTTCTCTTTATTCCGGCGTTTCCGGCCTTCGCAACCACCAGGTGCGCATGGATGTGATCGGCAACAACATCGCCAACGTCAACACGATCGGCTTTAAGGCCAGCCGCGTGATCTTCCAGGACATCTACAGCCAGACCATCAAGCCCGCCACCGGGGCCACGGCCACCGCCGGCGGCAGCAACCCCCAGCAGATCGGCCTGGGCGTTTCGCTGGCCACCGTGGACGTGCTGCACACCCGCACCGGTTCGCAATACACCGGCGCGCCGCTGGACCTGGCCATCGAGGGAGACGGCTTCTTCATCGTCAATGACGGCGCCAACAGCTACTACACCCGCGCCGGCAACTTCACGACCGACAGCAACAACAACCTCGTGAACGCCAACGGCTTCAAGGTACAGGGCACGATGTACAATGTGGACCATGACAACGATCCCGCAACGCCGGCCGTAACGGTACAGCATACCGACATCACGATCGACGCCGCTCTGTATCATGACGTGACGGTGGATAAGAACGGCAATGTCATCGGCGTGGATGACGACGGCGACAAGGTCACAATCGCGACGATCGAGCTGGCGACGTTCAACAACCAGAACTCGCTGGAAAAGGTCGGAGAGAACCTGTACAGCCCCAACAACAACTCCGGCGCTCCCACCGTCACGCTGCCCGGCGTGGATGGCGCGGCCACGCTGAACCCCGGCGCCCTGGAGATGAGCAATGTGGACCTGGCCAAGGAGTTCACCGACATGATCACGACGCAGCGCGGCTTCCAGGCCAACAGCCGCATCATCACGACGTCGGACTCCCTGCTGGAAGAGCTTGTAAACCTCAAACGTCAATAACACTGACCTGACTTCACGACGGCGCCCGACGCCAAAGGCGGTAGCATGATCAAGGTAACCAAGCTCAATCAATCCGTACTCTATGTCAACGCCGACCTCATTGAATTCATCGAGGAGACGCCGGACACGGTGCTGACGCTGACCACCGGCGTGCGCCTGGTCGTGGAGGAACGGGCTCAGGAGATCATCGAGCGTGTGGTGGCCTATCGCCGCCGCTACACGCTGGAGGCTCCCCCGGTGCTGGAGCCCGATGACGGTCAGCGGCCCGCAGTACACAGGCCGAAATAGCCGCCGTTCATATGGCATGCACAAAGGGTCGTGCGCATGGAAGATTTTTCCATGGGCATGACCCCTTTCTGTTGTGTTATTTTTTCAAGAAATTTGTCTAGTACATGCTATATCTGGTATAATCAAGGGTAATTAGTACATATAGGTCCTTTCACCCTTTGCCCTGCGGCGAAAGCCGGAGGCGTTGATGCCCAAACGATGTTAGGAGGTTGCCCCCTTGGCTGAGGTTCTCTCACAAAATGAAATCGACCAGCTCTTTCGGGCAATTTCGTCGGGCGAGGCCAATCTGGAACAGCTGGCCCAGGAGAAGGAAGCGCCGAAGATGCGCGTGTACGATTTCTCCAAGGCCAACAAGTTCAGCAAAGAGCAGATCCGCACGCTGCACATCGTCTTTGAGAACATGGCCCGCCAGATGAGCACCTACTTCTCCGGCCAGCTGGGCACGATGGTGGAAATCACGGTCATCTCCGTGGAAGAGCAGATATACCGGGAGTTCAACAACTTCCTGCCTACGCCGGTGATACTGGGCATTCTGGGCATGCCGCCTCTGCATGGGCCGCTGCTGGTGGAGATGTCGCCCAACGTGTGCTTTGGCATCATCAGCCGTCTGTTCGGCGGCACCGGCGACTCCGGCAACTACGACCGCCCCTTCACCGAGATCGAGCAGAGCGTCATCGAGCGCATGATGCGCCAATTCCTGCCATACATGGTGGAGGCGTGGGAGAAAATCACCCGCGTGGAACCCACGCTGGAGCGCACCGAAACCAGCCCGCAATTCGCCCAGATCGTCGGCATGAACGAGGCGGCCGCCATCGTCACGCTGCAGTTCAAATCCCCCGACATCGACGGCATGATGAGCTTCTGCATCCCCCATCTGAGCATTGAGCCCATCGCCAAGCAGCTCAACACGGCGCTCATGTTCTCCAACAAATCCAGCCAGCGGATTGTGGAATCCAACAGTGACAACATTCAGCGGCGCATCCTGAACACGCAGCTGTGTGTGAAGGTTATACTCTGCGAGACGACGATGACCGTGGACGACGTGTTGAGCCTGCGCCTGGGCGACGTGATACAGCTGGACAACCGCGTGGGCGAGGAGCTCAAGATCAAGGTCGAACACATCCCCAAGGCCTCCGGCAGGCTGGGCGTGCGCCACGGCAAATACGCGCTGCGGATCACCAACATCATCAAGGAAGAGGACACGGCCGATGAGTAAGAACATATCCCAGGAAGAGCTGGACGCGCTGTTCGCCGGCCCCCAGCAGGCTGCGTTCGGCGACACCCGGCTGTCCCCGGTGGAAATCGACGCGCTGGGCGAGGTCGGCAACATCTGCATGGGCACCGCCGCCACGACGCTGGTTGAGATCATCAGCCGCCGCGTCACCATTACGACGCCCAAGGTGTCCATCATCAGCTTGAACGCTCTGTCGCGGGAGTTCCCCATGCCCTATGTCGTCGTGCAGGTGGCCTACACCCGCGGCCTGGAGGGCATCAACGTACTGATGCTCAAGGAAGACGATACCCGCATGATCACGGACCTGATGATGGGCGGCGAGGGGATCAACTCCGGCGAGGAACTGGGCGAGTTGCATTTAAGCGCCATCAGCGAGGCCATGAACCAGATGATGGGTTCCGCCGCTACATCCATGAGCGACATGCTGGGCCGGCCCATCGACATTTCGCCGCCCAAGTCCATCATTGCCCGGGTGGATGACGAGCAGGTGCGCAGCGTCTTTTCCGACGAAAGCGATATCATTCGTGTCAGCTTTGAACTGGAGATCGAGGGTTTGCTCAAGAGCGAGATCATGCAGCTGATGCCGGTCAGCTTTGGCCGCGAACTGGTGGACGCGCTGATGAACCCGCTGACAGAACCCGTGCCGGCGGCTGCGCCCAGCCCGCCGCCCAAGGCTCAGCCGGCGGCGCTTAAGCCCCAGCCGGCCCCCGCCCGCCAGGGGCAGAGCGCATATGAAAGACCGATGGGGAGGGATCCGGTGGTGGAAGCAAGGCCAATGCAGTTTGAGAGCTTTGACGACGACTATGGGCCGGTGGACCGCCTGGACGACAGCTTGAACCTGATCATCGACGTGCCCATGCAGGTCACCATTGAGCTGGGCCAGTGCAAAAAGACCGTCAAGGAGATTCTGGATTTCAACGTGGGCACCGTGCTGATCCTGGACAAGCTGGCCGGCGAACCGGTGGAGATCGTCGTGAACGACAAACTGATCGCCCGCGGCGAGGTCATGCAGATAGAGGACAACTACGGCGTGCGCATCACCGAGATTCTCAACCCCCGCAAGGGCAAGGGCGTGCACTGAAACTTCGGTCAAGGAGCGACGATGAACGACATTGGTACCGTCGTGACGCTGGTGTTGGTGCTGGCGCTGGTGTTCTATCTCTCGTGGCTGACCACGCGGCTGGTGGCGGCGCGCTCCCGCGCCGGCGCGGGCCGCTTCATGCGCGTGGTGGACCGCATGGCGCTGGGCCAGGATAAAGCGCTGTTGCTGGTCAAGATCGGCGGTTCCTACAGCGTGATCTCCATGAGCTCCCACGGCATGAGCCTCATCCGCACGCTGGACGCCGAGGAGGCCGAGGCGCTGGCACAGACCATTGCCCAGGCCGGCGAGCCGGAGGACCCGCTGCACGCCATGCAGAGCTTCGGCGGCCGCCTGGCGGCGGCGCTCAAAAACCAGGCCTGGCGCTCCCCTCGGGAGGACCGCTACCGGCGCGCCCCCGAGCCACCCCCGCAGGAGGAAACCATCGACCTGCTGGACGAGCGCGTGAGGCGCAGGAGAGAGCAGGGCAAATGGTGAGCGCGAAAAAGGTTCTCCGGTTTGCGGCGCTTGCGCTGCTGACGCTTGCGCTGTTGGCGCTGCCCTGTACGGCGCTGGCCGCCCCCGACGACACAGCCGCTCCCACTGCCACAGCCACGGCGTCGCCTGCTCCGACGGATGGCCAGGGCGGAATCAATGCGCTGATCAACCTGCCCGGCGACTCTGCCGCCAGCGTGCAGATCCTGCTGCTGCTGACGATACTGAGCCTGGCCCCCAGCATACTGATCATGCTGACCGGTTTCACGCGGATCATCATCGTGCTGTCCTTCACGCGCAACGCGCTGGGCGTGCAGCAGATGCCGCCCAACCAGGTGCTGGTGGGGCTGGCGCTGTTTCTGACGTTCTTCGTGATGTCGCCGGTCATTACCGAAGTCAACGAGAAGGCCTATCAGCCTTTTGTAAAGGGCGAGATCACCCAACAGGTCGCCATCGACCGCGCCATGGTGCCCGTGCGGGAATTTATGCTGCGGCAGACCTATGAGAAGGACCTGACGCTGTTTGCCAACCTGGACAAGATCGAGTCGGTGCAGAGCGTGGACGAAATCCCCAACGCCGTCGTGATTCCGGCTTTCATCACCAGCGAGATCAAGCGGGCCTTTCAGATCGGCTTCTTCATCTACATCCCCTTTATCGTCATCGACATGATCGTAAGCTCGACGCTTATGAGCATGGGCATGATGATGCTGCCGCCCACGGCCATATCGCTGCCCTTTAAAATTCTGCTGTTTGTGCTGGTGGATGGCTGGGGACTGACGATCAAGACACTGATTATGAGCTTTAAGTAAGGAGAACGATGGACCAGGCGTTTGTAACAGGCACGATGCAGGACGCGGTGATGACGATACTCACCGTGGCGGCGCCACTGTTGATCGTGGCGCTGGTCATCGGCGTTGTCGTGTCGGTGCTGCAGGCCACCACGCAGATCAACGAGCAGACGCTGGTGTTCATCCCCAAGATCGTCGGCATGCTGCTGGTGCTGGTTGTGCTGGGCGATTGGATGCTGACCCGCATGAGCGACTATACGACCCACCTTTACGAGCAGATCCTGCAGATCGTCAAATGAGCGGCGTGCAGTCCTTCCTCCAGCTCACCGAGGCGCAGCTCTACTACGGTCTGCTGCTGTTTCTGCGGGTCACGGGGCTTTTCATCCTCTCGCCGATCTTCGGGCGGCGCAACGTGCCCAACATGGCCAAGGCAGGCCTTGCGCTGCTGTTGAGCTACATCTTCCTGAACGCCTACCCGCATCCAGGGGCTCCTGTATTTACGGGCAATGCGGCCCAGTATGCGCTGCTGTGCGTCAAGGAGCTGTCCACCGGCCTGATCATGGGTTATTTGACCATCGTGTTCTTCGACGTGGCCAACATGGCCGGCTCCGTCATGGATGTGCAGATCGGCTTTGGCATGGCGCAGATCTTCGATCCGGAAACCAGCAATCAGGTGTCGCTGGTCAGCACCTTGCTGGGCTACGCGCTGGTGCTGCTGTTCCTGGTGGCCGACGGCCACCACACGCTGATCCGCATACTGGGGTTTTCCTTCGAGAAGATTCCCGTGGGGCAGGCGCTGCTGCCGGCGGACCTGGCGCTGGTCGTGGGCCAATCGGTGGGCATGGCGTTTTCCATGGCGGTCACGGTGGCGCTGCCCATCGTTGCCGCGGAGCTGGTGCTGGAGGTCGTACTGGGCATCTTCACGCGCTCGGTTCCCCAGCTCAATGTGTTCGTCGTGGGCATCTCGGTGAAGCTCGTGGCCGGCCTGCTGGCGCTGGCGCTGTTCATACCGGTGTTCGCCGGCTATGGCGACAAGATATTTGAAGGTCTTTACACGGCGCTGACCGGCGCGATGGAAAGGATGGTTGCCGCTCCTTGAGCGACATGGGCCAGAAAACCGAAAGGGCAACCCCGCGAAGGCGAAAAGAGGCGCGGGAGAAAGGCAACGTGCTCAAGAGTGCGGATGTCAGCACTGCCGCTGTGCTGCTGGCGGTGTTCGCCGCGCTCAAGGCGCTGGGCCCCACGCTGACGGGCAACCTGGCCAACCTGCTGCGCCACAGCCTGACCCAGGGGATCGCCGATGCGCCGCTGACGATCGGCGACGCCGGGGCGGCGCTGGGAGCCGCCATCGTGCAGCTTTTGCAGATCGGCGCGCCTATCCTGGGGGTCGCGGTGCTTGTGAGCCTGGCTGTCAACGTGGCACAGGTTGGCTTCGTGGCATCCACCAAGGCGTTGGGCGTCAAGTTCAGCCGCATCAACCCGATGCAGGGCTTTAAGCGCATCTTTTCGGTGCGCTCGGTGGCCGAGCTCGTCAAGGCCGTACTCAAGGTCGTGGCGCTGGGCGCGGTGGCCTATGGGCAATACCGCGCCGCCATGGCCACCGTGGGCAACCTCGTGATGCTGGATGTGGCCCGGGGCGCTGCCGTCATCGCCGATCTGTGCATGAACATCGCCTTCCAGATGGGCCTGGTGCTGGTGGCCGTGGCCGCTGGCGATTACTTCTACCAATGGTGGGTGCGGGAACGCGACCTGCGCATGAGCAAGGAAGAGGTCAAGCAAGAGTTCAAACAGATGGAAGGCGATCCCCAGGTCAAGGGGCGCATCCGCCAGAAGCAGCGCCAGATGGGCATGCGCCGCATGATGCAGGCCATCCCCGGCGCCAGCGTTGTTATCACCAACCCCACCCACTATGCCATCGCCCTGCGATACACCCAGGGCGTGGACGACGCGCCGGTCGTCGTGGCCAAGGGGAAGGATTTCCTCGCCCAGAAGATCAAGGAAGAGGCCCGCCGCTGCGGAGTGGAATTGGTGGAGAACCGGCCGCTGGCCCAGGCGCTCTATGTGTTCTGCGACGTGGGCGACAGCGTCCCCCGGGACATGTACCAGGCGGTGGCAGAGGTGCTGGCCATCGTGTACCGCATGAAGAACCCTGCCGCGCGACCTGCCCCATCGCAGGCGCGATAGAGGAGAGCTCCCATGAAGTTTTCTGACATCCTCATCGCCATCCTCGTGCTGCTGACCATCGTGCTGATCATCATTCCGCTGCCGGCTGCGGCGCTGGACGTTATGCTGATCCTGAACATCACGATGTCGCTGACGGTGCTGCTGCTGACGCTGTACATCAGGGAGGCGCTGGAGTTCTCGGTCTTTCCCTCGCTGCTGCTGGTCACCACGCTGTACCGGCTGGCGTGCACGATCACCTCCACGCGCCTGATCCTGGGCAACGGCGGCGAGGCCGGCGCCGTGATCCATACCTTCGGCACCTTCGTCATCGGCAGCAACATTGCCGTGGGCGCCATCATCTTCATCATCATCATGATCGTGCAGTTCATCGTGATCACCAAGGGCGCCGAGCGCGTAAGCGAAGTGGCGGCGCGCTTCACGCTGGACGCCATGCCCGGCAGGCAGATGGCCATCGATGCGGACCTGAACTCAGGCATGATCGACGAGCAGCAGGCCAAGGAGCGCCGCAGCAAGATACAGCGGGAGGCCGACTTCTACGGCGCCATGGACGGTGCGGGCAAGTTCGTCAAGGGCGACGCCATCGTAAGCCTGCTGGTGCTGGGCGTCAACGTCGTGGGCGGCATCATCATCGGCATGGTGGAAGGCTCCATGACCATCGAGGAAGTGATCTCCAAGTATACGATCGCCACCGTGGGCGAGGGCTTGGTCAACCAGCTGCCGGCGCTGATGATCTCGGTATCCACCGGCATGATCGTGACCCGCGCCGCTTCCGAGAACAACCTGAGCCGCGAGCTTTCCAGGCAATTCCTGAGCCAGCCCATCGTGCTCAAGATTGCCGGCGGTACCATTGCGGCGCTCTCGCTGGTGCCGGGCATGCCGGTGCTCTCGCTGCTGGCGCTGGCCGGGGCCCTGTTTGCCGGCGGCCAGGTGCTCAGCCGCTCCCGCGCCCGCCAGGAGGTTGCCCGCGTCAAGACCGAGAAGGAACAGGTCGTGGAAGAGGCCCGCAAACCGGAGAATGTCGTCTCCCTGCTCAACGTGGACCCCGTGGAGATGGAACTGGGCTATGGCCTGATCCCGCTGGTGGACGACATGATGGAGCGCGTGATCCTGATTCGCAGCCAGTGCGCCATGGATCTGGGCGTCGTGATTCCCGGCATCCGTCTGCACGACAACGTGCTGCTCAACATCAACGAGTATTCCATCAAGATCAAGGGCTACGAGATCGCCCGGGGCGAGGTTATGGCCGACCATGTGCTGGCCATGAACCCGGGCAACGCCCGCGGCGAGATTCGCGGCATAGAGACCGTGGAGCCCACCTTCGGCCTGCCGGCGCTGTGGATCACCAGGGCCGAGCGCGAGAAGGCCGAGCTGCTGGGCTATACGATCGTGGACCCGCCGGCGGTCATCGTGACCCACCTGACCGAGGAGCTCAAGCGCCACGCCTGGGAGCTGCTGGGCCGCCAGCAGGTGCAAAACCTCATGGACAACCTAAAGCAGACCCAACCGGCGCTGGTCGAGGAGGTCGTGCCGCGCATGTTCACGCTGGGCGAGGTGCAGAAGGTGCTCGTGAACCTGCTGCGCGAGGGTGTCAGCATCCGGGACATCGGCACCATCATCGAGACGCTGGGGGATTATGGCACGCTGACCAAGGACACCGATCTGCTGACGGAATACGTGCGCCAGCAGCTCAGGCGGGGCATCACCCAGAAGTTCGTGCAGAACAACACCGCCCACGTGATCACGCTGGACCCCAGATTGGAGCAACTGATCATGGACCGCGTGCGTCAGAGCGAGGGCGGCAGCTATGTGTCGTTGGAGCCGGACATCGTGCAGAAGATGTTCTATTCGCTCAAAAGCGCCATCGATCGGCTGACTTCGCTGGGCCTGTCGCCCATCGTGCTCACAAGCCCCGTGGTGCGCATGCATTTTAAGAAGATTGTCGAACAGATGGTTCCGGAATTAACGGTTTTATCTTATAATGAACTGGAACAGCGGGTGGAAATCCGCTCTGAAGGCTTGGTGAGTGTCTAAATATGAATATCAAACGGGTAATCGCCAACGACATGACGGAAGCGATGGCTAAGATACGCGCCCAGCACGGGCCGGACACCGTGATATTGAGCAACCGCCCCATCCGCAAGAAGGGGCTTAGGGGTCTGTTCTCCAAACCGCTGGTTGAGGTCGTCATCGCCTTTGAAAACGACGCCACTGACACCGTCTCCCTGAACAAAAAAGCCACGGCGGCGGCCCCCGCCGCGCTCAAGGACTTGCCTCGGGCGCAGGAGGGCCAGGCCAAAGCCGCCGAAGACCCGATCAGCGATGCCAAGCTTACGGAGATGGAGCGCCGCCTGGAGACGATGAACGTCACCATGCAGGAGATTGCCGCCCGCCTGCGGGGCAAGGTCAACGGTTCCCGCTACAGCCCCGAAATCCAGCGCCAGCTCACCACACTGCTGGATGAGGAAGTGGAGGAGGGCGTGGCCCGAGGCATCGCCGACGAAGCCCAGGACATCTGCGAGCGCCGCCATGTGGACCCGCTGGAGGCCTTCGATCAGGTCGTCGCCCACCGGTTGGGCGAGCCCGAGGGCATCAAACTGCACCGCTTCCAGCGCACGGTCGTCGTGTTCATCGGCCCCACCGGCACGGGCAAGACCACGACCATCGCAAAGCTGGCCGCCCGCTACGCGTTGGGCGAGAAGGTCAAGGTGGGTCTGATCACCGCCGACGCCTACCGCATCGCCGCCCACGAACAGATCAAAACCTATTCGGACATTCTGGAGTTGCCGCTCAAGACCGTCTACAAGCCCGAGGAGATCACCCAGGCGCTGCACGAACTGGACAGCGTGGATGTGGTGCTCGTGGACACCCCCGGCAAAAGCCCCAAGGACGCCGGCCACCAGGCAGAAATCCTGTCCATCCTCGAGCACAGCGGCGCCTCCGAGATCTATCTCGTCATGAGCGCCGCCACCGGCTACAGGAGCAGCGCCATGATTGCCGACCAATACCGGTTCTTGAAAAACTTCAAGGTGCTCATGACCAAGATGGACGAAACGCCCACCGTGGGCTGCCTGCTGAACGCCCGGGCGCTGACCGGCAAACCTTTGAGTTATCTGACCACGGGCCAGAGTGTACCCGACGACATCGAACTGCTGGACGTTTCCTCGGCCACGTCCCAATTGCTGGGTAAAAGCTCATGAGAGATCAAGCCGACCGGCTCAGACAGATGATGGCCAGCGCCAAACAGCGCGCCAAGGGCGCCCGCGTCGTTACGATCACCAGCGGCAAGGGCGGCGTGGGCAAATCCAGCTTTACGCTGAATTTCGCCATCGCGCTTTCCCGCCGCGGCTATCGCGTGCTCATCATAGACGCGGACTTCGGCCTGGCGAACATCGACGTGATGTCCGCAGTGAACCCCAAGCATGACCTTTCCTCGGTGCTGCGACGCCAAAAGCACCTGCGCGACATCATCACCGCCGGCCCCGCCGGCGTGAGCATCATCTCCGGCGGCAGCGGCGTGGGCGAATTGCTGCGCATGAACGAGTTTCAACTGGAGCGCATCATGGGTGAGCTGATGCAGCTGGATGATGTGGCAGACATCATCCTCTTTGATACCGGCGCAGGCATCAGCGCCAACATCCTGCGGCTGGTACGCTCTTCCAATGAGGTCATCCTCGTGACCACGCCGGAGCCTACGGCCATTATGGATGCCTACGCGCTGCTCAAGACCGTAAGCCAGATGGAGTACGGCTGCCGCATCCGCCTGATCGTCAACAAGGTCGACACCCCCCAGGAGGCCAGCACCACGCAGCAAAACCTGGAGCGCGCCTCGGGCGCCTATCTGGGCATGG
Source organism: Bacillota bacterium (assembly GCA_023410875.1). Taxonomy (GTDB): domain Bacteria; phylum Bacillota; class Clostridia; order Christensenellales; family UMGS416; genus JAEYRA01. Next base: position 5,217 of record JAEYPH010000120.1, on the reverse strand, counting down.
CCATCGAAAGCCTGGGCAGCATACCCAACGACCCCACTGTGGTGCGGGCCGTAAAGGAGCAGGTTCCTTTTATGGTGGCCCATCCCACGGGCGCGGCCGCCCAAGGCATGGACGCCGTGGTGCGGCGCTTCCTGGAGCTGCCCGAGGAGACAGAGCGCCGCGGCATGCGGCGGTTCTTCGATTACTTCTTCTCCAAGCGGGCGCGCTAGCGCCCAATCCATTTGAATGAAAGCGGGAGGGGCAATGGTAGAGATTCATGGCTTGGCAGTGGGCGACCGGGTGACCGTCGTCTATCAGCAGCGCAACTATGAGAGCGTCGTGCAAGACATTCCGGCTGCGGACACGATCGTCATCTCCCATCCGTCCTATCAGGGCGTTTATCTGAACATCGCCGACGGCGACCTGGCGGAGGTCAGCTTCGTCAAAGACAACGGCATCATGACGTTCAAGGCCGCCCAGGGGCTGCGCCGTGTGCGGGACAGCGTTCCCATGCTCACGCTCAAGGCGGTCAGCCCCGTCACGCGCAGGCAGCGCCGCAGCTATTACCGCCTGGAAAAGGCATTGCCGGTGCAAGTGGCCGTGAAACCCGAAAACCCCGAAGAGAAGCCCGTCGTCGTCAAGGGCCAGGCCGTCAACATCAGCGGCGCCGGCCTCAAGCTTGCCATCCGCCAGCCGCTGGACAACGAAAAGAAGGTCGAGTGCAAGATCACCCTTTCGCCGGACATCGAGGTCGTCGTGGATGGCCAGATTGTCTGGTCCGAAAAGGCCGACGCATTCAACCGCAACAACCATGTCGGCATACAGTTCACCATCGAGGATGAGATGACCCAGCGCACGCTGGTGCGCTACATCACCATCGAGCAGCGCAAGAAGCTCAAGACCGACCGCTGAGCGCCCGTTCATGCTGAAGAAATCTTCCGACGAACTCTGGCAAGCCTATTTCGCCGCCCGGAGCGTCGAAAACCGAAACGAACTACTGATCAGCTATGCCCCGCTGGTTAAGATTATCGTGAACCGGCTCATGAGCACCCAGGGCAAGCGCAGCGACTACGACGATCTGATCAACAACGGCGTCATCGGCCTTATGGATGCCATCGACCGCTTTGACCCCAAGCGGGGCGTCAAGTTCGAGACCTATGCGTCCCTGCGCATCCGCGGCGAGATCATCGATCACATGCGCCGCCAGGACTGGGCGCCGGTCAGCCTGCGCAAGAAGATCAAGGCCGTAAGCCACGGGCTGCGGGATCTGGAGACCAAGCTGCACCGGGACCCCACCGAAGAGGAGTTGGCCGCCCATCTGGGCATGGACGTGGCCGACCTGCTGCGCACGCTGGAGGCGTCGCAGTCGCTGAACATCCTGTACATCGAGGAGTTGACCGAGGGCCGCGATAGCGGCAGCTCCCTGTTGGCCGGTGACGGCGACGAGGTGACCCGCAACTACGAAAAACAGGAGATGAAGCAGATCATCGCCGGGCTCATAGAGGGGTTGCCCGAGAACGAGCGGCTGGTCGTCACGCTGTATTACTACGAGGAATTGACAATGAAGGAGATCGCGCTGACGCTGGGCGTTTCGGAGCCCCGGGTGTCGCAGATCCACTCCAAGGTACTAAGCAAGCTGCGCGCCAGGCTGACCTGAGCGCGCCAAGGAGAGGCATGGGCTACGAACCATACATTTATGCGCTGTTCATTTTCGGCCTGCTGTGCGTGCTGGTGGTGCTCTACCGCCGGGCGGGATCGACGGGCAGGCGCGCCCAGGCCGAGCAGGACACCGAGCGCGCCAAGCAGGAGCGCCTGTTCAAGCTCTATCAAAACATCGAAGACATGATGGACAGCTTCGAGGGGTATCTGGAGCAATCCCGCGAGCAGATGCAAAGCGAGCGCGCCCGCATGGATGAGCAGCTAGCCGCCGTGGAGGCGCTGTGCCAGCGGGCGGAGGCCGTGCGGGAACGCCTGGAGCGCGCCGAGCGCGAGGAGCAGGCCGAGCGCGCGCAGAACGCCGTGGCCGAGGCCGGCCGCAGCGGCCGCCACGATATCGTGCGCACGATGCTGGACCAAGGCATGACCCCCGAGGAGATCGCCCGGGCCATGGACGTCAGCATCAACGAAATCAAATTGATCGTATATGGGCTAACCAAGAAAACGTCATAGGTTGTATTTTCTTCCCCTCTTTCGCGCTTGTTTGCTATCTTTTCGTTAAGAAGTGTCCCTTCGCTGCCGATATACCAGTCATAAGAAGTGTTTTAGGCAGGTGTTCCCATGCTCAGAGGCCTTTACGCCGCCTCCGGCGCCATGATGGTTCAGCGCAAGCGCATGGACGTGCTGACCAACAATCTGGCCAATCTGGAGACCCCCGGTTACAAAAAGGACTACACCGTGATGCGGTCCTTTGACGACGTGCTGATTGCCCAACTGGGCGGCGCGAGCTCTTCCTATGTGCGCACCGTGGGGCCCATGAGCTATGGCAGCCATCTCGATGAGGTCGTAACATCCTTCGCCCAGGGTGCGCTGGAGCAGACCGGCCGCACGGCCGACCTGGCGCTGGAGGGTGACGGGTTTTTTGTTGTGGAGACGCCGCAGGGCCTGCGCTATACCCGCGCCGGCAACTTTCAGGTGGACGGCAACGGCTATCTGTGCACATCCGAGGGATATTACGTGCGCTCCACGACCGGCCGCTTGCGCGTGGGCGCTCAGGATTTCACCGTGGCCCCCGACGGCACGGTGACTTCGCCCGCAGGCGTAAGCAGGCTGCAGATCGTCAGCTTTGCCGACACCGAAGCGCTCCAGAAGGTCGGCGGCAATCTCTACGCCAGCACAGCCGCTCCCACGGCCGGCACAGCCGCCGTGTTGCAGGGCGGCCTGGAGATGTCCAATGTGGACATGGCCCAGGAGACCGTGAACATGATCGAGGTGCAGCGCAACTACGAAATCAACCAGCGAATCGTCAACATGTTCAACGATTCGCTGCAGAAGACCGTCAATGAAGTCGGGAAGGTATAAGCCGTTGGCTTAGAAAGGAACGGTCACAAGTTTGAAAAACCGAAGGTTTTTCGAACCCTCGTTATTGGCCTAGAAAGGAACGGTCACAGACATGATCCAGGCGCTCTACTCCGCCGCCACGGCGATGGCCGCTCAGCAGACCAACATCGATACCATCGCCAACAATCTGGCCAATATAAACACCGTGGGCTTCAAGTCCAGCCGCGTGGATTTTGCCGACGCGCTCTATGCGCAGATGGCCCGTACGATACAGTCGCAGCCCAATCAGCTTTTGGGCTATGGGTCCGTCATCGCCGCGCTTCAGCGGGATTGGAGCGGCGGCGCTGCGATCGCAACGGAGGCGCCGCTGGACATGATGATCGACGGCGATGGCTATTTCGCCGTGGCCGATGGCGCGGGCAATCGGTTTTATACCCGCGATGGCGCGTTCACCGTGAGCGAGCAGGGTGGCACGGCCTATCTGACCACCGGGGACGGCCTGTATGTGCTGGACAGCGCCGGAGCGCGCATCACGCTGCCCAACGGCACCGATGGCCTGACTGTGGATTCCGCCGGCGTCATCCGCCAAAACGGCGCCGTGTTGGCCCAGTTGGGCGTCACTTCCTTCGTTAATCCCTCGGGCCTGCAGAGCGTGGGCAGCAATCGTTTTGCCGCCACGCCCGCCGCCGGCGCGCAGACGCCGGCCACCGGTGGGGTGTTGCAAGGCTATCAGGAGGGCTCCAACGTGGACCTCGCGCAGGAGATGGCCAGGCTCATCCGCGCACAGAAGGCGTATTCGATTTTAGCCAGGGCCATCAGCACCGCCGACCAGATGGAATCTACGGCCGCCGGCATCGGCAGATAAGGTGATGCAATGAACATCAAACACTGTAAATTCTGTAAAAAAATGCACCAGGGCCTGGGCAGCCTGTGCCCGCAATGCGTGCAGGAGATGGACACAAAATACCTGACGGTACGCAACCATCTGGATCAGAACCCCAACCTGACGCTGCACGAGCTGGCCGAAGTCACATCGGTGGATGAGCGCTCCATTTTGTTCCTGGTCCGCGAAGGAAGGCTTATGCTCAAGAACGCTTCTGCCGATATCAAATGTGTCAAGTGCGGCGCTGCCATCGTCTCCGGGCGCTACTGCGCAGCCTGCAAGTCCGGCATTATGCAGTCGCTGGCCGGCCCCCATGAGGAGCCCAAGGCGGGCCAACCCGGCGGCAGCGCCCGCCCTGCGGCGGGCGGCACGCGCGAAGACGCCGGCAAGATCTGGCTGCACACGCGCTCCACGAAGAAGTAACAACGCCAATGCGAAGGGATGAGGACCATGAGAATCAATGACATCACCAAAGCTACGCTGATACAGAATTACGGCAAGCCCACCGGCGTATCCCAACCCTCCACGGTGGCATCCCCCGGCGACAAGCTGGTGCTGTCCGCCGAAGCCAGGGGTTTCATGGACGCGCTCAAGGCCGCCCGGGACGCGGAGCCGGTCAACACCGCCAAGGTGGAGGATTTGAGCAATCGCATCCGCAGCGGCGCTTACATCGTCAGCGCCCGCCAGGTCGCCGATAAGATCGTGGACAAGAAATGACCCCGACCGACCTGGAGAGGTGCAACAGATGCAGCAGGAATTGACCAATCTGATCGCCATACTCGAAGAACAGAGGGACATTCAGTCCTCGCTGGTCGCTTTGTCCGAGCGCAAGATCGCCGTCATCGCCGCAGGCGATGTGGATGCCCTGAACGAAATCACCGGGCAGGAGCAGCAGGCCGTGGCGTGCATCGCCGCCGTGGAGCGCAAGCAGACCGCCTGCGTGGAGAACCTCGCCCGCCTGATGGACGGGCCAGTGACCGAGCTGCGCCTGGCCACCGTCATTGAGCATGCCCATGGGCAGCAGAAGCTGCTCCTGAGCAAGCTGCGCGAGGAGCTGACCGCCCTGGTGGAAAAGCAGGTGCAATACAACGACATGAACCGCAAACTGCTGGAAATGAACATGGATTACATCCAGTTTATCCTGAACCGCGCCACCCGGGAAACCGCCGCGCCCACCTATGGCAGCGCCGGGGATATGCAGCGGCTGCCGCAGCGCACGCGGCTGCTGGACAGGAAGGTGTAGCCATGCGTTCCACTTTTTACGGCTTTGAGATCGCCAGGACCGGCCTGTATGCCAGCCAGCTCAACATCGACCTGACCGGACATAACATCGCCAACTCCAACACCGTAGGCTACAC
>JAEYPH010000094.1 GCA_023410875.1 Bacillota bacterium | reverse complement strand
CATAACACAGACAATCTGTATTGCATTTTTGCTTCATTATTTATCGTTTCTCATATTGAGTTCCGGTCGTTTTTCAAGGTAAACTCTACTGCCTTCCTACTGTGGTACTTACTTTGGGAATTTACGAGCGCAATTTCATGATTAAAGCGCGAGAAGCAAAGCGAATGAGTCAGCAGGCCGTCGCCGACCTAGTACAGGTGGCTCAATCATCTATCGCGCAGTATGAAACCGGTGATCGTACCCCACGTCCACCGCTTGCAAAGAAGATTGCAGCTTTGGTGGGCTTCGACTGGAAGCTCTTTTACGACGAAACTGCATCCTGATCACCTCCTGTCTTCACGACTTCCTTTTGACAATAACATCATAACCAAATTTTGGAGGGGCTTCCCATGACGGAGAACTGCTGCTTTGTGTACCAAAATTGCAGGAAAAATGCGGGTTTTACTCAGGAACATGCAGCGGAGTTCCTGGGTGTTGCGCCCAGGACGCTGGCGGGATATGAAGCCGGAGCACCGGTACCGGACGACATCGCAGCCAAGATGATGGAGCTGTACAAGGCGCCGCTGCTTGGCTACCAGCACCTGCAGAACAACCCGGTCGCACGGCGCTTCCTGCCGCCACTTGACGATAAGACGCTGAGCCAGGCGGCCCTCTCGCTGATCTGCGCCGCCGGCAACTACATGGCCCAGCAGTCACAGATGGTGACCGTATGCGCCGACGGCCTGATCGACAGCGCTGAGGGTGCAAAGTGGGAAGAGGTCAACAAGGCGATCACGGCGCTCATCAAGGCAGCCTTCACGCTGCTGCTCGCGCCGAGGGATTAGGAGGACACCATGGATTACGCGATCACCATCCGCACGGTCACCTACAACCTGGACACCGGCGAGGAACTGCGCTGTGTGGACTCGGAACCGGTACCGATCACGGACCAAGAAATGAAGATGTGGCTGGAGACCGGCAGCCGGCCATGGGAGCGGCGGCTGGAGAAGGAGGCGACCACAAATGCCTGCTGAGCACAGCCAACAGAGCAGGCCCAACGCCTGCAGAACCAGAAGAACGCACGAAAGAAACTGGTGGGATTGATGAATGCCAACTTTACTGAAGACGGGATCTACCTCACCCTCACCTATGCGGGCAAGCAACCATCCACACGGGAGGAAGCCATGCGGGACATGCAGGCATACCTTCGTAGGGTCAAGCGCTGGCGCAAGAAGGAGGGTCTTCCAGAGCTTCGTTACATGTACAACCCGGAATATATAAGGGACGGTCGAAAAGTGCGCGTTCATAACCACATTGTGATGTCAGGCATGCCACGCGATGTGGCGGAACAACTCTGGGGAAAGGGACGAGCCAATGCAAACCGCACCCAGCCGGATGAATATGGCCTCGAAGGGCTGGCACGTTACTTTGCAAAGACACAGGGCCAAGGAAAGCCAGGGGAACGTCTCTGGATTTGCAGCCGGAACCTGAAAAAGCCAAAGGTCACGTACTCTGATCGAAAGATCACCAAACGAGGCATTGAGCGCGGGATCGTTGATGACGCAGAGCTCCGCGCACAGATCGAGCGCCGGGAGCCGGGCTGCATCGTCAACGACATCTCCATCAAGCGCAGCGACTATGTCGGAGGCGCGTATGTGCACATCCGAATGCGCCGGGTCAGGCCCAGGGGCAACCCCCCAGGGCCGCCTGACGGTGGAGCCAAGGGGTGGAAGGGAGCGCGACCATGACGCCACAGATGCGAAAGGCGCTCAAGGCTGACTTGATGGCGCAGCCGGAGCCATGCAACCGGCCCATGACCGTGACCTTGCCGATCCCGCCATCGGTCAACGACATCTACTACACCGGTGATGACAAGCAATCTCTGCTGAGGGACATGGAAGTGGACATAGACCGGGAGCGGCCACGGGTGGAACTGACGATCTGGCAGAAGGAGGTTGAGGGAGTATGAGCGCATTGGATGATCTTCGCACGGCGCGGTACCGCCGCATGGAGAGCGACTACTACAGTGAGCGCCTGGCCAGGCTCAAGTCGGCAGCAGAAGGGCTCAACTCCCAGCTGGGGAGCGGCGGCGGTGGATCTGGAAAGGCCCATGACAAGATGGCGCAGCTTGCATCAACTATCGTCGATCTGGAGATGAGCATCGCACAAACCATGATCGACAGCGAGTACAGAACCATCCAGGCCGAAAAGTCACTTGAACAGCTGCCAGACGAACATCGTATGGTGATGCGGTTGAGGTATATCAGTGCAATGCGGTGGGAGGAGGTCGCCGCTGTGATGGGATACTCGGTGAGGCAATGCCATAGAATCTTTGATTCGGCTATGGAAAGAATATCCAAACCTGAAAGATGTCACACAATGTCACACTAAAACGTGCTATATTGGTACCGTCCAAAGGCGTCCAGAGATGGGCGCCTTTTCCTATTGCCTCAGTTTATGGAGGTGCTCCATGCGCGAGGACAGTGAGCTCAGCTCTGATGGGCGGCTTATCTCCTGGGTTAAAACTCCACGCTGTGATACATGTGAGCATTACGTTCGCAGCAGAAAGCGCCGCCGTCGCAGGGGCAAGACCACAAAAGCAAGGCCGGGACATTGCGATTTGGGGGCATGCTGCTTTGCAGACAAACGCGGTGCAGAGCTAGCGAAATTCATGCACAGATCGACGGACGACAAACGAAATCAATAAGTGCGTGGGTCTGAGCAGGGTTATACACAGGCGGAACCTGTGCATTACACACTACGTGTGTAAAAGGCTGTGGATAACGGGTCCTCCCAGGGGATTTTTTTACTGGTGTGGCGGTTGCCAAGCCCAATAGTCGTCTAGGTATGAGGTAAAATACGTTTTTCGTTCGTTTGGAGTGGATGTGGTGCGCTGTGGCCAAGGCTGTCACGCTCAAGATCGATGGAGCAAAAGCGGCTAAAAAGGCCGTGAAAGAGTTCGGCAAAGCGGCCAACGGCGCAATGCAGGCAGCTGCGAAAAGAGCTGTTGACTCTGCGAAATCACAAATTGCAAAAAGCATCCGGAAAAGGTATGTGGTTGAAGCGGACGACGTGAAGAAAAGTATTGCCGTCGCAAAGAACGCAACGCTGGACAACCTCGTTATCACGCTGCGCCTGCGCGGGTCGCTGCAGACGATCTACCACCACTTTGAAATTGTTCCGGCACACAGGCCGCCGAAGTCGGTGGGCAGATACAGCATTGCTACGTCCATCAAGAAGGGCAAGACAGCTACATTCACCAGGCGCGTTTTCCTGCCGACGACCAACGCCCGCAAGCAGAAAACGCAACTGTGGTTCCGCCAGGGACCAAGCCGCCATTCGCCGGTTACTCCGCTTCACACACTGAGTGTTGCGCAGATGCTCAACGACGATGCCAAGGAAGAGGTCAATAAGAAGGCAGGAGAGGTGTTGATGAAGCGCTTCCAACATGAAATGGATTTCCGACTCGGCAAGCTCACGAAGAAGGGCGGAGGCACATGAGCGGACCATACTTTGACACATCCGAAAAGCTGGCCGACATCCTGGGCTTTACCGGGCCGCGGCGGGTGCAGCAGCTGACCAAAGAGGGTGCACTTACCCGCGAGGCCAACGGTCTGTATAACATACCGGCCAGCGTGGAGCGGTTCTACCGCAAGCGCTTTGTGGGCGCGGCGGCTGTGGACTTTGAGACCGAGCGCGCCTTACACGAAAAGGCCAAGCGCGAGCTGGCCGAGATCAACCTGGCCAGGACCAAGGGCGAGATTCACATGGCCGGCGATGTGGAGATGGTATGGACCGGCATGCTGATGAACTTCCGCTCCCGCATCATGGGCATGCCCAGCAAATTGGCGCCGCAGATCGTTGGCATGGAAACCATCGCCGAGATATCCGGGGTGCTGGAAGCGGCGACAAGCGAAGCGCTGGCTGAGCTCTCGGAATACGACCCGGCGCAGTTTTCCGAGGTGAGCAATGCAACAGATAACGGCGAGCCTGCTGAGGCGGGTGCTGAAAAAAGCGGTGGCACCGCCGCCCAAGCTGACGGTAAGCCAGTGGGCAGACGAAAGAAGGCGGCTAAGCCCGGAGAACTCGGCGGAGCCGGGCCGGTGGCGGACAAGCCGCGCGCCGTATCAAAGGGCAATCATGGACGCAGCAAGCGACCCGCGGGTGGAAAAGGTCGTCGTACAGGCAAGCAGCCAGGTCGGGAAAAGTGAGATCCTTAACAACGTCATCGGCAGCTTCATAGACTGTGACCCAGGACCCATGCTGATGCTCCAGCCGACCATTGAGATGGCCGAAGACTACAGCAAGCGACGCATTGGCCCGATGATCAGAGACACCGAAGTGTTGGCCGGCAAGGTCGCCGACAGCAAAACCCGCGACCTGAACAACACGATCCTGATGAAGGTTTTCCCGGGCGGCTTTCTGGCCATGGGCGGCGCCAACAGCCCGGCGGGACTGGCCAGCCGCCCTATTCGATTCTTGCTGGCAGACGAAATTGACCGCTTCCCGGACAGCGCCGGCACCGAGGGCGACCCGCTGATGTTGGCCGAACGGTGCACGACGACCTTCTGGAACCGCCTGCTCTTTTACTGCTCCACGCCCACGATCATGGGCAGCTCACGCATCGAGGATGAGTACGAGAAAGGCAGCCAAGAGCGCTGGATGACGCCTTGCCCGGCCTGCGGGACGATGGAATACATCGTTTTCGAGCAGATCCGCTTCGATCATGAGCGAGTCACCGCCGGCCGCAGGACCACCTACACGGTGAGCAATGTGCGGTGGCGCTGCCCGCACTGCGGCGAGGAGCAAACCGAACACACTATGAAGCGCCAGCCGGCGCAGTGGATAGCCGATAACCCCGCCAGCGTGAAGGTGCGCAGCTTCAAGTTGAACGCCTTTATGAGTCCGTGGAGCTCATGGGACAGCATCGCGCTGGAGTTTCTATACGCCAAGGGCGACCCCGAAAAGCTCAAGGTCTTCGCGAACACGCTGAAGGGCGAATCGTGGGAGGACCGCGGCGAGATCGAGAGTGAGGACTTCCTGCTGGACCGCCGAGAGGCATACGGCGCTGAGCTGCCCGAGGGCGTGCTGCTGCTGACCTGCGGTGTAGACACCCAGGACGACCGCCTGGAATACGAGATCGTCGGCTGGGGACACCAGGCTGTGAGTTGGGGGATTTACAAAGGCTTCATCCCGGGCAAGCCCGACGAGCGCAACACGTGGGAGCGCCTTGACGCGGTGCTCTCCAAGGAATGGAGTTTTGCCAATCCGGACGCACCTAGGCTGCCGATCATGATCACGTTCATCGACAGCGGTGGCCACTTCACCAAAGAGGTCTACCAGTTCTGCAAGATCAACGAGGCGCGTCGCATCTTCGCCATCAAAGGCCAGGGCGGCGACGGCATCGCGTACACGCGCCTGCCAAGTCGCAACAACGATTTCAACGCGGCGCTGTATATGATCGGCGTGGATGCGGGCAAAGAGCGCATCCTGTCCAGCCTTCGGATCAAGGAGAAGGACGCGCCAAAGTATTGCCACTTCCCGAAGGACGAAAGCCGGCCGGACGGCAGCACGTGGGAGCGCGGCTACGACAGGGCCTATTTCGAAGGCCTGCTCTCCGAGAAAAAGATCAAGCGCAAGAAAAACGGCAAGATCGTGGACGGCTGGCAAAAAATTCGCGAGGGCATCGCCAACGAGGCGCTGGACTGCCGCAATTATGCCATGGCCGCGCTTTCTGCTCTGGCTCCTGACGGTGCGCGGGAGGCCTATTTTGATCAATTGGAGGCCCGATTGAAGGGCATGAACGAGCCAAAGGCGGCGCAACAGCCGCGGCAGCAGCCCCGCCGGGGGGTTGTTTCCAGGGGAATATCGCTGTAAACGGGCGGGATTTCATTGAGAATCCGGCCTTTTTTGATGCAAATATCCATGAAATCGGGTGAGAAAATGCCGCAAACGAGGCTGGAAGACCTTCGGTCGCGCTTGACGCAATACCGCGCCGCAGAGAACGCGATCTTGGATGGCGCGCAAAGCTACCAGATCGGCAGCCGCCGGCTGGACCGCGCCCAGCTCTACAAGGTCACGGAGATGATCGAGTACTTGGAGAAGCAGATCGCCGCCGAGGAGCGCAAGGCCGCCGGGCGCGGCGGCATCCGCATGATTGGTGTGATCCCCCGTGACATCTGAGAGGAGCGACGGCCATGAACTTCATTGACTGGGCAATAGAGATCGTCGCCCCGGTGACGGCACTGCGCAGGGCTGCCGCCCGCAAAACCATGAAGGTGCTGAACTACGGCTACGGCGACGGCGGGGCCAGCCACGAGAAAAAATCCATGAAGGGCTGGAGGGCCACGGCCAACAACCCGCAGGAGGACATCGACTGGAACTTGCCGACGCTGCGCGCCCGGTGCCGGGATCTGTGGATGAACGCGCCTATCGGCAGATCGGCGCTTGGAACCACGCGAACCAACGTGGTGGGCTCAGGACTGCGGCTGAAAAGCCGTGTTGATGTGGACGTGCTGGGGCTGACACCGGAGCAGGCCGACGCCTGGGAACAGCATGTGGAGCGGGAGTTTGGCCTGTGGGCCGACAGCGTGCTGTGCGATGCGCTGCGGCTGAACGACTTCTACGAGCTACAGCAGCTGGCGCAGCTGGGCTGGCTTATGAACGGCGATGCCTTCTGCGTATTCAAGGTGGAGCCCCCGGCGCCGCAGATGCCATACGCGCTGCGGCTGCACCTGATCGAGGCCGACCGGGTATCCACGCCCAGCGCGCTGATGACGGCCACCACCGCCAACTGGCTCATGGAAGGCCAGACCAGCGACGGCAACCGCATCGTATCCGGCGTGGAAATCGACAAGGCCACCGGCGCAACCGTGGCATACCACATCTGCAGTGGGTATCCGGCGGCGTTTTACAGCGCTGAGCCACTGGAATGGAAGCGTGTTGAGGCGTTCGGTGCGGCCACGGGCGAGCGCATGATCCTGCACCTGATGGAAAGCGAACGGGCGGAGCAACGCCGCGGTGTGCCGTTCCTGGCCCCGGTTGTGGAGGCTTTGAAGCAGATCACCCGCTACACCGAAGCGGAGCTGATGGCCGCAGTGGTCAGCGGGCTCTTCACGGCTTTCGTGAAGTCGGAAGCGCCGGACAACAGTCCAAACCCGCTGGGGAACATGCTGCCAACGGACCAGCAGGTAGCGCCCAACGAGCCTGGCAGTTATGAGATGGGCAACGGGGCCATCAACATCCTGCAGCCCGGCGAGGACATCACATTCGCAAACCCAGCCAGACCCAACGCGAACTTCACGGGCTTCGTGGACGCGCTGGCCGCCCAGGTGGGCGCGGCGCTGGAGGTGCCGCGGGATCTGCTGCTCAAACAGTTTGGAGACAGCTATTCAGCGAGCCGCGCGGCGCTGCTGGAAGCATGGAAGATGTTCCGCATGCGCCGCACTTGGCTGGCCAACGATTACTGCCAGCCCGTTTATGAGCGCTGGTTGGCCGAAGCAGTGGCCCGTGGCCGCGTGAGCGCGCCGGGCTTTTGGGGCGATCCGCTGGTTCGCAAAGCATGGTGTCGCGCCGAGTGGAACGGACCGGCCCAAGGGCAGCTTGATCCGATTAAGGAAGTGAAAGCCGCACAAATGCGCGTAGACGGCGGCTTCTCCACACGTGAGCAAGAAACGATGCAGCTGACAGGCGGCGACTTCGACCGCAACGTGCGACAGCTGCAGCGGGAAAACGAACAGATGAAAGGGGTGAACGGCGGTGGACAAGGTAACGCACCGTCTGTTTGAGCGGCTGGTGATGGCCGGGGCGCCGCCGGTGTTGCCGACGCGCAACCGGCAGCCGGGCAAGAAATTCTGGCAGTTCCGCAACACCGCAGACGGCGAAGCGGAACTGCTGCTGTATGGTGTCATATCCGAGACGACATGGTACGGCGATGAAGTCACACCCAAGCAGTTCCTGGCGGACCTGGCGGCACTGGGCAATGTAAGCCGCATCACGGTGCGCATCAACAGCGACGGTGGCGATGTGTTCGCGGCAGAAGCCATTGCAACGAATCTGCGTGACCATCCGGCGTATATTGTCGCCAAGGTGGACGGCATCGCGGCATCCGCGGCAGTCAGAATCGTGCAGGCTGCCGGCGAACGGCTCATTCCTGCCAGCGCCTTCATCATGGTGCACAAGCCGCTGGTGGGGCTGGTTGGATACTACTACGACCATGAGCTGGACGAGATGTCCGAGTATCTCGGCAAGATCAAACAGGGCATCATCATCGCCTATGCCGAGCGCACCGGAAAAGATCGGAAGACAATCGAAAAGCTCATAAACGCCGTGACTTGGTACACCGGCGAGGAGGCTGTGGCCGAAGGCTTTGCCGATAAGCTGATGTTCCAGAAAGAGGCGGAGCCGTCGGCGGTGATCGATGGCAACCGGTTGGTCATCAACGGCGTGGCGTGGGGTTCGACATGGAGTGGCTGCCGCAGAAGGTGGTCGCTTCTTTTTCGGCGCAGGCCGGGCAAAAGCCCGCAACAAATACGACCACACCAAAACCCGAGGAGGTTAAAAAAGTCATGACTTTGGACGAACTCAGATCCCAGCACCCCGACCTGGTGAACCAGATCGAAACCGCCGCCAGCGCCGCCGGTGCGACCGCTGAGCGGGCCCGCATCCAGGCCATCGACGAGCTGGCCAACACCGTTGCCCCGGAGTTGATCAACACGGCCAAGTTCACCAACACCCAGGCAACCGCAAACACCGTGGCCCTGCAGGCAGTCAAGGAAGGCAAGTTCCTGAACAAGGGCTATGTCAAGGCGATCGAAGATGACGCCGACGATAGCAACGCCAACCTGGTGCCCGGTGCCGCCGGGGACCCGACGGATGGCAAGAACAAGGGCGCGCAGGACAAGGCTGCGCTGAGCCGCGTCGGCGAGATTGCCAAGAACGCGCTGCAGGGCTACAGGCCCCAGCGGTAAGAGACTGGAGGAACGGATATGACGACCGAGACCTTGACCCGTGACAACCTGATCCAGGGCGATGTAGTGCCCGTGACTGTGACCGTGGGCGCCAGCCAGACCATCGCCCGCGGCGACCTGCTGGAACTGGCGATGACGCCCGAAGCCGACACTGGCGACGGCGCTGTGACCGAAAATGTGGCCGACACTGGTGACGGCGCAATCACCGTGACTGCCGCGGAAACCTTCGTGGCTCCGGCGGGCACCGCCAACATCTTCTCTGTCTACACCGTGGCCGCAGAGGACGTGACGACCGGCAGCGGCGAGACTGCCAAGATCACCGCCTACATTTCCGGCGTGTTCGACGAGGGCTCCGTGGGCTTCGGCGGTGCAAGCGACGCCGACGACAACCGCTTTGTGTTGGCCAAGCAGGGCATCATCCTGCGGGCCATCCTGCCGGCGTAACCGACTAATGAGGAGGGAAATATAGACATGCCTATCAGCATTTTCGATCCCAGGACGCTTGACGAAGTTGTGCGCGCGCTGCCGCCAAACCACCGCTGGTTGACCAACACGTTTTTCCCCCGCAGCAAGCCCATCGCCGGCACCAAGGCCGATGTGGATTTCTACAAAGGCAAGCGTCGGATGTCGCCGTTCGTTAACCCGAAAGGCGCGGCCAAGGGTGTCGGCAAGCAGGGGTTCCAGACCAACAGCTTTGATACTCCCATGCTGTGCCCCAAGGACACCACCACGCTGGATGATCTGCAGGTTCGCGTGATGGGAGAAGGTATCCAGAACAGCGGCCTGACCATGGCCGACCGCTCCATTATCCGCATGGCAGAGGTCATGGCGGATTTCAACAGCATGAACGACCGCCGCGTCGAGTGGATGTGCGCTCAGGCGCTGTTCACCGGAAAAATCCCCGTCAAAGGCGAGGATGTGGATTACGAGATCGACTTCGGTTTTACACAGAAGGCGACCTGCGGCACCACTTCCGGATACGGCGCAGTATGGAGCACAAAAGCTACAGCCACGCCGCTTGTTGACCTGGAGAAGGCCCAGCAGGCCGTCGTAAAGAGCGGCTTCCGTAGACCCAACGTGGCGCTGATGGCCCGCGATGCCTACAACGAGTTCGTCGCATGCGCCAGCGTGCTGGAGGTGCTGGACGCGAAAAACCTGACGCTGGCCGTCATTAACCCGACGGTGCTTCCGCAGGGCATCACCTATGGCGGCTACATCCCCAAGCTCAACTTGTCCATCTATATTTACGACGAGTGGTATGTGGACGACCAGGACAACGTCGAAAAGCCCATGGTGCCCGACGGCACGGTGTTGCTGATTGGCACCGACGCGGGCTTCGCGATCTACTACGGCGAGATGGCCGTGGCAGACGAGACCGTACCCGGCGGCATTCGCTCCGTCATCGGCGAGCGTACTCCGGAGACTTGGCTGGAACATAACCCGGTGGCTCGATACCTGGCGCTGCAGAGCCGCCCGCTCCCCGCCCCGAACATGGTTGACAGCTGGCTTGTTCTCAAGGTGTGAGGATAAACCCATGGGCTTCAAAGAACAAGTTTCAAACGACCGGGCCGTGTTCCTGAGTGTTGATGAGTTTGGTGATCTCCATCAGATCCAGTACCGCCCAGGGCACGGCCCGGAGCCCATCACCGCCATCGTGGATGAGCAGCGGCTGACCGAGAGGGCCAGCCGGGAATACGACGGCCTTTACATCGGCGAGCTGCTGTATTTCGTGTCGGCGGCAGTCTTCGCGATCCCCATCGTAAAGGGCCAGAAGCAGCTCTTCGACGGCAAGCCGTACACCGTAGCCGATGTGCGCGAAGAGGACGGCATGTACGAGATTATTCTGAACAAAGGGGCGTAAGCATGACGACGCTGGATGCGATGAACTCCGTGGCCGACGCGATACGGGCCGCCGCAGCGGACCTGCTGCTGGAAGCGGCGGAAGCCGAAGCAGGCGACCCAAAGGTGCCGCTGGCTGTGGACGTGGGCCACGCACCGCCACGCAACGCCGACATGAGCGCATACGGCTCGGGCTACATTGCGCCGCGCGTGGTCGTGGGCCTGGATGAGACCGGCGGCATCGACAGCGGCACCGATGCCACGGTGTCGCTGATGGTCACGGTGGGCACCTACTCCACCGGCACAACGCGCCCGGACGGCACGAAAGACCTGAACAACCAGGGCTACATCGACCTGCTGCTGGTCATCGAGCGCATCAAGCGGGCGCTGCTGCGCCACCCGGTGCTGCGGCACATAACCATACAGCCGCCGGTGCGCTGGGGCATGTACCAGGACCAGCCATACCCCTATTGGTATGGCTGGCTGTCCTTCGACGCCAAGATCGCGACCACGCCGGCGCAGATGGATGTGCCGGACAACTTCCTGACTTTGAATTGAGGTGAAACAATGCCATACAAACACGGTACTTACGCGGAATATGTGCCGTCGTCTCCGGCCGCCGTGCCCGAGGGCGTGTTCGCGCTCCCGGTGTACATCGGCACCGCGCCGGTCAACCTGACGGCCAGCCCGCTGGTGAATGTGCCGGTCGTGCTGACGTCCATGGCCGACGCCCGGGCGATGCTGGGCTACTCCGATGACTGGGCCAAGTTCACGCTGTGCGAGGCGATGAAGGCACACTTCGACGGCGGCCTGGGTCCGGTCGGACCCATCATCTGCATCAACGTTTTCGACCCGGAACTGCACATCGACGAAGAGGGCAGCACGTCCATCACGCCGGTCGCCAAGGTCGCATGGATCGACAAGGAAACCGTGATCCTGGACAGCGTTGAGATCGAGGGCAAGGTGCTGGGTACTGATTTCGCCGTGGAATACGCGCTCAAGAGCGGGCGCTACCAGGTAAAGATCACGGACAAGACCGTGGCCGGCCTGGGCACCGTGACCGTTACCTATTCCACGCTGGACATCACGGCGGTCGAGGACACCGACATCGTGGGCGCCGTGGAATCCGACGAAACCCGCACGGGCCTGGAGGCCATCGACCTGATCTATTCCACGCTGGACCTGATACCCGGCATCATCGCCGCGCCGGGCTGGTCGCAGCTGCCGGATGTATACACGGCCATGGTCACCAAGGCTGCGGCAATCAGCGGCAAGTGGCGCTGTATCGTCGCTGTGGACATTGACGCCAGCACGACGCTGACCCGCGCCGCCGCCAAGGCATGGAAGGCCACCAACGGCTACACGAGCGAGATCGCCAAGGCGTGCTGGCCTATGTCCGCGCTGGGCGGGAAGGTCTATCACATGTCCACGCTGGCAGTCGTGGGCTTCCAGCGCGTCTGGCAGGCCCGCGATAACGTGCCGTTCGAGAGCCCATCCAACAAGGACGTGGACAGCGCCGGGCCCGTGCTGGCCGACGGCACCGCCGTGCCCATGGTCGAGACCGACGCCAACGACCTGAACGCCGTGGGCATCACGACGCTGAACCGCGTGGGCGGCCAGTGGCGGCTGTGGGGCGCTCACATGGGCAACTATGCCTATGCCAATGAGGCCGACATCCCGCCCGAGGACATGTTCGACAGCACCGTGTGTATGCGCCTGTACCTGGGCAACACGCTGCAGCAGAGCTACCTGAACGCTGTGGACGACCCCGGCAACGACCGGCAGATCCAGTCCGTCGTGGACAGCGCCCAGCCGTGGCTCAACGGTCTGGTGGCCATGGGTGCACTGCGCGGCGCGGATATCGCCTATGACGCGGCAGGCAGCGAAACGGTGGCCGGGCGCTTCAAGTACGCGGTGCGCTACAACGATGTGCCGCCCATGACCGCGCTGGAGTTCAGTGTGATGCGCGACGGTTCGCTCGTCGCTGGGAGGTAAGCGATGATCAACAACAAGGTTATCCAGTATTCCGTCGCCTTCGAGAGCGCCGGAAAGATGATCCCGCTGATGGACACCACGAGCGTGCAGCTGCCGTCCATCGAGTTTGGCGCGGATGCGATCAAGGGTGCGGGCATCTTGGGCGAGGTCGAGATCCCTTCGCTGTTCGCCATGGCCGCGCTGACGGCGACGATTGCCGGGCGCGTGGACAGCAAGCACTTCGCCGCCATCGGCATCCCCCGCCCGCGCAAGTTCGAGGTGCGTTGGTTCACCGACGCCCACAATCAAGCGAACGGCAGCATGGACTACGTGCGTCATCGTGCGATCATGGTGGGCACGCCCAAGAAGCGCAACCCGGGCAAGGTGGAGACCAACGCCACATCGGACGTGACGGTGGACATCGCCCTGACCTACTACAAGGACGAGATCGACGGCAAGGCCATCACCGAAATCGACAAGCTCAACAGCAAGTTCATTGTGAATGGTGTGGATCTCACGAAAAATATCCGCTCCTTCCTGGACTAAGGAGGCCCTATGGAAATCAAACTCTACAAGCCGATCATGGTTGACGGCAAAGAGGTCAAGACGCTGGAGCCTGACTTCGACAGCCTGAACAACGGGACGATGGACCGGGCGCAGAAGTTCGTGCAAGCACGCAACCACATCGTGGTACTGGCCGCAACCGATGAGACCTACAACGGCATTGTCGGGGCGTTGGCCGCCGGCCTTGCGCCCGAGGACGCATGGGCACTGCACCCCAAGGACATGAGGAGGCTGGCCGGGGAAACCATGGCTTTTTTTCAAAACGATTCGGCGGAATCGTAGGCAGCGCCGCCATCCGGGACGCTAAGGCAACGATATCATTTCTGAGCTCCACCAGCTACATCGCGTGCGATGAGATCCCGCTGGTGGAGCTCTTTGATCTGCGCGACAGGCTGATCGAGCTGAACAAGGAGGCGATGAGCAGTGGCAAAGGAACTTGAGACCCTTATATCGGTAGGGGGCCAACTGGACCCGTCGCTGCTCAAAGTCATTCAGGCGGTCAACAAAAACATCGACGCCCTGGAGAAACAAGTCAAGGCCGCCAACGCGGCGACCAAAACCCACGGCGGGAACATCGGCAACGTGTTCGGCAAGATCGCATCTGGCGCGAAGGTCATGGGCAGCGCCGTGCAGGCCGGATTCGCAGCCGCCGCCGGCGCCGCAAAGATCGCCGCCGTGGGCATCGGGGCCGTGGGCCTTGTCGCCGCGGCAACGATCGTGGGCGCATACAAATTGGCCGAGAAGTCGTCGGCGCTGGCCGAGAGCCAGAACGTCGTGGAGCAGACCTTCAAAACGTCGGCCAAGGCCATCAAGGACTGGACGCTGACGACGGCCAAGAGCGCCGGAATCTCGCAGCTGAACGCCATGATGTGGTCGGGCTCCATGGGGGCCATGCTCAAGAGCTCCGGCGTTACAGAAAACTACGCAAACATCATGTCCCGGTCGCTGGTGCAGCTGTCCGGCGACATGTCCAGCTTTTACAACCTGGCAGCCGGCGACGCGTGGGAAAAAATCCGTGCGGGCATCGCGGGCGAGACCGAGCCGCTCAAGCAGCTGGGCATCAACTTGTCCGTGGCGAACCTGCAGGCCTTCGCGCTGTCGCAGGGCATCAAGACATCGTATGCCAAGATGGGCCAGGCGCAGCAGACGATGCTGCGATACAACTACCTGATGAAGGTCACGGCGGACGCCCAGGGCGACTTCGGGCGCACGCTGGCCACGTCGTTCCCAAACCAGCTGCGCGTGGCCCAGATGAACATCGAGACGCTGGGAAACACCATGGGATCAAAGTTCCAGCCCGCCTTCCTGGGCATCCTTCAGGCCTTCAACAAGGGCTTCGACACCGGAAACTGGGCGGAGGCGTCGCAGGGCATTTCATATGGCCTGCGCTATGTGCTCAAGACCGCGGCGTCCATGGCACCGCAGGCGATTGAAATCGCCAGCTCGATCTTGCCCGGCCTGATAACCGGCATCGTGTCGGTGATGCCGCAATTCACGACGGCGCTGGTGGGCGGCGTGCTGGCCATGGTGAGCGCCTTGTCTGCCCAAGCGCCCGCAATGATCCCGGCGCTGCTGCTGATGGCGCGCACGCTGCTGACCGGCCTTGTCAGCGCCATCGTGACCTACGGCCCAATGCTGGCAGATGCCGGTATTCAGCTGATCACCGGCTTTGCCTGGATGATGGTGCAGGCCATCCCGCAAGCGCTGCCGACGCTGATCTCCGCCGTGACAGGCATCATCTCCGCGATTGTCGGCCTGCTGCCGATGGTGCTGCCAATGCTGGCAGACGCCGCGCTTGGGCTCGTGGACGCGGTGATATCCATCATCGCCAACAATGGCCCTGCTTTCCTGACAGCCGCGCTCAACTGCGTGACGCAGCTGGCTGTGGGCCTGCTGAGAGCCGCGCCGAAACTGGTACCGATCGTGGTATCTCTCGTGCGATCCCTCGTGGACTGGCTGGGCGCGAATTTGGGCCTGCTCCTGGAGGCCGGCATCCAGTGCCTGGTGCAGCTGGCCATGGGCATCATACAGGCGCTGCCGCAGCTCGTGGCCATGGTGCCGCAGATCCTGCTGGCGGTCGTCAACGCGCTGACAACGGCGCTTCCCATGCTGATCGGCTCCGGGGCAGAGATCATAGCTCAGCTGATCGCTGCGCTGATCCAGTGTCTGCCCACACTCATTGCGGCAATCCCGCAGATCATACTTGCTGTCGGACAGGCTTTGTTCGACAGCATCCCGCTGCTGCTGACCTTTCCGCAGCAGCTCTTTGAGGCGTTGGGACCGGCGCTGGGCGCGATCAACTGGGGAGAGTTGGGGCTGAGCATGCTCAAGGCCATCGTAAACGGGCTGGTTGCCGCCGGGAACCTTGTTGTCAACGCGCTGAACACAATCCTGATCGGCCCGATCAACAAGCTGCTGGAGCCGCTGAGCCAACTGGGCATCAACCTGAAAATCCCGAACATCCCCAACATCCCGACGATCCCCGGATATGCGGCTGGCATCGCCAGCGCCCCGGGCGGGCTCTCGCTGGTCGGCGAAAACGGCCCCGAGCTGATGAACGTACCGCCCCGCAGCACGGTCTACAACAACACCGAGACCCGGCAGATGCTGGGCGGCGCGGGGCAAATGGCGGTGCAGATCATCGTCAACGTACTGGGGGGTACCGGCACGGAGCGCGAGGACGCGCAGCGCGGCGTACAGGCTGCCATACCAGACTTCGAGGCGGTGCTGGAAGCCCACGGATTCGCACAGAGGAGGGTGGCTTTTGGGAACTGAGTATGTGACGGCGCAGGGCGATACCCTTGACCAGATCGCCCTGCTTTTCTACGATGACAAAATGCTGGCACACCGGATCATCGCGGCCAACCCGCAGCACTGCGCTGTCGTCGTGTTCGACGCGGGCGTGACGCTGGCGATCCCGGAGATCGAGGAGACGGCGGCGGCAACATTGCCACCGTGGCGAAGGTGAACTGGACCGTACCCCTTAAGCAGGACACCGTAAACGGCGGGTATGCTCTGTCATGCGCTGAATATCACGGTTTTTCGGGGTCCGGTAGTCAAGGGAGGAGTGAAGGCGACGGCAGCAGTAGTACACTTC
>JAEYPH010000086.1 GCA_023410875.1 Bacillota bacterium | reverse complement strand
GGCAACCACGGAGCATGTGTCTGCAGATATAGTCTTGTACTATTTGTAATCGGCAGGCTGGCGAATTATTTCTTGTAGAAGAACTGCTCGCCGGAGAAGTCCGCGGCGATGGCCACGCAATCCTCGTTGGGGACGTTGCCGATCTTCGCGTTGACGATCATGGGCTGCTTGATGTTTTGCAGAGGAGTGAGATACCAATAGTTGTCGTGCATGCTCTGCTTGAGCTGCGGCCACACCTTGTTCACGGCGTCATCGGGGGAAACCTGCAGCAGCGAGTCGCTCAGAGCCATAAAGTCCTTGATGGCTTGCGGGGGTTCCACGCCCTTCACGTCGATTTGCTTTTTGGTGCCGTCCGCGTTGGTGATTTCCGCGGTCTTGATGTTGTTCTTCCAGATGTTCCAGCTGCGGCCGATGCCGTCAAAGCCCCAGTCCTGCATGTACCACAGCGGCGTGTGGGTCCAGATCACGCGAACCTGCAGCTCGTTGGCGGCGTTCTTGTTGCCCACCAGAGAGGATTCGATGCGCTTCATGGAAGCGTCCAGGCCGATGGCTTTCCAGAACTCGACCAGCAGTTCGCTGTAAGGCACGATGTCGGGGGCTTCCGCGCCAACCTCGATCAGGAAGGAGAACTTGCTGCCATCGGGGGCGGTGCGCATGCCATTGGCGCCCTTCTTCATGCCCATCTCGTCCAGCAGCGCTTCGGCGGCGGCGGGATCATAGGTGGAGTCCTGAATCGTGCCCGGTTCCGCGAAACCGTAATAGATGGAATCGATCAGCTCCTGCCGGTCGATGGCCAGGCTCAAAGCCTTGCGGAAACGAACGTCCTGGGATACCGTCTTCCATGCCGGGTCATCATAGGTCTCGTTGATCAGGATGTCGGTGGGGGTTACGTGCATGTTGAACAGGTAAGCCTTGAAACCGCTCTTCTCGTTCTCACGGTACAGGGGCATGTTGACCAGAGAGGCGGATTCACGGGCGAAGTCCACTTCGCCGGCGATGATCTTCGTGGTGACCATCTCCATGTTTTCCACAAGCGTGGACTGAAGGGTATCGACATAGGGCAGCTGGTTACCGGCGCTGTCCACCTTGAAGTAGTAGGGGTTGCGTTCAAACGTCGCGACGGTCTCGGTCTTTTTGGTGTAAACCCAAGGATACAGAGTCGGGTACCCGATGGATTCGGAGCGGGTGTTTTCCCAGTTCGTGATGTCAACCTTATTGAATACGTTGACCCAACGCTTGTCGTCGTCGGCAATGTTGAACTTTTCAGCGACGGGGGCGATGAGCGTTTTGAGCTCTTCCTCGCTCTTGGCGTACTTCTTGTGGTACGGCTTCAAGTAGTGGGAGGGCTTCAGGAATTCGGTGTAGCCCTTCCAGCCCTGGATGGCCAGGTGCATCGGGAAACCGCCGTAGGGCTGGTCGAAGGAGATCTTGAACGTCCAATCGTCCACGACCTCAAACTTAAGAGGCGTGCCGTCGCGCTGGCCGCCGGACTTCATCCAGTTGGGGAATGAGGGCGTCAGTTCTTCGTTGAAGAGGAAATCCTCAACCGTGAAGCGAACGTCTTCGATGGTTACGGGTTGGCCGTCGGACCAACGCAGGCCTTCACGCATGTAGAACGTGAACGTCTTTTGGTCAGCGGTCGCTTCATAACCCTTCAGAATGTTACCGGTGATTTCCTTGCCCAGGATACCGGGGGTGTTGAGCAGGGGTTCGTTGGTCATGACGAACACGTCAGCGTCCCACTCGACGACGGATGTTACAAAACGCATGGTTCCGCCGTAGGTGCCGATCTCATATTTGAGCTGATCGGCGGGAATCTCGTTGGAGATCTTGGGCTCCTTGGGCAGGCGCTCCGCCACCGGGGGAAGGCCTTTGCTGTCCAGGAAGGGAGACTGTTTGTACTCTGCTGCTGGCGCTGTGGTTTCCTTCGCGGGCTCCGTGGTTGCATCCGTAGGCGCAACGCTTTCCTTCGCCGGTTCCGGGGTTGCGGTGGGGGCAGTGGTTGCCTCAGATGTGGTTGCGGCTGCGGTGGTGGTTCCGGTTGTGGGTGTGCACCCGGCAACCAGGGCGAGCATGAGACATGCCAAGAGCAGTGCCAGAGTTCTACGCATTGACCTTCCTCCTTTATTACTATTTCGGCAGTACTCTCTGCCGAAACTAATGATTGATTTAGAGGTAGCTCCGTGTCGTTTTTTTGCAGCTCCCAGTCATAATTTACGGGATGACCTTGTATATATCCCTATGCTTTTTTTGTTATTTGTATTATCTATTTGTGACTTTGATCAAATATTTAACTTGTTTTTTATAATTTTGCTCAAAGTATATGGTAAAATTTCATACATGTCAACTATCAATTAAGAGAATAACAATTTAAGTTAATATTAAAAAATATGCTTCGAAGCGCTCGGGGGTCTCCGCAATTATGCGTCTTTTGTGTTAAGTTTATTTGTAATTTTACATGGTCTGAATGTGATGAATTGGAGGATTCGTATCCGATTCTTTGCCGAAAGGAACCAAGGGCCGCTTGCCTATGAGGCTCTTTTCCAGTACATTCAATCTATTGGCAGTACTTTCTTGGCGCATTGCCCCATCCATGTATACCAAAAAGTAAAAATGGGGCACACATGTAAAAAGATTGCCATATGATTTGTTCACTTCGTACAATACACTATGGGCAAGGTACCCCAAACAGCAAGGAGGAAACGCAATGAAGCCCATACGGACAAAGACCCTCGCGCTCGTGTTCGCCCTGCTCATGGCTTTCTCATTGTCGGCTTGTGCCGGCACGGCTACCCCCTCGGCCACGCCGGCCCCCTCGTCGGCGGCCCCGGCGGCGGAGACTTCCGCGCCGGCCAGCGAAGCCCCCACCGCCTCTGAGGCTCCCGCCGAAACGCCCAACGCTACCGGCGACGCCGCCTTCTCCAAGTATGACCCGCCCATCACGATCTCCATCATCCGCACGCTGGACGACACGACCAAGTTCATCGCCGGCGAGGACATCACGAACAACCCGTGGGCCAAGCTCTATCAGGACGAGCTGGGCATCACCTTCAAGTATGAGTGGACAGCCTCCACGGCCCAGCAGTATGATGACAAGCTCAACGTGAACATCGCCTCGGGCTCTCTGCCGGACATGCTGGGCGTCAACCGCAGCCAGCTGGCCCGCCTGGCCAAGACCGAGCTCATCAACAAGGACCTGGGCGCTGCCTATGAGCAGTACGCTTCTCCGTTCTTGAAGCAGATCATGACCCAGGAAGGCACGACCGCCCTGAATTCCGCGACCTTCGACGGCAAGCTGGTAGCCACGCCCAACACCGGCAGCTCCATGGACGGCGCGCCGCTCATCTGGATTCGCCAGGACTGGCTGGACAAGCTGAGCCTGAAGGCCCCCACGACCATCGACGAGCTGACCGCTCTGATCGACGCTTTCACGACCAAGGACCCCGAGGGCAACG
This sequence comes from Bacillota bacterium, assembly GCA_023410875.1. Taxonomy (GTDB): domain Bacteria; phylum Bacillota; class Clostridia; order Christensenellales; family UMGS416; genus JAEYRA01. Next base: position 123,842 of record JAEYPH010000086.1, on the reverse strand, counting down.
GCAGCCCCTATTACGGCCTGGCGCTGACCAAGGACCTCTTTAACGGCTTCGGCGGCTTTGAGGGTATTTGCAACGCCTTCCACGCCTATCCGGGCATCTGGGTTAAGGACGCTTCCGGCAAACTGGTGCAGGGCAGCTACCAGCCCGAGATGAAGGCCGCTCTGCAGTATCTGCAGACGCTGTACAAGGCCGGCAAGATCGACAAGGAATTCGCCGTAAAGGACGCCGGCAAGGAATCCGAGCTGTGCGTGTCCGGCAAGATCGGCATTCAGTTCGGCCAGATGTGGAACCCCCTGTGGCCCCTGCAGTCCAACATCGACAACAACAACAAGGCCGACTGGGTTTCCTACGCGCTGCCTTCGGTGGACAGCACGCCCGCCAACCCCCAGATCAACCTGGGCACCACCAGCTACTATGTCGTCAACAAGAACTTCGCCAACCCCGAGGCCATTTTCAAGCTGCAGAGCATGTTCGTGCAGAAGGGTTGGGACAGCACCATCGAGGACTACCAGGTCTATTTCAACCTGACCAAGGATGGCACTCTTTATGAGACCTTCAAGTATTCCTTCGGTCAGGCCTGGCCCGCCACCAAGAATCTGGACATCCACAAGGCCATCGTGGACGCTGTAAAGAGCGGCGACACCTCCAAGCTCAACCCCGAGCAGAAGACCAACTACACGACCGCCCAGAGCTATCGAAACGGCGATCCCAAGGGCTGGGGCATGTACCGCGTGTTCGATGAGGGCGGCTCCTTCCGCATCATCGATCAGTATGTCAGCGGCAATCTGATGAAGATGAACGCCTTCTACGGCGCCGACACCGCCACGATGACGACCAAGAGCTCGGCTTTGAGCAAGCTGGAGCTGGAAACCTTCACCAAGATCATCATGGGCGACCCCATCGAGAACTTCGACAAGTTCGTGACCAGCGCCATGTCCCTGGGCGGCTCCGCCATCCAGCAGGAAGTCAACGAATGGTACGCCGCCAACGCCAAGTAAAAAGCATGGTGACGTGACACCAGGCATGAAATGATCCGCCGGAGGAGGAGGCGAGGCCTGCCTCCTCCTCCGGCACCATATTGGGGGAGAAGCCTATGAATTGGCGCACATTCAAGCGCGAACTGCCCATGCACGTGATGCTGCTGCCCGCCGTCGTCGTCGTGCTGATCTTCAGCTACGGGCCGCTGGCCGGTCTGGTCATGGCCTTTCAGGATTTCCAGCCCGACAAGGGGTTCCTGCATTCGCCCTGGGTCGGCATGGCCAACTTCGAATTTCTGCTGCTGCTGCCCGGTTCGGTCAAGACGCTGTGGAACACGATCTACATCGCCTTCCTGAAGGGCGTGTTCGGCTTGATCACGCCGCTGATCACGGCGCTGCTGCTCAATGAGCTGCGCAGCCTGCGCTACAAGCGCACGCTGCAGACGATCCTGTATCTGCCGCACTTTCTGTCCTGGGTCATCCTCAGCGGCATCCTGATCGACGTGCTGTCCCCCTCCAGCGGTGTTATCAACATGGTGCTCAAGGCCGTCGGCGTGGAGCCCATCTTCTTCCTGGGGGATAACACGTGGTTCCCCATCGTGGCCGTCACATCGGATATCTGGAAGGAGTTCGGCTTCAACTCCGTGGTGTTCCTGGCGGCGCTCACCGCCATAGACCCGACCTATTACGAGGCGGCCATCATCGACGGCGCCGGCCACATGCGCCGCCTGTGGCACATCACGCTGCCCAACCTGCGCAACATGCTGGTCATGCTGGCCCTTTTGAACCTGGGCAACATCCTGAACGCCGGCTTTGATCAGATCTTCAACCTCTACAGCGCCGTCGTGTACGAGAGCGGCGACATCATCGACACCTTCGTGTATCGCCTGGGCATCAAGGACGCCATGTATTCTGTGGCCGCCGCGGCGGGCTTTTTCAAGTCCGCAGTGTCGTTGCTGCTGTTGTCCAGTGCCTATTATCTGGCCTACAAGTTCGCCGATTATCGAATCTTTTAGAGAGGAGGAATGGTCATGCATTACAGAGAATCCTTTGGCAGAAGAGCCTTCATGGTCTTCAATGTGGTCTTCCTGGGTGTGCTGGCAGCCACTTGCCTGTTCCCGATGGTCAACGTGCTGGCGGTGTCCTTTTCCTCCGCGGCGGCGGCCCAGGCCGGGTATGTCACCTTTTGGCCGGTGGATTTCAACGTGGCCTCCTACACCTACGCGCTGGGCAGGCCGCAGTTCTTAACCTCCATGTGGGTGTCCATCCAGCGCATCGCCCTGGGCGGCTTTTTCAACATGGCGCTGACGATACTGGCCGCCTATCCGCTTTCCAAGGACAATTCCAAGTTCCGCCTGCGCACGGCATACAGCTGGTTCTTCGTGATCACGATGCTGGTGTCCGGCGGCTTGATACCGACCTTCATGGTCATACGCTCCATGGGCCTGATCGACAAGATCTGGGCGCTGGTGATCCCCGGCGCGCTGCCGGTGTTCAACCTGATCTTGCTGATCAATTTCTTCCGCCAGGTGCCCGTGGAGATGGAGGAAGCCGCCTATATGGACGGCGCTAGCCATTGGCGCATCCTGTGGAACATCTATGTGCCGGTTTCCACGCCGGCGCTGGCGACGCTGACGCTCTTCGTGCTGGTGGGCCACTGGAACTCTTGGTTCGACGGCCTGCTGTACATGAACCGTCCGGAGCACTACCCGCTGCAGAGTTATTTGCAGACGGTCATCGTGCAGCGGGACACCACGGCCATCAGCATGCAGGAGTTCAAGGACCTGGCGCTGCTGTCGGATCGCACGATCAAGGCGTCCCAGGTGTTCATGGGAGCTATCCCGATCCTGCTGGTGTATCCGTTTTTGCAGAGGTATTTTGTGACCGGTATCGTATTAGGAAGTGTAAAGGGATAAGGCAAGTACCATCATTCATCTGTTTATGGTGAAAGGTTTTCGCTTGCTCGTCCATTCCCCGCCGAATCGTCTGTAACAACCGGGTGCGCGGCTTCGTAAACCCTCACCCCAACCCCTCCCCCAGAGGGGGAGGGGTAATTATTGAAAATAGTCCCTCCCCCTCTGGGGGAGGGTGCGGGTGAGGGCTTGCGGGGGTATTAGAACAAGGAGCTAAGCATTATGATTCGAGCCATCGACCTGCGCTGCAACCATACCCGCGACCCGCTGGGGGTGGACACCCCTCAACCGCAGTTCTCCTGGCGCACTTCCGGCCTGGTCGGAACCTCCGGTTCCTGCTCGGCCAAGCATCCCGGGCAGAGCGCTTATCGCCTGGTCGCAGCAGCCACGGCAGAGAATCTGCACAGGGAAGCCGAGCTGCTGTGGGACAGCGGCCGCGTGGAGAGCGCCGACAGCCTCGGCATCCGCTGGGGCGGACCGCCGCTGCGCAGCGCCACGAAGTATTGCTGGAAGGTATGCCTGTGGGACGCCGAGGGCCAGCCCGGCCCGTGGAGCGCCGCCGTTTTTGAGACCGGCCTGCTGCACCCCGAGGATTGGCACGCCCGGTGGATCGCCCCGGGCAGGCCGGCCATCCCCGCGCCGCCCGCCGAGGGCGAGGCCGCACCGCTGCTGCGCTGCGCCTTCACGCTGGCCGCAGAACCTGTGAGCGCACGGGCCTATGTGTGCGGGCTGGGTTATTATGAACTGTATGTCAACGGCCAAAAGGTCGGCGACGAGTTTATGAACCCGCCCTTCACCGCGTTCGATAAGACCTGCCTGTATCGCACCCTGGACATCGCGCCGCTGCTGCGGCGCGGCGACAACGTCATCGCCGCGATGCTGGGCAACGGCATGTACAACGTGGCCCACGTGAACGCCTGGGACTTCGAGAAGGCTCCCTGGCGGCACCACCCCAAGCTGCTGGCCCAGGCCCACGTTGCACTGGCCGACGGCACAGGAGTGCAGGTGCTCACCGGCACCCACTGGAAATCCTCAAGCGGCCCCATCACCTTCAATAGCCTCTATGTGGGCGAGGCCTACGACGCCCGCCTGGAGCAGCCCGGTTGGAACGCTCCGGGCTTTGACGACAGCGCGTGGCAGGCCGCCGTGCTGTGCCGCTCCCCCGGCGGCGTGCTCAAGTCCATGCAGATGCAGCCCATCCGCATTGTGGAGGAATTCCAACCTAAGAGCTTTTCGCAGGTCTGTCCAGGGGTCTGGGTGTACGACATGGGCCGCAACATCGCCGGCTGGGCGCGCCTGAAGGTCAGCGGCCCCGCCAGCACGACAGTGGGCCTGAAATACACCGAGCTGCTGACGCCCGACGGCGATGTGGACGACACCAACATCCGCGCCCACGTGCGCTGCGAGAGCATACAGCACGACCACTACACGTTGAAGGGTGAGAGGGTGGAGGTCTACGAGCCCCGCTTCACCTATCACGGCTTCCAGTATGTGCGGCTGACCGGCTACCCCGGCGAACCCACGCTGGATACGCTGACCGCCTGCGTGGCCCACACCGACCTGCCGAGCGCCGGCGGCTTCGCGTGCTCAAACGATTTGATCAACCGCATCCACGCCGCGGCTCGGGCCTCCACCGAGAACAATTACCACGGCATGCCCACCGATTGCCCCCACCGGGAGAAGAACGGCTGGACCGGCGACGCGCTGCTCTCCAGCGAGCAGGTGCTGCTCAACTATGACCCTCGGACGGCCTACGGCAAATGGCTGGACGACATTCTGGACAGCCAGCGGCCCAACGGCGCTCTTCCGGGCATCGTGCCCACCGGCGGCTGGGGGTTCAACTGGGGCAGCGGACCCATGTGGGACAGCCTGCTCGTGTGGCTGCCGTGGAACCTGTACGTGTATACCGGCGACCGGGAGCCGCTGGAGCGCTGCTGGGGCGGCATCCGGCGTTATATCGCCTTTATGGATGGCATGAGCGAGGATGGCACGCTGGACTTCGGTCTGGGGGACTGGTGCCCGGCCAACCGCAATGCCGACGACCCCAAGACGCCCACGCGGGTGTCAGACACATGGTTTTACCTGGCGGACTGTGTGCTGGCCGGCAAGATTGCCGCAGCGCTGGGCGACGCCCAGGCAGCCGGCGAATACCAGGCCAAGGCCGAGAACCTGCGGCAGGTGTTCCGCCGCCGCTTCATCGACGAGGGCACCGGTGCCGTGACCGGCGACTGCATGACCAGCTATGCGCTGGCGCTGCACTGGGATATCGCCCAGGGAGAACTGGCACAGAAGATACTGTCCCGGCTGGTGGCAGAGGTGGAGCGATACGACCGCCACTTCGACTGCGGCATGCTGGGCACCAAGACGGTGCTGCAGGCGCTGGCCGACCATGGCCGGGCGGACCTGGCCTACGCGCTGGCGGCGCAGGACACCTACCCCAGCTTCGGCGAGTGGATCATAAAAGGCGCCACGACGCTGTGGGAGATGTGGAGGGGGGAGGCCTCGCTGGACCACCACATGTTCAGCGACGTCAGCGCCTTCTTCTACAAGACACTGGCCGGCATCCGGCCCGACGAGGCTGCGCCGGGCTTCCGCCACACGTGGCTTGCGCCTCGGCCCGTGGAGGGCCTGGAGCACGCCCAGGCTTGGCACGAGACGCCCTACGGCATGCTGCGCTGCGGCTGGCGCAAGGAATCGGACAGTTTGGTGCTGGACATCGAGGTGCCGGGCGGTACTACGGCTACACTAAGCTTGCCCGCGCCGTGGGCCACCGTCAGTGTGAACGGCGGAGAGGCTGTGGCGTTGGCAGATGGGGTACGGCTGGAGGCCGGGGTGTATCACATCCTGGCGAGGTAGAGAGCAAGCATATATGGAGAAAAGGAATCCGCCCAGACGGTGCGTCGCGGGCGGATTTTTGCGTGATGAGGAGTGCTCGAGCAACCCAACTATGATCGCTGCGCGCCTCTCACCCCTCCTCAAACGGAAAAGGCGCATCCCCGGTCCAGCGATACCGCCGGACCTGCGTATAATACCCTTCCTCTGATCTGCCATCCTGTGACAGATAGTAATACCCGTTCCCAAAAGAGTACAGCCCGGTCGTGCCCCAGGGGCTGTCCCAGGCATGGATGCCTGTGGCCTCATGGCGGATGCCCCGCTGCCACAGGCTCAGCGTCTGCCCGGTTTCTCCGCCAAGGCCTATGAGAGGCCGGGTCTGCGGCGGCGCGCTGCCGTCGATGATGTACAGATCCCGGTTGGGGTATTGCGGTTTCTTGCCGCGATACACGGCCATGAGCCAATGGCCGGTGAAGGCGTCGTATTCCAGGTTCTGCACGCCGTAGGTCGTGTTGCCGGTGAACACGAAGTACTTGCCCTGCGGCTGCGCGGGGCCGGACCGGTGCATGTTGTTCTGGTTCAATGGCCGGGCTAACCGGTCCCATTCGCCGGTGTCATAACGCAGCAGCACCTGGTGGTCGTTGTCCTGGCGTTCCAAATCGCTATAGACGCCATAGGCCACGCACAGCCCCCAGGGGCCATGGGTTCCGCTGCCGAACAGGGGGCCGAAGGACAGGCCGTCGATGCCGCTGCAGCCGTAGCGGTGCTTCCGGGGGCCGGCAGCGGTGTGCACTGTGGCCTCGTAATCCTCCAGCACCGTGGGCAGGTGCACGCAGCGCATGATGCCGTCGCCCTCGGCGTCCATGTTCTCCTGTGTGATTCTGTCGCCGTCGAACATGGCCACGTAAAAGCCGTCGCCGGACGCCTCATCCATACCCAGCGACTGCCGGATGCTCGCGCCGATGGCGTCGCGCTTGTATTCCAGCGAGCCATACACGAGGCCGTCCGCCGGGTTAATGGCCAGGCAGCCCAGGTGCCCAGCCAGCCCTGTGACGCTGCCCACCACTTGGCCGTCCAGCCGCGCCTTCACCAGCAGCGTCGTGAAGGAATAATAGATGTAGCCGCGGGCCATGTCCACGGCGATGCCCTGCACATGCCCGGCGGGGTATGCGGGGGAGCAAATGGTTTGCGGAAAGTGATTCATGTCCATGGGGGTATTGTACAGCGGGACGGGGGACGGGTAAATGGGTAGCGTGTGTAGGCTTACGACGATGCCACCACCCCATCTGTCACCTGCACCGCCCCCGCTGCCATAAGATGAAGAGGATAGGTCCGCCCATATCTGAAAGCACCGCGAGTTCCACCGGGGCCACCGCTGCTGCGCCGGCTCTGCCGGGCGGCATCCTCTATAACTCGACCAACAAGGAGGGATACGATTGGCTGAAAAGCTCAAAGCATCGGCCATGATCGCCGCCCTGCGCCAGCATGTCGGCGACGGCTACGTGTATGGCACCTCGGGGCACATCTGCAGCATCGAGGTTCTGCAGGCCAAGGAGCGCCAATATGGCAAAAGCATGGGAACCGGCTATTATCACCGCAATGGCGACTACCGCAGGGGCGAGTGCGCCCGCTGGCTGGGCAAGTGGGTGGCGGATTGCTCCGGCCTGATCAAGGCCACGCGCAGGCAACTGAATGGCGTCTGGAAGGACGTGAGCGCCCAGGGCACCTACGACCAGTGTCCAACCTCCGCCCGCGGCGTTATCGGGACCATGCCCAGGGTGCCCGGCTGCACCGTGTATGTTTGGGACCGGGCAAGGGGCCGCATGGGGCATGTCGGCATGTATGTCGGCAATGGCCAGGTTGTGGAGGCCCGCGGCGTCAAGTATGGCGTGGTGACCACCAAGCTCGCCGGGCGCACCTGGACCCACTGGGGCCTGCTGGACTATCTGGAGCTGGACCTGCCCAAAGAGAGCGGGCCCGCGATACCGGAACCGGAGAAGCCCGAGGACGACCATGGCGACGGGACCAACCCCAAACCCGACGACCTGCCCGTGCTGCGGTTCCGCTGGCCGCGCATCGGGAATGACAAGGTTGGGCTGCTGCAAAGAAAGCTTCGGGAATGGAACCCCAAGGCCTTGCCCAGATACGGCGTGGACAACGACTTTGGCGCGGAGACGCTGGACTGGGTCCGGCGGTTCCAGCGCGCCAATAAAGACGTTTACGGCAAACCCCTTGCGGTGGACGGCATCGTCGGCGTGCTGACCTGGGGCGCACTCTTGGGCTGACTTGTGGTCAGCCCTTCGCTGCCGACGCGCTGCGTCGCCTGCGGGTGGCTGAATATCTCGCCTGCCGATAACCGTCGGCAGGCGAGCCTTTAGGTGCCTCGACCCAATCAAATGAAAGCCGCACAAATTCATAGGAAACGCTTAACGGCCCATCTCCGTTTGTCTCAATTTACATATATCCTTGAACGGGCTCATTTTGATATAATCTACATTCAGGCTTGTGAAATATTCGACAATGCCTGGCCGGTCAGTATCGTTTCGTTTACAAAAATTTGATATAGAGGAGTACCCATGAATTCCATCACCGACAATCCGCGCATCAAGGTCACCGTCAACGGCAGGGAGGTGGAGGTGTACGGCAGCCTGACGATCCTGCAGGCCTTACAGCAGGAGGGCATCCACATCCCCCATCTGTGCTACGACATCCGCCTGGAGCGCTCCAACGGCAACTGCGGCCTGTGCGTCGTGGAGTTGGGCGCGGGCGGCGAACAGCGGGATGTCAAGGCCTGCCAGACGCCCATCCGCGAGGGCATGGTACTCACGACCAACAGCCAGCGCCTGGAGACCTACCGCAAGATCCGCCTGGAGCAGCTGCTCAGCGACCACAACGCCGACTGCGTGGCACCGTGCGTGCTGGAATGCCCCGCCCACATCGACATCCAATCTTACCTGCGCCACGTGAACAACGGCAACTTTGAGGCCGCCGTGCGCGTCATCAAGCAGAGCAACCCCTTCCCGGTCGTGTGCGGCCGCGTGTGCCCCCACACATGCGAGGGCAAGTGCCGGCGCAACCTCGTGGATTCACCGGTGGCCATCAACCACGTCAAGCGCTTCGCCGCCGATTGGGACATGACCCGGGAGCACAGCTGGACGCCCAAGGTCGGCCCGGCCACGGGTAAGCACATCGCCATCGTCGGCGCTGGCCCCTCGGGCCTCTCGGCGGCCTATTACAGCGCGATACTGGGCCACGACGTCACCGTGTTCGAGCGCCAGAAATTCCCCGGCGGCATGATGCGCTACGGCATCCCCGAATACCGCCTGCCCAAGGCCACGCTGGACCGCGAGATCGAGACGATCCAGCGCCTGGGCGTCAAGATCATGACCGGCAAGGCGCTGGGCACCCACCTGACGCTCATGGACCTGCACCGGGATTTCGACGCCGTGTATCTGGCCATCGGCTCCTGGCGCGCCACGCCGATGCAGATCGAGGGCGAGAACCTAGAGGGTGTCTATCTGGGTATCCAGTATCTGGAGCAAGTCACAAAGGGTGTGGACATCCGCCTGGGCGAGCAGGTCGCCGTCATCGGCGGCGGCAACACCGCCATCGACTGCGCCCGCACGGCGCTGCGCAAGGGCGCCAAGTCAGTCAAGCTGATCTACCGCCGCACCCGGGAGGAAATGCCCGCCCAGCCCTACGAGGTTGAGGAGGCCATCCGCGAGGGTGTGGAGATGGTCTTCCTGATGGCCCCCGGCCGCATCGAAATGGTGGACGGCCGCAAGAAGCTGCATTGCATTGAGATGAAGCTCGGCGAGCCCGACCGCTCCGGCCGCCGCCGCCCGGTGCCTGTGGAGGGCAGCGACGTCGTGCTGGACGTGGACACCGTCATCGGCGCCATCGGCCAGAGCACCAACACCCAGTTCCTCTACAACGACCTGCCGGTCAAGCTCAACAAGTGGGGCGACGTGGAGATCCACCCCAAGACCGCCCAGACATCGGAGATCAACGTGTTCGCCGGCGGCGACTGCGTGACCGGCCCCTCCACGGTGATACAGGCCGTGGCTGCCGGCCGCCACGCCGCCGACGCCATGGACAGCTTCCTGATGAAGGGCTACGTCCGGGAGGAGAACGCCGACTACAGCTGCAACCGCGGCTCCCTGGAAGACCTGCCCCGCTGGGAGTTTGAGCAGATGCCCCGCATCGCCCGCGCCCCCATGCCGGAGCTGGCCCCCAATGAGCGCCGCGGCAACTTCACCGAGGTGGAGCTGGGCCTGGACGAGGAATCCGCCCGCCGGGAGGCCCGCCGCTGCCTCAAGTGCGGCTGCAGCGAGCGCTACAGCTGCGACCTGCGCAAGGAGGCCCGCGCCCACGGCATCGAATTCCGGCCGCCGGTGCACGAGCGCCCCTACATCCCCATCGTGGACGACCACCCGTTCATCGTGCGCGACCACAACAAGTGCATCAGCTGCGGCCGGTGCATCGCCGCGTGCGCGCAGATCGAGGGGCCGGACGTGCTGGCCTTCTACCAGAAGAAGGGCCGCGAGCTCGTGGGCACCAAGAGCGGCCTGCCGCTGCAGCAGACCGATTGCGTCAGCTGCGGCCAGTGCGTGAACGCTTGCCCGTGCGGCGCGCTGGATTACCGCCGGGAGCGCGGCAAAGTGTTCCGCGCCCTCAACGACCCCACCAAGACCGTCGTCGCCTTCGTGGCCCCGGCGGTGCGCAGCGTCGTGTCGTCGCACTTCGGCATCGCCTTCGACCAGGCGTCGCCGTTCATCGCGGGGATGCTTAAGGAGCTGGGCTTCGACCGCGTCTTTGACTTCTCCTTCGCTGCGGACCTGACCGTCATCGAGGAGACCACCGAATTCCTCAAGCGCGTGGGCAGCCACGGCGTCATGCCCCAGTTCACGAGCTGCTGCCCCGGCTGGGTCAACTTCGTGGAGCGCCGCTATCCCGGCATCATCCCGCACCTGTCCAGCTGCAAATCCCCCCAGCAGATGATGGGCGCCACGGTCAAGAACCACTTCGCCAAGCACGCGGGCATCGACCTGAAAGACCTCTACGTCGTGTCCATCGTGCCGTGCATGGCCAAGAAATATGAGGCGGCACGGCCTGAGTTCACGACAGGGGGCTTCCGTGACGTGGACGCGGTGCTGACCTCCACTGAGATGCTGGAGATGGCCAAGCTCGCTCACATCACCGCCGCCGACGTCGTGCCCCAGGAGTTCGACGCGCCCTACAAGACCGTGTCCGGCGCGGGCATCCTGTTCGGCGCGTCCGGCGGCGTGGCCGAGGCGGCCTTGCGCATGGCCGTGGAAAAGCTCACCGGCCAGCCGCTCACCGACCGTCTGGACTTCGAGGAGATTCGCGGTTTCGAGGGCATCAAGGAGGCTGTCATCGACGCCGGCGGCAAGCAGGTGTCCGTGGCCGTGGTCAGCGGCCTCAAGAACGCCGAGCCGATCATCGAGAAGATCCTCCAGGGTGAGGACGTGGGCTATGACCTCATCGAAGTGATGGCGTGCCCCGGCGGCTGCATCTGCGGCGCCGGCCACCCGGTGCCCGAGCGCGTGGGCGACATGCAGAAGCGCCAGCAGGTGCTGGTGAACATCGATCGCACGTCCCAATACCGCAAATCCCAGGAGAACCCCGACATCCTGCGGCTCTACAAGGAGTTCTACGGCGAGGCGGATTCGCCCTTTACCCACAAGCTGCTGCACACCCACTACACGGCCCGCCCCGCCGACCACGGCCCGGTGCGCCGCATGGCGGATTCGGCCTTTGAGACCCAGGAGTTCACCGTGTGCCTGTGCGACCACTGCCGCAGCCAGGGTTCCGCGGAGCTCTACGAGGCCATGGTCAACACCTTCCGGCAGCTCAAGATGGATTCCTTCGTGGATGTGGGCGCGATCCGCCTGAAGAACCACGAGGGCCGGGGGGTGTATGTTACGCTGAACGGCAAGGAGATTGAGCCGCCGAGATTGGATGCGCTGCATATGAGCGTGGATCTGGCGGGGAAGAGCGGGCCGGCGGCGGATGATGGGCAGGAGTGGTAACTGCGCTTTGCTTTCGCCTGCGGCGCTGTTGCGCCTTGGCGATTTGGACGAGTTGCATTTAGAGTAGAGTTCGGCCCGGCGATTACTGTCGCCGGGCCTGCGCTTGTCTGGTTGGGACATGCTGGGTGAGGGGAGGCGAGGGGCCGCCTGCGGGCGGGGCTTTTGTGAGCGGTTCTTTCTGGGTGGGCGTTTCCTCGGCGAAGTGAATCCGCCATCGGTAATGGAGTTTGCTTTTCTCTTTGGATTTTTAGTAGACAAAGGGACGGGGAAGAGATGGCTCATGGCCTGTGGCGGCTACTTCCAGCATCTCCACTAGACGAAACTTAAAATAGTTTTTTCCGAAATCCTATTTTCCAAGTATTCGATTATTCTATCCAGCTCGATCCTTGCCTCTGCCTGAAGCCCTAAGCAAAGAGCGATCCCATTAGCGTCAGTGCTTATTCTGTTGTTAAGACTTAATCGGAGTGAGTTTTTATCAGCTTCTTCCAGTGCATAGGCGTGAATATGGAATGAATCGCCCTGCCTTGCCGCTTGCATATGGGCGAAATTGAATTCCCGGCCCATATAGGCAAGAAAACAGTCCTGAACAACCAATGCCAAGTGTTTATTGAGGTGCTCAAAGGTCTGTATTTTGTGATGCATTTGAACAAGAATGGTTTTAGCCGACATCTTCCAGTTCATACCAAAAGTCTTCACGGACAAATCGGCTTCACTTACCGCTATCCCCTTAGACTTTAATAATGACGCACGTTCACTCCACAGGCTCCCTGTAGTATCAAGTGTTTGTAATTCTATGCCAACAAAGTCAACCACTTTTCCCTTACGTACAGATACGAGAAAATAATCGACACTGCCTCCGGGAACAGCTACTTCAGACAATAAGTGTAACTCGTTTCCCGGCTCATGTAAGGTTAATAGATGAACGCAATCAGTGAAAATCTGCCGCCTTTCAAGCATTCTATGTGGGCATATCATAATGTTGCCACAGTCGCTGTAATCAACAGTACATACGCCAATTGAGGTACCCGCATCACTTTTCCTAACTTTTACACATTTCTTCTCAATGTATGGACAAGACTGCTCGAAAGCTATTTGTGCCCAATTGATATCATTTTGCTTGGTATATAACCCGAAGAACTCTTTGACCTTGCTCATTCACTCCTATCCTCTCTTTCGCATAATTCACATATGATTGTGAAATATCAAGTCCAATAGATTTGCGACTGCTTTCATAGGCTACCGCCATGGTAGTACCAGTTCCGCAAAAGGGGTCTAATACAATCCCCTCAGGTGGACAGGTTGTTAATAAGGGGGTTCGGCATAAATCTGCAGGATAAGGCGCAAAGTGCAGTTTTCGGCCTTGAGTATCTTCTGGGATAATATCCCATACATCGCCCAATTTAGCACCATCAGGATGATATTTAAGAAAATAGAAGCCCTTAGTCTCTAATTCCTTAGCTCTTCCGGATACTTTTGTGGAGTCCGAATGTGTAGTACGCTGTTGGCCTTTTATTATCATACGAAAGTCAGCAAGTTCCCCGTTCTTAACCTGGGCAAGCACAACTTCAAGCTCAGAGAATGCATGTTCCTTCTGATCATTAGTTAATACGGTCGATAGCTCTATTTGTCTTTTATATCGGACACCAGTAACACCGGTAGCCGAAACTACCACACCATTTAGAACTTTTGCTTTGAGTGGCTCCTTTCTTGCCATTGAAACATTATAATAATATTTCTTTGACTTAACGAAATGAAACAGATTTTCGTGAACATTGCGCAATTTATCTTTTGAATTGTCTGGAGCGCCTTTGACCTTATTCCATATAATGCTATTTCGGAGAATCCACCCTTGTTCATCACACATCCTAATTGCTAGACGCCAAGGAATTCCCAATAAATGCTTATTTGCGTATGTATCCCCGATATTAAGCCAGAAGCTACCTGAGGGTTTAAGTACCCTATATAGTTCACTAAATATATTTAGCAAATTTTCAATATAATCGTTGTAGCTATCTTCCAACCCAATACTATCTGCACTTTCATACTCTCTTTTTCCCCAATAGGGTGGACTTGTCATAGTCATATCAATGCAATTGTCAGGGAAAGACTTGAGAATATCAAAAGAATCACCACAAATGAAAAGCGGTTCAATTATCTCGGATGTTATGTATTCTGGTACCATATATTCCTCTAGTTTTTGATTTCGTCGCCAACACATATTAGCTTACATTACATTGTAACATATGAAAAACAAAAAACGGCAAAAATTGTAGGATTAAAGTTAGGTTAACCAGTGTGGTTCAGGGGTATTGACTAATAATGCTTTATAAACAGATGGTTAATGGGCACCATCAACAGAAACAGGATGCTTCTATTCTGCTGAAAGCAAACACTGCTTCCTAATCATTCACTGCCGCTACCTCTCTCTCATATCTATGGAAAGTTGATCGCTGCAGTGTAAAATAATGGTCCTCCCAAAATACATAGTTTGAATAGTGGCGGCCTCCTCGATACTTTATACCATCAATTCTCGCTAATCGTAGACATTCGGCAAAAAAACAAGGAACTAAATATTCAGGACGAATCTGATAATTTGCGACTCTAGTATCCAGAGGGAAAGCGCAATATCTAGCCAATGAATTATTCCATCCGGCTATATCAAGAATCCGAACCTGATTTCGGGTAGCAAAATGTCCTATCTGTACTGCTATCGCACTTCTATCATGTTTTTGTACTTCGATTGCCGCCCCTTGCTCTGAATCGGCTAGATACAAACTATTTATTCCAGCAATGTTAAAGCGCCCTTGATGCGGTATCCCATAAGGTGCTTGTTTTAGCTCTTGCTCAGACCATGGCCGTTGGTCTTGATCACACTTTCTTCCTCTATAGTATACTTCGGTATCAAAACCTATCAAGTCTTCATTACTAAGTTCTTGAACATATTGAGCTATTCTTTGCCCTATGGGATGTTGGAATCCAGCTAACGGATGATTGCATAAAAAAGTATGAAATTCCAACATTTCTTCTTCGGTAAATCTGTTAACTAGCTCCAAAAATGATACTATTATGTTAAAAGACTTAATGGATGCGCATTTCATGGTGTTATCTTCAACAAACAATACGCGCTGATTTGTGTCGTAGCTGTAGATATCAGAGTTCGTTAATCTTATCGCAGCATTTATATTGATTCCATTAACAGCAGCAGTAACTGCCTTAGGTAAATTTTTAGATACCGTAGTTTTTAGAGTATTATCAAGTTTTAGGATAGCAAGATTTTGAGCTTCTATTATTGGTTTATTATAAACAGAAAGAAATGAGCTAAATGACGATTGGGTGAGCATAGAGTACTGTAGTGTATGTGTTAATTTGCGAATATCCTGTGAAGGCTTTTTAATTCCTGCCGCTGTTAACAGTAAGCTGCTTTGGAATAACATTAATGATTTTACGGCGTCAACAGAGTGGTCATTCATGTTTTTGAATACATCAGTATAATTTCTGGATATATAATCTGAAACTAGTTTTAAGGACTGTCTTTCTGCTCTTTCAGACATAAGGAAAGTATATCTATAGTAGCTGTCCAATGAGTTTCTTATATTTGAGTTTTGACTAATTATATGATTAGCTAATTTTATACTAGCTAATAGATCGTCTTGATTTCTATATATACTTTCAAATCGATGCCTGTTATCGATAATCTTCAAAAATCTATCTTGCTTTTGTAAATAACTATCAATCTTTCTGACACCACTAATCTTTTTACTCATACTTTCCTCCTGAGAAAGCAAGCAGAAGGTACTTCGCTGTAAGTAATAGGATTATACAACAAGTTCTTGCTAATATCAATTTTTAACAATTTCCAAAGTTAATTAGTATTTTTTCAAGAGCACGGAGGGACTTGGTCTATTCGACCACCGATCTCGAACGCCCCCCCTGTACCATCTAGCCTTCTCCGGCATCTCCGACGGTGCCATGCCTTTCGGCAAACGCTCCGTCCCGGCTTCCACCGCCGCATCGTATTATTGACACTTGTACTTAGGATTTACTGAACAATCAGCGATAGGTGTAAAGTCTATAGGTCCAGGTCGTCCTTGACTTCCCACCCCACCACCACTATAACTTATCATAAGTCTTAAAATAAGGAGCCAACCCTTGGGCATCAACGCCTTGGACATCAAGCAAAGCAACGTACACACCGTCCTTTGGACGCTTTGTTCCCGCAAAACCTCCACCATCAAGGACCTCTCCCAGCTGGCGGGCTTGAGCTATGCCACCGTCGGTAACATCCTCAATGGCCTCGTGGAAAGCGGCGAGGTGCTGCCGGGCGAGCCGGTGTCTGCCACCGGGGGCAGGCCCATCAAGGTGTATTCCTTCAACGCCGAATATGCCCATGTGCTGGCGCTGTCCGCCCGGATACGGCGCGGTCAGAACGTTATCCACGCCTGCGTCGGCAATCTGTACGGCGAGGCGGTGTGGCAAACCGAGCAGAGCTTTGAAAGCATTGACCTCTCAAGCTTTGAAGCCATGCTGGATGCCTGCCTGCGCGCCAGGCCGACCATTCGGGTGCTGGCATTCTCGTTGCCGGGCGTGGAGCGCAACGGCACGGTGCTGATCAATGCCTACCGGGACCTGGTCGGCGTCTCCTTCGCGGACCATTTCCAACGCAAATACCATCTGCCTGCCCTCGTGGAAAACGATGTGAACGCCGCGGTGTTCGGCTATAGCCGGCACATCGGCCCGGCGTCGGCCATCGTCGGCGTCTATTTCCCCAGGTCCTTCCCCGGCGCGGGCATCGTCATCGATGGCAAAATCCTCAAGGGCGCCGATGGCTATGCCGGCGAAGTGGCGCTCATGCCCTTGGGCATCGACTGGCTTACGATGGATTTTGACGATCCGCAGCAGGTCGGCCCCGCCATCGCCCGCATGCTATGCATGCTGTGCAGCATCCTGAACCCGAACCATGTTGTCTTATATGGCGACTTCTTTACTGATGCCCTGCAGGGGACGATCCGGCAGACCATTCAAACGCAGGCGGTGCGCAACATCTTTCCGATTCTGAACTATCAAAGCGATCTGGACGCCGATATCAGCACCGGTTTGATTGCCCAGGCCATATCGGTATACCGCACAGGGTATGAGGGGAACACCAAAAAGCTGTGGTGGCGATAGATGATCTTCTGGGCTTTTGCGCGAAATGTGAAAAGGAACCCTTAATCTCTGCCCTGATAAGCCTTTAGCGTTGTGTTGATCTCGGCGGCTTCCTTGCGGTCCAGCCGCCAGCTCAGCCACGTGACCGCCAGATACACGAGCAGCACGGCCAGGGCGAAGGCCGAAGCGTCGCCGGGGCCGTGCAGGATGCCGGCCCAGAACCCGACGCCGATCAGCAGGCCTTCCAACAGCAGCACATAGAGGATCTTCCGTATGACCGTCTGCCGCAGCGACAGTTCTTTGCGCGAATAGGTGACAAAGGACGGCAGCAAGCTCAAGGCCCCGAAGATCAGCGGAGAGAAGTAGGCGTCATAACCGATGCGGGCCGCCGGGTCCAGGCTCAGCCCCAATATGCCAATGGCCGCCGTGATCAGCGTCGTAATCATAAAGAACCGTTGGACGCAGCTCTTCAAAAAGGCCTTGATGCTCATGGACGTTTCCCCAACAATCGCTCTTTGAGTTCCGGAACATACTGCCTGGATATGATGACTTCCTCTTTGTTGAACATCGTCGCGCAAAACCGCCCGTTCAGAATGGGCCGCACGTGGTCCACCTTCATCAGGTTGATCACAAAGGACTTGGAGCAGCGAAAGAAGCCCTTGCTCTCATACTGGGATTCGAACTCGTACAGTTTGCATTTCAGCTCGTATACTTTGCTCATCGTGTAGGCAAACACGCGGTTGTTCACCGCTTCCAAAAAGAAGATGTCCTGCAGCGCGATCTGGCTGGCCCGCTCCTCGATATAGCCTGCCAGCGTGGCGCCGGCGGATTTTACGAAGTGAACGATGCTCTTCACGTCATCGTTCACTTCATGGCACTGGATGACAACCAGCTCATCCTTGTCCCTTTCGATCTTCTGAACAGCAACCTTCAATGCATCACCCATCCGGCGAAGCAGCGCACGGCGCACTGCCTCGCGTATTCCGCGTCCCATTATAGCGTACTTGGGCGGCGCCATCCAGTCTCGTTTGCCTCAGTAGGCCGGTTCCAGGCGCAGGTCCGCGCCCTTGAGCGTGTGGTTGAAAAAGTCCAGCGTAACCCGGTTTATCGTCTGGATGCACGTGCGGCTGTCCACGCTGCCGGTGCCCAGCATGCCGGCCAGCGCGGGGGAGAAGAGCGGCAGGTCCGTGAAGTTCAGATGCCCCGAGCCTTTGATCATGACATCGTAGGATTCGCTTGCCAGGGCGCTGGCGGACAGGTTGTCGTAGGCCGTGCCCAGTTGCTGCGCTTCGGTATAATGGCTTTCGTTGTACAGGTTCAGCAGGGGCACGGGGTAGGGCTGGGGGTTTCGCACGAGCTGCCCGTCTTCAAAGCCGATCTCCTCGCCCAGCATAGTGCCATCCACCACGATGACGGCGTCCACATCCTCGCGCTCCCTGCCCAACTGCGCAGCTGTTGCGCCGCCCAGCGAATGGCCGAACAGGCCGACCTTGCCGGTATCGATCAACGAATACACAGGCTGGGGAATCTTGCCGTCGGCGTTGCGCAGAATCTCGTCCAGCACGTAGTTCATGTCCGCACAGCGCAGTTCCAGCCATTCCCGGCTCTTTTCGTAGGTCGTCCGGGCATCGAATTCGTCGTTGGTGGCCTGCAGCACATCGTTGAGGAACTCGGTGTTGACGAGCGTGGTGGCCCCATCCGTGTGCTGCGCAAAGAAGGAATGGGAACTGTGATCGATGCTGCACACGACATACCCGTTGCTGGCAAGGTCTTCAAAGGTGGAGCGGTTGCTGCCGCGGTAGCCGAAGGATCCGTGGGAGAACACGACCAGCGGGTAAGTCTCGGTGCTGTCTGCGTTGGCGGGGTACCAGAGCTGCACGGTCAGCTTCCGGTTCTCTCCCTCTGCCGAAAAGGGGTCCTTGCGGGCGGCGTCCACATAGGTCACGCTGTGGGATGCCACATCATAACCACCGGTGGGCTGGAGCGCCGGGGACTGGGGGAACAGCATGCCCGGAAGAATGCAGAAAGCAAGCAAGACGCAGCCGTTGATGCAGCGGAGCACGGCAGTCCGGCGTTTGAAGGGCTTCTCTGACTTGGCGTCGCGAGGGCGGAGCAAAGAAACCGCGCTGATGGCGGCCAAGATGCCCAGCAAGGCGAACAACCCCAACCAGCGGAACCCCCACCAATAGACGCCGGCCAGCAAAAGGATGGAAAAAGCGCCAAAGGCTCCGATGCGCAGCAGGTGCAGCGCGCGGGTCTGGCGGTTCTTTGTGATCAAACGGTAGATCAGCAAACCGATCTGTGTGCCAAGGGCCAGGAACAATGTGACAAAACCAAGCATATACGTACTCCCTTTCGTTGATGTCGAGAGCAGTATAGTTCAGCTTTTCAGGCCGTACAAGCAATGGGCGGGTAAGTTGCGCTCAGGCCCAGTAAGTTGCACAAATGGCCATGTGCCGGGCGGGTCTCAGTAAACGCGGAACCCGCAGACGAACACTTTTTTCCAATAGGACCCGTTCCAGATGCCGCTGCGCTTGACGACCTTCCCGTGGGAGGACGAGGCGTCGATCATGCTGCCGTTGCCCAGATAGATGCCTACGTGGCCGCGGAAGACCAGAATGTCGCCGCGCTTGAGGCTGCTGACGCTCTTGATCCTCTGGAATCTGCCGGAGGCCGCCCAGCCGCCGGAGGTCATATATCCCTGTTTGACGCCCGACTGGTTGAGGCAATAGTAGACAAAGCCGGAGCAATCAAAGGCGTTGGGGCCTTTCGCGCCCCACACATAGGGCTTGCCCAGCTTGCCCTGCGCCACGGAGATCAGCTTTTCCACACCCTTCTTGTTGGTGGAACCGCTACCGCCACTGCCCCCGCTTCCGCCACTACCACCGCTGCCGCCGCTGCCGCCGCTGCTGCCGGAGCCCGCTTTCTTGGCGTCGTCGGATGTCAGCCTGGTCATCGTCTGCTTGCCCACTGTGCCGTCCACGGTCAGGCTGTTGCGCTTCTGGAAGGCCTCCACGGCGTTCTCGGTCTCGGAACCGAAGTAACCGGTCACGTGGCTCATGTAGCCCAGCGTTTTGAGGCGCTTCTGTACGCCCTCCACGTCCTTGCCCTGCATGCCCAGCACCAGCGCGTTCACGTGGGCCTTGTTGGACATCAGCAGCTGCACAGTGCCGGGGCCCAAAAAGCCGTCGCTGGTCAGGCCGTTGATCTCCTGAAAGCGCTTCACGGCGGCCACGGTGTCCTGCCCGTACTTGCCGTCGGGCGCGGATATCAGGTAACCCAGGCTGTTCAGACGCTTCTGGTAGGTCTTCACCTTGTCGCTCTGCTCGCCGTATTTCAGGAAATGCGGCTTCACATTGTCGCTATAGAGCAGGTCGAAGGTCTTATTGCCGACCTTGCCGTCCTCGGTCAGGCCGTTGTATTTCTGGAATTTCTTGACGGCCTTGGTCGTCTGCTCGCCGAAACGGCCGGTGGCTTCGTCCATATACCCCAGCTGGCGCAGGCGCTCCTGCAGCTCGCGCACATCGTTGCCGTTGATGCCTTCCATCAGCGCGTACTTGCGGGCCTCGTCGCTCTTTAACAGCTCGTAGGTCTCCGGGCCCAGAGAGCCATCCACCGTCAGCTCATGCTGGCGCTGGAACAGCGACACCGCGGCGCTGGTGACCGGGCCGTAATACTCGGTGGGCTCATCCTCATCCATATAGCCCAGGTCCATCAAGCGTTCCTGTATCTCGACAACCACCGGCGCGGTTACGCCGATGCGGAGGATGGTTTCGGACGGATCGGGCGGCGGCGTGGGCGTGGGTTCGGGCGTGGTCTCGGGTTCCGGCGTATCTTGCGCAGCCGGCGATTCGGAGGTGGAGGCATCGCTGCCGGATGGTTCCTGTGACGGCGACACCGCGCCGGCGGAACCCGATTGTTCGGAGCCGGGCGTCTCGCTGCCGGCGGCGGGGGCCGTGGGTGCGCCTTGCAGCGCCATGGTTCTGGATTGCGCCGCCGCGTTCACGACCAGCGTCACCGGCAAGCCGATGCACACCAGCGCCACGATGCCCGCCAGCAGGAGCTTGCGGCCGGTCAGCGGCCCGAAGCGCCGCAGCAGCCAGGCGGAAAGGGCCCTGGCGCTCAGGCGGAGGGGGAGGCGGGCGGGGCCCTGGGCCTGCGCGGATATGCCCGTGCGCATCGAGGACGCACGGGATCGGTACTGGCGCTGCGCGCCGTATGTGTGGCCGGTCGGCCGGTTTTTATTCATCCAGAATCTCTTCATTCGCATGCGCCCGCCGTGGCCGCAGCCGCAGAGGACAGTTTATTCTAGCCCAGAACGCCGATCTGCACAACAAGATCGGGCTATGTGAATGGTTCTTTTACAGCTTTTTTACACGTTGCATATGCGTTTTGTTCATATGTGAGCGGCTGCAATGCGCCGCCGAGAGCAAGCCAACAACAAGGTTTCATGTTATAATCATAGATAAGTGCATTCCAAACATCATTTGCATAGGAGGTCCGCCATGTCTGTTTTGAAAGACCGCTTGACCACGATGCTGCAGGACTTTATCCAAAAGGGCGTGCCCGGCTGCGCGTGCAGCGTGCTGCGCGGCGGCCAAACGCTGGCAGAAGCCTACGAAGGGTATGCCGACCTGGAAGCCGGCAAGCCCATCGCGCCGGACACGATCTATCGCATCTACTCCATGAGCAAGGTCATCACATGCACGTCGGCGCTGATGCTGTACGAGCGGGGCCTGTTCGCGCTCAACGACCCGCTGCACGAGTACCTGCCGGAGTTCAGGGACATGCAAGTCTTCCGCCACTCGCCCAACGGTTCGATCTCCACCTCGCCCGCAGCGGGTCCGATCCGCGTGCGGGACCTGTTCACGATGTCCTCGGGCTATCCCTATCCCGGCGAGGACAACGAGACCGGGCGCCGGCTGGCCAGGGAGCTGGAGGCGCAGGAAAAGGCGGAGCCGGACAAGCAGTGGACGCTCCGGGACTTCACCCGGGCGCTGGCCACGGTGCCGCTGGCCTTCGACCCCGGTACTCGCTGGCTGTACGGCTTCAGCCATGACATCCTGGGCGCTTTCGTGGAGACGGTATCTGGCAAGCGCTTTGGGCAGTTCCTGCAGGACGAGATCTTTGCACCGCTGGGCATGGCGGACACGTCCTTCCACATCGCCCAGGGCAAGCGGGACCGCCTGTGCTGCATGTATGACCGCGCCGACGACGGGAAGCTTACGAAGAACACCGGCATGGACGACGGCTACCAGCCCGGCGCGGCCTTCGAGAGCGGCGGCGGCGGGCTGCTGTCCACGCTGGGCGATTATCAGCGCTTCGCCCAGGCCATGGCTGGGGCCGGCGACGTGCGGCTCTTAAGCCCGCACACGGTCCGCCTGATGGCCAGCAACCACCTGTCCGCCCAGCAGATGGCCGACTACAATTGGGTCCAATTGGCCGGCTACGGCTACGGGCTGGGCGTGCGCGTTCTGACCGACCCGGCGGCCGGCGGCAGCAGTTCCACGCCTGGCGAGTTCGGCTGGATGGGGTTGGCCGGCACGATCGTGTATATCGACCCCAAGGAGCAGCTGTCCATCGTCTACGCGCAGCAGATGCTGCCCAACCAGGAGGTGTACCACCTGCCCAGGGTCAGAAGCGTCGTGTACGGAGCGATCTGACCGAGGAACGGACCCCGGCGCTTCCATGAAATGCTGCTGGCGTGCATAACGCGCGGGCGGTTTCCAGAAAATAGCGGTAAGACTTTTCAAAGGAGTATTACCATGAAAAAGACGGAGACCGAAAAGCTTCTTCCGGCCACGCCGGGCAACGCCAAGCACAAGTCGCACCAGCCCAAAAAGAAAAGCGGAGACACTTCCAAATGACTTGCAGCCGCCGGCGGCTCGCTTTGCCGGGCGTGGGCCTGCCCGGCAGGAGCCACCGGCGGTTAGACGCACAAGGGCAGGAGGGAATGCCATGACGTATGTTGACTCCATCCTTGCGCACAACCGGGCCTTTGTGCAGAACCATCTTGCCGATCGGTATCAAACGACCAAGTTCCCATCCAAACGGGCCGCGATCCTGTCTTGCATGGATACCCGCCTGACGGAGCTGCTGCCCGCCGCGCTGGGGTTGAAAAACGGCGAGGTCAAGCTGATCAAGAATGCCGGCGCTGTTGTCAGCCACCCCTTCGGCAGCGTCATGCGCAGCCTGCTGGTCGCCGTATATGAGTTGGGCGTAACCGACATCCTCGTGATCGGCCACCATGACTGCGGCATGCAAGGCCTGGAGCCGCAGCGGCTTCTTGCGAAAATCCGGCAGCGGGGCATCCCCCCGGAGAGAATGGATGTCATTGGCGCCTGCGGTGTCGATCTCCACGCGTGGCTCAAAGGGTTTGACAGCGTCGGGGAATCGGTCCAAACTACGGTTGAGCAAATACGGACCCACCCATTGATGCCGCCGGACGTGCAGGTTTACGGTTTTTTAATCGATCCTGAGACAGGGAAGCTGGATCGGGTGTAGGGGTGTTCTTTACAAAACCAACTGCCCGGCTTGATAGCCGTCAGGCAATTCTTCTTCGCTTAGGAATTTGAAATTGTCATCTCGCAGGATCGGCAAAAACACTTCGAAGGGTATTCTGGAGAACTCACAGGCATAGTCGCTGGACCCGAAGCACCGGCCCTCCTTGCTGCTTAAATTCAGGCCTCGGGCGAATTTGGTGTCGTTCGAGCAATCATGAACCGCCAAATCCCAGTTTTCTTCATCGGCTATTTTCATAAACTTCAGCGTCAGTTCTCTGCTCCAAATGGGAGAAATATAGCCGTGCCTGGAGATGTACATGTTTTCGCCGCTGTAATTGCCGATGTTGTTCTGATTCAAATGCAGTTCCGCGCAATTGATAAAATCGAGTTTGGTCTCCAGGATCGCTTTCTTCTTTTTCATAAACTGCAGGAAAAATTCGGGAGTCATTGGCGTTTCGATCCCCACATTTTTGATGTATTTCTTCGCTATGCCAATATTCCGAATCACCTTGTCTGCACAATGGGAGGCGCCCAGGTTGAAACGGATCTCATCCAGGCCCGCTTCCCCCAAGGCTTTCAAGGTTTCTTCCGTAGCCAGGGTGCCGTTGGTATACAGATGCTGATGAACCCGTGCGGCGCTGAATTTCCGTATAACCGGGTAGTATTTTTCGATTTCCATGAACGGTTCCAGATAAACGTAGGAAATGCCGGTGGGTTTCTGCTGGATGGAGAGAAGCAAATCGATATCCTTCTCGTAGAACTTTGTGCCTCCGATTTCCCACATGCCTTCGCCAACCGGAGCAATGTCCTCCAGCTCCCCGTAGTTATAACAGAACTTACAGTCCAGGTTGCACTTGTTCGTTTTCCTGATGGCGCTCAAACCGGTTCCCAGCAGGCAGGAGCGGCATCCTTGAGGGAATTTGCTTTCTTTTCCCACGAAGAGCGTTCTCCCCTCCAGGGTCTTCAAGCCTCTGATTTGTGCCATGAGCGCACCGTTTCGATGATCAACCGCTGCCTCAATTTGCGCAAAAGTCGCGTAAACGATCTCTTGCTGTTTTGTCATGATTTCCTCTTCGGCTGGCAAGTTCGAAAAGAATTCGAACCAACTCAACGCATCCTTTTTTGAAATCTTCATACTGTATCCTCCGCTACCCGATTGTTGTTCCTGTGCTTATAGAAAGACGCCGTCCTTGAATATCCCAATCTCCCGATACCCATTGTCCTCGTTCCTGGCCAGCGCCTGCCCCTGGGCCACGCGCAGCACCAGGTCCGTAAGCTGCGCGCACAGGCTGTCGGCGGAGCCGCCGCTCAGCAGGCGTCCGGCGTCAAAATCCATCCAGTGGGGCTTACGCCGGAAGATCGCGCTGTTGGTGGACACCTTGACCGTGGGCACCGGGCCGCCCAGCGGCGTGCCCCGGCCCGTGGTAAACAGCACCACCTGCGCGCCCGCCGCCGCCAGCGCCGTGCAGGCCACCATGTCGTTGCCCGGTCCGCTCACGAGGTTCAGCCCCGGCAGCGCAGCCCTCTGCCCATAGGCCAGCACGTCGGTTATGATGGCCTGGCCGCCTTTTTGTACGCAGCCCAGAGACTTCTCCTCCAGCGTCGTGATGCCGCCGTCCTTGTTGCCGGGGGAGGGGTTCTCATAGATCGGCTGGCCGTGGGCCTGGTAATATTGCTGGAACCCTTCGATCATCGCGACGGCGCGGTCGAACACGCCCCGGTCGGCACAGCGGTTGAGCAGCGCCTGCTCCGCGCCGAACATCTCCGGCACTTCGCTCATGAGCACCGTGCCGCCCGCGGCCGCCAGCCAATCGGAGAACCTGCCCAGCAGCGGGTTGGCTGTGATGCCGGAAAAAGCGTCGGAGCCGCCGCATTTCAGGCCGACCTTCAGCTTGCCCAGGGGCTGGGCGCTGCGGCGGAATTGCGCGACATAGCTGCTCAGCCGACGGATGTTGTCCAGGCCGGCTTCCACTTCATCCTCCGCATCCTGGGCGTTCAGGAAGAGCACCCTGTCCGGGTCACAGGGGCCGATGGCCTTGCGGAAAGCGCCGATGTAGTTGTTTTCGCAGCCCAGGCCCAGCACCAGAACCGCCGCGGCGTTGGGGTGGTTCACAAGCCCGGCCAGTATCTTCTGCGTGTTGAGCAGGTCGTCGCCCAGCTGAGAGCAGCCGAAGGGGTGGGGGAAGCTGTAAACGCCGTCCACGCCTGCGTCACGGCTGCCATGGGCCGCCGCCGCGATGCGCTCAGCGGTCTTGTTCACGCAGCCCACCGTGTTCACAATCCAGATTTCGTTGCGGATGCCCACGTCGCCGTTGCTGCGGGCATAGCCCTGGAATGTGGCTTCCGTGGGCGCTGGCCGCACCGTCGGCGTAGGCGCGTATTGCCAGTCGCGCATCCCGTCCAGTGCCGTTTCCAGGTTTGCCGAGTGCACCCAGCAGCCGCGGCGGATGTCCGCGCTGGCCCATCCGATGGTATATCCGTATTTGACGACCGGTTCCCCGGCGGGGATGTCGGCCAGGGCCACCTTGTGCCCCGCAGGGATGTCCTGCTTGGCCGTATAGGCGGCGTGGGACACATGGAGCCGCTGGCCGGCCTTAAGGCCTTCCACGGCTACGGCCACATTGTCCTCGGAATGGATGCGAATGACGGCTTCTCTCATGTGAATCCTCATGCCACAGGGTAACAAAGGGGCATGCTGCTCGCGCTACAGCGCGCCCGTACGGCTCCGTGATGCACAGCCTTGCCCTTGCGGCTTCTATTATCTGATATTATCGGATAATTAGGAAGGCGCTCTCTCCCAATTTTTACACACGTAAGGCTTTGCAGGGAAGGGTATTCTAACCATAAACGTGAGCGCCTGCGGTGTGGGAGATTGATGTTTAACCCTTTTAGAAAAAGAAGACCTGTCTCAGGCGGCAAAGGCGATTTGACAAAGTCGCTTGCCGGCAACATCGCCACGCTCAAAAAGGTCTTCGCCAATGACGACACGCTGATTGTAAGGGAATTCCAGAACAAGCGCGCTAAAGCTGCCCGGTGCTGTATCTTTTATATCAACGGCATGGTCAATACGGAGATGATCAGCGAGAACATCATCCAGCCAGTTCTCCGCAACGATTTGCTAAAGGGCATCAACCGCCATGACTTGCTGGAAGAGCTCAAGAAAAAAGTAATCATCTCCAACCACGTGACGGTAGAAACAGAACTGAACAAAATGGCAAGCGCCATCATGTATGGGGATACGCTTTTCCTGCTGGAAGGGTATAACCAGGCGCTCGTTATCAGCTCCAAGGGCTGGCAGGCCCGGTCCATCACCGAGCCCGAATCCTCCAAGGTGGTGCGCGGACCGCGGGAAGGCTTCACGGAATCCATCATGATCAACTTGTCGCTGCTGCGGCGAAGAATCAACAATACGGATTTGAAATTCAAATTCAGGGACATGGGGGAGAGAACCCATACAAAAACCTGCATCTGCTACATTGAAGGACTGGCGCAGGAGAGCATATTGAATGAGTTGGAAAAGCGCCTGGATGATATTAAGATTGATGGCATCATCGATTCCGGGTATATCCAGGAGCTGATCAGGGACGCGCCTTTTTCACCCTTTGAGACGGTAGGCGCCAGCGAGCGGCCCGATGTGGTCGCGGCAAAGCTCCTGGAGGGCAGGGTATCCCTGTTTGTGGACGGCAGTCCCTTTGTGCTGACCGTTCCCTTTGTCGTTGTGGAAAATTTCCAGGCGAATGAGGACTATTATAACAACTATATTATTTCCAGCATCAACCGGGTGCTTCGAGGCCTTACGGCTGTCACGACCGTTGCGATACCGGCGATGTTTCTGTCCATTGTCACGTTCCATCAGGAAATGCTGCCGACTCCTTTGCTGCTAAGCCTCGCTTCTTCCAGGCAGGATGTCCCAATCCCTACGGTGGTATCCCTGTTCCTCATGCTCCTCATCTTCGACATCATACGCGAAGCCACGACCAGAATGCCGGTAAACATCAATCAAGCCATCAGCATCATCGGCACCATCATCCTGGGCCAGGCCGCTGTGGAAGCCAGGCTGGTAAGCGCTCCTGTCTTGATTGTCACCGCGCTTACAGGCATTACGACATTGATCAATATGAACTTCATCAGTGCGGCCATCGTTTTTCGGTACTTTCTATTGTTAGGCGCATTCTTCTTGGGCATTTATGGGTTCTTTTTGTGTTTCATCCTCATGTATCTGCACTTAATGAGCATCCGCTCCTTCGGCGTACCCTATATGATGAATGTAACGAAGGCTAAGAATCACGACGGGCAGGACGCGTGGATCCGCGCTCCGTGGTGGACGATGACGCTGCGGCCCAAGATCATCGGTGCGAAAAACCTGACAAGGCAGGCCTCCAAAAAATAACGGAGAAACCGGCTGAATGCGAAGACGAAAGATATGCCTGTTCATATTGATGATTGCCCTCCAGACGGCGGTTTCAGGCTGTTGGAATTACAGAGAAATCGATCGGTTGTCCATTGTTGCGGGTATCGCCGTAGACAAAGGGGTAAAGGAGCAATACTCCGTAACCGTGGAGGTGATACGGATTGGTTCCAGCAAGAATGAAGTCATGAAGTCCGAAATCGTATCGGCGGAAGGGAAGACCCTGTTCGACGCAATCAGGAACATCATTTCCATTTCCGGCAAGAGGCTCTATTGGAGCCACACAAAGGTGGTCATACTAAGCCAGGAAATCGCCGGCGAGGGGGTTTCCAAGGTTTTGGAGTTGTATAACCGGGATACGGAAACGCGGGAGGATGTGCATGTCCTGATCTCCAAGGAAAAGTCTGCCAGAGAGATCTTTACAGGGCAGCCCATCGGCGAGAGCATTCTATCCTTCACGCTCGACGAAATATTGGATAATCAGGTGAGCCTGAGCAAGGCGCCTAAGGTCGATATTTTGCGCTTTGACATTGAGTCTCAGGCTGAGGGGGTTGCTCCGGTCATCCCCGCTATCCGCCTGCAGCAGGTTGAAGATAAAAAGGCGCCTCAGATCATCGGCGCCGCCATTATCAAAAACGATAAGCTGGCAGGCTTTCTGGACAGTGAAGAAACGAAGGATTTGCTTTTCATTCGGGATGAAATCCAGGGCGGCATAGTGGTTGAAGAAATGCCCGAGCAAGCGGAACCAACATCCGTTTCCCTTGAAATTTTCGGAAATAATACCAAAGTTGCAATGCTTGTAAACGATAATGACATTTCGGTAAACCTGGACCTCAAAACGACGGTTGCGATCAGTGAGGTGAATGGCGCCGGCGACTTTACCGAAGAAGAGAACATGAAGAAGCTCAAACAACATGCACAAGCCACTTTGAAGAGACGGCTGGAAACATTGATTCTGAAAATGCAAAAAGACTATGACGCCGATGTATTCGGGTTCAGCTCGAAACTCTGGCAAGACAACGCGCAGGCGTTCAAGGCTGTCAGCAATCGGTGGGACGATGTTTTCAAAGAGCTGAAGGTCACCGTGAATTCCGAAGTCCTCATCAAAAACAGCGCCATATTGACCAAGCCCATTGGGGAAGGGGATTAGCCATGTGCGTTTTGGCTATTGTAGCCTATTCCTTGTTGGGCGCATATGAGCTGATCCCGCTGTACAAACAAAAACTCTGGCGGGACTTTTGGGTAAACCTCGCGTTGGGGGGGCTTGCATTTGCAATCACGCTGTTGCTGTGCTTTGACGTAAAGGTACCAAGCCCCGAGCATCCCATTCGGGAATTCATCATATCCCTGTTTGGAAAGTAGGCGGAACATGCACAAAGAGCTGGTGAACGACAAAGAAGCGATCTGCCTGTTTATCTTGTTCGTTTTTGGCAGCTCCCTGATCATGGGCGTGGGTGGAGCCGCTAAAAACGACGCATGGCTCGCCGCGATTGTGGGCGTCGCGATGGCCCTGCCGATGCTCTTTGTATATTCCCGGCTGCTGTCTTTGAACCTGGGCAAAGATTTGTTCGACATTCTGCAAACGGCTCTCGGCAAAACGATGGGCGCCGTTATGGCGGTCGTCTATATCCTCTATGCCTTTCACCTGGGCGCGTTGGCGCTGCGCAACTTCGGCGAATTTGCCAACACCGTAGCCCTGCCGGAAACGCCGATGATCGTACCCATGCTTTTCATGGGCGTTGTATGTATCGTTGGCGCCAGACTGGGCATTGAGGTGCTGGGCAGAATCACAACCTATTTCATTCCAATCATTTTCTTCATTCTGATCGTTATTCAGCTGTTGGCAATTTCTCAGCTGAATATGGACTTCATCAAGCCTTTTCTGGGGAATGGGATCAAACCGGTGCTTACAGGCGCGTTTTCCGCCTTTTCCTTCCCGTTTGCAGAAACGGTGCTCTTCATCGGTGCATTCTCTGCGCTCAAAACAAAGAAATCACCCTACAAGGTATATTTATGGGGGATTTTGATCTCATCGGTCTTCATCGTCATTCTCGCCGTCAGGAACATCGGTGTTTTGGGCAACATGATAGGCAACCTGTATTTCCCTTCTTATGCCGCTGTAAGCAGCATCAAAATCGGCGACTTCGTGCAGAGAATAGAAGTAACGGTTTCCATTGTCTTTATGTTCTGTGTATTCATCAAGTGTGCAATCTGCCTGCTGGTGGCGGCCAAAGGCCTTTCGAAAGTCCTTCGGCTGGATGATTATCGGTCGATCGTGGTATTTACCGGGTTGCTGATGAGCCTGTTTGCCTATACGGTTTATGACAGTAGCATGGAAATGAAAGTTTGGGCTTTTAAGGTCTATCCCTATTATGCCTTCCCGATGCAAGTGGTTTTTCCGCTGATCATTTGGTTGTGCATAGAGATCAGAGCGAAAAGGCGCTCAGCGCAATGAAAATGGGGGCGGAATTGCTTCCGCCCCCCCGTCGTGCTACCAACGAGTGGGTTTCATGGCGTCGCTGAAACGATCGCGCTGAAGGAGCCATATACTTTTGCCGACCCTGCCACCCGATATGCCCGCACTTTATAGTAGTATGGTTTGTTGTCTGTCAAACCTGTGTTGGTATAGCTCACGGTGGAGCCACTGGCAATGGAGCCTACTTTGACGTATGTACCCGTTTTGGACGTTGCCCGGTAAATTTCGTACCCGCTTGCGCCGGAGACCTTCTCCCACGACACCTTGACGGAGGAGTTGGAGACCCTGGCGGCCCGCACCCCGCCCGGCGTGCTTAGAACAGCTTTTGCCGGGATTGCGGCCGAGTAGCCGCTGTACACCTTTGTTCCACCGATCGTGCGGTATGCGCGCACCATAAAATAATACGTCTTTCCTGTCGTCAGCCCCACGGCTGTATAAGCCGTGGATGCGGTGGCTGCGAGCTTTGTATAGACGCCGCCGCTCAATGGGGCGCGATAGACCTCGTACCCGCCGGCGCCGGATACTGCGCTCCAGGTCAGCATCACACTGCTGTAAGAAGCAGAGGCAGCTTTGACCGAAGCCGGCGCGGACAGGATCGGCTTGGCGGATACGACGGCGCTGTAGCCGCCATACGTTGTCGTGCTGCCCGTGATGCACTTGACCCGCACCTTGTAGTAGTATGTCGTGCCCGTGGTCAAGCCGGCGCTGGTATAGCCGGTGCCGCTGGCGGTCCCCATCAGCGTATAAGAGCCTGTGGTGGATGTGGCGCGGTAGACTTCGTAGGCGCTGGCCCCGGCCACGGCAGCCCAGGTGAGGCGGACGCTGTTATAACCGGATGGGGCTGCCTTGACTGCGGGCGAGCCAATCTTGGCAAACTCCACTGTCAGCGTGCGTGGCTTGAACGCTGTGAAGCGATATTGATAGCCTGTGGATACCGCTGTGCTGCCCTCCAACCAGCGCACGAACCGGCAGCCGGCCTTAGGGGTGGCGCTGAGCGTGACCGAAGCGCCGTAGACATAGCTGCCGGACCCGGCAACCGAGCCGTAGCCGGTGTTGTTCGGTGCCGCGGTGATGGTGTATTTGATCACGGTCCATTTGGCATAGAGCGTGGTGTTGGCCGTCACCTTGTCCGTGGAGAAGACCCAGGGGGTCGTGCACGCCGCCTGCTTGTACCAGCCGCCGAAGGTATAACCCGTGCGCGTCGGCGCTGCCGGGGCCGTGATCGTCGCGTTGTAGTTCGCCGTCTTGCTCGCTACGGCGCTGCCGCCCTGGCTGTTGAACGCCACGGTGTAGGTGTTGGTCTTCCATCTGGCATAGAGCGTGGTGTTGGCCGTCACCCTGTCCGTGGAGAAGACCCATGGGGTCGTGCACGCCGCCTGCTTGTACCAGCCGTCGAAGGTATAACCCGTGCGCGTCGGCGCCGTCGGGGCCGTGATCGTCGTGTTGTAGTTCGCCGTCTTGCCCGCGACGTCGCTGCCGCCTTGGCTGTTGAACGCCACGGTGTAGGTGTTGATCGTCCATTTGGCGTAGAGCGTCACCGTGACGGCATTCTTCTCGGTCAGGTTGCACACGGTGGCCGAGTTGCCGTATGCGACGGGGCCGTCCTTGCTCGTGGCCCAGCCCGCGAAGGTATGGCCCGACCTTGCAAACCCGTTTGCCGTCAATGCCTTCGGCTCATTGTAGGTATACACGCCGGAGCTCGTCGCGCCTGTGCCTCCGTTGCCGTCAAAGGCGATTGTGTAGGCATTTGCCGTCCAGTTGGCCGTGAAGAACAGATTGTCCGTGGAACCCGAAGGAATCGTCACTATCATCGAAGGCTCGCTGCTGCCCTCGCTGGTCCAACCCGAGAATTGATAGCCGTCCTTCTTCGGGTTGTTCAGCGTGATCGCATCGCTTTCGATCGTATATTCCGTGGGGTTGGCGGTCATTACGGCGCCATCGCCCAGATCGTATCCGATGGTGTAATGCTTTGCCGCCCACGTGGCAGTCAGCGCCGTATCCTGCAAGATGACGGTGCTCGCAAGAACCTGCTCCTGCGCAGCGGTAAACCAGCCGACGAAATCATATCCGGTTTTCTCCGGGTCTGCGGGCCATTCGGCATCTCCGACCGGCGCTTTGTAGTGGACCGACCGGGTCGCGAAGGGAGCTCCGCCGTCGATGAAATCGACGGCGATCAGCCGGACGGTTTGCGTGGCCTGCAGCGTGACGTCGCTCATCTTGTCCGCCCGAATCGTCACATGCGCCGCGTAGCCGCCGACCGCCAGCCCGGATTTGGCGCCGAGCGTGAAGTCTGTGGCCGCTCCGGGGCCCAACGTCGTGGAAGCGGGAGCGCCAAAGTCGAAGCTGGCCTCCTCACCGGTTCCCAGCGAAACCGAGAGATTGGTGAGCGGCGCCGTTCCGGAATTGGTGATCCGAATGGTTTTGGTTTCCTGGCTGCCGCTGGCGTAGCCTTCGGCAAGCTCGGCAAACGTTGGATTGTCGATGGGATCAATCTCGTACGTCTGCTCGATAGCGGTCATCGCGGCGTTGTTGTCCGCGGTTACCGCGCCGGCAGCATCATATTCCACGCCGCCGTGGAAGATCTGAATGGCCGTACTGCCGGACGTGGGCATCCACAGATACAGCTTGCCCGTACCGTCGGTCCTCGTTGAGAGGACGTGCCCGCCGTTGATTTGATAGGTCACACCGGTATCGGCCAACAACGTTTGATCTGCATTTTTTACTGTGATGGTTGTTTTGTATACGGTCTTTGAGCTGGAAACAGGCCAGTTTCCTGCGGAGTTCGCGTCGATCGAGCCGCCGTTGAATGTGATCGTCGCGGTGCGGCTGAAGCACGTGTTGCCGCCGCCGAAATCGTATGTCCCGCCCGTCGCGCGCACATAGCCTCCGTTGACGGTCACAACGTTGGTCCCGGCATAGAGCAAGTCCTTGCTGTTTACACCGGAGCCGACGGCCGACCCGCCGGAGGGTGAATTGATTGTGGCGTTGATGTGCCCGCCGTTGATCGCAATGGAACCGGCATTGCCCATATAGCCGCCGCCGATGCCCGCTCCGCCGTTGCGGCCCGTTGCCGTTACCGTGCCGCCGCCGATGATGATCGTGCCACCGTTGCCGTTCTCGTCAAAATTAGTGCTCTGGTTCGCGCCGCCGCCGATGCCTGCGCCACCCAGCCCGCCGAGGGCCGTGACGGAGGCGGCGCTGTGGATCTGTATTGTGTCGGCGGAGGCGTTGAATCCGCCGCCGATGCCCGCGCTGTTCGAGCCGCCCGTTGCGTTCACGGTTCCACCGGTGATCGTGATCGCGCCGCCCTTTACCCCGCCGTTGGTGCTTCTGTTGTAGCCGCAGCCGATGCCCGCGCCCTGATAACCGCCCTGAGCCGTCACCTGGCCGCCGCCTATGTTGATCGTGCCGCCGCTGCACGATTCGGCTCCGCCGATCCCGGCGCTGTTGGCGCCGCCCGTCGCAATCACCGTGCCGCCGCTGATGGTGATCAAGCCGCCGGAGGACCCCCGATACCCGCCGCCAACGCCCGCTCCGCCCGTGCCGTAAGTCCCATCGGCATTGACTGTGCCTCCGCTGATGGCTATCGTGCCGCCCGCGCCGCCGTTTCCGTTGACGCCCTGCCCTCCGCCGATGCCCGCGCCGCCGTTGATGCCCAAAGCCGTCACAACGGTACCCCCGTATGGGTTGGAGATCGTGACGCTGCCGCCCGAGCCGGCATACCCGCCGCCAATGCCCGCGCCGCCAGAGCCGCCCTTGGCGGTTACGTTTCCGCCATTGATGGCAACCGTGCCGCCGGAACCCATGTAGCCGCCGCCGATGCCCGCGCCGCTCTGACCGGAATTTTTGTCGCCTGTCGCGGTAACGACGCCGCCATTGATAACGGTATTGCCCCCGCTTTCCGCGCCTGAACCGCCGATGCCCGCGCCGCCAATGGCGCCGTAGCCGGCTTCGGCTATGACGGAACCACCGTTGATTGTAACCGTTCCTGCCAGCCCCGAGCCGCTGCCGCCGTACACCGATAGGCCGCCTTTGGCCGTCACCATGCCGCCGTTGATCGTGACGACGCCGCGTATCCCCGAACCGCTGTTTCCGCTGTCGTTGTATCCGCCAGTGGCGTTCACGGTGCCGCTATCGATGGTGATGCTGCCTGCCGGGCCGATGCCCGTGCCTGTGCCGCGCCCCGTTGCGTCCAGCCGGCCTGAGCCCGAGATTCGAAGCGTTGCGTCGGCAGATACGTTGATACCCGCATAATTTGAGGTTGCGGTATTGGACGACAAGACACTGACCCCTGTCAGGATCAAATTCACGCTGCTGCCGGAGCCGATCGCCAGCGAACTCCTCTTTGAAGTCGCCATGGATACGCCGCTGAGGGTTAGATTGACCGTATCCGCGATGGAGTCGGCAACCGCCAGCGTGTTCGAAGACGTCGTTCCGGTAACGGTATAATCGCCGGCCGCGGTGATGGTCACCACGCCTGCGCTGTAGGTGAACCCGTCGCCACCGCCTGAAACGCTGCCGATGTCGATGAGAACGGGCCCTTCGGCCATGGCCACAGGGGTTTGCGACAGCAGCAACCCCGCGCACACAATCGCCGTCAGTATGAATCGGGAAAGCAGTTTGTAAGATGTCAAATGCCTGATCATGCAATATTCCCCCACAGTCTGCAGGATTCAATCTATTTGTGGATGAAAATCAATCATCTATCGCTGTGTACTGGAAAGGAAATAAAGAAATACAACCCACTGATAAATGCCCGATGGGCAGTGGCTTAAACAATAAGACTATTCTCGAAAAAAACCTCAATGATTTTATGGCAGAACCGTATGGAACAGCTGAACCCACGATGCTCTATCACCGGTTCGTCAGCTGCCAAATGGGGGAGGCTCATAAGTTCATGCTGTGGAGAACCTGCAACCCAGGCGCTTGCCGGTCGCCGTGGGCGATCATTCCATCGCCCACAGCTCCTCAAGATACTTTTTTGCCGCCAGGATGTCCCGCTTTTGCTCTTCGCCGGAGATTTCCCGCTCGATCGTGATATAGCGGTCATAGCCCAGGGCTTTGAGCTTGCGGATGAATTCGGGATAGCGGACCTTGCCGGAACCGATGGGCATCTCCTCGCCGAGCTCGCGGCCGTTGCGGGGGTTTACGCCGTCCTTGCCGTGCACGTTGCGAACATAGCTTCCAAACACATCCAGCGCGTCGATGGGGTTGCCCAGCCCGTACATCAGCAGGTTCGCCGGGTCCAGGTTGATGCCCAGGTTCCCCGTGCCGGTGTCC
The DNA here is from genome assembly GCA_023410875.1 of Bacillota bacterium. Classification (GTDB taxonomy): domain Bacteria; phylum Bacillota; class Clostridia; order Christensenellales; family UMGS416; genus JAEYRA01. The sequence goes on along the minus strand of JAEYPH010000086.1, from coordinate 88,255 downwards.
TCGATGGTCCGCAGCAGCGTCACCGGCGGCTCCTGGCCGGTTTCAAACAGCAGATATTGGCCATTGCGGGCGCAATGGCGAGCCAGTGTGCGCACCGCGCCCAGGAAGCCGGCATAGTCCGCATCCTGCGGGTTCACGGGAATGAAGCCCATGTGCGTCGCGATGTCCTCCACGCCGAGTTCGGCGCTGAAGTCCGACCCCTTCTGCAGCGTTTCCAACCGCCTTGCGCGGTACGCCGCGGGCACCAAGCCGATTGTGACAGGCCCATAGGTGAAGTTCCATTCGCAGGGGCCCGGCCAGCCGCACCAGAAGGCGGAAACCTGCACGCCGTGTTTCTCCAGCAGCCGCCGTGCCGTCCGTGCGTTCTGCGCGGTCAGCAATTCCTCTTGCCAGCAGCACAGCTGGCAGGTTTCAAAACCCATCTCCCGCAGGGTTATAAGTTCCGCCTCCAGATGCTCCATGCTCAGTGTCACCATCGTGCCGAGTTTCATAGGGCCCTCCTTCTTTGGCCGTGTGCAGCGGCCAAGGTTGATTGTACTCCTGGAGACAAGGGGCTACAAGCTATTCGGACTGTGTAGACTTGCTTCGGGGGTTTGCTTATACCATTCGTCGTTATTTCAACTCTTTCCTCATAACAACATTCTTCTCTTGTACGGCTACTTTGACAAATCCAGCCTTCTCATACAGCCGGAGGGGGCCTCTGCAATCCCATTCAAATCGCTCGTCGCGCACAACGGGAAAACCCTCGACGGCGATATAGCCTTCGGCCCTCGCATCGTCAATCACGCGCTGTAAAAGCGCAGTGGCAATTCCTTTCCCGCGATAATCGGGAGCAATCTCAAAGCATACCACGGCCTTTTCTCGCTTTTCAGCCGGTGCGTAAAAACGCTCTCCGGTACACGACTCGATGGGAAAGTTCGCTTTGTCGTTCGCGTTGCACCAGCCGATGGCCACATCATCAACAAACGCCAAATATCCTCGCAAAATACCCGATTCAATTTGCTGTTCGGCGACTTTTCTTGACACTCGGCCCATGTCAGCCCCATCTGCATGATCGATTGCCGCTTTCGCTTGCTCTTTGGTCATCTGATACATCTGACAATAACACCGATATGGGGAGTTATCTGTGAACGCCCGATTTTCAAAGAAGTCAAAGTAATCGACGGAAAGCCCCGGCGTGAGCGGTTTGATCGTAATATTCATGTTTGCCCTCCGTATAAAATGGCAATTCACATATCTGCAAATAAGTCTACTACCATCGGGATATAAACACAATCCATGCCGGCATACCGCTCAAACAGCCGCGGCAGGCTGCCGGTGTTGCAGCCCAAAGCGCGGCCAACTTGTCGATTGCGGTATGCGCGAGGGTGGAGTATGTCCAGTGGCATGCAGGGCGCATGGCGAAGCGGCCATGGTTGATTGTACCTCATGGCGTCAAGGCTCTAAAAGCTATTTGGGCTGTATAGACTTGCTTTAGGGGTTACTTATACTGTGCATTAATTCAAATCAAACACTACCCAGCCAGCTTCCCAAAGCTGATCTTGTATACTTAGAAATTGCTTATAGTATTTCTGACTCCAGTTCCAACCTATTAAGTTTAGAAACTTTCGCAATGGTGTTATTTTTATCGAAATTTCAAATCTGATGTGAGGCCAATCATAAAACTCAAAGTATGCATTTTCGGATGCAGCAAAATATCGGTCTGCAACACATTTGAAGTTATCGTCATCCTCCATGGGTATACCATTTCTTGTGGGATATTCTTCAAGATGAGAATTGATGTACTTCAAATAACGATCTCGACACATTTTAAGATCAATCGATAAAATATCGCCTCTGTCTTCTTGGTATTGCAATTCGCTGGATGTGATTTTTCTAATACGATTAATATTGTAATGAATGGGTTCCATCCTTGTCCATCCTTACAGAATATAGTAATTCTGACATATCTACAAATAAGTCTACTACCATCGGGATACAAACACAATCCCCGAAGTTTCAAGACAACTCGACAAATCCCGCCCAAAGCCTCGCCCGCTCCCGCTTTCCTCTACTACCTCCCCCCAACTGCCCCTGATAAGCTCCGGGCGTCATGCCGGCGTAGCGCTCAAACAGCCGCGACAGGCTGCCGGCGTTGCAGCCCACCCGTTCGGCCACATCCTTGATGCGCATGCTGGGGTTGCTCATGAGCAGCATGCAGGCGGTCTGGTAGCGGTATTCGCTGACATAATCCTTGAAGTTGCGCCCGGGCGCGTTCTTGAAGAGCGACGACACATAGGCCCAACATCCGCGCCAAGGAAGATGAGTATGAGCAGCAGTGTCTGCTGAAAGACCAGTCCGTGGCGGACACCTGGGATGCGCACATCAAGGCCCTGGAGGGCATGAACCTGCGCCAGGTGGAAGCGGCCTACACGGCGGCCTACGCCCGCTATCTGGCCGGCGACTGATTCCAAAGGATACCAAACCTTAAGGTTCAACGTTACGGGATGGATGGCTTGCCATCCATCCCGTACTATATTCATAATATAGCCATCTGAATATCGGCTTGATAAGGAGTGCTTCGTGAACATTCTCGTGCTGCTGCCCGAGGGCAGCGTCCGTGACCAATTTCTGCAGCCCGACGCGATGGCGCGTCTGGCCGCCCTGGGGGAGCTTCGGCTCAACGGCGCCGGGGCCAACCTAGCCGCCAGCGAGCTGCGCTCGCAGCTGCCGTGGGCCCACGCCGTGGTGACCGGCTGGGGCAGCCCGAGGGTGGGAGCGGAGGCGCTGGGCCATCCGCACCCGGCCATCCTGGCGCACCTGGGCGGCACCATCGGCCCCGTGGCCGATCAGGCGACCTTCGACGCGGGCATCCGCGTGGTGTCCGCCAATGAGCTCTTCGCCCAATCGGTGGCCGAGGGCACGCTGGCCTACATGCTGTGCGCGCTGCGGGCCATCCCCTATTGGGACCGGCAGGTGCGCGCCGGGCGCTGGCGGGCGCAGACCTACGAAAGCCGGGGGCTGTTTGGCCGGCGGGTAGGGCTCATAGGCTTTGGGGCCGTGGCCCGCAACCTGCTGCCGCTGCTCAAGCCCTTCGGCGTGGAGGTGTGGGCGGAGGTGGAATACCTGGACGCGCAGCAGTGCGCCGGATACGGCGTGCGCAAGGCCACGCTGGAGGAGATTCTGAGCGGCTGCGACGTGATCTCGGTGCACAACGCGCTGACCGAGGACACCCACCACAAGCTGGGCGCGGCGCAGCTTGGGCTGATCCGCGACGGCGCGCTGCTGGTGAACACCGCCCGCGGTGCCATCCTCGACGAGTGGGCGCTGGAGGCGGAGCTGGCCACCGGCCGGTTCTTCGCCGCGCTGGACGTTTTTGAGACCGAGCCGCTGCGGGCCGACTCTCCCTTAAGGGCCATGGACAACGTCGTGCTGATCCCCCATATGGCCGGCCCCACCGGCGACCGCTACGGCGACATCGGGCGGGAGATCGTCGGCGAGCTGGAGCGCTTCGCCGCCGGCCAGCCGCTGCGCTATGAGATCTTTGCCCAGGCGCTGCGCACGATGACGACGAAGGGATAGGGGGCAGACATGCCGAATCCACCGCTGAAACTGGCCTTTTCCACGCTGGGCTGCCCTGGGTGGAGCCTGCGGCAGGCCGTGGACGCTTGCCGGGACATGGGCTACGACGCCATAGAGGTGCGCGGCATCGGCAGTGAGCTGCGCAGCGAGCGCATCCCGGACTTCCTGCCCCACAACCGGCGGGCCACCCGAGAGATGCTGCGGGCCGACGGATACCGGGGGTATCTATCCTTCGAGTGGGAGAAACGCTGGATTGCCGACCTGGCGGAGCCGGAGATCGCGCTGCCGCTGTTCGTGCGCCACGTGCGCGCGCTGGAACGCGGCTGATACGCAACGAGGAAGGAGAACCGATCATGGCATATTCCATCTGTTTCATCGGCTGCGGCAGCCATGCCGCCAAGGTGCACGGCCCGTCGCTTGCGCGCTATGCCCGCAAGCGGGAGGGCGTCGTGCTGGCCGCGTGCTGCGACATCGACGAGGAACGGGCGGCACAATTCGCCCGGGACTTTGGCTTTGCCCGCACATACGGCGACATCGGGGAAATGCTGCACACCGAGCGCCCCGACGCCGTGGGCATGGCCGTGCCCGAGGCCCACGCCGCGAGGCTGGGCGCCATCGTGCTGCGGGCCGGCATCCCGCTGCTGCTGGAGAAGCCGCCGGGACGCACCCTGGAAGAACTGCACACGCTGCTGGAAGCCCAGCGCCATGGCGGCGCGCCGGCCAGCGTGGCCTTCAACCGCCGCCACGCGCCGCTGGCCCGGGCGCTGCGCCAGCGCATCGCCGCGCTGCCCCAGGGCAGCGTGCAATGCCTGCTTTACGACATGCTGCGGGTGGATCGGCGGGATGAGGACTTTTCCACGACGGCCATCCACGCCATCGATACCGTGGGCCATCTGCTGGGCCGCGGCTATCAGGAGGTGCGCTTTCAGTACCAGCCGCTGCCCCACATCGGGCCAACAGTGGCCAGCATCTATCTGGACTGCACCATGCACGGCGGTGTCATAGCTCGCATCAACCTGTGCCCAATGGCCGGCGTGCTGGCCGAGCGGGTGCAGGTGCACGCACAGGACCAGTCGCTGTTCCTGCAGCTGCCGCTGTGGCAGGGCCCCGACGCGCCGGGCCGCCTTGTGCACCTGGTGCGCGGCCAGGCCGTGCTAGACGCAAGCGGCGAGCACATCTCCGACGGCCCGGAGATGTTCGAGACCGACGGCTTCTACGACGAAAACCAGGCCTTTTACGACGCGGTGCGCGCGGGCCACACGCCCGGCGACCCATTGGGCAGCGCCGCGCAGGCGGTGGAGATTGCCCAGTGCATCCGCGAGCGCCGAGAGATCTACAGGGAGAGCAAATGATGAACGCCGTGGAGCGCTTTGCCGCCGTGCTGGATGGGCAAAAGCCCACATCTATTCATCTTCTTAAAAATGACGTATGATTGTAAAAAACGTCATGAGGGTGGGGCAGGTCATGCAAAGTGCGTCTACGGTTCCGTTCTACAGGAAACCCTGGTTCCTTCTGCTGATGCTGCTGTTCTTGTTCCCTGTGGGCGCTCTTCTTCTGTGGCGGTTCAGCCATTGGAGCAAAAGGGCAAAGATCGCCCTGACGGCGGTCTTTGGCGTCTTCTTCGTTGTTGTGCTGGCCGCACAAGGCAACCGGCCCGCAGCGGTGAGCGCCGCTGCCACCCCCGCCGGGAGCGCCGCCGTGCAGGCCCTCTCCGCCGCCACGCCAGCGCCAGCGCCAACGAAGACGGCCACCGCAACCCCGTCGCCGACCCCGTCCCCAACGCCGAAGCCCACGCCCACGCCATCGCCTACGCCGCAACCCACGCCTACGCCCACCCCGAAACGCACAGCGCCGCCGGGAATGGCGCTGGTGACGGTGAAGCTAATCGGAGCCGAGCAGACTGGCGGCGCCAGCATTGGCGGCGAGTGGTCCTACGATGTCACGGTGAACGGGGAGCCCTTGCCGATGGAGGGCGTCGAGCTTATGGTCAAGAGCGCCTCCACGATGAAGATCGTGTGCACCGCCACCGAGGATGATAAACGGCCGGATGTCGGCAAGGCCACACTGTCCTTCTCCGTAAAGAAGCTCCAACCCGGCGGCAATCCCTATTCCGTTCAGGTTTCCGTCAAGGAGAACGGCGGGCGCAACATTGGCAAATCGGCGGTGTGGACGTTTGACTTTGTTGTAACATTGAGCTAGACGCGCCGGACAGGGCTCCTTAGTGGACCCTGTACTCTACCAACTGGCCGTCCTTCCAGACGATGTCCACCGTCTTCCCGCCCTTGATCCGCAGGCCTCGCACATATCCGCTGTCAAATTCCTTGGGCAGTGCGGGCAGCAGCTTCACCTGGCCACCCCGGTCCTGCACCAGCATGTTGGCGATGCCGGCCGTGCCGCCAAAGTTCCCGTCGATCTGGAAAGGCGGGTGAGCGTCCCACAGGTTGTCATAGGAAGAGCGGGTTAGCAGCGTGCGCAGATATTCATAGGCCTTCTCGCCATCGCTCAATATGGCAAACAGATTGATGATCCACGCACAGCTCCAGCCGGTGTGGCCGCCGCCGTTGGCCAGCCGCCACAGAAGGGATGCGCGGCAGGCATCCAGCAGCCGTTCATCGCCCTCGAAGAGCTCCGAGGGGAAAAGCCCGTACAGGTGGGAGAGATGCCGGTGGCCCGGTTCGGGTTCGTCAAATTCCTCGTTCCATTCCAGCAACTGCCCCCGGCTGCCCACCTGGAAGGGGGCCAGGCGCTCCAGCCGTTGGGCGATGTCCGGCAATATGGGGTCGTCGATCTCCAGGACTTGGCAGGTCTGCCGGAAGCTGCCGAACACCTCTCTCACCAGCGCCAGGTCCATGGCCGAGGACATGGCTGCGGCGGCGGTATCACCTTCTTTTGTATAGAAGCGGTTTTCCGGCGACGTGGAAGGGCATGTGACGTAGACGCCGTCATACTCGTAAAGCCAGTCCACCAGGAAGAGGGCGGCCTCCCGCAGAAGGGGATACGCCGTTTCGCGCAGGAACTCCGTGTCCAGGTTGTACTCATAGTGCCGGAACAGCTCGCTTACGAGCCACGCGCCGCCCATGGGCCACATGGCCCACGTGGCGCTGCCGCTGCGCCCCTGGGCCGCGCCGGGCAGCCGGCCCACCGGGTTGGTGTTGCACCAGTAATCGGCGTTGTGGTGGTGCGTGAAGCCCCGGCAGTTGTAGTGGATTCTGGCCGTCTTCTTGCCTTCTTCGCACAGCCTTTTGAGGAACTCGAAATAGGGCAGCAGGCACTCCGGCAGGTTGCAGCTTTGCGCGGGCCAGTAGTTCATCTGGGTGTTGATGTTGGTCGTCCAGTTGCAGCTCCACGGCGCGCGCAGCTCCCAGCTCCAGATCCCCTGCAGGTTGGCCGGCAGGCTGCCCTCTCGGGAGGAGCTGATCAGCAGATACCGCCCGTATTGGAAGTACAGCGCGTACAGGCCGTTGTCCCGCGCCCCTTCCCGCAGCGCCCGCAGCCTTTCGTCGGTGGGCCGGTCGCTTTGCTCCCCCAGGTACAGCTCCACCTTGCCATAGAGGGAACGGTAATCCTGTATGTGAATATCCCTGATTTGTTCATAACTCATGGCAGGGTCAAAGGCGGGAGCTTGCACGGCGCTGAACGCCAGCACCGCCTCCGTGGCGTTGCGCACGACCAGAGCGCCGTCGCGGCTGCTTTGCTCGCCGTCGCAGCGCAGCACGCGCAATTCGGCGGCGAAGTCCATTCCCCGGGCTCCCTGTACGACCGGCTGTGCGGAATCTGAGATATATCTGGGGTCCACATGCTCCGGGCATTTGCCGCTGATCGAGATCGCCTGTTGCGAACAGTCCACGGCGCACACCAACTGGGAATCAAAGGTGGCGGCAAAGCTCAGCACCGGCTTGTCGCAGGTGAAGCGGACCAGAATCGCCTTTGCCGGGTAGCTGGCGAAATACTCCCTGCGGTATTCGCAGCCGTCGGCCTGATAACAGATCGTCGCGACCGCGTTTTCGATGTTCAGCTCCCGGCGGTAGGCCGTGACGGGACTGCCGTGATCAAACGTGAAATATAGATCGCCCAGCGGCAGATAAGATTCGTTGAACTCTCCCAGCATGTGCTCCTGAATCAGTTGCTCGGCCTGGCGGTGGCAGCCGCCCTCGATCAGCCGGCGCACCTCATCCAGATGCTGGGCGGCCTCGGGGTTGTTCTTGTCCTTGTAATACCCGGACCAGAGGCTTTCCTCGTTGAGCCCCAGATGCTCCCGCTCCATTGCGCCAAAGACCATGGCCCCCAGGCTGCCGTTGCCGATGGGCAGCGTCTCCTCCCAACGGTCGGCGGGCTTTGTATAATACAGCTTCATGGTGCAGCCTCCTTGTCGGTCAGTCCGTCCTTTGCGCGGCGATTTGCCGCCAGCCCGGCACGTCCAAAAAGGATTGCAGGCGCGCCGGCAGGTTTTCCGGGCATGCGACAGCGGCGCCGTCGCTCAGTTGGGCCAAGAAGTACTCCGTAAGCTCCATGTACATGCGGCTCATCACCGCCGACCGGTGGATCATGCAGGGCTCGGGGTCGTCGAAAAACTCCACGCTCAGGCGCAGCACCGTGTCCTCCCGCAGCGGCGTCCTGGTGAGCGCGCAGCGGCGCAGCGTCGCGCCGTCGGCGTCCAAAAAGCCAAGCTCGATCTGCTCAATCCTTTTTTTCACAGGCCCCCCCTAGAAGAATGCCAGCAGCAGCGCCGCGAACAGCAGGAACACCGCCGCGTTGATGAGCTTGATGAGCGGCATGTGCCTGCGCGCCAGTTCCGACAGCGCGAACACCTCTCGCCCCTTGTGTATCGCCAGCGTGGCCGCCAGCAGCGGCAGCAGCATGCCCACGACATACACCAGGAAGGCCCCCAGCGTCTGCAAATTCAGCGTGGGGCTGCGGCGCAGCAGATAGAGTATCGTGGCCAGATAGATCTGCCCCGTGCACAGGAATTCGCCCACCGAGATGGCCACGCCCAGCGCTAGCGTCAGCAGCACCAGCCAGCCGCGGCGCACCCGGCTCAGGCTTTGCAGCCACCGGTGGTTGAGCCTGCGCAGCGCCGTGGGCAGCTGCAGGCGTATGCGGTTGTATTTCTCGCTGCGGGCGGCGAGGAAATCGTTCACGTTGGCCGCGGCCACCGCGAGAGCCACCACGGCCAGCACGATCTTCACGATGGTGCCAAACAGGCGCACGGCGGAGCTGTCCAGCAGCGAGAGGGCGTTGAACAGCAGCGTGCCCAGCGCCAGATAGGCCGCAAACTTGCCCGCGATGAAGGCCGAGCCCAAACGGAGTACATTGGCGTTGCGGGCCAGCAGCACCGTGGCTAGGAAAAGCAGCAGCGACAGCGAGCAGGGGTTAAAGCCGTTGAGCAGCCCCGTCAGGAAGATCGCCGGCCATTCATAGGGCTGCATCGGGGCCGCGCTGCCCGGCGCCGCGATGCCGATGGCCCGGCCCTGGGCCAGCGCTTCCTCCAGCCCGGCCGTGATCTCTCCTGCGCCGCTCAAATACCCATCTTTCAAAAAGAGGATCGGCACCTTCTGCCGGCCCTCCGGCACCCCGTAGGCGGCGAAATAGCTCCTGGCCAGTTCCAGGCCTTCGGGCGTGGCGATGTTGTGGGCGTCCAGAATCAAGGCGCTGGCAAAGGTCTTGCCGTTGCTGCGCACCTGGATGGAGGCGGGCAGGCGGTCCAGAAGCTCCTTGACCTGCGCGCATTCCTCGCACGGGGACACGTAGAAATACACCGGCCGTGACGCCGTGCCGTCGTCCGCGGAGGCCCGCGCCAGCGCCCGCTCAGCCTCTTTGCCGTAGGCCTCGGCCAGCCCGTCCTCGATCTGGAGCTCTCCGGTGAGTACCGTGTCTCCTATGATCAGCAGCGGTGTCACCCGCTGGTCCGGGGTCAGCCCCAGCGCGTCGCAGGCGTCGCGGAACTTGACCTCGTCGCTCAGATGGAAGATGTTGTAGCAGAGGAACGAAGGCTGCGTCCCCGTGTCCAGCGATGCGGTCTTGGCTTTGAAGAGGTCGATGAACTCGCCTTCCTCGTTACATGTGCCGCAGGGGTTGTTATAATAATAGGCGACGGTGACCGAGGGCTGGCCGGATGTGGCCGCCACCGGCGCGGCGGCCAGCGCAATCAGCAGCGCCACGGCGGCGCAAATCCATTTGCCACGCAACATCAAAGTACCGCCTTCCGCGTTAAACGATTTATACTCTACCATATTTTATCCTGATGTTATATAATAATTTTGCATAATACTAAACGTTACATTTTGTAACAATTGGTATGCCCGGAGGTGAGGCTGCCCATGAAGCTTTCCGTTCGCATCCCCAAGCGAAGGATTTTTTTCAGCTTTGTGCTGTCCTATCTCCTGGTGCTGTTGATCCCCTTTTTGGTGGGCATGGCGGCCTATCGCGAGGTCGTGGGCAACCTGGAGGACAACGCCACGGAAAAAAGCCTGCTGACGCTCAACCAGAGCATGGCCGTGCTGGACCGCCGCTTTGCCGAGATTGAGGGACTGGCTGAGCAGATTGCCAGCAACCCCAAGGTGTTGAGCTTCTCCCGGGAGAACAACCCCTATGTGGATCGCACGGTGCCCATCCGCATCAACGAACTCCGGGAGGAGTTTCGTCCCTACGTGGGCACCAGCAATTTCATCGGCGATATCTATCTGTATTTCAACAAGTCTGATGTGACCATGAGCGCCACCAAGCCCCATCTGCAGATGGACCGGTTCTATGGCGATTTCTTCCGCTACGCCGGCATGTCCCGGGAGCAGTGGAGCCGGCAGATCATCGGGGCAAAGCACTACAAAGACTACCTGCCCGAGGAGGTTGTGGAGCGCTGCAGCGACTATATCGGGCGCAACTGGACCCGCCAGAAGATGCTAATGTACTTGCGCTCCTTCCCGCTGACGAGCATGGACCGGGGCGTCATACTGATCCTCGTGGAAAGCGCCAAGCTGGAAGAGCTGCTTCGGCCGGTTTCGCTGGAACAGGGCGGCTGGGCCTATGTCGTAGATGGAGACAACCGCGTCATGGCCAGCTTCTCCGCGCCGGACGCGGCGGTTTTGCCGATGGCGCTGGATTTGTCCGACGCCAGCGGCTGCCAGCGTTCCGCCATCGGCGGGCAAGACATGATCGTCACCCATACGACCTCCGCCCACAACGGCTGGCGCTACGTGGCCGTGGTGCCCCGCTCGGCAATCATGCTCAAGACCGAGCACATCAAAAGCGTCATCCTGCTGGTGTTCGGCCTGGCCTTTTTGCTGGGCACCGCGCTGGCGGTGGCCATGGCCTACCGCCACAGCCACCCGATCCGCAGGGTCATCGAGCTGGTCCGCTCGCTCATGGGGGAATCCGACGGCGCGGCGGAGCAGAACGACTACACCTTCCTGAACAAATCCATCATGAACCTGGTGCACAGCACGCAAAGCCTGAAGGACCGGCTGGCCCGCCAGCAGCCGCTGCTCAAGACGACCTTTGTGAGCCGGCTGCTGGAAGGCGGGTATGCCGGCATGGAGGAGATCCGCCAGCTGTCCGACCATCTGGGCTTCGAGCTTTTCCGCGGGTATGCGGTGGTCGCCATCGCCCGGGTGACCCACGCCGTCGATGGCGCGCCCGCGCCCATCGGCGACACCAGCGCCATCAAACTGCTGCTGACCGACGCGCTGGAAAAGCGGCTGGGCGCCACAACCTACTATTACGACCCGGACTTTGAGCGGCGGGTCTTCGTTTTTGGCGCGGGGGAGGACCGCCAGAGCGCTCGGGAGCTGGCCGACCGCGTGCTCAATGAGGTCACCGAGGAGCTCAAGCGCACCCACGACGCCGACGTGCTGTTCCTCGTGGGGCCGCCGGCTGCCGACCTGACCTTGGTGAGCAAAGCCTATGGCGAGGCGCGGGAAGCGTTGGACTACAAGGCGCTGCACCGGGTCATGCGGGTCGTGTGGACGGACGAGATTCCCAGGGGCGGCGGCTCCTTCTATTACCCCATCCATGTGGAGACACAACTGGTGAACTTTGCCAAGCTGGGCAACGATCGCGAGGTGGAACGCCTCTTGCTGCGCATTCACAAGGAGAACTATGTCAAGCGCAGCCTTTCGCCGGAGGTCTCCACGCTGTTGGCCCACAACCTCATGGGCACGCTGATCAAGATGCTGGATCTGCTGGCCGTGGACCACGCGGACATGGCCCTGCGGGTGCGCGCCAGCGTGGCGGCGCTGGACCAATGCCAGACGGTGGAGGAGATGTTCTCCTTCCTGCTGAGCATTTACAGGGACATCTGCGAGCTGATGAGCGCCGGCAAGCGCAGCCGCTCCGACGTCATGTCGGAGATTCTGGCCTACATGCGCGCCAACTATTCCGATTCCCAGATCAGCCTGACCTCGGTGGCCGATCTTTACGACTTTGCACCGGCCTATCTTTCGCAGCTGTTCAAGGACAGCACCGGGGAGAACTTCTCCGTGGAGCTGGAGCGGATTCGCATTGAAGCCGCCCGCGCGCTGCTCAAGCAAGGCATGCCCGTGGGCGAGGTGGCCGCCAAGGTGGGCTACAACAGCGTCTATGTGTTCCGCAACGCCTTTAAGCGGGTCGTGGGAGAAGCCCCCAGCGAGTATTGCAGGAAGATTGTAGATTCCGTTGAAGCGGTCTGAAGTTCAACGTTTTTCTCAGGCCGTCTGCCCGTGGGCAGGCGGCTTTTTCCTTCGCGTGGCGTCGACCGGCTCTGACAAAATATCTTACGAAAATCACAAGAGAATGCACAATCTAAAAAAACATCCCCTGTTACCTGCCCCACCGCACGGGTTCGGACCCCCATTTCTGTAGGCCAATATGAAAATTCATCTCCATATAAACAGAATCATCTTTACATAGGAACGGTCGGCTTTATACAATGTGCACAACTTGATGCGCCGCGGTTGTAGGATGTTACGGTTTCAGACATTTGTACGGCGCAAAAGCCAAAAACGACGACGGCGGAGGTACTCGGCGATGGCCCTAAGCTCCCTGGCGCCCAAACCGGCGGCACCCAAGAAGCCTACCCGGGGGAAGCAAGTCTCCCCAGCGCTGGTGTTTCTCAAGCAGTGGCAGCTTTATGCCATGGTTCTGCTTCCCGTGGTCTATATCATTCTCTTTGCCTATGTGCCCATGGGCGGCATCATCGTTGCGTTCAAGGATTATTCCTTACGCAAGGGCATACTCGCCAGCGACTGGGTAGGCCTGAAATACTTTGCGCAATTCATGAGCACCCCGATCTTCGGGAATGTGCTGCGCAACACGGTGATGCTCAGCCTGTACAGCCTGGCCGCCGGCTTCGTCATGCCCATCCTGCTGGCGCTGGCCCTCAACGAGGTCAAGAGCGTCCTTTTCAAAAAGACCGTGCAGATGGTGACCTACTTTCCCTTCTTCATCTCCACCGTGGTTATGGTCGGCATCATCTACCAGGTGCTCAACCCCACCGGCGGCATCGTCAACAACGTCGTGGAGCTGTTGGGCGGCAAGCGCGTCAACTATATGAGCGTGACCGGGTTGTGGCGCAGCATCTATGTGTGGTCCGGCGTGTGGCAGGGCACGGGCTATGGCGCCATCATCTACATCGCCGCGCTTACCGCAGTGGACCCGCAGCTCGTGGAATCGGCCATCATCGACGGCGCCACGCGCCTTCAGCGGGTGCTGCACATCGACCTTCCCGCCATGGCCCCTACGATCACGATCATGCTGATTCTGGCCATCGGCAACATCATGGGCGTGGGCTTTGAAAAGGTCTATCTGATGCAGAACACGCTGAACCTGGATGTTTCCGAGGTCATCTCCACCTACGTCTACAAGCGCGGCCTGGTGAACTTCCAGTATTCGCTGGCTACCGCGGTGGGCGTGTTCAACGCCATCGTCAACTTCATCATGCTGATCATCGCCAACACCATCGCCCGCCGCGTCAGTGAAAGCAGCCTGTGGTGAGCTGGAAAACGAGAGGAGAACCCCACATGGAGACCGCCAACCCGCAGAGCAAGCCAGCAAAGCGCAACCGCGTACGCTATTACACCACGCCGGGCGACCACATCTTCATGTTCTTCATCTATGTGATGCTGTGGGCCTCGCTGGTGCTGGTGGCGCTGCCGATCCTCTTCATCTTTGCCTCCTCCTTCAGCTCCGCCGAGGCCATTGCCGCCGGCCGGGTGATGCTGTGGCCGGTGGAATTCAACACCCGGGGCTATGAGATGATCCTGAAAACCAGCACGATCGTCATCGGCTACCGCAATTCGCTGATGTACGCGGTGCTGGGCACGATGCTCAACCTCGTCATGACGCTGCTGGCCGCCTACCCGCTTTCGCGCAAGGACTTCCAGGGCCGCAACGTCGTCATGGTGCTGCTTTCCATCACGATGTTCTTCAACGGCGGCCTGATCCCCACGTATCTGCTGGTGCGCGGCCTGGGCCTGCTGGACACGGTGGGCGCCATGGTCATCCCCGTGGCCATGGGCGTGTACAACGTCATCATCACCCGCACCTTCATACAGTCCAACATCCCCACGGAGCTCTATGAGAGCGCGTCGCTGGAGGGCTGCGGCGACTTCCACTTCCTTATGCGCATCGTCATACCGCTGTCCACGCCCATCATCGCCGTCATGGCTCTGCTGTATGCCGTGGGCCACTGGAACAGCTATATGAACGCGATACTCTACCTGAAAAACCCCCAGTTGCTGCCCCTGCAGCTCATCCTGCGCGACATCCTGATCCTCAACATGGGCATCGGCAGCCCCAACGACGTCAACAAGCAGCTGGAAATGCAGTATTTCAGCTATCTGGTTCGTTATTCCACAATCATCGTGGCCAGCCTGCCGGTCATGATCATCTATCCCTTCGTGCAAAAGTACTTCATCAAGGGCATCATGATCGGCGCGCTCAAAGGCTGATTCAACCGTCCAAAAGCGCCTAGTGCGTGGCAAAATAAAAGGAGGAAAAACCATGAGAAGACTGCTGTTGACCCTGACGGCACTGCTGGTCGTGCTCACCCTGCTGGCGGGCTGCGCCGGCACACCCTCAACCCCTTCGGCCAGCGCCGCTGCCCCATCGGCCGCTCCATCGTCCCAGGCGCCCGCGCCGTCGGGCACTGCCGGCGGCGAGAACGCCGTGAGCGAAGCCGGCCAGCTGCCCATCGTGGCCTCGCCGATCACGATGACGTTCTTCCATGAGGCCACGATGACCGAGGGCGACATCGCAGACCTGAAAAACAACGAAGTGCTCAAGTACGTGTCCAAGACCACCAACATCAACATGGAGTTCATCATCCTCAACGGCGCCGAAGGCAAGCAAAAGATGATCCTCTCCTTTGCGTCCGGCGACTATCCCGACGGCGGCTTCCTGGATTGGAACACGCTGTTCACCCGCGCCGATGTCATGCAGTACGGCGTGCAGGAGAAGATGCTCATGCCGCTCAATGACCTTGTTGACAAGTATAGCTTTGAGCTGAAGAAGATCTTCGATCTGCGCCCCACGGCCAAGGCTGCCATCACCGCCCCCGACGGCAACATCTATGGCCTGCCGCGCTTCAGCGAGTGTTTCCACTGCATGAGCTACCCCAAGCTGTGGCTCAACTATGCGTGGCTGGAGAAGCTCAACCTCAAGGAGCCCACGACAACCAGCGAACTGGAGGCCGTGCTGCTGGCCTTCAAGACCAAAGACCCCAACGGCAACGGCAAGCCCGACGAGATCGCCCTGACCGGCGCCACCGAATGGTCCTGCCCGGTGGAAAACTACCTGATGAACAGCTTCATCTATGTGCAGAGCAACGCCGCCGCCGCCAACCCTGTCAATTACATCAGCCTGGACGACGCCGGCAAGCCGGTGTTCGTGGCCGACAAGCCGCAGTTCAAGGCCGGTCTGGAATGGATGAAGAAGCTCTATGACCAGGGTCTGATCGACCCCGCCGCCTTCACCCAGACCGCCGAGGGCCTGGCCCAGCAGAGCCGCAGCGGCGAAAAGACCGCCACCGTGGGCGCTTACACGTGCGACCATCTGACCATGGGTGTGGACTTCGCCAACAAGGAAGTCGTAAAGGACTACCATGCCCTGGCGCCGGTGGCCGGCCCCGACGGCGTGCGCTTCCAGCCCTATTCGGACTTCGTGTCCCAGATGGTCGGCTTCCATTTTGCACTGTTCGACACGTGCTCCAACCCCGCCGCGGCCTTCCGCCTGGCTGATTGGATGCTGGCCGAGGACAACCTGCCCATCTTCCACTACGGCATTGAGGGCGTGACCTGGAAGCGGCCCGACGACGCCAACGCCAAGAACGTGCAGGGCGGCCAGCTCAAGTGGGTGCCCATCAACCTGCCCGAGAACGCCACCCAGGAGCAGAAGGACACCGCCCGGCGCAACTCCTTCTGGATGGGCTTCATCGGCGACCTGGTGGAGCGCCGCGCCAACTGGTCTCCCGCCGCCACCGAGGAGACGCTGGCTGAGAACTATGAGACCCGCCTGGAGTGGGAGACCCAGCGCACCACGGCCTACTGGCCCAAGGAGAACGCGCCGCGCTCTCTGTTCATGGACAAGGCCGACAGCGACAAATACACCGAGCAGCTCACCAACATCAACGCCCATGTGCGCAAGAATATGGCGATGTTCATCACCGGCGCCCGGCCCCTGACCGAGTGGGACGCCTACGTGAACGAATTGAAGGCCTTCAGCGTGGATGAGTACCTGGCCCTGTACACCAAGGCCTATGACAGCTTCAAGGCCAACACCAAATAACCACCCCGTCCTGTAGCGCGAAGGGCCGCGCCTCCGGCCGGCGCATGTGCGTCATTGCCGGGGCGCGGCCCTTTGTGCTGGGCGGTCCTGCGAGGGCGCAGGCGGAAGGATAAACGATGACAAGGCGCGAGCTTGTTACCCACACGATCGACCACGAGGATACTGGTAAGGTTCCCTATGGCATCTACTTTGCCGGTGACGCGCAGGAGTGCTGCTTTGAGGAGCTGTTCCGCCGCTATGTGCCGGACAGAATCGGCAAGGCCGTAGCCAAGGGGCTGCTGATGGCCGAAGAGGCCGTTGCCATCGGCATGGGCAACCACGTGCTGCGCATCTACGCCCCCTGGTGGGATTGGTATGCCCTGCCCGCCGAATACAAAACCAGCTTTGAGGCTCCGGCCTGCCTGCCCAGGACCGTGGGCCGGGGCAGCTATACGGCGCTGGAGGAGAAGCTTAAGTTCATTGCCGACAACGCCGACTGCTACGTGCTCGTCGCGTTCTACGGCAGCCATTTCGAGAAGGCCTACTTTGCCCGCGGCATCGAAAACTTTCTGGCCGACCTTGCCGGCGAGCCGGCCTTCTCCCAGCGGCTGCTGGATAAAATCATTGAAAAAAACATGGTCATGATAGAGAATGTGTTGTACCTGCCCGGCATCCACGGCATTCTGCTGGGCAGCGACTGGGGCAGCCAGAAATCCATGCTCATGAGCCCAAAGATCTGGCGGGAACTGATCGTCCCCGGCGAGAAGAAGGAGTATGACCTGATCAAGCAGGGTGGCAAGCATGTGTGGGTCCATTCCTGCGGCAGCATCGAGCCGATCATCCCCGACCTTGTGGCGATGGGGCTGGACGTGCTCAACCCCATCCAGCCCGAATGCATGGACATCCATGCCCTCAAAGACAGGTTCGGCGACAAGCTGTCGTTCTGGGGCGGCATCAGCACTCAGCAGACGCTGCCCTATGGCACGCCCGAGCAAGTGCGCCGCGAGACCGCCGAGGTCGTGAAACGCATGGGCCGGGGCGGCGGCTATATTACCGCGCCGGCGCAGGAGATCCAGGCCGACGTGCCCCTGGCAAACATTTACGCGCTGATCGAAGCCGCGCAATCCTTCACATAACGCTACGGGGAGGAACAATGGACAAAAAGGGAAGACGGTATCTGACATTGATGGGAGCAGGCCCCGCCGGGCGCATCCCCCATTGGGAGGCGTGGTCCAACCCCGACGCCGAAAGCTACCTAACCGGCATCGACTATTACGAGCACCCGCGCCTGTGCCGGGAGCGCATGGCGCTGCTGTACCCGGAGTTGGGGTTGGGAATCCCGGCTGACGACACGCCCAAGCCCCGCCCGCGTTTGGAGGTGCAGGGCCTGTCCAGCGATCAGGACAAGCACACCGTGCGCTGGGGAGACGGCGAGACCGACACCTTTGAGCATGGGGAGAAGTATTTCCAGACCGAGGAGGATGTTTTCGCCTTCCGCCCGCAGGAGCACGCCGACATGCGCGCCTGGAAGCATGTCGTGGAGAACTGGGACTTTTCTTCCGAGGAGATCATCTACGAGCGCCTGCGGCGGCGCTACCCCGAAGAATGGAGTGCCGCGCCTGCCAACGACGACGTCTCCTGCGGGTTTTATAACACGACCTTCATGTGGCCGCTGCTGACCTTCGGCTGGCAGATGTTTCTGGCCTGCTGCCTGGATGAGCGCTTCGAGCCGGTCATGGAAGGCTTCGCCGAGATCAACCGGCGCGTGTTCCGGGCCATCAGCCGCCTGCCGGTCAACTTCGTTGTGTGCCACGACGACATCGTGATGACCCGGGGGCCGGTGTGCTCGCCGGCCTGGATGCGCAAGTATGTGTTCCCCCGTTATGAGGAGTATTGGTCCACCCTGCGCGAATCCGGCAAGCAGGTCATCTTCATGACCGACGGCTGCGCCGACGCTTACATCGACGATGTGATCGCCTGCGGCGCGCGGGGTCTGGTCAGCGAACCTTACACCGACTACCGCGCCATCCTGCGCCGTCACAAGGATTTCTTTGTGGCCGGGGAGGGGGACAACCGCATCCTGAGCCGCAATGACCCTGCGGAGATCCGCGCCATGGTGGAGCGCATGCTGGAGACCTCCCGCATGACCGGTGGCTACATGATGTCCATCGGCAACCACATCCCCTGGAACGTGCCGGGCAGCGCGGTCAAGCTCTATCTGGACCTTTGCAACGACTTGGCCGTAAGGCCCTAGGAGGAACCATGGGCGACAATCTGTTGTGGTACCGACAACCGGCCTGTGATTGGCGGCAGGCGCTGCCTCTGGGCAATGGCCGCTTGGGCGCCATGGTGCATGGCGGCGTGGATGCCGAGGTCATCGATCTGTCCGAGTGTACCTTCGTGTCTGGCGAGGCTTCGCCGGACAACAGCCAGCCCGGCGCGCCCGAGGCCTACCGCCAGGCGCGCCAGGCGCTGCTGGCCGGGGATTACGCTGCCGGCAACCGGGCCGCCGACGGCTGCACCGGCCGCAAGCTCAATTATGGCACCAACCTGCCGGTGGGCAGGCTGGAAATCGCCTTTGACGATGCCGGTGATGAGCCTGCCGAAGAATACATGCGCAGCCTGGACCTGGCACAGGGGCTGTGCAGTGTGCGCTACGCCCGTGGCGGCGCGGCGCACCGCCGGGAGGTTTTGGTTTCCCATCCCCATCAGGTGCTGGCCATCCGCCTGCAGGGCGAAAGGCTGTGCTTCACGGCGCGCATCCGCAGCGATTGCCCGTGCGCGGTGGCCGTGGATGGCGACCTGACCGCCGACGTGCTGGCGCGGGAATCCATTCACAGCGACGGCGAGACCGGCGTGCGGCTCCGCCTGCAACTGCGGGTGCTGGCGCAGGATGGGCATGTCTACGCCGACGGCGACGGCCTGCAGGTGCAAAGCGCCGGCAGCGCCGTGCTGCTGCTGGCCATGAACACCGACTTCGTATCGCCGCAGGCGCTGGGCCTGTGCGGCGGTCAGTTGGACGCGGCCCAGAGCCTGGGCTGGGAGCGGCTGCTGGCCGCTCACACCGCCGATGTCGCCGCCCTTCTGGACCGGGCGGCGCTGGACCTGGGCGCTGGCCCTGATCTGCCCACCGACCGGCGTCTGGACGCCGTGAAGCAGGGCGCGCAGGACCCTGCGCTGGCCGCGCTGATGTTCCAGTACGGGCGCTACTTGCTGCTGAGCAGCTCCCGGCACGACAGCCCTTTGCCGGCCCACCTGCAGGGCGGCTGGAACGACGGCATCGCGTGCCGCATCGGCTGGACCTGCGACATGCATCTGGACATCAACACCCAAATGAACCACTGGCCGGCGCTGGCCACGGGCCTGGCGGAATGTGCGCTGCCGCTGCACCGCTGGGTCACGGACACGCTGACGCCTTCCGGTCGTGAGACGGCCCGGCAAACCTATGGCCTGCCGGGCTGGGTCGCGCACACCGTCAGCAACGCGTGGGGCTACAGCGCGCCGGGCTGGGACACGTACTGGGGATTCCACCCCACCGGGGGCGTGTGGATTGCCTCGCACCTGTGGGAGCAGTATCTGTTCACCGGCGACCGGGCGCTGCTGGCGGCGGCGCTGCCGGTGTTTCGGGAGGCCGTGGTGTTTTTCACCGCCTATCTGGCCGAGGATCCTCAAACCGGATATCTGCTGCCCGCTCCTTCCTATTCGCCGGAGAACGCGTTCCGCGCCGGCGGCGCCGCCTATCCGCTGTGCGCGGCTGCCACGTGCGATGTGCTGATGATCCGCGAGTTGTTCTCGATCTATTGCCAGGCTTGCGCGGCGCTCAAATCGGAAGACGAGCTTGCAGCGCAGGCAAAGGACATGGCCCTGCGGCTTCCCCCTTACCGCATGGGCCGGCATGGCCAGCTGCAGGAATGGCTGCAGGACTTCGAGGAGGCCGTGCCCAATCACCGGCACACCAGCCACCTGCTGGGGGTGTTTCCCTTCGCGCAGGTGACGCCGGACGGCACGCCGGAGCTGGCCGCCGCCGCCCGACGCACCATCGAGCGCAGGCTCAAAAGCGACGCCGGTTGGGAGGACACCGGTTGGGCTCGCTCGCTGCTGCTACTCTACGCGGCCCGGCTGCGGGACGGCGCCTGGGCCGGTGAGCATGTGCTGTCCATGCAGCGGTCGCTGACCAACGACAACCTGATGGTCTTCCACCCGGCGGTGGCCGGCTCACCGGGCAACGTCTATGAGCTGGACGGCAACACGGGGCTGACCAGCGGCATTGCCGAGGCGCTGCTGCAAAGCCACGGCGGCGCCCTGCACCTGCTGCCGGCGCTGCCGCCGCAATGGCCGCGGGGCGCAGTCCGCGGTCTGCGGGGCCGAGGCGGTTTCACCGTGGATATGCGCTGGGAGGCCGGCGTGCTGACGCAGGCCCGCATCACCTCGGCAGCCGGCGGCGGGTTGACGGTGCGCTACCGCGACCTCGTGCAAACCTTCGAGCTTGCAGCAGGAGAAAGCATGCTGCTGGATGGCGGGCTGGAGCGAGCCGCTCAATTCATGTAGCGAATCCGCAGAACAAGGGATAGCATAAGAAACCCCAGGAGCCGCTTGGTTCCTGGGATTTTTGCTGGGGGGGCGACAAGAGCCTCGATAGCACAGTGCGCCTGCGCGCAACCGGCCTGCACCGTACCTTTTTC
The DNA here is from genome assembly GCA_023410875.1 of Bacillota bacterium. Taxonomy (GTDB): domain Bacteria; phylum Bacillota; class Clostridia; order Christensenellales; family UMGS416; genus JAEYRA01. The sequence goes on along the minus strand of JAEYPH010000086.1, from coordinate 67,280 downwards.
GCTTCACAGAGTCATTGCTGCGAAGATCGCGGCGGGGTGCTATTTTCTTTGGTGTGGCTTTCTGTCTCGAACCCACTGCCAGTAGCCCACAGGCGATGTCCGGATATGTCCTTGTGAAATGTACATCTGTCCATATAGCAGGCCTCTTGCAGAATGTTTTCCTCTTTTTCCGATATTTGGCGTGCATGCATTTCAGAAATTATTTGCGTAGACAAATGTTTTTGCGAACCATATCAATGTTTCAACAAATGTGTTATATTTTGGGCAGTTAATGAGCTGGGAACTTTAATATTTCCCAGTGTTGGGACGGTATAAAAAATTTCTAAAAACCAATTCCTTGATGTTCGTAATGCGTGTAGCTGTGAGATTTTTTGAAACTGTATGGAGACTGCTTTGGCGGTGTTTTTACTTGTGTAAATGATGTTTAAAGAAGCACGAGAGCTGATTTATAGCTTGGGAGTTATATAATGGGGATTTCATAAAATAACTCATGATTTATGGCCCAGTTGTGCAATTTTTATGAAGGAGTAACTATGATGAGCAGAAAAATAAGTATGGGTACCAACTCGCAGTATATTGAAAGAGCCGATACAGTCAATCAATACAATAGTATAGTGCGGGCAAATTCATTCCCCGAGACATTGACGGATGCGCAATGGACAGAATTTCTGAGTTTTATTAACCAGTTTTTATTATCCAAAGAAGCAGAAACGTTAAGCGTTGCTAATTATAAGAAAATACATGAAGAACTTTCCATGGCTCAGGAATCCTACAGTATATCGGGCTGGGAAAGATTTCGCAATTTCCTTGAAGACACAGCGAATGCAGCAACTATTATTACCCCTATTGTCACTTTTATAGCCGCTAATAGTAACCAGATAGCCCAGTGGATACAGATGATTTTTTGATAGGATTTCCGGTTGCTATACTAAAAAAATAGAGGCGGGGGGTATATCATTGGGAAAGCGAAATATAAACATGGGTAGCCGAAGCAGTTATATTGAGAAGGCTAACGTTGTTAATATTACTTGCCTACATAGTAGGCCCCTTACTGGGCGTAGTAGCACCACAAAAAAAGCCAAAGCAATGTCTTGGGTATGGCGGTATTCAAGGTAAGTGTACGAATTACGCAATATCAAAAAAAGAGGATTATTGTCAGAAATGTTATGAGAAGGAATTCCATGACACAATTTTAGAATTATACAAAGCTCAAAACTACTATATTTTATCTACAGAAGACGGTTTATTCACAGTCGAGCTTAAATATGGTGCGTCAAAGTATGTGGACATTATTATTCCTATTGTAAAATTCGAAGGCGAAATCAACATATTAGATATACAAAATGCCAAAAGACTTGGTATGGGCCGATTGGGACAAGTCACGATAATTACTAATATTGAGTCTACAAATGATATAAAACAATACGCGAAGGATAGCAATATTAGAATAATTACAAAACAGGAACTTATAAATTCTCTTTTTGACTTAACTAATTATTTAGCAAATTTGATAAAAAATGCAAAAACAGAGCAGCTAGATAACCATTATATAGATGTCTATGGAACCAAAATGTGGGGCGAAACAAGTGAGAATGATTTAGAAAATGATGATGATGAATTTTCGGAAGAATTTGAAATTAATAGCAAAAATAAAATGTTATTGAGTAAATATGTCGATAAATTTTTGGATAGTGATTATCAGGCTTTACTAATACTTGGTGATTATGGTTCAGGAAAAACATCCTTTAGTTATACATATGCCCTTAGACTACTCCAAAATTTTATTGAAATGAAGTCGTTATATTTACCGATATTAGTTAAATTAAGAAGTTATTATAAGGCTATAAGTATTAATCAATTACTTACGGATTATTTTGTTAATGAACTTGCTATCAATAATTTCAATATTGGCTCCCTTAATTTATTGATGAGAAATTTACCAATAGTTTTTATATTTGATGGCTTTGATGAAGTTGCAAAAAAAGTTGATTATGATATAAAACACGAGGTATTCAAGGAAATATGCAAATTTGCATTGGATAGGACTAAAATCATAGTAACTTGTAGGCCCAATTACTTTCAGGATGAATCTGAATTTAAACGCGTTTTTAGTGACTCACATTATCCATATGAGCCAGGAGAAAATACATCAATTGAATTCATTAGTAATTCAATAATGGACCTTGACGAAAGACAGATTAAAAAGTACTTACACACATTCGATGAAGAAATGAAAAAAACTGGTGTTACATTAAAAGATATTTTGGATACTATAGCAAAAACACATGACTTAAGAGATTTGGCAAAACGTCCTTTTTTACTTTATCTTATAATTAAAACGCTTCCTTCTCTTATTTCCAAATATAAGAAAAACAAATCAGTTAACATGCGAGCTGCTGATTTATATGCAGAGTATACTGATAATTGGCTTAGTCGAGAGGATAGGAAGAATAAGACACTGATTAAACGTTCAGATAAGGAATTGTTTTGTAAAGAGTTTGCGTTTGAATTATACAAAAATAATGCTACTGGATTGCACTACAAAGAATTTCCCAAAGTGATAAAAAACCACTTTAGACATCTAGAACGCATTGAGGATATTGATTATTTTTGCCACGATATACAAAGTTGTTCTTTCTTAAATACAGATGGGTCAGGGGAATTTAGATTTATTCACAAATCCTTTATGGAGTACTTTGTCGCAGAAACCGTTGTCCAAAAAATGTCGCAGCTAACTATTAATACCGAATCACAAAAGGCAATTGACATTATCAACAATGCACTTGGCGTTAATTATATGTCAATGGAAATTTGCCTGTTTATTAATGATGGTGTAATTCCCAGTGCTACTGTTTGGTATAAAGTAATGAAAGATAATTTTGTTTTTGGAAATGAAATAGCAAAGGCAAATTGTTTATCCATAATCGCCAAAACAGGAGAAAATATTGCAGAATATTTGCAACTCAGTTCCATCCGTTTATCAAGTGTAGAATTAAGTCATGCTAATATAAACGGAATAAAGCTACAGTCCATATCACTTAGTGAGGCATCATTATACTCGGTAAATATTAAAGATGTTACTTTCTATAAATGTTCATTTAGTGGTGCTATATTTGGAAAGTGTATACTACATAATATCCATTTCATTAATTGCAGAATGGAGAATTGCAATTGGTCAGAAACCGAAATAACTTCTTGCACCTTTAAGGAGTGCAATCTTATCGCCAATGAGTTTTCCTATTCATCAATTATAAATTGTAAGTTCTCAGAGGGAGATTTTTCTTGTACAGTTATTGGACCCGAAGTAACAATGAGTGGCAATACATATAAAGATGACATTATAGGTTTGCCATACGAAATGAAATGATTTTTCAGCTATAATGTCGTCGCCTTTTCTGGCTGCCGTCAAATAAGGGCCGTGTATTTGGCGGCAAGCCTATACCCCGGCAGTACACTGCTCACGTTTTAATCTGCGGCTATATAGTAGAAATGTGAAGCACCCAACCAGCCTGCACACGCTAACGACCATCAGGGCAGGAAGCATGCCAACTCCCCTCAAAACCACAAATGCGACAATTGGAGAGATCGACAGGCTTGCGTTGACAAGCGTGTTGTATGCGCCCACATAGACCACGCGGTATTCCTGCGGTGTAACTTCCAAAAGCGCGTTTAAAAGCACCGTTGTGGTTCCTGCTGTAAAGAAACCAATGAGCAGGTTGACTCCGCTGAGCCAGTACAGGTTCGGAAACACCAACATCAAAATCGGATTCAATGACATTCCCAGTGTTGCGTATATGGCGGCGCGGATATTGCCGTGCTTGAGTATTACTTGATTCCAAAACTTAAAACCGATGAACATCCCGATTGAACTGAGCACGCCAATGATGCTCAGCCACAATTCATCGGCGCCGAGGTTGATAATCTGGTAGATGCTGAACAGCGGCCACCCCATCTGCCAGCTGAAGTAGTATACGAGGGAAGTGACCGCGTATCGCATAAACTGCTTGTTTGTGACGACCAGCCGGACGAGGTCCCGCCAGGGAGGATTGGATTGCGAAATGTTTGGCTCGGTGTCGCGCATCCGCTGTATGAATATGACTTCAAATATCCCGAACACTGCAGCCAGCACGAAAAAGATCTGGTACAGGGTCAGGCATTCGGCATCATTGCCTGGCACTTCGCGCAAAACCAATCCAGCCACCAATGAAACAGCCAGCGTAGCCGGAACACTGCAGCGGTTGCGTTGGGTGATGGCGGTTGAGCGCTCCTCCAGAGCAAAAAGATCGCCGGTCAATCCTTGAAACGCTGTCTGCGAAATGGATTCGGGAATATTCTTGAGTGCCAGCAGCAGTACGCAACAGACAGGAGCCAACGTTGGTGAAAGCCAGACAACAGGTATCAATGACAAAACCAATAGTCTGCTTGCCAATGTAAGCTCGACGGTAAATGACTTTAGCCCTTTCCCTTTATGCCCGGCCAACCACAAAGCACCGGGCAGGCTGACGGCTACCCCGACAATGCCGGGTAGAGAGTTGAGCAGAGAGATGTGGAAATCGATGCCCCCGATGCGCTCAAGGAACTTTACGGTAAAGGGATTGAACAGGGAGACAACGATTGCGTTCATCACCCCGCTCCATACAAACCAATACGCAGTTGGATTCTTTTCTTTGGATTGTTTCATCGTGAATAGCGGCGTAAACGGCATAGCTTCCTCCACGAATCGGAGACAAGCTCCGTTTGAACGATGGACCGTTTCATTCGGTATGGTATGATTATACCATGATATAGAAGCCTTCGTGGGCACAGCCCACGGGGGCTTTTCTGTTCCCCCAATAAAAGCACAGCTTGGCCGAACGGGTTGACTCTATTTATATACTAAAATATAATTCGATTGTATTGTTCTGTTCTGCACATACAAGCTGCGAGAAGGCCGGAGAGTTTTAATAAGGAGGAATTTACGGAAATGCAAAATCTGCTTGAGGATATTCGCCCAACGCTGCTCATGGGCCCTGGCCCCAGCTGCGTGCATCCAGCCACCTATCATGCGCTGTCCCGCCCGACGCTCGGGCATCTGGATGGGTACTTCATCCTAATCATGGACGAAATCAAGGAAAAGCTCCGCCACGTGATGGGCACCCAAAACGCCATGACCGTTCCTCTGTCGGGCACCGGTTCAGCCGGGATGGAAGCTGCCTTCGCCAACACCGTTGAAAAAGGCGACCGCGTGCTGGTGCTGGTCAACGGCGTCTTTGGCACGCGCATGGCCGACGTCGCCGCTCGGTTGGGCGCGCAGGTGGATCGGCTGGATTTTGAGTGGGGCCTTCCGGTGGATCTTCAGGCAGTGCGCAAGGGGCTGGAGGAAAAGGAATACGACATCGTCGCCATCGTGCACGCCGAGACTTCGACCGGTGTGGCCAACCCGGTGGCCGAAGTGGGCAAGCTGCTGGGCGGGCGGGCGCTATACATCGTCGATTGCGTCACCAGCCTGGGCGGCATGCCCGTGGCGCTGGATGCCTGGGGCGCCGATGTCGGCTACAGCGGCACGCAGAAGTGTCTCTCCTGCCCGCCCGGCCTCTCCCCGATCACGTTCAGTGAGAAGGCCATGGCCAAAATCGCGGGCCGCAAGCAGAAGGTGCCCAACTGGTATCTGGACATTGGCCTGCTCACCTCCTATTGGAGCGGAAACAAGCGCGTATACCACCACACCGCGCCTATCAACATGCTCTATGGGCTGTATCAGGCGCTTCAGCTGCTGGAGGAGGAAGGCCTGGAGCAAGCCTTTGCCCGCCATGCGCGCTGCCATGCGCTGCTGGTCGAGGGGCTCCAGGCGCTGGGGCTTGCGATGGTCGTGGAGGAGCCGTACCGCCTGCCCATGCTCAACCTCGTGAGCGTGCACGCCGGTGTGGACGAGGCCGCGCTACGCGATCGCCTGCTCGGCGAGTACGGCATTGAGATTGGCGCCGGCCTGGGGCCGCTGGCCGGCAAGGTCGTTCGGATTGGCCTGATGGGGCACACCGCCCGCGAGGAAAACGTCCAGCGCCTGCTGAGCGCTCTGGCGAGCTGTTTGAAATGACATGAAAGAACGGGACGAGGCTGCCACCGGCGTGATCTTTGACATCGACCACTTCTCCACCCACGACGGGCCGGGGATTCGGGCGGTCGTCTATTTCAAGGGCTGCCCGTTGCGCTGCGTGTGGTGCCACAGCCCGGAATCCCAGTCGTTTGCGCCGGAGCCGCTGCGGGTTGTGGACCGGTGCAGGCGATGCGATGAGTGCGCCGGGGCGCAGTGTCCAAGCGGCGCATGGTCGCTGTGCGGGCGCGCTGCCACGGCGCCGGAGGTGTTGGGCGAGCTGCTGCCGGACAAGGTGTTTTTCGACTCGTCCGGCGGCGGGGTGACCCTCTCGGGGGGCGAGCCGCTGGCACAGCCGGCTTTCGCGCTGGCGCTGCTGGCGGGCCTGAGGGAGGCGGGCATCCACACCGTTGTCGAGAGCAGCGGCATGGGCCCATGGGCGGATATGGCCGCCCTGTCGCAATATACCGACTTGTTTTACTATGACATAAAGGCGGTGGCGTCAGAAAAGCACCGCCGCTTCACCGGCTCTGACAATGCGCTCATTGTCGACAACCTGGCTCGCCTTGCCCGGTTGCGCGGCGGCGAGGGGATTGTGCTGCGGGCGCCGCTCATACCGGGGTATAACGACGGGGACGTGGACCTCGCGGCGCTCTACGCGCTGGCCCTGGAGTGCGGCGTACAAACGGTGCACCTGCTGCCCTACAACATTTCCGCCGCGGCGAAATATGAATGGTTGGACCGCCCTTATGCGCCGGGTATATTGCCGCGGCAGAGCGCAGAGCGGCTGGAGGCGCTGCGCCTGCTCGCACCCTGCTCGCTGACGGTATCGGTTCAATAGCGGGAAGAACAATGTGAAGGGAATGTGAAGCTGTATGTCGGACGTTGCGCAGAACATGCAAAGCCGTGCGGCCAGACTGCGGGAGAGCATCATGGAGAGCATGCTCCGGCCCAAGCGCGCCTGGAAGGATGTCGGAACCATTTGGGAGGAATACCCGGGTGTCGAACGGGAGCCGCTGATTGTCCGCAACGCCCTGGCGGTCAAAAAGAAGCTGGCCGACGCGCCCATCGCGCTGTGGCCGGGCCAGCTGATTGCCGGCAGCTTTGTGCTGCCGCAGAACGATGTCATGATCGGCGGCGCGCTGCCGGATTATGCGACCACGGCGGAGAAGGAAGCGGCAGCGGCATATGGCCTGTCGGTGTGGTCAATTGTCGGGCACATTGTGCCGTATTACCCAAAGCTTTTGCAAAAGGGTGCGCTGGGCGTCCGGGAGGACGCGATTGCCATGGGCCAGGCATCGCGCAATGAGGAAAGCCGCGCGTTTTACGGGGCATGCGAAATCGTGATGGAGGCGCTCGCCGCCTTCGCCGCGCGCCACGCCGCGCTGTGCCGCCAACTTTCGCAGAACGAAGGCCCCGAGCGGGCCGCCGAACTGCGCGCCATGGCCGACGACCTGGAGCACGCGCCTGCGCGCCCGGTCACGAGCTTCCGCCAGGCGGTCGCCTCCATATGGCTTGCACATCTGGCCTTCCAGCTCACCGGAAACGGTCTGGCCATTGGGCGTTTCGATCAGCATGTGGGCTCCTATCTGGCCGCGGACCTGCAGCGAGGTGCGATTACGCTGGAGCAGGCGGCGGAGCTCGTGGATTGTTTCTTCCTCAAATTCAACGAGCGATCCATCGATAACAGCATCCCGCGCGCCAATGCCAACTTCGAAGCGGCGCGGGCACGCGATGAGGCGGCGTGGGCCAAGCGTTCCCCTTTTGCCCACAGCACGCAGCGCACCAACCTGCGCGACGGCATCGATTCGACCAACCACTGGCTGCAGAATGTCATCATCGGAGGGGTAAGGCCGGAAGACGGCATGGATGCCAGCAACCCGGTTACAACGATGTGTCTGGACGCGTTCGAAAAGAACCGCATGACCAATCCGTGCCTGACGATTCGCCTGCACACCGGTACCCCCGGGCCGCTGCTTCGGCGCAGCTGCGAAGTGCTCCGGGAAGGCGGCGGCCTGCCGGCGTTTTTCAACGACGAGGCGATCATCCCGGCGCTGGTAAAGTGGGGCATCCCGTTGGAAGACGCCCGCGACTATACCAACGACGGCTGCTGGGAGATTATTCTGGCCGGGCGGAACGACTTCTATTTCGACCGGTTTAACATGCTGCGCTGCCTGGAATGGGCGCTCAACCGGGGCAGGAGTCGGATGGACGGCAAGCAGGAAGCGCCCGACCCCGGCGATCCCACACTCTTTGACAGTTATGAAGCCGTCTATGAGGCGTTCCTCGGGCAGCTGTATTACGAGGTCGAGGGCCTGATGGCAAAGAACGAGGCAGACTTCGGCCAGCGGTATCGCATTGCGCCGGTGCCGCTGCTGTCGGCGCTGCTGGATGGACCCATGGAAAACGGCGGTGACATGACGCAGTGCGGCGCGAAGTATGTCACCTATGGCCTCATCGCCGAAGGGGTGTCCCATATCATCGACTCGCTGTGCGCGATCAAAAAGGTCGTGTTCCAGGAGCGAGCGGCGACGATGGCGGAACTCATCGACGCGCTGGACCACAACTTCCAGGGATATGAGGCGCTTAGGATCCGGCTGCTGGCCGCGCCCAAGTACGGCCGAAACGAGAAGGAGGCCGACGAGACCGGGGCACGGCTTTTGAAGGCGTTCGCGACCAAGGTTTCCGAGCTCAACCCCAAATATCCCCGCATCACGTATCTGCCGGGCGCCGGGACATTTTCGTGGTACATCGCCATCGGAGAGGGGCTGGGCGCGTCGCCCGACGGCCGCTTGTCCGGAGAAGCGGTAAGCAGCAATCTTTCCCCTTCGGCAGGCGCGGCCACGCGGGGAGTGACCGGCGCGATACTCTCCCATGCCGCCTTCGACATGGCCGATCTGCCGATCGGCTCTCCCAATGACCTTCGCCTGTCGGCGCGACAGGTGGCGGGCGAGGAGGGGCTTAACCGGCTGATGGGCGTTGTAAAGAGCTTTGTGACGCTGGGCGGCAACATGCTCACGCTGACGGTGGCCGACACCGAAGTCTTACGCCGCGCGCAGGCGCATCCGGAGCAATACCGCGATTTGCGGGTGCGCATGGGCGGTTGGTCGGCCTATTTCTCGATGCTCTCCAGGGAGCAGCAGGACCATCACATCGCAAAGCAGGATTCATTCTAGGTGCTGCGACCAACGGGAGTCGAAAAGGGCGCCCATGACAAAGGAGGGTTTGCCATGAAAATCTCGTGCATCGAAACGTTTGCCAACGAGATGCTGTGCTTTGTCCGTTTGACCGACTCTGACGGCGCGCAGGGCTGGGGCATGACAGCTCCGTTTGCCGCGAACATCACCGCCCAGGTGTTGCACCAGATAGCCGCTTCCGTCGCGTTGAAGCCCTTTGAGGATTTCACCGCCGTGGCGGATGAAATCATGTGGCGGCAGTACAAATACCTCGGCTCTTTCCTGGCGCGGGCGGCAGCCGGCGTGGACACCGCCCTGTGGGATCTGATGGCCCGGCGCCAGGGGCTGTCGGTCGCCGAACTGGCGGGGAAGAAGCGCGGCGCAATCGATCTGTACGCATCCAGCATGAAGCGCGATTTGCCGGTGCAGGAGGAGGCGGACCGCCTGCGGGCGCTGCAGGACAAATATGGTTACCGCGCGATCAAGCTGCATCCGGGTATCCCGGTGGGCCGGGACGAGGATTTCTGGCCTCACCGCACCGAGGACATGGTCGCCGCCATGGTGAAAACTGCCGTCCCCGGCACCCACCTGATCGTGGACGTCAACGGCAACTACAGCGTGGAGAAAGCAATCGAAATGGGGCGGTGTTTCCACGACCAGGGTGTCGCCCTGTATGAGGAGCCCTGCCCCTATTGGCAGATTGAACAGACCAGGGCGGTGCGCGAGGGCTGCGCCCGCTTCGGCCTGCCGGTAGCGGGAGGGGAGCAGGATTATGTCGATACGATGTGGGAGCGCATGATCGACGAGCATGTGATGGATGTGTGCCAGCCCGATTTGCTGTACATCGGCGGCTTTTCCCGCGCGCTGCGGATCGCCCGGTATGCGGCCCAGCGCGGTCGGCTGGTCACGCCGCACACCTCCAACCGCTCTCCGATTTTCGTGATGGGGCTTCATTATATGGCGGCAATCGAGAATCCCTATCCTTTCCTCGAATGCGGCATTGAAGACGACCGATGGGCGCTGGACAGTTACGACCCTCAAATAGAGATCGCCGATGGCCGCGCCGCGGTGCCTGCCGCGCCGGGTTGGGGCTTCGCGCCATCTCCCGAGTTCCTCGCAACCTCCGCCTATGCCGTTAGCCGCGCGTGATGCCGAATCTGCTGTATAAGCTACGAATGGTCAGTGATTCTGCCTCCAAGCAGTTCTTTCAACCATCGCTCCCAATGCGCAGCGGTTTCCCGTGGTATTGGGTGCCGTCCAGGGAAGAGATGACCACGTCTTTGAGTCTCTCGGGGATCATCACATAGGTCACATCGCTTTGCATCTCGATGTCGCCGATCCTCCGGCTATCGATGCCTGCCCGGGAGAGCAGCAGCCCCACCAGCCTGCGGGGCGTCAGGCCTTCGCTGCGCCCCATGTTCAAGGTGAGTTTGACCTGCTGCTGGGCGGCTGCCCGGGGGTTGAGAATCTTGGATTGTTCCGGGTTGGGGATGCTGAACACATGAGACAGCTTTTTGTTGGAATCCACGCTGGCGTGTTTCAGCAAGGCAGCCGCAACATCCATCACGGTCAGCGTATCGGTGGGCTCCTCCTCCAGAAATGCCTCGATGAGGCTGACGTAACTGGAAAGGTTCTCCGATTGAACCGTGTGGCGAATCTTGTCCAGCAGGGCGACGGTCTTTTTCTGGGAAACATCCGTCACGGAAGGGAGCTTCATGAACTTGATGGGCGACTTGGTAAAGCGCATGATCTCATGCAGCTTGCCCATATCCCTGCCGGAGGCGAAGGTATAGGCCACGCCCTTCTTGTTTGCCCGGCCGGTTCTGCCGATGCGGTGCACATAGTATTCCACATCGCTGGGCACATCGTAATTGAACACCGCGTCGATATCGTCCACATCGATGCCGCGGGCCGCCACATCGGTGGCCACCAGAATATCCAGTTCGCCGCTGCGGTATTGCTGCATCACCTTGTCGCGTTGGGCCTGGCGCAGGTCGCCGTGGATGGCCTCCACAGAATAACCACGGGCATTGAGCAGCTGGGCCAGCTCATCCACCATCTTCTTGGTGTTGCAGAATACCAGGCACAGCTTATGATGGTGATGTTCGATGAGCAGCGTCAGCGCATCCACCTTGGCATTGCCCCGGGCTTCCAGATAGTATTGCTCGATGCCGGGCACGGTCAGCTCTTCATGGGCCACCTTCACCAGCGCCGGGTCGCGCTGATACTTCTGCGCAATTTGCCTGATCTCCTTGGACAACGTGGCGGTGAAGAGCACCATCTGCTTTTTTGCCGGCACGGATTGCAATATGGAGTCGATATCCTCCCGAAAGCCCATATTCAGCATTTCATCGCCTTCATCCAGAACCACCGTGCGCAGGCTGGAGAGCTGTATCGTCCTTCGGTCCAGATGATCCATGAGCCTGCCGGGCGTGGCGATGACGATCTGCGGGTGCTTTTTCAGCGCCATGATTTGCCGCTCGATCTGTTGGCCGCCATACACGGGTACGATCTCAATTACCGGTTTGAACTGTGCCAGCGTCCGCAGGCTTTCCGATGTCTGCAGCACCAGCTCGCGGGTGGGGCACAGTATCAGCGCCTGTATGGCGTTGTCCGCGGCGTCGATCCGCTCCAGGATCGGGATGCCGAAGGCCACGGTCTTGCCCGTGCCCGTAGGCGATTGCGCCAGCATGTCCCGTCCCTCCAGGAGCATCGGTATGCTCTGGCTTTGGATCGGCGTGGCTTCCTCAAAGCCAAGCTGCTCAATGGCCTTGAGCAGTTCATCAGACAGATTCAGATCGGCAAAGGCTTTTGTTTCCACTCTCTACTCCCTTAAGAATTCTGTTGGCTTTCACTTTGTATTTTTTCCAGGGAATCAACTATATACCCGCGGAAGCAATTCGTCACTGACCAATTTCAAGTCCACCGCATTGACATAGCACACATGGGGCAGAGATGGGTGGTCAATCACACACCAGGGCCCAAGGCTTCCGCCTGTATTTTTGCAAACCGTGCAGACTTCCACAATCGTACCTTTGAGCAAACCGTATTGCCTTTGTACCAAATCACGATCCAATTTCGCCTTGAAGGACATAGGTACCCGCCTTTCTTCACACAAACCCCATAAGGATACTCTTTTTGGCGAGGCGATGGATGACTTCCATTGTCTTATTTTGATATTTAACGCCTTATGGAGGGCATATCTGGAAAGCACAGGTTCAAATGCTGTGTTTCAGTAAAGGATTTGTAAATAACTGAACACTTTCCCTTTTCCAGGGTTCCCTTCGTGGCAGAATAGCTGCGCAGAGTAAGACATGGGTCTTTCACTATAAATTCAGTTCCATACAAAGGAAGGAGAAAGAATGAAAAAAGTCACGATCTTCCTCGCAATTGGCGCATTGGTACTATTTATGGGCGGGTGCGGCAACAGCACCGGCACAGAGGGTGATGTTGCCACGCTGCCCCCGGATACTGCTTCCGTCTCAGAGTCGGCATCCCCGGACCCGGATGCAACCCAACCTACTGACGCGCCTGCGGATACTGAGCCCGCCGATTCCTCCGCCACACCGGATGTGGAACCCTCCGATGATGCATCGACGGAACCGGACCAATCCGCGGATACGGGGGATGATCCTTCGGACGAAGGCGACCAGCCACAGGATGAGGATTCACCTGCTCCGACCAAGACCGCGAAGCCGTCGGCCACGCCTTCGGCAGATGCGTCTTCCGACGGCGATGAAACCGCGGACAAAGCTTTGTCCGTGAAGAAGATAACCGGGACGGCACAGGTGAGCGACTATCTGTCGCTGCGCTCTTCCGCATCGTCCACGGCAAAGGTTCTTGTAAAAATTGAGAAGGACAAAAAGTTTACGATCACCGGCGTCAACAAGGATTCCAAATGGCTGAAGGTGGAGTATTCCGGAAAGAGCGGATATGTGCTGGCAAAATATGTGAAGGTCAACGGCAACTCTAAGAACAAGGTGTGTATGATCATCAGTTCAGGGGCGCTCAATGTGCGCAGCGGCGCCGGAACCACCCATAAACTCCTTGGCACGGTGAAATCCGGAACCGCTCTGGTCGTGACAGAGGTTATCAAGGCGTCGCCGGACAACTGGTACAAGGTGATACTATCCGGGAGTACCGGCTATGTGAATGCAAAATATTGCAGGATTGGCTCCTAGACAGAGTCTTGTTATATGGGTTTATGTGCACAATCCCTTTGCCAGGCGGTGAAGGGATTGTGCCTTAGCTGCAGCGAGGGTTCTCGCCAGATAGCCTGACAAAACGAAAAGCCCCCTCAAATGAGGGAGCTTTTCATTTTGGTGGGCGACCAGGGACTCGAAGGTGCAATGCGCTTGCGCGCAACGGGCCTGCGCCGTTCCTATCTCACCGCGGTGTATCCTTGCTTCGCAGTTCGGTTTCTTTCCTCTCTTACTTTAGCGAGGGTTCTCACCAGGAAGCAGGCCAGACAAAAAACAACCCCCTCTGTTGAGGGGGTTGCTTTTCGTCTGGTGGGCGACCAGGGACTCGAACCCTGGACCCGCTGATTAAGAGACAGATTACTTGCGCGTCCAGGCAATAAAAAATGGCTCATATGCTTGGTTGTTGCGTGCTTATCCGTGCTGAATCGAGCGAATATTTGTTGCCGTAATGTTGCCAACGCCCCGGCGTCAGCCGGGGCTTCATGCCTTTTCAACACCCAAGAATAATTCCGCCGTTTTTTCTAATATGGCTATCCATTTATCAACTTCAGCTTTGCTTTTGAAGTCTGGCCAGTGGCCAGGCACCACTTTAATATTTAGTTTATTGTATTTCTCATAGAAATACGTCTTGACCTCGTTTTCCATTTGTACTCCCCTCCACATGGGCCAATATTTCTAAATTATACTACAACACCAATGAATGTCGAATTGTATCGAATCAAATAAAAAAAGGCTCCCCCAACAAAGGGGGACAGTACCAGCCTGCTCTTTCTTTAAGTATTCAAAAATAAATCGAAATAGATGTTGACATACTACGCGTAGTATGTTATACTAAGGTCAAGAAAGGAGGTGATGCACTTGGGTGTGAGAAAGGAAAAGCGGACAGCAGAGAGAATCGCCAAACTCGCACTGCTGACCGCCCTAATCAACCTCATGGTCGCGGTGGTCAATCTTCTTAGAGGGAAGTGAGCCACCAAGGAGGGGCAGGGCCCCTCCTTCCCCCTCGGGGGATGAGGTTTTTATATAAATATCATAGCACGGCGAAAGGAGGGAATCAAGTTGAAGGATCGAAACACACTTACCATCGTCCTGTCGGTGCTGGCCATCATCATTTCGCTGGTGGCACTTGGATTGAACTTTATTCCGAGGTGATACTATGGTCAGAGACGTTATGAGGGAAAAGGCTTGGGCCAATGAGAAATACGGCCCGGAGCTGAGAGCCCGCCTGGAGAGCCTAGAACAGCATGAAGCCTTCCGGGCACTGCTCCAGGAGCGCGGGATCTCGTATGCAGCCTGGCTGCAAGGGAAGGTTCGAGAAGAGCTCGAACAGGCGAAGAAATGAAGAAAGGCCCCAGGCGCGACGCCTGGGGCCTTCGATAACTTGTCATATTTGCAATTATATAATTTGTACAATCACTTTGTGGAAAGTATGTGATGAACATCCACACTTGTAACATCATGGCTGAATAAATGAATATAAAAGGATTAAAATGCCACCGGTGTGATGCCGATGGCAAAAAAATAAGACAGCACCTTTTCAGATACCGTCTTTACAAAAGTGTAAGACACTTTTTCTATGTAATAGAATTATATGCTCACCGCAAACCAATTGTCAATAACCATTTTTAGGAAATCAAAAGCAGATGTAATAATTGAGTTCGTCCTATAATATTCAATATGATGATACATTCTATCGAGGACCTCGTGTAGTTTTCTACATTGTACTTGGTGTATGCCATCACTTGTCACAATGGTTTTATGGGTATATAAAAGAGTAACGATTTGCTGTAATCGAATATTTGCCATTTTTACCTTGCGTACTCGTTTTGAAACACCAATGTAAGCTAACTCTTCCATGATTCTATATTTAGGTTCGCGATTGGAACCCGAATCCAAATCATTAAGAATACAGTTGTTGTGTGCAGCCGCGTTCCGCAAATCTTTAATGTTTAGCATAAGATAAGCAATATCTTCTAACTCTTTATCGCTGTATCTTTTTGAGCAATACTGATAAAATGATACAAGCCCACCGAATGAAATAATCTCAACAAATGCCCATACAGGAAATCCCTTACTATATTTTTCTATAATGCTACCGCAATATGGACTCTTCGCGCGTTCAATAAAATCCGCGTCGAGTCTCCGGCAATTATCCGCGCCAATTGCGGTCCTATAGTCTTCTACTATTGAGTAACCGTTTTCATCAGCTCTGTCCTCGATATATTTTAGTAGCCTAACTTTTGCATAGTGCTCCACATCAAGAGCCATCTCAAGCATCTGATATCGCAATCTCATATCAATAATTGAGAGATCACGTAATTGTGCAAAATCCAAGTCTTGATATTTACCGATATTCTCGCCTTGTTCGTGCTTTGGGAACACTTTTCTATACGCTGTTAATTTGAAATAGTTATTATTCCTCGATAGATACCTGATCGCATCTTCCTTATTTGCAATAATAAATTTGACCCCTTTTATAGTCAAATGATCTATCTGTTCCTGGGTGCAAAGTTTAGGTTTCACGGCAGCTCCCATTATGTTCCTCCAGGTTAGGTGTCTATTCCTATATTATACAACACAATATGAGGAAAGGAATGAAAAAAGCTCAAAATGTACCAGTATTCTGAGGCAACATATATTGATATGGCTGGAGAACACATTGTTGAAAAAAGACAAATGGACAGAAGTGATCCATGCAAGATAATAACAAGCAATAAATAAAGAAACACCCCCAGCACCAATGAAGCTGGGGGCATCAAATATGCGGCGGGAGGATTCGCTGCGGAGCTAAGCGTAAAGCAGCAGCGCACCCCACGTGAGCACACCGACGATGCCGTCCACCTCCAGCGGGCGGCCATAGATGTCCGTGTGAGTGGCCTGAAACTTTCTGACCCAGTCGCGGGTCTCTGCGCCGAAGTCGTCGTCCACGCCGTACTTGGGCAGCGCGGCCGGGTTCCACTTGCGCAGGCAGCGCTGCAGCAGTCCAACCTGGGTGTTTTTGATGTGGCGCGGCCAGCGGTACCGCAGCACCGTCAGGTCGTCGGGCTTTGGGTTGGTCGCATCGCCTGCGTCGTCCTCGGGCTTCTCGGGCGGCGGCGGCGTCCCGTCCTCCCTGGGCAGGTCGTGCTCCATGTAATCCAGCAGGCCCCAGTGGGTCCATTTGCGGCCGGCCAACTTGGTGATCACGATGCCATACTTGACGCCGCGGGCCTCGATCACGAGGCCGTTGCCGATGTACATGCCGACATGCCCCATGCGACCCTTCTTGCTGTCCCACATGTAGACCGTGCAGCCGGGCACCTTGGGCATCGTCTTGATCTTGCCCCGTTGGGAGGTCGGGCACTGGTCATAGGTGCCCTGGGCGCTCACGTCGCGCCACACACCGCTGAGCTGCTTACGCATGGCCTTGATCAAGCCGGAGCAGTCGGCCACCCACTTGCCCAGCCAGCGGGCGCAGTCGCCGTTGGTGTAGTCACCGTTCAGCTGATAATAGCCATTGCCCATGGCGGCGCCATACTGGCGCTGCTTGGCCTGCAGCAGGGCAATGGTGCATTCCTGGCCTACGGTGCCGTAGACATAGCCATCGCCGACGTGGGCGCGCAGCGCGGCGATCATGGCAGAGGCCTTGATAAAGGTAGCCATCAGATACCCTCCTTACTTCACCTTGAACGCCCGGACGTGCTTTTCGATCAGCGCGTCCATGTAGGCGCTCAGGTTGTCCACGCCCTGCTGGGCCAGGTCCGCCACGTCCTTGGAGATAAATACCGTGGCGCGTTCCTTGGCGATCCGGGCGAGCTCCTGTTTCTCCTCCTCGGTCAGTTTGCCGTCAACAGATGCTTCCTTGAGCGCATCGGCTTCCTGCTGAGCGGTCTGGGCGACGGCGGCGGCCACGGCGTCCTCCACCTGCAGCAACGCGCCGCGGATCTTCTCGTTCTTGATTTTCTCGGTCTGGGCGCGCAACCAGGTGGAGCCCAAGTTGATAAGTGCGATCACGATGGCCAGAAAGGCGGCCAGCAGACCAGAGTTGAGGATGGTTTCGGTGATCTGGTTTTCCACGTTCAGTTTCCTCCTTTGATGTGTTCGTCCAATCTCTTGTGCGCCTGTTTGGCGCTTTCCTCCACCTTGGCAATGCGCTCTGCGTGCTCGTCCACCTTGCCGCAAACCATGGCATGGCGGGCCTCCACGCCTCCGAGCGCGGTCGTCATATTCTTGTCGAGCGTGGCCACATTCGTGATCAGAACGTCAACCTTGGTATTCAGCGCGGCCCGCTCTTCGATCTGTTGGTCTCGGTCCTTGCGGCGGCCGAAGTAGAAGCCCAGAGCCGCCAGAATCGCACCGATGGCCGGCCATGCCCAGTCGGGTATAGTCATCGCATCGTCCTCACTTCCTTCGTTTCTCTCCCCGCAAATTTCCAAGCGCTTGGCGATTTAGGGCGGCCGCATACTGCGGCGCACCTCGGTCACCGCCCTGATCATGCAGGCCGCCATGGTGGCCACGGCGAGGCCTAGCAGCATGGCCATGGCGTCCCTGTGCGTCAGTGCCCACAACATGAAGAGGGAGCCGGCCAGCAGGTCAGCTCCCCCGAAGATCCATACGATCCACACGCCTATCACAATGAGCACCCTCATGCAGGAGTCACCCCCTCCAGCGCCGCGATCCTGGCGGCCAGCTCGGCGATGAGGACATCTTTCGCCGCGTCGCGTTCAATGAGCTGTTGCATGCCGACGTTCAGCAAGCTCACATGATTCCCAATGTTGCGCCCCGGCTCTGTCCTGGGCTCCTGTATCGTGGCCTCCTGCAGCACCACGCGCTCATAAGCTCCATCTACCATTTTCATGGCAGATATCTCAGGCACCGCAATCTCCGAGCCTACCTCCACATCCTGCCGAACGAACTCCGGCAGCGTATCGTGGTCGATGCTTCCTGCGCCGTCCCCTTTGATGCCGTCTATCGCGGCCAGCGCGTCCACGCCATCGCCCGGCCACGGGGTACGGTCGGTCAGGGAGGCAACAGAAACATTGCCAACAAACCATGCGTTCCCATTGTCCGGGTCGATTGTCATGCAGGTGTTGGCAAAGCCGGCGGCACGGGCGATCTTGAACTTTTGGCCATCGCTTTGGTCCAGACCTACAACGAACCTCCGACTCCCGTAATCAAGAATAAACTGGAGCTGGGCATCCCCGTCTAGGCTACCCTGCTGGATTGTGACACCGTTGGTCGTGCCCGTCGTGGAGTCGTACATATGCACATGCAGGGGAGAGACAGGCGCAACTGCGGCACTTCCTACCATAACCTTCTGTGGAAACTTGGCATGCCCGTCCTGGTACATTTTCTGAATGTACGTACCGTCAGAGGCGATAAAACCAAGTTCATCAAACGGCGCTCCAAGTCTCACATTCACGCCATATTTACTGGACCCAAGGTCTTCCCCGGTGATAGACATGCCATTGGCAGTCTCTTTAGTGAATCTGTTTCTGAGGTACCAACCCCAGTTGGATTGACTTGTGACCCAAAATCCGTCCTCGACCAACTTGCCCATTATGGCGTTCCCGAGCATCGACATAATGCCAGAGGCGCTTTTGGTGTTCAGCGATTTCTCCGTGCCGTCGATGGACAGCGCCACGTTGTTGAGTGAGTCTAGGAGCTCTATCAATATCTCCTGTGTTCGCATCTTAATATAACTATCGGTCATTTCCATACTGGAAGACTTGAGCTCCGAAGAGTGGGGGCAAAATGCTGTTGCAATCCCGCCCTCTTCCAACTTTATGTCTACCCATCCGCTGCCAGCTCCGGAGGTTGAGTTGCCAAAGTAGAGGTCAATAGAAGTAGCGGTAGCGGTAAAAGTCGCTTCAATGACCTCCCATCCGTTAGTGCTTTTTGTTACGAAGGTGCCCCATGCACCATTCATATAGTACACAATTCTTGCATCAGCGGCGGTGCTGTCTTTACTGCACCGTGCGGAAACGGTGTACTTGTTCCCCACAATCAACCCTGTAACGGACTGGAATATATAGCCGGTGGGCTCAGATGTGCACACTACCCTGAACACAGGTCGATTAAGGACTCCTGATGTCACTAACCCCAAAGTAGCCCTGGTTAGACCCCAAAACAGCTTTTCGAAGTCACAGCGCCCATTGCGGACCATATTGGCGTTGCCCACGCCCACCTGACTAACCTTTGCAGCTATTAGGTCTGGCTCAATTGCCAGTATAGCTTCATCTACATGCGAGTAGGCTGCGTCCGCCCGCTGCTGAGCCTGATACGCCAACACATTCAAGAGAGTCGTGCGGGCGTCGTAGTATGCCTTGAAGCGGGTGCGGAAGGTGGCCCCGGTGAAGTTTGTGGTAACGCTCAGGTTGGCGTCCGTGATCCACGAGGGCACGCCGGTAGTCCATGTAACCCCTGCGTTGAGGTAGTTGGCCAGGGCCTGGAATGCTGCCAGATAGGCTGCTTTTTCGACCGTATTGGTGAATCTGTCTGCCTGGGCCAGCATAGGGTCTTTCTCAGCGGCAATGATGTCCCACTCTTTCCTGACAACCCGCTTTTCCGTAGGGGTCAGCTTGCTATCCGACGCGATATCTGCCAGCGTAGCGTTGGCTGTAGCCGCCGCATTGGCCGCGTTTGTTGCTGCCGTCTGAGCAGCAGCCGCAGCCGCGCTCAACCCGCTATCGGCAGCGTCCACGTAGGTCTTTGTTGCCGTCAGTGCAATCTGTCCAGCCTGAACTGAGATAGCAGCCTCTGCGCTGGATAGACGAGCGGCCGCTTCCTCAGAGCTCAACGTCCAGGCAGTAGCCGTCTCACCAACTTCAAGCTGGATATACTCCACTGCGATCTGCGCTCCGTTGGCCCTTGCCCAAAGTATCAAGACAGGCGCATTACCGGCAACCTGCGCTTCAAAAGTGACAGCAAAGTTCCGCCATCCCGTGCCGCCAGGCAACGCCGTGGTTGGAAGCACAGCATTGGTGCCGTTGGTATCTGATATGGCGATGTTTGGGTTGCCCAAGGCTGCATTGGTGTAGAACCGGCCTGAGATTGTGTATTTCTTCCCCGGTTCAAACCGCTTTGCTTGAAAGCTGGTGTTGATCAAATTACACCAACCCCCAGCGCCTGAGAAAGTCCCAACCTTCATATCAATGATGGGCACAAGATCACTCGACACTGCGCTGTCGGTCGTCGTCAGGACGCTTGGCACCTGCGTGAGTGTCGTAGCCGCATCTTTGGAGTAGGTCCAATTGGCGGTGCTGACAAACCGACCACTGTTGATGATCCAGTTGTCGCCGCCGATCTGGCCCACGGCCAAACGAATATTCCCAGGCTGAAGAGCGATCTCCGCGGAGTCCATGCGTCCATCAAGGGCTTCGACCGACGCTTGACTTGCCTTCAACGCGATCTGCGCCGCCATGGCGGTGATCGTGCCGTTGCTGGACAGATTGATGTCGGTACCATTGATACCGCCGTGACCGATGGCAATGGTCCAGCTGGTGCCGCCGTTGTCGGTGAAGGCGATGCCATAGTTGACACCGTCATACTGACCGATTCGGATCTGCTTGTTGACGTTGCCCGGGTCGATGATATACAGATTCGATTCGTCCCAGTAAAACTGATCGGTTCCCAGGATTTTTACCATGGCAGCCCGGAGCACGCCGGTCGTGATCTCGTCGGCGGTGACGCCGGAGCCGGTGGCAAACGTGCGCCAGTTGTATTCGCCGCCCGTTTTGCTGCTGGCGAGCCCGAGGATGCCACCGGCCAGCATCAGGGCCGCGGTCTTGTCGGCCGTTTCAATGAGCAGCGCGCCGTTCGCCGTTGTGGAAATGCCACTGACCGTGGAGAGCAGCTGGGTATTGAGCAGGTCAATTTGGTATTGCAGCTCACCCAGACCGCTTTCGTTGACGCCGATTGCCGTCGCATGGTCCCACACACCGGCGCGGTCGCGCATGGCCTGCAGCTGCTGCTGCAGCTCCGCCAGTGACTTGGAAATCGTTGGCACATAGTTGCCCAGCACAACACGGCAGTCTATACCGGCAAGTGACCGCTCCTGGTCAATTGAGATCACCCTGGCCTGGCCGGTGATGGCCGGCGTCACGGCATTGTTGATGACGTTGACGGTGTCGCCCAGGCGCACGGCCTCGTGCTCCATGCCTGCCAGCTCCTCCAGGACCAGAACGTCCATCTCATAGGTCACCCGCGGATCCTTTACGGTCTGCAAGACATTCCATGTACGCTGCAGCAACTTCTCGGCGTCGGTTTCATCATCGAACGTCACGACACCGCGGATATGCCGCCCGCCCGGGCCATAGGCCAGGCGCGCCGTTTCATCGCCGACCCAGTTTTGACCTGCAGGCTTCGCCGCCGGATCGGTCGGTAGCGTCCACACAACCTCATCAAATTCAAGGCGGCGACCGTATGCGGGATTTTCGCTGTCGCTCCCACCCTCGACCTCGACACCCTTGCCGCGCCCCACCAGAGCCGTGTATAGGCCTGTGCGGTCGATGGTCTGCCGAATGCTGGTCATGTCCTTGCGCAGCTCGAACCGCTTGCCGGTCTCAGCGCCGCGGCGTGCCAGGATATCCACATAACGGGCGGTGATCACGCCGCCGGTCACCTGCAGGCGGAAGCGCAGCTCACCCTTCCAAGCCTTTGCGATGGCCGTCAAGCCCGCCAGCACGGATGTTTTATAGATGCGGGTGCTGGCAAGGCCCAGCGCTGTCGCCGTGCCCAGCTGCCAACGGGTACCGGCCAGCGCCTGAGTCACGGCCGCGCCGGCGGTGGAGTTGGTCGGCCGGATATCGTCGATCCATTCGCCGATCAGCTCATAATAGGCGTGTTCGCCTTCTGCGGCCAGGATGCTGCCGTCATCGTCCGACCTGATCAGCCGCATCATGCGGTGCATCTGCCACAAACCGTCGTCATCTTTGAAAAGCAAATAGTTCCCGTCCGCAACCAGCGACTCCAGAACGGAAGTATGGTTGGCGGGTACTCGCAGCAGACACGTATCCGCATAGACGCCGCCCTCCATGGCCTCCAGGCGTGTGCGATACTCGATGACCGGGCACGCGCCAGGCAGCTCGTTGGATAGAGCAGCGATGACTTGTTCAGCGCCGTTGAGCACGGTGATTTGCCTAGGCATATAGGTATCTCCTCCGGTATGACATGGTTGCTGTTGCCGCGCCATCGGTGGTCAGCGTGATGGTCTGGCTACCCGGCGGCACGGTGAAGAACAGGCTATCGATGCGCACCTTGGTCATGATGGACGCCCCGTTTTTTGTGACCTTCCCGGTGTTCATGTCGATGGCGATGACGTTGCCCACGGCCAGTGTGTCCTCGATGCGCACATAGCGCCCGCTGGCCAGGTGGGTGACCTGCAGCCATGTGGCCCCTGTGGTGATGGTGGTGGTGATCACCGGGGCGAATGGACGCGGTGAGCCATAATCCTGGGCCGTGCCGATGGTTCCCGTCCGGGCGTTGACGTCCTCCGGCCAAGGTTGCGCTTCGAACACCACGGTAAACTGAGCTGCGATCGGCGCTCTCGCCGGGTCAATACCCTCGTATACCTT
This sequence comes from Bacillota bacterium, assembly GCA_023410875.1. GTDB lineage: Bacteria > Bacillota > Clostridia > Christensenellales > UMGS416 > JAEYRA01. The sequence goes on along the minus strand of JAEYPH010000086.1, from coordinate 44,278 downwards.
CGCCTGCCAGCGCTTGCCTGTGTCATGGTCGAATATGAGATAGCCTGATCCGGAGAGCCATGCACCCATCTGATCCATGAGTGCCCGCAACGCAGCTCGCGATGATCCTTTGACCAGGCAATCGACCGGTATCTTCCTGGTCTCATGGCTGTCTTGATCAAAGTCATATGTGCCGTCACGCCCAGCTACCGAAATGGTGCTGCTCCGCTTTGCCGGCAGCAGTGGAATGCGCGGTGAACACAGCAACCCGAAAGAGCTACTGTGCACACCGTTGAACGTCATACCTGTGGTCATGTGGTAGCCACCCCCATCGCTCGGCTCCGCCCTTCCATTCCGCGCTGCAGCAGCATAGCCACTTGGCGGATATCGTCCTTACTCCTGATGGAGCCATTGAAGTTGATCGTGATCACTGCACCTTGAGACGCTGTTGCGGCAGCAGTGCCGATGGCCTTGGCGCTCAGGTTAAGCTTCGCATTTCCAACGAGTTGCCCGCTCAGCCCTGACATTGCCTGGTTGACCATCACAGCGCTGTTGCGGATGCCGTTGGCCATGCCTGCACCCATCTGCATGCCCACCTGCTGCTCCATGACCCTTGATGGGCTGTTGATGCCAAGCAGTTTCTTGGCCGCATTCAATGCAGCCTGTGCCGCATTCCTAGCCGCTTCCTTGATGGCATCAATGCCGTTTCTGATGCCCTTTGCTATGCCGTCGATGATGCTCTTCCCGGTGGATCCCCAGTCCGTCGCCGTGAATGTGTCGATGATTGCCCCAATGAGCGTCGGGATCGACATGGCGAGTTCCGGAACCGCCTGAATCAGGCCGGTCGCGAGCGCCGTCACCAGCTTGAGCGACGTGTCGATCAGTAGCGGCATGTTCTGTACCAGGTACGTGATGAGCGATGTGACCAGGCTGACCGCCGCGTCGATGAGCTTGGGAAGCGCCTGGACGATGCCATCAATCACAGATGATACGATCCGCGGCGCCGCCTCGATGAGCTTGGGCAGTGCGGCTATTATGCCGTCCACCAGCGCCAGGATGAGCTTAAGCGCGGCATCGATCAGCGCCGGCAGGTTATCCGCCAACGTTTGCACAACGGTCGTCACAGCGTCCACTGCGGCCGGGATCAATGTAGGCAGCTGCGCGCTGATACCATTGACCAGGGCCAACACCATCTGGATCGCCGCCTCCGCGAGCTGCGGCATGGCTTGTAGCAGCCCCTGGATGAGTGTGCCGACGGCATTGATGGCCGTGGTAATCAGCATTGGACCTTGTTCGGCGATGATGCCGGTTATTGCGTTGAGAAGAGCGACAACGGACGCCATCAGCGCCGGCAGGACGGTCGGGATAGATTCCACCAGCGCTGTTGCAAGGCTGGTAAGCAGCGACACCGCGATGTTCAGAATTGTCGGCACGGCTTTTGTAACATTATCCGCCGCAAACTGAACAGCTTTTTCAACGATTTTTCCTATACCTTGCCAGTCGCCCGCATTCAAAGCGGCTGTCAACTCCTGGGTCATGTCGGTAAGCCCTGGTAGCAGCTGCTCTCCGATCTTAATCGCAATCGTCTCGACGGATCCCTTCAAACTTTCTACTGCACCCTTGAAGTTATCCAAGCGCTTGGCGGCGACTTCGGCTGCGGAGACCTTGCCCATGGCTGCGGCCATGTCCTCCACGCCCTTTGCGCCTTCCTTGAACAAGATGTTGCCGGCGCGTACCGCATCGGAGCCGAAGATCGTCTCCAGCGCCATGGCACGCTCTGCATCCGTCAGTCCTTTCATAGATGTCTGGAGCAACCCAGCAATTTCATCCAGAGACCTCAGTGATCCCGATGCGTCATAGAACTTCGAAGTGCCGTCCTTGGTTAGCAGGCCTAGCTCTTCGAACTGTTTTGCCTGTTTGTCGGTCGCCGGCTGAAGGTTCATGAGCATCGTTTTCAGGCTGGTACCGGCATCGCTGCCCTTGAGCCCGTTTTGGGCAAAAACGGCCAGCGCTGTTGATGTGTCCTGGAATGACATCCCCATACCGGATGCCACAGCTGCAGACTGGGAGAGCCCCGATTTGAGTTCTTGCACGCTGGTTGCTGACGCGTTCGCTGCGCCCGCAAGAACATTCGCAGCATCGGCTACGGTCAGATTGTCCGACCTGAAAGCATTGAGCGCTGTTGAAGCGATCTCCGCGGCGTCGCCCAGCTCCAGCCCTCCAGCAGCAGCCAGCGTCAGCGCGCCATTCAGACCGCCGTTCAGAACCTGCTCTGTGGACAGACCAGCCTTCAGTAGTTCTTCCATACCCAACGCTGCTTCTGATGCGCTGTAGGCCGTGTCAGCGCCTGCTTGCAATGCCGCATCGTGGAGTTTCTGCATCTCCTCGGTGGTGGCACCGGATACGGCCTGAATGTTGGAAAGCTCTTGCTCAAAATCAGCTGCGGTCACCACTGACTTTGTGAGTCCTGCTGCCACACCTGCCGCAGCTGCTCCTATGCCGACAACGGCAGCCTTAAGAGTTGCGCTGCCCATCGCTTTGAGTCCCGCGCCTACCTTGCCAAGCACCGTATTCAGACTTCCGGCTTTGACGGTTTCCTGCTGCATCTCGGCGCCAAATGTATTGAGCTTGCCCGTTACATCACCGAGCTCGCCTTCCATCTTCGACAGGGCAGCCTGTGCGCCGTTGAGCTTGATGCGGTACCCGTCTGTTATGCTGCTGGAATCTCCATATTTTACGGTCGCGTCCTTGACGGCGCCGGCCAACGCCGCGACCACGGCCTTTTGCTGTGAAACCTGCTCTTTGAGAATCCGGCTCTTCGCCGTCAACGAATCCATCGAGTTTTCATTGCCATCGAAAGCGGCCGTGGTGGCCTTCATCTCGGAAGCGAGCACGCGCTGATTGCGTGCCATGTCGTTCATCGCTGTCTTGAAAGCTTTTTCGCCATCAAGCATCAGCGAAGTCTTGATCTCACGAACCACCACCGTCACCTCCGTTCAGAAAATCGTCCCATATGCGTTCAAAAGCTGCCTGCACTGGTGCTGCAGACAGCTTGTCGGCTTCATCCACCCAATGGGTGGGCGGTATCCCTGGACCTCTGTACTTTCGGGGCCTCCGACGGCGTGCATGCTTGCTATCCACCCCGTAATGCAAGATGAAAGCCTTCTCCGCGTTTCGGACACCGTGCCGATCTTTGCCTCTCGGGTAAATATCGATGTACTGCACACCGCTCGCGTTGCTCGGTTCGTTTGGGAAACCAATCGAATCGATCATGTCCCCGGTATCCCGAAGGCCGAACTTGGCCGCGGCGGCTTTCCATGCCTTCTTGACTTCTTCTGCTGCGGCAAGCAACATGCGCTTGCCAACCGATTCGCTCTTTTCGCCCAGCGCCGTTACATCCTTGATGATTTGATCGAAACCGCTGGTATCGAAACGTGCCATCAGATCACCTCGTCGATGAATCCGCTACAGACGTCAGGCGCGTCGAGCAGAATGTATTCCATCAAGCTCTCGAACTCGGTCTCATCGATGTCTCGGATGGACATCCCGAGCTTAACCAATGACCGGGTGAGCTCCGTATAGGTCTTAATCAATGCATCCGGGGCAGGATCCTCTTCGGGTTCCTCCCCGGTCAGCCGTTTTTTCTTACGATACCGTTGGCCTCATCCTGCAGGGCGGCAATTACAGCATCTATTTCATCTGCCGGCACTTCGTCCAGCTCATCGAGCGAGAACTGGCCGCCGAAGGCACGCACGATGATATCCGCTTTGGTTTCCTGCAAAGCGGCGTTGACCTCCGTGATGCGCCGCAGGTTCTCCAGATCAGCGTCGTCGTCCATGTCGATCTGCTTGCCTTGTACTCCCTTGGCGATGGCCACAGCTTCCATAGCCTCGCGGCCATACCTGGCGATGGCTTTTTGTAAACCGAAGGACATCGGCCGGCTACCGTATTGCTTCACCTTGCCGTCATGCTGCGGGATTTTGATCTTAACCATGTTGCCCTCCTACAAAAACAGGCGAGAGCACATGCTCCCGCCTGTCTGATCGACTCTATACTCCGTTGATTACGCCGTGGTGAACTTGCGCACCTGGTTTGCCGCCAGTGCGTTGCCGGCCAGGTCCCTCACACCGACGGTGCAGATGGCCCGATAAGCAGTAGCGGCCGACAGGTTGGCGGTTGGCGTGAACGTGACCGTCTGCTTGTCGCCACTAAGCGAGAGCGTGCCGGCCACAGCAGCGCCGTCGGCATCCTTCGCAAGGAAGAAATTGGCGTTGGTCACGCAGCCCGGCTGGATGGCCTCGCTGAACGCCCACTGATAGGTGCTGCCCACAGCAACGCCGGTGGCGTTGGTCGTCGGTGTTGTGCTGCTGAGTGTGGGCGGCGTGGTGTCAGAAGCTCCGAAAGCCGTGAACCACGCGGCGCCGGTCGCCGGATTGTAATCGCTCTGATCTTCGTCGGTAACCTCCTTAAGGTTATCGTCGTAGATACGGCAAACGAACACACCCTTGATGGTGGCGGTCTGTCCGGCGAGCTTGTCCTCACGGGTGTTCATCTCATCATCGGGGATGGAGAACTTACCCTTGAGCATCTTGACATAGCGCCACTTCTTGTTACTCTTCTGGGCGCGGAATGCGATTCCGAGCCACGGAGCTTGATCAAGCGCGCCGGTTACCATCACACCGCCGGTGATCGTATGACCGAGAAACACCGCTTGTGTCGGGATGTCCAGGTCGGTTAGGTTGAGCTCAATCTCATATGAGCTGATGTAATCCACGCTGTCTGACAGTACACCGTCGGAGTACTGGTTGAGCGTTTCTCCCTTGGGCGTGATCTTGGCTTTGATCAGCCCGGCAATCTTGGTCATCGCCCCATAGGTCGCGCCGGCGGCGGTGTCGCTGGTCAGCGGGGCGAAGTGAAGATCGCGCAGATCGATGGTCTTGAGCATTGCTGCCTCCTATCTTACGTCGCAGTCGAAAATGTGGTGGATATATTTGGTCTCCGGGTCCGGATCGCATTGGTACTCATAAGGGATGCCGGCGGTGTTGAGCGCTTCGCGGATGGCGTCCTCAATCGGGTCGAACTCGATCTTGGTATAGCGGTCAACCTGGATGCGCCATGCCTTGTCAGCCTCCTGGCGCTGCCCGTCGGCCATGATGGCACTGTCTCCGAACTCCGTCCACACCGTGTAGTTGGGCGTTTGCGTAGAGAAGTAATGGGACGCGAGCGGGTCTGCTGTCAGGAGAATGTCACGGAATTCCGGTAAGGTCATAGCTGGCCTGCACCTCCCGTAAGCTCAGGTCGCTGATGGGCTGCCCGTTCTCCGAGTCCACGCCGTGGAAGGCCCGGATGATCTCGAACTGCACGGCGCCCTCCGGCGGCGGCAGCTCGCTGGTCAGCACTGCCACATCATGGTTGCTGATCGCCCGGCACTGCACAACCCGCACCCGGGCAGAGATCTCCACGTCCTCCTGGGCCTCGGTGGGCCGTGCCGGCGTCGTCTCGAAGTCCAGCTCCCCATACCAGCTCTGGTGGCGGACGCCCGACGGTTTGAGCGTCGGCATGTTGCCGGCGGCGGCGGTGTTGGCCCTGGCGAAGATCGTGCAGAAACCCTTGTCAAGAATCACTCTGCGCCGCCTCCTCGTTCAGCCGCTTGTCCGCCAGCCAGCGCTCCCGCACGGCCAGCTGCAGCCACCGCGGCATGCCTGTCTGCTGGTCTCGGCTGTTGTGCTGCCAGGCCGTGTAATCGGCTAAGAGCACCTGGTCGGCCACACGGGCGGCAATCAGATGGATGCCGTCGCTGGCGAGCTTTTCGTCAGCGGCGGCAACGCGTTGCTTGAGATAGGTATCCAGGCTCGTGTCCGTCGGCAGCCGGTTCAGGCGAGCCTTCAGGATGCCCAGGACCGTCTCCTCGGTGTAAGCCATGGAATCACCCCTTGTCGATCTTGGCCTGGGCTTCGGCCGCTTCGTCCTTGCCCTTGATCTTTTCGCCGTTGGACAGCTGGTAGTAACCGCCGCCCACGTGCTTGGGCCACTCGGTCCCGTGTAGCTCCGCCGGCGCGGCCCAGCCGGCGGCGATCACCCTCGCGGCCACCTCTTCCGGCAGGTCGGCGGTAGTACCCGCCTCAACCTGCTTGGAGTAGGCGACGAAGGTGCGCAATACCTTGACCTTCATCGCGTCCTCCTATCAGCCGCCGCTGATCGTGTATGTGGCGCTCAGCACGGCGGAGTTCGTCATGCCGGCTTTGATCGCAATGGCCTTAATCGTCGCGGTCGCAGCCACGGCGATGGGGCCGTTGTAGGCGGTCTTGGTGGCGTCCGGCGTGCTGCCATCCACCGTGTAGTAGATCGCCGCGCCGGGCGTCTCACAGGCCAGCGCCACGCTCTGGGCACCGGCATAGGTACCTGCCACCGGCAGCGCCGTGGGAGTCTTGACGGTGTTCGCCGTGTCAGCGGCGAAGTTGATGGTCGTCGTCGGTGCCGTGTTGTCGAAGCTGACGATCACGAAAGCCTCGCCGCGAACCGGTTTGCCGTCATAGCGGGCCGTCCCCTTGAAGGCCGTCTGATCCTGCAGGAACAGCGGCAGGTCGGACGAAGCGAAGGTACCACCCTCGCGCTCAGCCAGCAGGTACGCGCCCAGGAAGCCGCCGGCGATCTCGTTGTCCGCCATGAACTCCAACTCCACGATGTCCCCGCCGACCACCGGCATGGTGTTCTGCATGCCGGCGACCAGAGCGGCGGCAGCATCGAATGCCAGCGCCTTGGCTTGCAGGTGCAGGTGGGTCTTGCGGTTCATGATCCACGTCACCTGGCCATCGGTGTAGTTCGGCGCAGCGATGCCCAGTTTCTCCACCAGGCTGGCGAAGAACGCCGCGCCGGTGGTGCCGTCGATATTCAGTGTGATCACGTTGGACGTGTGCAGGTCCGTCCAGGTACCCTGGTTCGCGCCCCAGTTGCTGGGCTGGGCGGTCTGTGCCAGGCGGGTGATGAAGCCCACGGGCATCTTTGTGCCGGTGCCATAAGGGATGGCCTTATCCACACCGTAGCCCACAGCCTGACCCAGCGCGTCCAGCACCTCGGCAGCCAGCGCGATGTCATCGCTGTCCTCGATGGTCGAGTTGGGGATGACCAGGTAGCCGCCCACCTTGTAGCCATCCAGCTCCACCTGCGTGAAGGCCAGCGCCAGCTCGTTCAGATTGCCCACGGCTTCGGTCCAGATGCCCTCGGGCACGGTACCAGCCAGGTTCTGGCGCGCCTTACCCTTCACGGGCTTCAGGCGCACGCGGGTGATCAGCTTGGAGTAGCGGTTGATGTTGTCCCGGAGCATTTCCAGGATCACGGTGGGGATACCCAACTCGCCGCCGGTCACAGCGCGGCTTTCCGAGCGGAAGGCCCGCAGGCGCAGCAGGAACTCCTTTACGTCCTGACGGGCAACGAAAGCGGCGCGCTCCGTGTGAGTCGCGCCCAGCATGGCCATGGCACGATGGATCATTGTTCTCTTCTCCGTCCTTTCATTGCGCTCCGCGTTTTCGGCGGGCGGGTTGTCGGTTGGGTTGCCCGTGGGGGCGTTGGCGTCCAGATCGGCCAGCTGGCGCTCCAGGTCGGCGATCTCGTCGGTCAGGGTCTTTTTAGCGTCCTCATGGGCCGCCTCGTCTGTGGAGAGCTGGGTTTCCTCGGCCTCAATGGCGGCGCCCTCGGTTTCCACCGCGGCCTTCTCCTCATCGGTGGATGCCTCTTCGATGGACGTTGCCAGTTCAGCCTCGCGGGTCGCCAGCGCCGCCCGGCGCTGCGCGAAGTCGGTGTCCTTGGCGCGCAGCGCCTCCAGCGCGGCCCGCTTGTCCTTGAGCCGCATCCTCAGCATCAGCTGCTTAACTGCCATGCTTGCAATACCTCGCTTTCATCTGCTCCCGCCAGGCCTGCGTTTGGCGGGTCTTGTTCTGGTCGTAGTCGCGCCGGCGGGCCTCGACGCTGGTGTCCTCGTAAGCTGGGAAGGTGACGACGGAGACTTCATAGAGCTTGACCCGCTTAATGGTCCAGTGCACGGATCCATCTGGCCTCCATTCGGTCTCCTCTTCCAGAATGTCGAAGCCAAAGGAGCACTGGTCTACGTCTCCGCGCTCCACGCGGGCATAAAGGTTCATGGCGTCCTGGTCGCTCTGGTTGACGACGATGTCCCCCCACAAGCCCTTTCCATCGACCTTGAGCGTCAGCGTGCCGGCCTTGTTGCGTCCCAGTACCAGGCGCGTCTCATGGTCAATCAGGCCGCGGATATCGTCTTCCAGTGCGCCGTCGAACGCCGTGGGCGCCACGCTCTCGGTGGCCCCGGGCCACAGCTCGTAGTTGCTGCCGAACACGGCGAAGTGCCCAGTGATGTGCAGCTCTCCGTTCTCTGCCCGGGAGGCTCGGAATTGTGTTTGTGTGCTGCGCACCTGGCGCAGCGCGCGGTTGGGTTCAGGCATTGCCATCGCCTCCTGTCAGCTTTTTTTGCTTCCCGAGCATGGACACCGGTATGTAGTTCTCCAGTCCCAGCAGCTCCTCCATGTCGTCGCGGGGCTCCAGCCCGATCCAGTCGCGCCACTCATTGCGGGTCATCGCCATGCGGTCGGTCATTTCCCCGCCGATGGTGCTGATGTCGGTCAGGCTGTAGGAGTAGAGGCTGCGGGGATTGAACCGCAGATACATGGAAGGCGAAATGATGAGCTTCCGGGTGAGCTCCTGCTCTATGCTCTTGGCCAGCGGCATGACCCGGGAGCCAATGAAGTGGTTGAATTCCGCAGCGTTGAAGGCACCGACACCCACCAGGAACGGCGGGACGCCGAAGATGCCGGCCACGGTGCGCTTATCCAGCTCGATGTTGTCGGCCAGGGCCAGATCCTTGAGCGTGAGCGGTTTGACCTGCTGGACCTCGAAGGCCTCCGCCGGAATAAACCATGGCTCACCGTTTTCGCTGGAGTCGATGTACTGGGCGCGGAGCTTCTTGCGGCCCTCGGTGTTGGAGAACTCCTCGGTCAGGCCATCAACCTTCACGATGATGGAAGGTGCCGGAGATTCCAGGATGGCCTTCTTAGTTGCCCCTGCCTGCCTCAGCCCTGCCACAACATCCTTGAGCACCGCCTTGAAGCCTGTGCCCACCCATGGGCGCTCCGGGTCCGGGTTGATCGTGAAGTGCAGTACCTCATCCGGCGTGTAGTGTTGCGCCCCATAGCGCACCTCGTAGTTGCGTCCGTCGGTTGTATCATGGAAGCTCACCTGGGAAGGTTTCAGCGGATCCAGGTTGTCCAGCAGTCCGTCGGCCGTGAAGCGCGGATAGGTGACCTGGTTGCCCTCGCCTGGAAGCATCAGCACCGATACCAGATTGTGCATGAACGTCTTGCGGGTCATAAGGCGGTTGGGCTCCACGTCGAGCTTATAGCTCAGCGCGTTCTTCACCCGCACGTCGCCCTTGTCTGTGTTCTGCATCAGGTAAAGCGTCATGCTGCTGATCAAGTCGGCGTAGATGTGGGCGCACATTCGCACTTCCGGGACATTGGATAGCGGGGTATAGCCGCTCCCCGCAAGGATGCGGTATGCGTCCTGGGAACATAGCCATGTGGAAATCGCATCGCTGCGCTTGACGGCCGGCGCCGGAGCACCTCGGTTTTTCGGTGTTCGCCTTTTCTTGCTCAATCAATCACCTCATTCCAGCCATTGCTGGGCGTTATTTGATTTTTCCAGATCCTCCAGCATACGGATGGTCGCAAAAACATCGGCATCGAAAATGTCGATGCGGTGCTCCGGCTGGATTTTCTCGTACTGGATCATGTCATCGGTCTTCTCGATGGCCCTCACGTTAACCAGGCAGTACTCGTAAGCCTCGGATCCCAGGTAATAAAAAAGGCCGTCCTTGGCCTGTGTTTCAATCTGACGAAAGCCCTCGTTTTTCTTGTAGAAATATTGCGGCTGATCCACCACCGCGAAGCCGGCTTTCTTCATGCCGATGAAATATTCCCGGCAGAACTTGCGGTCATGGCCAATCTGCTTGATCTTGAAGCCTCGCTTGCGCATGTCTACGAACCACTGCACGACCTCGGCATGGTTGACCGTCGGGTTGTTGCTCATCGTCAACCAACCGTCGTCGGCCCAACCGAACAGCGGTATGTTGTCCTCGTCGGCTTTTCGGTGGGCGGCCACAATTGGGAACCACGCATGGGTGATGGCGATATCCACATTCTTGTAGCGGCCGTGCATTGCCGACGTGGTCAGGTCGTGCAGCTTGGAGAGATCCGCACCGCCGTACCAGTTGATTGGCAGCTTCGCCAAGCGCTTGTAAATATCGTCCAGCCACGCAGCCCGCTGTGCGGCGTTTGCCCTCGATGGTGCCGACGGCAGGCCCAAGATCTCCCCGGCCTTCCGATTGGACGCCTGGAACTCCGCCAGGTTAAAATACGCCTTCATGCTGGACACGAAGATGTTGAGCGAGCGGGTCAGGAAGTCCTTGCGCTTCTGCGGGTCGTTTTGGGCGATCTGCGCATCGCGCTCCATGTCTCTGGGCCGTATCGTCACGCCATAGTTGGGGTTCGCCTTCTCGTGCTGCACCGCGTTCAGATAATCCACGTTGCCGTTCTCATCTTCGTCCGCCATGCACAGGAAGCAGAACATGGCGTCATCCTCATACAGCCCGTCGAGGATGCCCTCGCAGTATTTCAGGTGCTGGGCGCAGAACCCCACTGGATCGTCGCCGGCGGTCGTGATGCCGATGGTCAGCTTGTTGGTGTAGGCCTTCTGCGCTTCCTTGAACCGATTGTATTCCTGCGGGCTCGCGAGCGCCTGCATCTCGTCGATGATGGCGATGTTGCAGTTGAAGGAATCGTGGGCCTTTTCGTTGCCCGCCATTGCCTCCAGGTGGATGGACCCGCCGCCCAGGTCGTCGTTGGAGATGCTATGCGCCATGTTGTTGTCCAAGATGCGCCAGCCGTCCGCCTTCGCCGCCCGCGCGCCGGTGTACCACACCTGCGTCACGTTGTAGTTCCAGTTGTCGAAGGTCTCCATGGCCTGCTTGAGCACAGCCGCCACCACGTATACCTTGGAACCGGACGCCATCTCCAGAAGGCCTAGCGCCCACGCCAAGGCGGACACAAACAGGGTCTTGGAGTTTTTGCGCGGAATAAAAATGAACGCCTCTTTGACCAGGCGTTCATCGGTTCCCTTGAAGAAAAAGACCAGCATTCCGTAGACGCACAGCTTTTCCCATGGCTCCAGCAGGAAGGGTTGCCCGCGCATCGGCGTTCCGTCCAACGCCTCGCCTTGCCGATGGCGAAAGGTCCGTTCGATGGCGCCGACAACGAAGTCCGCATCCTTGGATCGGATGTCGTATTTGCCGCTGGCCAGCATCATCAGGAACCGCTGGCACCCTTTGACGCGGTACTTGTTGGCGGTGATCTTGCCGGTCGCCACTGCCTCTGCGTATGCCAGGACCTCCGCCGCATACTTGCCCTTGAGCGTCATCCGGCGTTCAGCCCCTTAAGCACGTCTGCCAACGGGCTGGACTTCTTTTGGGCGAAAGCGGCGTCATCCGCTTTCAGCAACCCCTGCGGCGTCAGCCCCAGTATGGTTTCCAGCGCCGTCAGGTCCTTGCGCAGAGCTTCAATGGCCACACACAGCGGGTTCCTTTTGCTCGGCGCTTCACCAACGGTTTTGACATACACCCGATACCGTTCGCGTTTCCATCGAGCCGTCAATATGTCGTATTGCTCCTGCAGATCCGCATAACGATTGATTGCCGGCATGAACTCTTTTTTGTACAACCCAAGGGCGGTCATTCGGGCGACCGCATCTGCGGTATAGGTTTCATGCGGTTTTGCCATGCGATCACCTCCCTAAAAAATTGTCCGTGCAACTCCCGGAGAGGGAAGTGTTTACCCACTCCGGCTGTCCGGGCCCTAAATTTTGCTCTCGCAGGTGGGGGGGATGCCCTCAACTGCGTGGCTCAACGATGTTGTGGCATGGCGTGCACAGCGACCTGCCGTTGCTCACGACGTACTGTAGCTCTGGGTATTGCTCCCTTGATTTGATGTGGTGAGCATGGGTTGCCGCCACCCTCTTGCCGTATCGCAGGCACTCCTGGCAAAGGTATTTATCCTTGCGCAGTACAGCGGCGCGCCACTCGCGATGCTTCTTTGACCAGTAGTGCGGATCACCTGGCATGGCCATTACTCGGCCGTGTGATCCGCTGGCGCTCACCGTATTCGCTGGGCCGCTTGTCACGCCACCGGCAACGCTGCAGCCGGCAGCGATCCTCATCGTCCGCGTGATAAAAGCACTCGGTGCACTTCGGCGTTTCAGTCCAGTGGATCAACTTGCCTTGCTTGTCCAGCGATGCATCTTCCATCACTCCCACCCCCAGGCAATGGAAAAGGCGCCCACCTCTGGACGCCTTTGACAGCTTACAATTTATCACAGATTGGTGCGACATTGTGCGACATCTTTTAAAGCCGCGCAAGTTTTTTCACTGCCTCCTCAAGATGGCGCTGGCACTGACGCTCTGAATAGCCCATCTCCTCGGCTACCTCAGCCCAGTCAAATCCGCGGATGAAGCGCAAGCGTACAACCGTCTGCTGAACTGGTGGAAGACTGTCTATGTGCGCCTCTGCCTCCATTGCTAACCGTTCAGTTTCAACGATCGAATAGGACAGCTTCGTCTGAAGCTCATCAATCGTCACCAGTACTTCGGCCATCCTGTCTGGCGTCTTTGGCGATCCCGATGCCCCTGTGCTACCGAGCTGTGAGTTTAGCCCCTGGGCTGCTGAACGGAGGCGCTCAAGTCTTTCGCTGTCCAGCTCACTTCTGACCCTGCTGTAGCGTGCATTTCTCAATTGGTCAAGTACACTCACGTTGTCGCCTCCTTCTGATAAATCAGCAGCTCCACCCGTGGCCGCTCCCGGTCTATGCCCACGTCCATGTCCCTCAGAAGGGACTGCTTGTCGTCCAGGTAGATGATGCCCTCCAGCGAATCGGCCAGGAGCTTGTGGAGGTTGCTCACATCCCGACGGCGGCTGTTATCCCTCCACCAGACACGCAGCTCGACGATGATTGTACTCCGGCAGCATACCTTCCAGCGCTGCTCCAGCGCCGCTGCCAAGGCCTCATTCGCAGCATCCCGCTTCCACCGGCGGCCGGCCGTGGTCAGGTGGCGCCGCTTGTCATCGCCGGTGTAGTAGATGTCATTGACCGATGGCGGGATCGGCAGGGTGACGGTCATGGGCCGGTTGCATGGCTCCGGCTGCGCCATCAGGTCTGCCTTGAGCGCCTTTCGCATCTGTGGCGTCATGGTCGTGATCCCTTCCGCGCCTTGGCTCCACCGTCAGGCGGCCCCGGTGGCTTTTCCCTGGGCCTGACCCTACGCATTCGGATGTGGGTGTAGACGCCCGATACATAGTCGCTGCGTTTGATGGTGATGTCGTTGACGATGCAGTCCGGCTCCAGGCGCTCGACGGCGGCGCGCAGCGTGGCATCATCGGCGATGCCCTTTTCGATGGCCCTCTTGGAAAGCCTGCGGTCTGAATAGGTGACCTTCGGCTCCTCCAGGTTGCGGGAGCAGCTCCAAAGGCGCTCCCCGGGTGCGCGCTGACCTTGGGTCTTGGTCATGTAGCGTGTCAGGCCCTCAAAGCCGTACTCATCCGGCTGCAGCTTGTTGGCGTTGGCCCGGCCCTTTCCCCAGAGCTGCTCCACCGTGTCCCGGTCCATGCCGCTCATAACGATGTGATGGTGAACACGTGCCTTGCGGCCGTCCTTGGCGTATTCCACGCAGTAGATGTACTTGAGCTCCGGCAGGCCATCTTTCTCCCGCCTACGCTTTACCCGTCGAATGAAGGCCTGAACGTCCTTCTTGGCCTCTGCCAGTGTGGTTGGCTGGATGCCGGCATAGGTCAGGGTGATGAAGAGGTCCTCTGGCGTGAAGTTGGTGTTCGTAAGCCTCACCATCCTTTTTCTTGAGTTCGCTTGGTTCAGGTTCCGCTGGGCCTGCTCCGTTGGCTGTGCTCTCCGGGCCCGGCTGGCCTCCCGTCTCCACTGCCACACAGGGAAGCTCTCATACTCGATGTAGTCTCCGGCCTCAACCCTCTTGGTGCGGTATCTGCCCACTGCCTTGTGCCCGAGCAGGGCTGCCCACTCCCGTGGGAGAAGGTCGGCCTTGTCGATCTGACGATCAAAGAGGACTTCGTGCTTTCGTGCTGAGTACCCCATAGTTCCCTCCGTGGTCGGATAGATAATATCCATTACGAGGACGATACAGGCCATGCCATGGCGTAAATACGTGGTCAGCTGATAGCTATATTGTATATAGGCGCCGCATTGCGCTGTTCTTCCTCTGCACTCGCAGCCTCGGCCAGCTTCTCAAAGTAGAACTTCACCGGCCCGGGCGCAGGGATTACCAGCCCATACCTCACAGCGTTCTTGTAGGTCACACTGTCACGCATAAGCACGCGCGGGAATGCCTCGATTGATCGCCTGAAGTTCTCTATGTCGAGCGTGTCCTTCCTGTAGTTACAACTGCGGCACGCCGGCAGCATGTTGTCGATGGTGTCCGGTCCGCCAGTGCGGAGCGACTTGACATGATCCACCTGCATGTCCTCGTATCGCAGTGGAGCCCCGCAGTAGGCGCAGTGCTCTCCGCACTTTGCATAGACCTGTCGGCGCTCGGCCCAGGAGAGCTTGCGGCGCTTAGTTTGCTCAGGCATCTAAGGCCTCCCGGCGGGCGCAGCTTTGTCGGCACATGCGCTACAAAGATTTGCCTCCACCCACCAGCAACCGCTCGGACAGGCGTGGTCATCTGTGCAGCCGCAAACGCGGCATTTCCTCACGCCGTCCAGTGCATCAATGCACTCTTGTTGCGCCGTCTCATGCCTCTCGATCTCGGCCTCCACCTCGGCCTTTGTGAGACGCAGGCCCTGCAATGTCCGCCATGCTTTGCACATGGCACCAAGGCTGACCCTGGCCGCATGTGGTTTGAAAGTGCAGTTACCGTCTGATGTTTCATAGCGGCACCCATCGCAGCCGTCTCCATCTTCATTGCATCGCCACGGCATATTCGCCAGTCTGTAGAACTCCCTAGCGCTCTCCCAGCCTGCCGGGATTACTAGGCAACGGCCATCGCGCTCGGCGGCAATGATCTCCTCCAGGCGGTCATCGTCGATTCCCAGCTGTGCAAAGATGTCCGAGATCATCATGGAGCAATCCCCGTCGAACCCGTCCTCAAAGGCCTCTTCGCCTTCGCGTCCATCCTTGACGCCCAGTTGATACTGTTCCTTTACCAGCTTCATAATTTCATGCTTGAGATCAGCTATTTCCATGCTTCTCGCCTTCCCGCCCGCTCGGTTGTTCCAGTCTTTAATAGCGTCAGATTCGGCTGTCCAATAGGGCCCATTGAAATCAGCCTTGTAATCTCGGCATCCTGGGTTTGCACAAACCACCGCAACGCCGCCAAGTCTCAAATCTTCATCCCATAAGTGCACTCGCTTCGGCTTCTCACCGCATGAGCGGCATGGTTTAATCTCGGTCGTTGATCTCATACCCGCTCCATCTCCCTTCGCAGATCCTCTTTGATGTAGATGACCCGCCCATGCTCCCGGGCCAGGCGCTCGCACTCCCGCCCGAAGGCGCCCCAGTCGATGTCGCTGGGGAAGTAGTTGAGCTTGCCAATGCGCAGGCGATCAATCCACGCTCCATGCTTGATGGCCGTGTACACCGTCTCCGGGTTGTAAACCGGCTCAAAGCTGATCCAGGTCTTGATGCCCTGGCTGTGCGCGGCCCACAGTGTGGCGATCCGCTCATTCTCGGGCGCTGCGCCGGGCTCTTCTTTCTCGGCGCCGGAGATCGTAACGCCGAACCAGTCCTCGCCATCGAGCAAGTCCATATCGCGGACCGCCCGCCGGCCGCCCTTGGTCAGGATCTGCACGTGGCAGCCAGCGGCCTTGAGCAGCTTGATAACCTCGCGCGTCGGCGTCGTGTCGATACCGGCGGGGTACGGGTCGCAGGTGAAGCACAGGTGTATGGTCTTGCCCTCGTAAGGAGAACCGCCAATCAGGCCACCCAGCTGCGCCTCCAGCGCGGCCAGCAGGCCCTCCCGTGGGCGCACAGCCTCGAACTGCCCCCTGGTCTTGTGCAGCACATGCGGCGCGAAGCAATAAGTGCAACCGTGGTTGCAGCCGCTGTAGATGTTGATGCAAAAGTCGCCATACTCTTTGGCGCGCCCGCTGGGCACATAGATCGGCGGGTTCATGGCTTGCTCCCTTCTGCCGCTGGATGCGGCACGGCCAGGAATGTGTTTACGCCCACGCTCCCGAGGCATAACACGTCGTACAGCGTATCCTTGTCGAAAGTCAGTGCCTCGATGGAGCCCTTGCGGAGCTCGGGATCCGGATCATCGGAGCGAAGGTCGATCCAACGGGCCTTGCGCAGGTTGTACTTGGCCATGAAGACATAGGTCTCGATGTCCTCGGTCTGCGCCTGGATCAGCACATCCCCCGGCACCCGCGCTATCGAAACGCCGGATGCCACAAAGTCGAATCTCAGCTGCTTATACACGGGTTACCTCCAGATGGTCTGATAGCCCCTTGGCTTTTCCGGCAGCACCACATCGCTGCGCCGCACTTGCCGCACGCGGTTGTAGGTCATGATGGCCCACTCCCGGCCGACGATGAAGCCGGCGTAGACGATCAACGGGATTCCGCACACCAGGAACACCTCGCCGCCTATGGTGTAGTCCGCCCGGGCGAACACCTGGAGCACCGCGGCGTGTATGACGGCGCCGGCGACGGCGCAACTCAGGGCTGTGATGATGAACCTGCGGAATGCTTTCATGTGTTTTCCCTCCCACTGCCCAGCAAGAACTGCCTGCTCTCAAGCACCTCATACAGCGTCTGCCCGCCGTTATTGACTATATAGGGCAGGAAGATCTGCTCCATCTGGACCATCTCGGTCTCCAAGATGGCCATCTGGGCTTCCACCCAGTCCTTGAGAATCCTGAAGGCCACGCGCTCGGCCTGGTCCCACGTGGCCACGACCTTGCTGTTTTTCTTCTTTTGGTTGGTTAGGATGGTAAGCACCGGTTTCACGTTGACTGGCAGGCTGATGGGCAGCGGGCCAAAGCGTCCATTGACGATGAAAGACATGCTCTCGATATGGCCAGCGTCGTCGAATTTCTTAAGCACGCTCCTGGCGCCGTGGGTGACCAGGGAAACCTCAATCTCTCCAGCCGACTTGATGGCCGGTATCGTGGTGGTGTAGTTGAGCAGGGGCAATTCCATCACTCCCTTTCTGGTGCCACATATGCGTGGCTCATGGCTTGCTGATCTCCCATCTTTGATCCGTCAGCGGCTGGTTACCCTCTTCCAGCATGCGGATGGTCTCGGCGATGGCCGGGCTATATATCCGGGTGAAGTCAAAGCGGTTGAGGGCAAATTCGATGTTTGACAACTCGGTGCATACGCCCTTATCGCTGAGCGGAATGGCCATGATGAAGTGGTCGTTTTTAATGTACTGCTTCATCCGTGGCTTCATGGCTGCTCGGTATCGCCCCCGTTGCGCTCGGCCATCTTGGTCAGCAGAGCGCCCACGGCCTTGCGGTATTTCGGCTGCTCCTCCTGCGGTATGCCGGCCATGGCATCCAGGAGCTTGCCGAATGCATCGGTGACCAGATCGAAGGCAGCGCGGAAACGAGCGCTCTCGGCGGCGAATGCCTTGGTGGCGCGCAGCGTGTCCAGTTCCTGCTGGACTTCAGGTGGCACGACGTTCTCCACGCCGGTATAGCTGGCCTGCACCTCCGCGGCCGCCGCCTTGGCTGCCTCCAGATCTTCGGCGAGCTTCTTGCGGTCCTCCTCAGCCTGGGCCAGCTGCTGCTTGAGCTTGGCCACGTCTGCGCTATTGCTGGTGCTGGCCTTGGCGGCCTGCAGCGTGCGCAGCTTGTCCTCGAGCTCTTTGGCCTTGGCGTCAGCAGCCCGCTTCTGCTCTTCCAGCGTGTTGGCGATGGTCCTCTGCCCATCCAGGGTTTGCTGGGCCAGCTTGGCATCCTCCTCGGCATCGGCCAGCTTGCGCTCGGCCTCTTCGCGCAGGCGCCGCTCCTCATCGCGCTCCCGGATGGCTGCCTGGAGCTCCCTGCTGCTCATGTTGGCCACGTCATGGTCCTCGATAAAGGCGGCGCGCTCCTCCTCCGGCAGGGCCAGCAGGGCAACCGCCTGGGTATAGCTCAGGTCCAAATCACCAAGCGCTTGGAGATTTGCCTCGCCGGTGAGACCGGCAGTGCGGTCGCCAAAGGCCTCGAAGACACGGATCAGGTTGTTGGCCGTGCTGGCGGAGTAGGCCACATTATCGTGCAGCCAGTCACCCCAGCCGCCATGGGCGATGAGCTGGTGCGCCTCTGCCAGCCGGCGGCCGATTTCGATGGAGTGGTAGAGCAGGATGGCGCGGCCTTGGGCTTTGAGCCCGTTGATCTCCGCAGCAATCAGTTCGGGGGTACGGGTAATAGAAAGGTCACTCATAACGGCTCCTCCTCAGATGGCGACTTGTACGCGGTTTTCAGATTTTTGCTTTTTACTGGGTTTGGAAATGTGTAGCATCCATGCATCCATGAAATCCATAACCTCATGCGTCGGCGGACAGTTGGTATCACCGCGCACCTGCAGAAGCTCACCCTTTGTTGAGAGCTCTACACAGTAAAACGGCACGTCCGGCTCATTCATACGGCGCACCAGCAGGAGGATGGTTCTACCATCGGCATACCGATGGATATATCCACCCGGGGTCATGCCCCCCACACAGATGTGCAGTTCCTTGCCCTCGCGGATGAGTTCGTTGGAGCTGGCCGCCGGTCGGATCAGCAGGCCGTGGGCCTGCCACGAGTATTTCTTGCGTAGCTTTTTAAGCTGGGCAGTGATCTTCTGGTTGATGTCCGCATTGGCCTTGGACACGATCAGATCGCTGGTCTCACGGTGAGCCTGGCGCAAATCCTTGGGATAGAGCACCCGATCATCGTCCAGATTCAGCCCCAACTGCCGGCACTCGTCGATATAGTCGCTCCACATGTTGCGGATGCTATCCAGGCGGTATCGATCGCTTGGTGCTTCCGTCCTTGGCAGCAGCTGTGATTTGAGATACCTCACAGCAGCGCGCACCGTCGTGAGGCCGCCCATCTCCAATGCACCGGACATCAACGTCCGGGCGTCGAAGAGCTTGATCAGCTCCATTTCTTCGGCCACTGTATAGCCGCTGAGCTTCAATTCGCCCTTCTGCAGGACCGCCAACGCCTCGGTATCCATCCCCTTGAGGTGAGGCCGTATCTCCCGGAACCGCTCCTTGGACAGCCGCAGGACCGCCCACGGCGTCCGACCGCGAAGATTCAGTGCACTGCCGCCGCGGCCGTAGATCCGCTCCACAGCCAGGTCCTGCATACCGCCCTTGATCAAGTACTCCATACACGGATAGCGGGCGGCGTAATCGAAGAACAGTATCCCGTCTTCGTTGCCGTCCAGCACCTTGTCCCAACAACTGTAGGCGAACGGGGTGCCAGCTACGGCGATGCGGATGCTGTCATGGCTGCAGTACACGTCCATGACCGGATAGATATAGTTCTGTTCCTTCACCAGCGAAAAGAGTTTCCTTCGCTGGTACCAGCCGAAAATCCAGCGTTTATAGCCCTCGCTCCACTCTCCACCGTCTTTGATCATACGGGTTTGTCCGAAGCTCTTGGCGTTTTGGGCCGGAACGAAAATGTAGGCAGCCATCTTGCTGAACTCGGTCTGTACGTCCCGGTATCCCTTGCTGTAGTCGCGACGAACCTCCGAGGCCGACGCGACAATCGCCCGCGGGTCCATGGGCGACTTGTCGTACCAGACCATGATGGCATGGTCGTGGATCTTACGGGTTCCATACCTCTCGTGGCGGGCGAACACCTTGGAGTTGCAGGCCGGGCACGTTGCCTCCTTGCCAGACTTCACGCTCTTGCCGTCGAGAACGCTCTCGGTCCGGCAATGGGTGCAGTAGCCCACGGTCTTTTTGCCGATCTTGCGAAAGATCAGGTAACGGCTCTTTTTCAGCACTATGTTGGTGGCGTAGTCCGCCATCTCTTTGCTGATCTTGTTGGGGAACCATGAGAAGAACTCCAGCTCCTCCTCCTGCGTGAGCCTCTTCATATCACAGGCCCCCCAGCAGGTCGTCCAGTTTCACATCGAACGTGGAGCGCGGCGCCACCATGGCGGGAGCTGCCGCTGCCACGCCAAAGTAGTTCAGGGCGATGTTCAGCCCTTCTTCATCGGTCAGGATGCCGACGTTGCCGGTCTTGTGATGCTGGGCCTCGGTGCGCATCTTGTCCAGCGCCCCAGCCACCGTCTTGTCCTTGGTCAGGATCGCCGGCGCCGCGCCCGGGTTGGTCCGCAGGTGCTGGAGCAGCAGCCTGCCCAGGTGCTGCAGCGGCGCGTTGGCAGCTGCTTTGGCCATTTCGGCCTCGATCTTCTTCCGTGCTTCTTCCATGGGTGCCACTTCCTTTGTGTTGTGATTTGATCCGCTGCAACGTTCTCGTCGGCACCCCGCCCGGGGGAGCTCACGGGAGCGCTGCGCTCCCGGTCTCATAGGCACTCCTAACCATCCGAATATCTGGTTATGTGAGATCCGTTGTTAATACGTCGTCCAAAATGCCTTTGATTGGCAGAATCATGCCGTAGGCCTCCCCGTCTGCCGTGCGGATGTACATTGGCTTTTCTGCATCACCGGTGATATTGAGGATCAGCGTGTCCTTCTTTTCGCCCATGGCGGACACCAGCCGCGAAAGCCCTCCGATACCGAGAGCCCTACAGCTGCCGGTGGAATGCGCCGGATATTGATAAACTTGATGGATGATGAACTCAGCACCGCTGAGCTGAGGAACCTTGCCAAAAGGCCCATAAATGGCGTTCTTCGTTTGAAGCACCGTGGTGTCGTCGTCATAAAGGGTGATTGTGGTGTTCAGGCCATTCGGGATCTTGAGGTCGGCCGGGAACATCCACATGCTCCACGCCATGGTTGCCAACGCGGCATTGTAGTTCCTGTCGGCCTGGTCGATCTCAGATGGGCTCATACCCTCGTCGTCATACTTCACCTTGCGCATGACCAGGGCAAAGCCATTCAACCCGGCCAGCATCACCATTTGCTTATACCGGATAATGTGAATCTGCGAGAGCAGAGGGTTCGCGGCTTCCGCCATTGTGCACTTGGCCACCTTGTTGATGATCTTGCTGCTCACAAGCAGCTTCGCAGTCTCCGGCATTGCATCCTCCTGTACTGGGCCGCCACCGCCGCGGCGGCCCGGATCATCGTGCCTGTTCTTGCCGCCGGCGGGCAGCTGGTGGACCGGGCAGGGGTTGAACCTGCGTCATTCGGGGGTAATGAGCCCCGCGCTCTACCTTTGAGCTACCGGCCCACGGCTTGCCCGCGGTTGATCCTGGATAGCATGTATCCCAGCTTTTCTGGCCCCAGCCCGGTGATGTTGGAGACGTCCAGCACATCCATACCCTGTGTGAGGAGACGCACCGCCGAGCTATGCTGGATACCCGGTATGCCAGACTTGCGCAGATCCTCTTCCCGGAGCCGCTTAGCATCCAGCAATGGCAAAAGCTTCCTAGCCTTATGAGCGCTCCGGCTTCCGGTTTGCGAGCCGTCCACATATCGATACTGAAAGCCGTCGGTCTCTTCGGTTGCACCCAGGCAGCGGTTGCTGATCACCTCCCCAGTGGTGCCATTGTCCCTGCCCGCAGCTGCTGCCGATTCATACCTACCGACGATGGTTCCAACGGCGTCCAGCTTGACGACCGGCTTGGCCTTGCTCATCTGCCCTGTCCTCCTTGTCCGCGCCGCAGCGGTGGACAGGGAAGACCTCCCAGTATCCGCCGCCGCTGGTCCGCTCCTTGATGATCTCGCCGCGGATCAGCCTGCCGTCCGGCGTGTAGCCGAAATCCTTGCCCATCGGGTTCTCATGCATCAGCACGGCCGTGGCGTCCACATGGGCGTTCTTATGGGCGGTCCTGATGTCCCCGGTGACGGCGCCGCAGCGTAGGCACTGGCGAACGGTACGAAGTTCAGCTGGCATTGTGGCTCCTTTCTACTGTCCGCTTCTTCCGGCGGCGGGCGTGTGGCGTGGTGCCCAGGTAGTCGCTGATGCTCTGCATTGTGATCTTGCCATCAACCTTGACGAGTTTTCCCTCGGCTACGAGGCGACGGATGGAGCTGGTGTCCTTATACCCCAGGTGCTTAGCGGCGGCGGCGGGGAGCATCGCGCCGGTGTTGCTTGCGGCCTCCTGGGCCGCCTTCTCCAGCAGCCGAAGCTGCTCATCCAAGTTCGCATGTAGGGCCATGCGGAGAGTTTCACTGATCATGTGTGCGAATCTCCCTTCAATCTCTCGGTGCGAGCAGAAGCGTGAATGCCGACTTGATCAGCGCCGTGATCGCCTCGTTGACCTCTTCCCACTTCGCACTCTCTGCGCTGTCGATCAGTCCATCGGCGCAAACCGTCACCATCTGCGACTGCTGAGCCATGTAGTTGCCAGCGGCGCAAATCAGCGAAAGGGCTGCTTGGCTCAGCGTCTTATCGTCCAACGGCGGCAGGAAGCGCCGGGCGACAGGGTTGAGCTGCAGGTGCTGGTACCCCAGCAGCGGCGCCTTGTAGAGCTCCACCATCTTGGCCGCGATGTCGTCCGGCACCGGCGCCGCGCCGGCTTCATAACCGACCAACGTCCGTGGAGAAATTGCAAGGAACTCAGCTGCATTTTCCTGGGTAAAACCCGCATGTTTTCTGCAGTTTTGGTACACAAAGTAGCAGTTTTCCATCATGGGAACCCCTCCAAAATTTGGTTATGATGTTGTTGTCAAAAGGAAGTCGTGAACGAAAGGAAGTGACTCAGGATGCGTCTTCGTCGGAAAGCAAGCTGTCGTAGAAGAGCCGCCAGTCGAAGCCCACCAAGCGCCCTATTGTCATTGCCCTCTTTGGCCTTGGTGTCCGCGTTCCATCTGCATAGCTCATAAGAAGCGATCTGGATGAATTGGTCTCTTTAGCGATGTGGTCCCATGTCAGCCCGCTCTTTTTCTTTGCGCTTATGAACCAGTCACGCCTCTGTTGTACCATTCTGTGCATCCTCATTTCGTAAATGGTTGCGCATGTCTACATTGTGTTGTATATTTGTCTCGCATGTCGATTCCTTAATGTAGACACTTGGAGTCGTTCCCTGTGTCCACATTATGTTGAATCAACTTTACGTGTGTATTGTAATACACGTTATGTTGTATGTCAACGAAATGTGTATATCTTTATGGTGGATATATGTTTAACGAAATTCTCAAATATTTGCGTGAGAAAAATAAAGAAGGCCAGAAAGATGTGGCATCTTTTCTTGGCGTCTCCGCACAGAGCGTATCGAACTATGAGTCTGGCCTCAGAGAGCCCGAATTCGATGTGCTTATTAAATTGTCTAAGCATTATCAAGTGACAACGGATTTTTTGCTTGGCCTTGCTTCCGAACCTGACCCCTCCGATGTTCGACGTATTCCCGTACTTGGTGTAATCCGTGCGGGTCTGCCTATTCTTGCCGAAGAGAATTGGGATGAGCAGATCACGCTTAGCCAATATGAACGTGGTGCCGATTTCGCTTTGAGGGTGACTGGGGATAGCATGATTTATGCCGGCATCCGCCCTGGTGATATCGTGCTAATGCAGGAAGCGGAGCGCGCAGCCAGTGGCCAGATCGTTGCAGCAGTATTGCAGGATGGCGATGCCATGGCCACTCTCAAGTATTATGTGGACGATGGATGGCAGCCCGTTCTGCGTGCAGCTAATCCCAAATACGTCGATCAACTCGTCACAGCCGCACATCGCATCGTCGGTGTGTATGCCGGACTGGTGCGAACCGATGAACCCGGCCTGCGCGAGTGCGAGGAGCTGATCGCGAGGGCAGAGAATCTGGATGAGAACTGGCACAAGGCCATGACGGAGCTCACCAGTGCCGGGCTTGGTCCGAAGGATGTCACGGAATGGATCGCAATGATGAGGCGGTTGAAAAAATAGGGGAGGCATCTTTATGAAAAAGTTGTTTGCCTGGCTCAACCACCATTGGGAAGTCTATGTTGGTGTCGCTGTTTTCATCGTGTTCTGTTTCTTGCATTGGTTTGTTGGGCTTGGTGTCGGCCTTATCACATGGGCTGTTGTTCGGTCGCATCGTATAAAGGCATCAAAAAAGAAACAGTCAGGCATCCCAGCTGCATCTACCACTGCAAGCAGCGCCCATGAAGAAAAGCTCTTCCCATATGAGCACATGCAGATTAGGGTTGCCGGGGTAACCTTCAAAAACGGCAGGCGTAGCAGACAAACCATTCTTCGGCAAATTAAGTTTAAGGATCCACCATTCGATGGGAACATCGATGTACGCATTACTGAATACGAATATGAAGGCAATTCGGCTCTTGGTGTGTATGTAAACGATGAGCAGGTTGGCAACATCCCCGCTGACCTTGTGCAGACAATAATAGGCAAGTGGGATAGAATTGATACTGTTTCACATTTTGAAGTGACTGGCGGCGGGAGATCCGATAGCGGTGATCAGCTGAATTTTGGAGCTCTCATTTACTTACGATTCTGGAAAGTGGGATTTGTGCCCAACAAGGAAGAGACTTTGTCTTCAACAATGAGCATATAAGCCAAGATGATGAAGCGGTTAAAAAATATGGAAGAAATGCCGGAAGGCAATTATAGGAGGCGTCACATGAAGAAGATTGTAGCCCTCATCGTCGCCATATCCATGGTAGCAGCCGGCTGCTCTGCTCCGGCTACCAGCGCATCGGGGCCGGCCAAGGATGCGGCGACGGCAAAGAGCCTCTTGCAGGCATTCGTCGATGCCAAGCTGCCAGTCAGCAAAACTATCGAGTACACCGCAGAGACCGACGAAAACCAACTCCTTGGCCGCCCGAAGCAGTATACCCAAAAGGTCAATTGGGGCGATACCCGCGTAGATGGATCTGATGAATCCTACTCCGCCGGCACAATCGAGGTGTTTGCAAAGCCGGAGGACGCTAAGGCCAGGCGGGAGTATGTGGAAAGCGTCACGAAGGACTCCCCGATGTTGCAAACCTACAATTACACCAACGGTGTATACCACATGCGCCTGTCCTATGGTTTAACTGCAGACCAGGCGAAAGAGTATGAGGACATATTCAACACCATGACGAAGTAGGCCGGTTGGCAGATAGGATCGCTCTGACGAGGGCATCGATACAAAGGAGTATCCGGATGCGTTCCAGACAGCAGAAGAGTGACACGGCTGTGTAGTGATTAATGAGTATGGAGCTACAGAAGTCCTTGTTTTTTTCATAATTTTTGACGAGGTAAAAAAGTCAATAGAATAATCGGTTTCGACAAAACTAGACATCCATCGACACGGTGTGCGAGTGTAATATACCAATGTATGTTATAGTATACATAGCGAGGTAAGTGGATAATGCCCTGCGTCTATCTACATGGTGAAGGCGACCAAGTGATTCATCGTTACGGCCATGTTTGGCCGAATTGCTTCCCTGAAAATTGTCCGCCAGAGGAACAATCCGATGAGCACGATATGTCTATCTATAGACTCTGCTATGATAGGTACGTTCTATCCTCGGATGATTTTGTCTGTGATTATGCAAACCCGCATAAGGCCAAAAAATACCGTGGAAGGCCAGTTGATGAACTAAAGCTGATCAAAGCGCATGGCATATCTGTATATGATGACGAAGAGACTGCTGTATATTGGCTTCAATCGTTACATATGAGGAGATTTTTCAAAGCAATCGCAAAGGGTAATGGGTGCAATGGTTATTCATGTGATGAAGGTGGGCATCATTTTATATGGTGGTCATATGCGGATGTTGACCCGCTGAACCACTTTCAAATGGTATACTCTACTCCAGAAGAAGAGGAAGGAGGGGAAGATGATGGAATTCTTTGAATTTGTGCATTGCGATTTTGGCGTTTTGGCTATTGAAAACGTCTATCAGGAGTATGATGATATTCCTCTTCTCTTTTCCCTATACTCTGAACAGGGAGTTAAATTTATCGCTACCGCCTTAAGTCCAAAGGCCTTTTTAGCTGTCCGATTTTTTGAATCAACCAAGTTCGATTTATTTGCCAAGCAGATTGATATAAACACGGCTTTCTACCGTGGCGGTAGTATCTGTTGGGTATTTAAAATTAATGATAACGGAACAACAAAAGATTGTAAGCAGTACAAAGTTGATGAAGTACCAAAGAAGTATTTTCCACTGGCTGGAGCTAAACTTGTTGGATATGCAGATATGATATATGATGAAGCTGTAGAAGCGATTCGTCAAGAAGCGTTGCAGAATCATTATGATTGCTTCTCGTATCGACTCTTAACAAAATCCATTACTGTTCCTGAGCTGTGTAGGGTATCGGAATTTTTTAATAGCACATATAAAAAAATATCTGAACGGAGCAAATTGAAAGTACCAGTAAAGGCAAAGAAGAGACTTTTACCTTCAGAGTACGGATGCGATCTACAAGTTCTTCCTAGAGCCGGTTCGATCGTATTACAATTTGTTGCACTGCACAATGACACTATACTTGAGAATACTGAATACGATAAAGTTATCAAACGCCTTGTTGATATTCTTGACTTTCAGGACCCGACGTTGGATGCGTTTAATGGAGTAGAGTATTCGTTAATTGATGACGTTAGAAGATTTGGCGGCCTTATCGCGAGAATTGGTTGCAGCAGCGAGTTGACTGCTGCAACAGCAAGCGGCAGTGTATACCATAGGTCAATTAAGGCATCCGACATGAAAAAAAGAGCATCCAATCTGAAGATTGAGTCGCGCTCTTCAAGTAAAGTAGAGTATAGAGACGGCAGATTCTATGCTGCAAATCTTAATACAAAACACTTCAATTTTGTAGAAAGTGGTACAAATAAGGTTTTTTCTGGAAAGTTTGCACCAGGCTTCAAGGGAATTTCCTTGAACTTGGAGGACATGTCTGTATATGAAGTGGAGTTTGAAGATGAAGCAATTCACGATCCAATTTTTAGTGATAAGATAGTAACCACAAATTATCGAGTCATGAGTGTAAAACGAAAGGGCTCCATTTCGCTTGATGAATTAGTTTAGTTCTTGCCCTACATATTAATTGAACAATTAGACCCTATACTTATGATTGCTATATCATTGATATAGCCGAGCTGCGCGTTTGTCGGGCTAACAATTCTGATAAGTATTTGCTGACACACTAAAGCGAGGAGATGAAAATAGTGCCCACAAAGCAGCGTGATGGCCGCTACCGCACTCGCGTAGTCGTTGGCCATAAAGCCAACGGTGACCCCATCATCAAATATGCCAGCGGCAGGACCAAAAAGGAGCTGGCAGAGAACGTAGCCCGAATCAAAGAAGAGGAGATGGGCGTGCGCCCGGCACAGCGCCGTGACATAACCATTCAGGAGTTTGGCCCCATCTGGTATGCGGCATACAAAGAGCCCCACCTTCGCGCCTCCACGGCGGGGATGTATGAGTACATCCTGGATGCGCATATCTATCCGGCCATGGGCGCCCGGCAGATGCGGGCGATTACGCCCGTGGAACTGCAGGTCTTTGTTAATTCCTTCGCCGGCCGTTCTGTTTCGCTGATCAACAAGGTCGTTCTTACGCTTCGGCAGCTCTTCAAGCGCGCCCAGTTGGATGGTCTTGTGGACCGCAATCCCATGCTTGGCATCATCGTTCCCAAGGGTACCCAGAACCCCAAGCGTGCACTTACAGATGCTGAGCGGGCAGCCGTTGAGAAAACCGGTACCGCGCATCCCGAAGGCCTGCTGCTGTTGCTGCTGTACTATGCCGGTCTACGCCGCGGCGAAGCTATCGGGCTTCAATGGGGCGACATCGATTTTGATGCCGGAGTCATCCGCGTTCAACGCCAGGTGGCTTATGTCGGAGGTGCTGCATATCTCCAGGAACCCAAGACCAGGGCAGGGAAGAGAGCGATACCGCTGCTGGCCCCGCTGCGGGAAGCACTGTGGCCGCATCGCGGTCTCCCCGGCACCTATGTCCTCACCGCGACGAAGACCGGTGGATATCTTCCCGATAAATCATTTAGAAAGCGCTGGGACCGCCTCATGGAGGCCGCCGGCACACCTGACGTCACGCCTCACATGCTTCGCCACAACTTCGCTACCGTGGCGTATGAGGCTGGTATAGACGAGCTGGAGGCCACGCGGATCCTTGGCCACGAGGACTATAAGACCACCGCCAGCATCTACACGCACCTGCGAGAGGACAAGCCGCAGCAGTCCGCCAGGAAGCTGGAAAAAGCCTTCGCCGGCAAAGGTAAAAAAAGAAATGTTGCCAAAATGTTGCCGGGGTCAGATAAGAGCACGTTGGCTGATGAATAGAAAAAACCCGAGGAACCGCATGATTCCTCGGGTTTTATCTGGTGGGCGACCAGGGACTCGAACCCTGGACCCGCTGATTAAGAGTCAGCTGCTCTACCAACTGAGCTAGTCGCCCGTACGAAGAACTGGAGCGGGTGATGGGAATCGAACCCACGCAAGTAGCTTGGAAGGCTACTGTTCTACCATTGAACTACACCCGCAATACTTACTGGAGCGGGAAACGGGACTCGAACCCGCAACCTTCGCCATGGCAAGGCGACGCTCTAGCCATTGAGCTATTCCCGCATAGTTTGCCTGGTGCGGGCGACGAGATTTGAACTCACACGCCTCGCGGCACTGGATCCTAAGTCCAGCGCGTCTGCCAATTCCGCCACGCCCGCAGGTTTGGTGACCCATCGGCGGATCGAACGCCGGACAACCTGATTAAAAGTCAGGTGCTCTACCTACTGAGCTAATGGGTCAAGTCGTTGGCTGGGGTGGCAGGGGTCGAACCTGCGAGTGCGGGAGTCAAAGTCCCGTGCCTTACCACTTGGCTACACCCCATTGAAAAGAATGGGGTGAGTAGTGGGGCTCGAACCCACGACCTCCAGGGCCACAACCTGGCGCTCTGACCTACTGAGCTATACCCACCGCGATTGGCGCGCCTGCAGGGATTTGAACCCCGGACCCACGGCTTAGAAGGCCGTTGCTCTGTCCCCTGAGCTACAGGCGCAAGCCTTTTACCCAGCCAGACCCATGGCACCTTGCCGCTGACGGAGTTTTATCATATCACAGCGCCGCCATGATGTCAACACCGCCTTCAACCGAGCGGGTACATTATATCAATCCCATTTCTTCGTGTCAATCCAAAGATTATCTTTTTTTGGCGGGGCCCCGCTGGTACTGGTCATTTTTTACGCCGGTTTGTTGCGCAAATCCAACAATTTTGATATGGAGAATCGGAACGTTTCATGGTATACTCAAACCTTGGAACGCTGTGCCGTGGCGAAAGGTGGTGCCGCAGTGGAAGAAAAGGACGAAATTCTGGGCGACTATATCTGCGTGAAGGCGCTGGAAAACGGCGTGCAGGTCATCGGTATGACCCGCGGGCGGGACACGCGCTTCCACCACACCGAGAAGATCGACGAGGGCGAGGTCGTCATCGCCCAGTTCACGGAGAATACGTCGGCCATCAAGATACGAGGCCGCGCGCAGATACTGACCAAATATGGAAGCCTCACGTCGGGCAAGGATTGACCCGGCGCGCAGATACAGTTTTATCAGGAGTGTACCAATGAACAAAAAGACCATTGCCATCTTGACCAGCGGCGGCGATTCGCCCGGCATGAATGCCGCGGTGTGGGCGGCTGTGAAGAGCGCTTACGCCCACGGCATGACGATACTGGGCGTCAACCGCGGCTATCAAGGTCTTATCGATGGCGACATGCACCCAATCACGCCCAATGACCTGACACGCATCCTCAACCGTGGCGGCACCATGCTCAAGACCGCCCGCTGCCTGCGCATGAAGACCGAGGAGGGCCGCGCCGAGGCCATCGCCATGGCTCACCGGCACAATCTGGACGGCCTGATCGTCGTGGGTGGCGACGGCAGCTATCAGGGCGCGGCCATATTGGCCCAGCGGGGCGTGCCCACCATCGCTCTGCCCGGCACCATAGACAATGACCTGGCCTACACCGACCTGACGCTGGGCTATGACACGTGCTGCAACACCGCCTATCACGCGGCGCTCAAGATCAAGGACACCATGGAAAGCCACGAACGCGTGGGCATCGTGGAGGTCATGGGCCGCCACTGCGGCGACATTGCATTGAACGTGGGCCTGACACTGGGCGCCGACTATGTGCTGGTGCCCGAGGTGGATTATTGCGAGGAATTCGACATCACCAACTTGGCCGACCGGCTGCTGAACCTCAAGAAGAAAGGCCGCAGCAGCTTCCTCATTCTGTTGGCCGAGGGCGTGTGCTTTGACAACCCCCACCGCGCCTACGCGCTGCGCACGCGCCTGGAGGAGGAGCTCAAGCGCCGCGGCGAATTCGTGGGCGACATCCGCGAGTCGGTGCTAGGCTATCAGCAGCGCGGCGGCCAGCCCAGCGTCAACGACATCCGACTGGCGGTGCAGATGGCCAACCACGCCGTGGTGCTGCTGGACCAGGGCGTGGGCAACCGGGCCGTGGGCATCCGCGACAACAAGATCATCGACATGGACATCATACAGGCGCTGGCGGTGCCCAGGGTGTTCAACCGGTCGCTGTACGACTTGGTCAACAAGTTAGGCGAAGTGTGATGACGTAAAAACAAAGCCCGGTGAGTGACGCTTGCTGGGCTTTTTTGTTGGGGCAGGACTGCGGCACAACCTGCTGGGCCGATCAAAAAAGGAGGCATCCATGTTTAAGGTTTTGGATTGGGAACGCCCGATTTTAAGGGAGCTCGCCCGCAAGCAAGCCGGCTATGCCGCTCTGCCGGTGATGGCCGAGCGGGAGAAGCTTTGGTATGCCGTGAACACCGGCCGGGGCGGCACGCGGCCGCCGGTCGTCATCGAGGAGTGGACATTTGCCCGGGACTTCATGCCCGATGGCTTGCTGCGCTGCCAAAGCGAGCAGGCCAGGCAGATCGAATACCGCTTGCTGCACAACATCCGCAGCCACGAGCTATTGAACGACGACAAGGTCGTGCCGGCGACCTATCAGATCGGGTGGTTTACCGACATCGATGAATTCGGCGTGGAGATACCCGTGCACGCCATCCAGGACGCCGACGGTATCGAGACCGGTTACCGCTTCGACCACCCGATCAAGGATCTGCAGCGGGACATGGGCCTGCTCAAGCCCATGCGCATTTCGGTTGACAAAGACAAGACCTATGCGTACAAGGCCTTCCTGGAGGACATTCTGGGGCCGGAGCTGCCGGTGGAGATCGTGTGCAGCGGCGGCGGCCTGCCGCTCTTTCTGACCCACCGGGTCGTGGCGCTCATGGGCATGGAGACGTTCTTCACCTCGATGTACGATTATCCCGAGGAAACCCATGCCTTGATGGAATACCTGACCAGAAACGCGCTGACGCTCATGGGCTTCCATGAAAGCCAGGGCCTGCTGACGCCCAGCAACGGCAACCATTCCAGCTTTGGCTCCAGCTTCAACTTCACCGACGAGCTGCCGCAGCTGGACTACGCCGGCGGGCCCTATCGCCTCAAGGACATGTTCCTGTCCACGAACTCCCAGGAGACCGTGGGCGTGTCGCCGGCCATGTTCGTGGAGTTCTGTCTGCCATACTATCAGCGCATCTGCGGGCAGGCAGGCCTGATGTACTATGGTTGCTGCGAACCGGCCTCTCCGCTGTGGGAGCGGGCCATTTCCAAGCTGCCCAACCTCAAGAAGGTGTCCATCTCCCGCTGGTGCGACGAGGCCCTGATGGGCGAGGCGCTGCGGGGCACCGGCATCGTCTATTCGCGCAAGCCGCATCCCAACTTCTTAAGCGTGGATGTGCACCTGGACGAGGAAGCCTGGGCCGCCCACATCCGCGAATCGCTGCAGGCCGCCCGCGGCTGCCAGATGGAGTTCATCATCCGCGACGTCTACACGTTGCACGGCAACCTGGGCAACGGGCGAAGAGCCGTGGAGGTCGCGCGCAGGGAGATTGACAGGGCGGGATGGTAAGCACGCCGCAGATAATACAGTATATATTAAGTAAAACCGGCAGGTCTCTTCTGCCGGTTTTTTCGTTGATAGGGGAAGATGCGGCTGTGACAAAAACCGCTGTTGACAGACCGACTATTGCGTGTTACTATATAGCAGTAGTAAGTGACACTGAATATCCGTTATACAGAATAGCAAGGAGTGATTGTGCTGGAAAACCTGACGGAAATGCTCAAAGGCGTGCTCGAGGGCTGCGTACTGGAGATTATAAGCCGCAAAGAAACCTATGGCTACGAAATCACGCGTCAGCTGAACGCCCTCGGCTTTGCCGATGTTGTGGAAGGAACGGTGTACACGATCCTGATCCGGCTGGAAAAAAGCAAGCTCGTAGAGATCACCAAGAAGCCATCCGAAATGGGGCCGCCGCGGAAGTTTTTCGCGCTCAACGATGCGGGGCGGGAGGAGCTGCGGAGGTTCTGGGAAAGATGGGAGTTCGTAGCATCCAAAATGGACGAGTTAAAGGAGAAGAGATCATGAATTTTTGGGATAAAATCACAGGCAGCGACATGACGAAAGAATTGAAAGCATTTGAATCGAGAGCCAAAAAGCTGCCGGCGGATTATCAGGCGGCATGGGATGAAATTAAGGCCAATCTTTGGTCGCACTCAGATTTCACCGGCCGCAACCTGATGCCAATACTCGACGGTGTGCTGGGCCTGCTGGAAGAAGGGGTGGCGGATGGTCAAAGCGCCCATGATGTCATGGGCGATGACATCAAAGGCTTCTGCTCGGCGCTGGCCGGCGAAGAAGGGGCAAAGTCTTTTCGCGACAAGTGGCGCGAGCAGCTGAACAAGAACATCGCCAAGAAGCTGGGGAAGTAGGAGAATGAAATGAGAATTCAGGATATCATCGAAGGCAAAAAAGAGTGGCGGGCGCACATGGCGCGGGTCAAAGCGCTGCCGCAGGAGTACCAGATCGTTTATAAAGAGATTCAAAAATACCTCTTCAAGGTCGGCCCGGTGGAGCTGACCGAAGGGACGGGTGTGCTCTCGGGGATTGTCGATCTTTTTGAAGAAGGCGCGACATCGGGGAAAGGCGTGCTGGACGTGACGGGCAGGGACGTTGCGGCCTTCTGCGATGATCTCATCAAGGATTCGAGAACTTACGCAGACGTCTCTCAGGAGGCTGCGAACCAGGAAGTGAGCAAGGCCATGAAAAGGTTTACGGATAAATTGAAGTAAAAGGAGGATATAGGGATGGAGAAAGCAATTCAAGTGAAAGGGCTGCAAAAGTCCTATCAAAAACTGCATGTTCTAAAGGGCGTGGATTTTGAGGTGGAGAAGGGCCACATCTTCGCGCTGCTGGGCTCCAACGGCGCGGGCAAGACGACCATTGTCAGAATCCTGACCACGCTGCTCAAACAGGACGGCGGTACCGCCGCCGTCAACGGCTTCGATGTTGCGGCCAAGCCCGACCATGTGCGCCAGTCCATCAGCCTGACCGGGCAATTCGCCGCCGTGGACGAAATTCTGACCGGGCGGGAAAATCTGATCATGATCGCCAGGCTGCGGCACTTGGAAAATCCGCGTCAGGTCGCCGGTGATCTGTTGAACCGCTTCGGCCTGGCCGATGCTGCTGACCGCAGGGTCTCCACCTATTCGGGCGGTATGCGCCGCAGGTTGGACATCGCCATGAGCCTGGTGGGAAAACCGCAGCTCATCTTCCTGGACGAGCCGACGACCGGGCTGGACCCTGAGGGGCGCATCGAAGTATGGAAAACGGTCAAAGAGCTGGCCAATGGCGGCACGACGGTGTTCCTGACCACACAGTATCTGGAGGAAGCCGAGCAGCTCGCCGCCCGGATTGCCATACTGCATGAGGGGAAAATCATCGCGAACGGCACCCTCGAGGAATTGAAAAAGCTGTTCCCGCCCGCAAAGGTGGAGTATGTGGAGAAACAGCCGACCTTGGAGGAAATCTTCCTCGCGATCATCGGCAAAAAGGAGGCAGTGTAAATGGAGACGGTCCAGAGACATTTTTTCAGCGACATTGGCGTGATGCTTGGGCGTTCCATGCGCCATATCTTCCGCAGCATGGACACGATCATCACGGTCACCATCACGCCGATTGCGATGATGCTGCTGTTCGTCTATGTGTTCGGCGGCGCCATCCAGGCCGGCACGGACAACTATGTGAACTACCTGCTGCCCGGCATCCTGCTGATGGCGATCGCCAGCGGCATCGCCTATACGGCGTACCGTCTGTTTATGGATATGCAGCGGGGCATCTTCGAACGGTTCCACTCCATGCCGATTGCCCGCTCGGCCGCGCTGTGGGGGCATGTGGTAACCTCGCTGGTGTCCAATGCGATTTCAGTTGCCGTCATCATTCTCGTGGCGCTCATCATGGGCTTCCGCTCGTCGGCGGGCGTGTTGTCCTGGCTGGCCGTGGCTGGTATTCTGGCACTGTTTACGCTGGCGCTGACATGGATTGCGACGATTGCGGGCCTCTGCGCAAAATCGGTGGACGGCGCAAGCGCCTTCTCCTACCCGCTGATCTTCCTTCCGTTTATCAGCTCGGCGTTCGTGCCCACGGGGTCGATGCCGCCGGTGGTCCGCGCCTTTGCCGAGAACCAGCCGGTGACCGCCATCGTGGAAGCGATACGCGCGCTGCTCTACAGCCAGCCGGTGGGCAATGACATTTGGGTCGCGATGGTGTGGCTGGTGGGGATTTTGGTTGTGGCCTATGGGTTTGCGATGAGGGTGTATAAGCGCAGAGCGGCATAGCTGATGTATTTGTTTTGGAACCAATAGGCCGGTGGGCATGGGCTTACCGGCCCTTCTTATGTCCCTATATTTTCTTTTTTTGGAGTGAAGAAAACGGGTATGTATAGGATAGAATTGCTGATACGTTGGGGGTGTATGTATGCATGAACTGCTTCAGGAACTGGAGAAGGAACGTGAAACACTCGTCCGGGCGATCGCAAAACAGTCGTTGAGGGGATACTCCGGGAGACTGCCGGACGCAGTCCTCGCGCAAAGCCAAAGGCTGGACAGGCTCATTGCGGAGGTCCAGCGCGCAGGTGCGGATGCAAAGGCGGGGGTTCATTGATCCAACATTGCGGCAGGGCAGCCGCTGCTCTATTCAGTGTCTCCTTGCGGCCTCTTGGTTTTTGCCTTCTTTTCTTTCGGTGGCAGCTTGGATACATATTCGTAAGATTTATCCAGCCAATACCTTATAAATTCTTTGTCGCTAAGGAAGTGCTCCGGCACCAAAACATATTCCTTCATGGATTGTCCCATCGGTGAGAACGGGACGATCTCATCCTTTTGCGCCATGATATCCGACTGGCCCTCTTTGGATAATCTCAGGGTAATGCCGTCTTCATACGTTCCTATGAACATATTTCTGTTTGCGAAGAATACTTGGAAGCCAAACATTGTTTTTTATTACACAAGTAAAGAACAATAATAACGAATTTGCCAGGTTTTCGTTTTAAATGTAGAATCTTGAGAGTTTCAGAGATATAATTATTAAAATAACACATAGAGGTTGTTTTAATATGAGAAATGATAAGTTTATGAGGGCATATGCAGCAATTCACTCGGGCGTTGTGAAAAGTAATATTCTAGAAGCATACTTACCATTCTTTTCTTCTATAATACTAGAAAACAGAATAAGTCCTATTGACGAAAATCTTTTGGTTCAACTATTTAACCAAAAGTATGGAGTGGAAATTTCTGTACTCTTTACGCGCCAAGTACTAAGTTTGGCAGTAACTAAGAGGTGTATTGTGGAAGATAGGGGAAGATTTTATCCGGAGTTCAAGTCTTTAGCCGTATATAAAATTAATGAATCGATTTTTGACAAGACAATTCAAAGATTGGTTGCGGAGTTTACTATATTTTGCAAAGATAATGGTCTTGCCAAATCTATAGATATAACAGAAAAATTAGTACTCGATATTTTTGACCAATATGGTCACGAAGATTTTTTCTCTGACGAGCAACCATTTTATAACGAAGCTATAGAGAGTGAAACTAAATTCGCATGGTTCAGTTTTCTTAAAGAAATTCACCTAAAAAATAATGAACTTTTCGAATTTGTATCAGCTATGTGGCTTAGTGTAGCTGTAAAAGACGCTTTGTTTTTTACCGACGCAACAGGTACTGATTTTCATGGACTATCTATTTACTTGGATACCCCCATGTTATTTGCCTTGTTGGGCTTAGATACATATCAAAGAAAGGATGCATGCGAATATTTAGTTCAGCAAATTATAGATGTCGGATGCAAAATATATGTATTTCAACATAATTTCCAAGAATTCCTAGGCATCTTAAATAATGCTCAGACTTGGGCTTTGAATGCTAGCTATGATATTAGCAAAGCAAGTAAGGCAGCTAAATTCTTTCATGACTCACAAATGAGTGAGCAAGAAATCACAGAGTTTATACAAGAGACGGAAACAAAGCTCAATAGAATGAATATTACTATTAAACATTCTATTTATGATATGTTGGAAGACAAATTTCAAGAAGATGAACAAAAACTTTACGATATGATTAATCAAAGGTATACGAGAACGGGTCGTCTACTTCAGAATGAAATTGAGCGTAGCATTAGGACAGATGTGCGTTCCATTGTTATGATATATAGAATGCGTGGGGGTAATGTGTCCACTACCATTCCTGCCTGTTGCCAATTGCTATTAACAACTAACAACCTAATTGCTAATGTTAGCAAAGATTATGAGAGCAATCAGAGTTTAAATTCTGGGCATATACCTGCCTGTGTTTCGGCTGACTTTTTTGGGGCAATAATATGGCTACATTCCCCGGTCTCAATGCTAAATTATCAGAAGAAGAGATTGCTAGCAGATTGTTATCTTTATGTTCAACCAACCCA
The DNA here is from genome assembly GCA_023410875.1 of Bacillota bacterium. Classification (GTDB taxonomy): domain Bacteria; phylum Bacillota; class Clostridia; order Christensenellales; family UMGS416; genus JAEYRA01. The sequence goes on along the minus strand of JAEYPH010000086.1, from coordinate 7,341 downwards.
TAAAATGATAGAGAAATATATCGATTCATTAAATAAAGCCCGTACTTCTGGTGAAATTGATGATAAGAAGTTTCTATTTTTGCGTTCTCATCCAATGGTAACAGAAGCTTTAATGAATGTAACAAAGGGTGATTATGCAAGATTTTCGAATGATACATGGCGAGATGTTTATAATGATATACAGGCACAAGCTGAAAGAAAATATCGTGACGAGGCAGCTAATCATCACGCAGCTAAGGAACAGCTAACTATTTATGAAACAGCGATGGGTGTGCTTAAGGAGGAAAAAAAGGAACTTGAGGAAAGGGTTAATAAAATAGAAAGGGAGCGTAAAGAGGAAAGTGACAAACGACTTGAAAAAAAGGTAAACTGGTGGACTGTGTTAACTACAACAGTAATATTTGGCATTCCCTATATTGTGCTATTGACAGTTATAGAGTTGCTAAAAGCTAAGTACAATCAGTTTACCTGGGGATCGTTTATATGTACTGCTTTACTGGTTGTTGTACCGTTTAGCTTAGCTGCAGTTTTCTCAAGGTGCAGAATGTGGTGTAGAAAAAAGATTCGGGCTAGATTATCGAAGAGCAGCACAAATACCACTGAACTAAAAAGAAAGACTAATACGGTCGAATACTAGAATAATTATTTTATGATTATAGAAACTATCCCTCGCAGAATGAAAACTTACTCGAAAAGCAGTAAGTCTGCCCGACAGCAGCAAGAGACTTTTGACAGGTCAAGGGCCTGCAAAAATGATCGCTACCTCACCCTCACCAAATTATGAATCGAACTCGTCTTAACAACCCCCTTCATATCCCCAACCCCATACCGCTCTCTCAGCAAATTCCCCACCGGCACGGCCAGCTCCGCCTGCACCTCCTCGTCGATCCACGGGCTGAAGACGACCTCCAGCGACTGGAAGAAGGCGGGGGGCAGTGTGGCGAAGATGCGGTCATGCCTCTCCTGGGTCAGCACCAGCAGCCGCGTTTCCTTTTCGTGCTCCCAGATGTCGTATTTGCACAGGCCGCTGAACTCGCGCTTGACGGCCTCGATGTCGGCGTCCAGAGAGAAGTAGTTGTTGTCGTGCTTCCAGTGCCGGCCCCGGGAGGGCGTGATGCTGTAGTAGATCACGTCGCTGAGCCGTTTGGAAATGGGCTGCACCGGAGCGCCCTGGGCGGTGAAGTGCAGGCCCTCCATAAAGTGATCCTGGCTTTCGTCGCACACGAAGGAGATGCGCACGCTGTAGGGGTCGTTGCGGCCATAGACAGCCCAATAGTGCACGGCCTCCTTCTGCTCATAGGTGAAGCTGGCCACGAATACGCTGTGGTCGGCGTCGCCGTTGGCCTCCAGCGCGTCATTCACGTTATTGATGTTGTTGACCAGCAGCATGCCGCTTTTCAGAATCTTGATCAGCGTGCTGTAGTTGGTATAGTGATAGATGCGGCAGCGGGCGCCGCTGCGGGCATTGAGGTAGCTGTGCAGATCGTCCATCGTCAGGACATCCCTTGGCCTTTGGCGCTCCATGGCAACCTCCCGTGGCAAGAGTCGTTGCTGTGGCTTATTCTATTATAAACCTCGGACACGCCGGGATACAGCACAATAAATGTATAGTATATATCTGATCTGGGCGGATCAAGCATCAAAAAGGCTTTTGACAATCCCTCCTGCTGTCAAAAGCCTTTTTTCAGGGTATCATCCAAAGAGGGTCCCTCTACCTAACCTTCTGCAGAATTTTTATGACTTCCTCGGTCTTGAGCACTTTGCCATAGGACACAACCTTGCCATCCACGACAAGGGCCGGCGTCGTCATAACCCCGTAGGCCGCAATCTGTGCGAAGTCCGTAACGTGGTCGATCGTCGTGTCCATGCCCAGCTGAGCCAGGGCCGCCTTGGTTGCGGCTTCCAGTTGATTGCATTTCGCGCAGCCGCTCCCCAGAACCTTGACGCTTGCGCCTTCTGTCTTGGCGGCCTGCGCCTCGGCCATGCATTGGGCATCGCAGCTCCCACCGCAGCAAGAAGACGATTGTGGTTGCTTGATCTTTTTACCGAACAGTGCCATCTTGATTTCTCCTTTCCGTTTTGCAGCTTGTCAATACTTAGCAGCAATTGCCCCCGCAAGAACATCCGGGGGCCTTGTTGCTCTTTCCTTCAAAAAAGGTTCTCAGATTCTCCGGCAGCTCGTAGCCGCCGCAGGAGCAATTGCTTTTTGGCGCACCAAAGACTGTTTGGAGAATCGCTTCCGCAAGCATTTCTTTGGGTGGTATCTCAAAGGATTCGCCGTCGTGTTCAAACACCCGGCAATCCACGTCGGTTCCGCTGATGTCGCTGCAGCAACCGCAGCTCGTTTCTGCAACCGCCTGGCATATGTCCTGCCCGTTCACGCGGATGGTCGGGGAAGAAAGGAACTTGTGCTGCCGGGCGACTTCCGCTGTGGTCATCTCGGTCTTGCGATATGCAACGGCATATCCTGCAAGCTGCAGCGCGGGCGTAAGCTCGGACACGACCTCATCCAGCACCGCATCCGTTCCGATGCAGCGGTCGCAGGTCTTCAAGTCAAGGTACAGGTACTCCACCAATACTTCTTTTCCGGGAGCCTCGCCGCAATCGCCGCCGCCGGCACAGCAGGGCTCTTGCGTTTCGTGGCTGCCGTGGGGCGGTGTCCAGCCGGTGTCGTCCCCCACATAGGTGATGGCTCCCTCGGGGCAGCGGTTGCCGCAGCCGTGGCAATGGTCCACGCACTGCTCGGGATTTGCGACGACCGGCGAGGGCGCTTTCCCGGTGTCATATACGCCGTGGGGGCATTTCTCCACGCAGGCGCCGCACTCCACACAAGTCACATAGTCCACAACGGGATACCATGTTTTGGCCATGGCGAACTCCTCCTATACGATGAATGGCTGCGATGCGTTGAACACATATCCAACGATGATGATACCGAGCGTGCAGATGCCGATAAACAGCGCCAGCAGCTTTGGCTTCACAGCCTTGCGAAGCATGATCATGGAGGGCAGAGATAACGTGGTGACGGCCATCATGAAAGACAGGATGGCCCCCAGCTGCGCTCCCTTGCTCCAAAGCGCCTCCGCCACGGGGATGGTTCCGAAGATGTCGGCGTACATCGGCACGCCCACGAGCGTCGCCAGAACCACCGAGAAGGGGTTGTTGCTGCCAAGGACGGCATCTATCCAGCCCTCCGGAATCCAGTTGTGGATCACAGCGCCGATGGCCACGCCGATCAGGATATAGGGGAAAACCTTTCTGAATGTGGCCTGAACCTGCTCTTTGGCATATACAACGCGGTCCCGCTTTGTCAGGTCCGGCGACTGGATGTCCACGATGCCCGCAGACCGTATGAAGCTCTCAACATGGTTTTCCATGCGCAGCTTCTCGATGACGGTGCCGCCCAGCACGGCGATGATCAGCCCGACGATCACGTAAATGATCGCGACCTTCGCGCCGAATATGCTCATCAGCAGAACGAGAGAGCCCAAATCGACCATGGGCGAGGAAATGAGGAAGGAGAAGGTCACGCCCAGCGGCAGACCCGCGCTGGTAAAGCCGATGAACAAAGGGATGGACGAGCACGAGCAAAAGGGCGTAACCGTACCCAGCAGGGCCGCAACGCAATTGGCGCCAATGCCGTGGAAACGTCCAAGCATTTTCCTGCTTCGCTCCGGCGGGAAGTAGCTCTGGATATAGGAGATTGCAAAGATCAGCAAGCACAGAAGCACCGTGATCTTGATAACGTCGTAGAGGAAAAACTGAGCGCTGGCTACCCAGCGATTGGAAATGTCCAGGCCCAGTGCCGACAGAAGGCCGCCAACCGCCTCGTTGAGCCACTTCATCCCGAGTATCTGGTTCTGGAAAAAGTCCCAGATCATTCTGACAGCTTGCATGTTACCAACGCCTCACTTTTGGCCACCGGATATCCGCAGCACAGGCTCTCCTGCGCGCCCGCGTTTGTCGTCGTAATAGCTTCCAGCAAAGCCAGAGCAATACGGCTCCCTTGCTCGCTGATCTGATAATGGGTCCACTTGCCCTCCTGCCTGCCATCCACAACGCCGGACTCGCTTAAGATTTTCATGTGGTAGGACAGAGAGGACTGCGGCATATCGAGCTGCGCAATCAAAACGCAGGCGCACTTTTCTCCGTCCCGAAGCAGCTCGAGAATCCTCAATCGCTTTTCATCGCAGAAGGCCTTGAACACTCTTGCCTGTGCTTCATAGGTGCTCTCCATGGTACCCCTCACATCAAAATTTCTTGATGTGATGCAGTATATGCTTCAAATCGAGTTTTGTCAATTTGAGAAATGCAGCAATGGGACAAGCTTAAAGAGCAACACAACATTGACAGCCGCCTGTTATCGCTGTATAATTTCTTTCGCAAAAGGGAGTAGTTTCATGCATCACCAACAGCACGACGGGTTTCCCGCCTGGAGATGCAGCCGAAAACGGTAACGAGACTTTTGACATGCCCAAAGGGACTGTCAAAAGTCTTTTTTGTTTGGGTAAACTTTAAAGAGAGGTGGACCAATGGAACATTACTCGATGAACGTGATGCAGGCCGCCAAGGCGCTGGAGGTAAGCCCCGAGAAGGGTCTCAACACAGCCCAGGCCGCCGAACGGCTGCAGCGCCACGGCCCCAACGCCCTGGCCGAGCCGCCCAAGACGCCCATGTGGGTGCGATTCCTGCTGCAGTTCAAGGACGTCATGATCGCGATCTTGCTGGTCGCGGCGCTGATCTCGCTGTTCGTCAGCGAAGAGGGCTTCGGCTTTCACGCCGAGGGCTTGGCCGACGCCGGCATCATCTTCGCCGTGGTGCTGCTGAACGCTGTGCTGGGCGTGGTGCAGGAGGCAAGGGCTGAGAAGGCGCTGGACGCCCTCAAGAAGATGTCGGCCCCCAGCGCCAAGGTCATGCGCGACGGCAGCCGCCAGGTCGTGCCCGCCGATTCGCTGGTGCCCGGCGACGTGATCTTCGTGGAGGCCGGCGACCTGGTGCCCGCCGACGCGCGCATCGTGCAGGCCTCCAGCCTCAAGGTGGAGGAGAGCTCGCTGACCGGCGAGAGCGTGCCCGTGGACAAACATTCGGGAGAGCTGCCCGAGGGAGACATTCCGCTGGGCGACCGGCGCAACATGCTCTTTGCCACCGGCATCGTGAGCTATGGCCGCGGCACGGCCATTGTGACGCACACCGGCATGGGCACACAGGTGGGCCGCATCGCCACGATGCTGGCCAGCGAGAAGGATGAAGCCACGCCGCTGCAGGTGAAGCTCGCGAAGATCGGCAAGCTGCTGGGCCTGCTGGCGCTGGCCATCTGCGCGGTCATCTTTGTCGTGGGCCTGCTGGAGGGAAAGCCGCTGGTGCAGATGTTCATGACCAGCGTTTCTCTGGCTGTGGCCGCCATCCCCGAAGGCCTGCCTGCGGTCGTCACCATCGTGCTGGCCACCGGCGTCAGCCGCCTGGTCAAGCAGCACGCGATCATCCGCCGCCTGCCCGCCGTGGAGACGCTGGGCTGCGCTTCGGTGATCTGCTCGGACAAGACCGGCACGCTGACCCAGAACCGCATGACCGTGGTGACCCACTACGTGGACGATCTGCAGAAGCTGACCGGGGAGGAGACCGGCAAACAAGCTGACCTGCTGCGCTGGGCCAGCCTGTGCACCGATGCCGAGATCACCGAGGAAGAAGGCAAGCAGAAGCGCGTGGGCGACCCCACCGAGACGGCGCTGGTGGCCGCGGCCATGGCCGCCGGCATGCCCAAGCCGGAGCTGGAGCGGGCCACGCCCCGGGTGGACGAGTTGCCCTTTGATTCCGACCGCAAGATGATGACCACGGTGCACAAGGTGCCTGAGGGGTACCTCAGCATCACCAAGGGCGCCCCGGACATCGTGCTCTCCCGCTGTGTGGATGACGGCCGCCTGGACGCCGCCCACGCCGCCAACCGCGATATGGCCAGCCAGGCGCTGCGGGTGCTGGCAGTGGCCGTCAAGCGCTTTGACGCTCAGCCCGAGACCACGCTGGAACTGTTGGAGAATGGCCTGACCTTTGTGGGCCTGGTGGGCATGACCGACCCGCCCCGCGAGGAGGTCAAGGACGCCGTGGGCCTGTGCGCCGCCGCCGGCATCCGCCCGGTCATGATCACCGGCGACCACGTGGAAACCGCTGTCGCCATCGCCCGGGAGCTGCGCATCCTGCGCCCCGGCGACAAAGCCCTGACCGGCGCGGACCTCAACGAAATGAGCGACGAGGAGCTGCAGCGGCGCATCGGGGAGTTCTCGGTGTACGCCCGCGTGGCCCCGGAGCATAAGGTGCGCATCGTGAGGGCTTGGCAGCGCTCCGGCGAGATCGTGGCCATGACCGGTGACGGCGTCAACGACGCGCCGGCCCTCAAGGCCGCCGACATCGGCTGCGCCATGGGCATCACCGGCACCGACGTGGCCCGCGGCGCCGCCCATATGGTGCTGACCGACGACAACTTCGCGACGATTGTCGTGGCTGTGCGCGAGGGCCGCGGCATCTACGGCAACATCATGCGGTCCATACAGTTCCTGCTGGCCACCAACCTAAGCGAGATTCTGGCCATCCTGGTTTCGGTCGTCATGAAGTGGGCCACGCCGCTGAGCGCGGCGCACCTGCTGTGGGTCAACCTGGTTACCGATAGCCTGCCGGCGCTGGCGCTGGGCGTGGAGCCCGTGGACCACGGCGTAATGAAGGAGCGCCCCCGCCGCAAGGATGAGAGCATCTTTGCCCAGGGCTTTGGCGTGTCGGTGCTGCTGCAGGGCGTCATGGTGGGCGCGCTGGTGCTGGCTGCATTCCTCTTGGGTCGTGCGCTCACCGGAGTGTCCCCGGTGGATGTGCTGCGCGACGCCCCCGACGCCGGCATCACCATGGCTTTCATGGTCATGGCGCTGGCCGAGCTCGTGCACGCTTTCAACCTCAAGTCCAACCGGTCGCTGTTTGCCACCGGCTTGCTCAACAACAAGTTCCTGGTGGGGGCCTTCCTTGTGGGGTTGGCGTTGCAGCTGCTGGTGGCGCTGACACCGCTGGGCCGCAGCATCTTTGGTCTATATGAATTGACAGGCCAGATGTGGGCCATCGTGGCCGGCCTGGCGCTGGCGCCGCTTCCGATCATGGAGATCTTCAAGCTCATCCGCCGGGGGACGCGCAAGAAAGCATAACCCTTTCGGGCTACACAACTTCACCAATATCTGTTTTTGACCCTTTCCGAGCCTTCGGAAAGGGTTTTTCGCACTTGCAAACTGTCCATAAGATTGAGATAAGAACGCCATAAGAACAGGAAAAGAGCGCCATATGCTATGTTCTGTATAGAGACATTAGAAC
>JAEYPH010000073.1 GCA_023410875.1 Bacillota bacterium | reverse complement strand
GAAGTGTACTACTGCTGCCGTCGCCTTCACTCCTCCCTTGACTACCGGACCCCGAAAAACCGTGATATTCAGCGCATGACAGAGCATACCCGCCGTTTACGGTGTCCTGCTTAAGGGGTACGGTCCATAGTCCCTCCCCCTCTGGGGGAGGGTGCGGGAGAGGGTTTCGGGATGCCGGTGGTAGGGCTATAGTATGCATAGAGTAACATTGCATACGGCCGCCCCCTCTCAGGCAATCTGCTCGCGGATGGCTAGGGCCAAGCGGGCGCTGGCCAGCGCGTGGCGGGCGTCTAGCTCCGAGGGCAGCGTGTCGGCGCAGCGGCTCACCACGTGGTCGATGGCCGCCTGATAGGGGTGGACCTGCGACAGGTCCAGCGCTTCGCAGCCGTCGGCGGTATAGAGCGTGGTGTGCTTGATGGGCTCCCCGTCGGGGAACTGCCCGCGGAATTCCACCGCGGCCCGATGGAACACCGCGTTGAAGCCGGTGCTGAAGGGATAACCCGCCGGCATCATGGAATCGGCGCATACCGAAACCAGCGTCTGCCCGCAGCGCACGTTCGCCTGCACATGGCACTCCGCTGTGTTCTTGCGCACGGCTACAGCCTCGGGCCGCGGCGTCTCGCCGCACAGCCAGCTCACGAAGTCCAGCTCGTGGATCATCAGGTTGGAGGCGATCGTATCAACGCCTAGCGGCCCCCAGATGGCCGGCGTTTTGCGCCACAGCTGCAGACTGAGCAGCTCTCCGTATGTGCCGGTCTCCACGGCCTGCTGCATATAACGGTATTCGGGGAAGAACTTGATGAACTGGTTGACGAACACCCGGCGGTCGCTGCGGTCCAGCATGCGCTGGATGGCGTCTGCATCGGCGGCGGTGTCGCACAACGGGGTCTCGCAGAACACATGCTTGCCGCGGCCCAGCGCCCGGCCGATGTATTCCGCGTGCAGGCGGTTGGGCAGACAGATGTCCACGAGATCGGTGGTGTCATCGCCGAGGGCCTGGTCCAAGTCGGTCGTCACGGACACACCCAGGGTTTCCTTCAGTTCCTGAAGTTTGGCGGAGTTCCGACCCCACAGCGTGATTCCGTTTACGGCTGGGTTGTTCCTGTACAGCTCGGCGTGGAAAGCGCCGAAGCCGGTTCCCAGTATCAAAACGTTCATGTTCTTTGCTCCTTCCATGTATTTATGGCAGGAGTATAACAGGCTATTCCTGACATGTGTTTGTCATAAATATAAGATCGGGGAAAAGAATGTTGAGGGAGGGTCCGCATGCGCCTGCATCGTTTGATTGCCATCCTGCTGCTGCTGGAATCCCGCGGGCGGATCAAGGCTGCGGAGCTTGCCGCGGCGTTGGAGACCTCGCCGCGCACGATCTACCGCGATGTGGACGCGCTGTGCCAAGCCGGGGTGCCGCTCACGGCGACCACCGGGCCCAATGGCGGCATCCGCTTCATGCCGGGCTATCACGCATCACTGAGTTACCTCAAGGGCGAGGACGCGGTCAACCTGTATCTCTCGGGCATCGGCCGGGAGGACGGCACGACGGCGCCCGGCCTGCGCCAAGCGCTGGACCAGCTGGAAAGCCTGCTCCCCGGCGAATATGCGCGAGACATCCGTGCGGCCAGGGAGCGCTTTTATTTTGACGATGCCCCGTGGTGGGGCGACCGTCAGCCGCCGCCGCATCTGCCCCAGGTGCGCCAGGCGGTGCTGCGGGGGCGCAAGCTGCGCGTGGCCTATGCCCGCCCGGGCGATCAGGCCGTTGACCGCGTGCTGCTGCCCTATGGTCTGGCGGTAAAGGCCATGCAGTGGTATCTGGTGGCCGCCAGCGAGGGCAGCGACGAGCTGCGCACCTACAAGGTCGAGCGCATGACCGACGCCCAGGTGCTGCCAGAGACCTTCGATCGGCCGCCGGGGTTCGATCTGGAGGCCCATTGGAAGCGCAGCGTGCAGGCCTTCCGCGCCGAGCGGCAGGCGGCGGAGCAATACCCCGTGGTGCTGCGGCTGCGGCGGGAGCACGAGGCGCGGCTGCAGCGCCTGGAGGTTTATACGGTGCAGCGGCTTGGCGAATGGGTGACGGCGGAGGTCAACATGCACAGCTTTGAGCTGGCCCACTGCGAGGCGCTGGAGGCGGCCTGGTGGGCGGAGGTCCTTACACCGGAGGAGCTGCGCGCCCATGTGGGCCAACAGTTGCTGGCGCTGGCCAGCGTCTATCGGGTTCGCTCATAAACCCGGCCCGTTTTCGCTGCGGTTCCCGTTGGCTCCGGCCTCTTCGCATTGCATAAAAATCCCCCCGGTGCTAAAATTGACTTCAAAACGCGCGGGCGGCAACCGCCGTCGGCGCGGCTGAAACCATGGAAAGAAGCGGTGGTTCCATGCCAACCATTGACCAACAGATACAGGCGCTCAAAAAAGAACGCAACGCCGTGATACTGGCCCACTATTACCAGCAGCCCGAGGTGCAGGACATTGCCGATATCGTAGGCGATTCCTTTGATTTGAGCCGCCGCGCCAGCACCGTGCAAGCCGACGTCATCGTGTTCTGCGGCGTGTTCTTCATGGCCGAGAGCGCCAAGATACTAAACCCCGCCCGCACGGTGCTGCTGCCGGTGCTGGCCGCCGGCTGCCCCATGGCCGACATGGTGACGTCCGAGGACGTGCTGGAGCTGCGGGAGAAGTATCCCGACGCCGCCGTCGTGTGCTATGTGAATTCCTCCGCCGCCGTGAAGGCCGAGTGCGACGTGTGCTGCACGAGCAGCAACGCCGTGAAGATCGTCAAGAGCCTGCCCCAGCGTCGCATCGTGTTTGTGCCGGACCGCAACCTGGGGCACTATGTGTCGCGCTTCGTGCCCGAGAAGGAGATCATACCCTTCGCGGGCTTCTGCCCGACCCACGATCGCGTGACCGCCGAGGATGTGGCCGCCGCCCGGGCTGCCCGCCCTGGCGCGCAGGTGCTGGTGCACCCGGAGTGCCCGCCGGCGGTTGTGGACGCCGCGGATTTCGCCGGCAGCACCGCACAGATTTTGCAGTACGCGACACAATCCGACGCCAAGGAATTCATCATAGGCACCGAGCAGGGCATTCTGCACCGCCTGCAGGGGCAAAACCCGGACAAGAAGTTTTATCTGCTGAGCCCTCGGCTGTTCTGTGTCAACATGAAGAAGACGGGACTGCAGGACGTGCTGGCTGCGCTGCAGACCAACACGAATCAAATCGAGCTGGACGAGACCGTGGCCGGCCGCGCCCGGGGCTGCCTGCAGCGCATGCTGGAGCTGGCCTGATGGGAGTTTTCTTGTGAGAAGATATGCGTATGAAGGAAGCCTGACCGAACTGCCCCGGGAGGAGTTCGACGTCGTCATAGAGGGTTGTGGCATCGCCGGCATGTATGCTGCGTTGAACTTGGACGAGAGGCTCAAAGTCGCGCTGCTCAACAAGTCCGGCATGGAGATCAGCAATTCCATGTATGCCCAGGGCGGCATCGCCGCGGTGATCAACGCCGACGACAACGCTGACAGCCACTTTGCCGACACGCTGGAGGCCGGCGCGCACCTGTGCGACCCGGCGGCGGTGCGGGTGCTGGTGGACGAAGGCCCCGGCGACATCCGGGCGCTTGTGGCCATGGGCGTGCCCTTCGACCGCGAGGAGGACGGCACGCTGCACACAACCCGGGAGGGCGCTCACCACCACAACCGCATCGTGCATTGCGGCGGCGACGCCACGGGCTTCGGCGTGAGCGCCCGGCTGGCGCAGCTGGTGCAGAGCCGGCCCAACATCACCGTGCGAAACCACGCGTGCCTGGCCGATGTGCTTACAGGCGACGACGGCGCCGTGGCCGGCGCGCTGGTGCTGGAGGGCGGCGCGCTCAGAGTATACGTCGCGGCGGCGGTCATCATCGCCTCCGGCGGCATCGGCCGCGTGTATCGCAACAGCACCAACGCCCGCAGCGCCACCGGCGACGGCGTCGCCGCCGCCCTGCGGGCCGGCGCGGCTTTAAAGGACATGGAGTTCGTGCAGTTCCACCCCACGGCACTGATCCACCCCGACGACACCGGGCGGTTCTTTTTGATCTCCGAAGCGCTGCGGGGCGAGGGGGCCGTGCTGCGCAACCGGCGCTGGGAGCGCTTCATGCAGGGCGTGCACCCGCTGGCCGACCTGGCCCCCCGCGATGTTGTGACCCGCGCCATCATCGCCGAGATGCGCCGCTATGACCTGCCCCATGTGTACCTGGACATCACCGCGCGGCCCCGTTCCTTTTTGAGCGCCCGCTTCCCGACGATTTACGAGGAATGCATGCGCCGCGGTATCGACATCGCCAAGGACTGGATTCCCGTAATCCCCGTGCAGCATTACACGATGGGCGGCATCCGCACGGACATCAATGGGTGCACAAACGTTCTTGGTTTGTACGCCTGCGGCGAGGCCGCCTGCACCGGCGTGCACGGCGCCAACCGCCTGGCCAGCAACTCGCTGCTGGAATGCCTGGTGTTCAGCCGGAGGGCAGCGCAGCACATTGGTGACGCCCCTTGGCGCGCCCCGCGGGCACCCGCATCCACCGGCGACGCCCCGGCGCGCTCCGCCGCCCAGGATCTGGACGCCGTGCGCACCGAAATCCGCGGGCTTATGACCCGCAAGGGCGGCATCCTGCGCAACCGCGCCAGCATGACTGAGGCGCTCGCCCGCATGGAGGAGCTGCTGGACATGCTGGGCCAGGCGTCCATGGGCACCGTCAAGAGCCTGGAGACCTGGAACATGGCGCTGTGCGCCCGCGAGGTGCTGGTAGCCGCGCTGGCCAGGCCCAAGAGCGTGGGAGCTCATTATCGCGACGATGAGGAGGAGCAGTCATGATCGACAACCTGGCCCTGGATGAACTGATCGACCGGGCGCTGGCCGAGGATTGGGGCACCGGCGACATCACAACACTGTGCACCGTGGCCGCCGATCGCGAGATTTCCGGGCGCTTTTTGGCCAAGGAGGCCGGCGTCGTGTGCGGCCTTTCGGTCGTGGAGCGCGTGTTCCGCAAGCTGGACGCCACCGTGGTCTTCGCGCCCCAGAGCCGCGACGGGCAGGCGGTGGAAAAGGGGACTGTGCTGGCCCACATCAGCGGCGACGCCCGCGCCATCCTCGTGGGCGAGCGCACGGCGCTCAACTTCCTGCAGCGCCTGAGCGGCGTCGCCACGCGCACGGCTCATGCCGTGGCTGCCGTAGCCGGTACCCATGCCCACATCACCGACACCCGCAAGACCACGCCCGGCCTGCGGGTGCTGGAAAAATACGCCGTGCGCTGCGGCGGCGGCTCCAACCACCGCTTCAACCTGTCCGACGGCGTGCTGATTAAGGACAACCACATCGCCGCCGCCGGCGGCATCACCGCCGCGGTGCGCGCCGCCCGCGCCCAGGCCCCCCACACGCTCAAGATCGAGGTGGAGGTCGAGGACTTCGCCATGCTGGACGAGGCCCTGGCCGTTGGCGCGGACATCATCATGCTGGACAACATGGATTTGGAAGCCATGGCCCAGGCCGTGCAGCGGGTGGCCGGCCGCGCCCTGGTGGAAGCCAGCGGCAACATGGGCGACAAGGACGAGAGCGCCCTGCGCGCCGTGGCCGAAACCGGTGTGGACCTGATCTCCATTGGCGCGCTCACGCACACGGTCAAAGCCATGGACATCAGCCTGCGGTTTGATAAGGTTTAACTGGTTCCCCAAAGTGCTCTCCGCAATGAATTGGATGTGCTTTTATTGAAAAACATCATCATTGCCGGCCCGAGCAGGGCCGGCAAATCAACACTAGCGAGAAAACTGAACGAAGAACTGTATTATTTCGTCATCAGCCTCGACAAACTTGTCGCCACGTTTCAAGGGGCATATCCGCAATTGGATATTAGACTCAATTGGAACAGAGAGAAGACCACAGACAATTTAGCGCCGTTCCTTGGCCATTTTCTTGGTATGTTTGCCTCGGCTGATGGGCGCGGACTGCTGCCGTACAGCCATGGCGCTGTAAAAGGAAACAGGTTTGTATTGGAAGGGGGGTATTTTAATCTTGAAAAGATACTGTCTATTCTGAAAACGTATGGGATAGAAGAATTAAAAGACAATTTTTTCCTCATCGGATTGGTGCAAAACAAAAAAACCGTTGATGAGTTCGTAAGCGATTTCAGGAAATACGATACGGAAGAGGATTGGACATACAATTTTAACGATGATGATCTAAGAGAAGTTTCTGAAGATGTCCTTTCATTCAGCCGATCTATGACAGAGCATTTGGTCAAATACGGCTTTACGATTTATGATACGTCTACGGACCGGGAGCGGGTTTTGGATCAGATCGTAGAACACATCAAATCGGAATTGGCATAATGCAGCCTTAGCGCAGCTGCCACAGCCAACTGCCTTAAGACTTCTCTGCCATACAGGCCGCCTTACCTCTTCGCCTGGCATCTAGTGCAGAATGCGATAATTCCCCCAACGGATACCTTCTGCAAAGGATCGCCGCATAGTGGACAGGGCTCGCCGATGTGCTTTCGCTCGGACATCGCCCGATAGCCGCCCGGTTGGCCGTACAGGTCATATTCCGATGTACGCCCGCCAGCTTCGCAGGCTCTGGACAACACGTCGCGCATGGCATTGTATACCCGTTCATGGGCGCCATCGTCCAGTTTGCCGATTTGGATGGAAGGATGCATCCTCGCCTGCAGCAGGATTTCTCCCGCGAAGGTGCTCATAATCCCAGCCATGCTTTTGGTGAGATAGATTTTGACGGGCTGCTTCGGGTCATCCATGTGGCTCTTCACAAAAGCCAGATATTCCTGAAACGAACTGCCCATCGGCTGGAAGCGCGTCGCATCCGCGTTCCGCGTGAGCATGCCCCACGCCGCGTGGTCGATCACATCCACGCCGTACGACCACAGCATAACGGAATAGGACAGACTGCTTCCATCTGAAAAGGAGAAACGGAAGTTGTACTTTTCGGGTTGTTGATCGGCGCGATCCTGATAGAGTATTTTGCCTCCACCCTGCCGGAAAAGAATGCCATGCCCGTTGTCCAGCACGATGAAGATATCCGGCGCGTGGTATACGACATCCGTGACGGTTCCTCCAACCGCCCGGGGATAACGTTCGGGAGCGCCTTCCGGGTTGAAGATGTTTGCGTTGGGATTGACATACTCGCCGCCAGTGACCGATTTCCCAAGAATGGATTCCTGCAACTGCCGTGCGATGGTATGGGATTCGGGATATTCAAGCATAAGGAGTTCCTCCTCTGTGCGATGGAACCATCTTAACACTTGACGTTGCGGAAGAGTCAAGGAATATTTCGGTTTTTGGCCTGACCTGCCAACCATCGGCCCCATCTGGCGTATGGATGACTGGCAAGAAGCTGAGAGCAATGGTACAATCCAAGTACTCCAAGACAAAACTTCATTCAAGGGAGAGGGGAGACCACCATGAAGATCACCATCGAAAAAAACCTCGTATCCCTGCGCCCGGAGGGCGACGAAGAGCGCGCCAAGACCGAGCTGCTGTGGAAGATCCTCATCGACTGCGTGAACCAGACCCGCAAGCTGGCCCCGGTGGGCGAATACGCTCCGGCCAAGGGCAAGCTGGAGGCGGCCTTTGCCATAGAGGGCTACGACGGCAACCCCCAGCCCTACCTGCAGGTGCGTGCTCCCCATGACTGCCGCGTCTATTGCGTCACATGCAACCGCATAGAGGACATCAAGGCCGGCGACCCCATCCCGCTGTGCTGCGGCAAGCGCATGGAGATTGTGGACTAAGCCGCCACCCGGCGGTTTTCGGACCGCCCTTTGTATTTTTTGGCATATTGCATTTGGAATTATCGACGCCCTGTGCTAATCTGGTTGTGGCATAGGGCGTTTGCAATCGGGCAGGGGGAGACATGAGCATCAAAACACGGGCGCGGGTGAATCTGCTCATCTGCGCGTTTATCTTGGCTGGTTTTCTGGTCGTGGGCATCACGAGCTATTCCACCTACAGTGAGGTCATCCGCGACGACATCCGCAACATCACCAAGCTCACGACGACCAATCTGTATTCGGAGATTCGTAACGAGCTGACCAAGCCGATCTTCGTGTCGCTGACGATGGCCAACGACAATTTCGTAAAGTCGTGGCTCAAGGACGAGCGCCAGAGCGGGTCTACCGCGGAAGGCACGCTGCAGCTGCAGAACTATCTGCTGGGCATCCGGAACAAATACAGCTATGACTCGGTCTTCCTCGTGTCGCAGGCCACGCAGACGTATTACCACTACGAGGGCGTCAACAAGGTGCTGGACCCGGCCGACGACCATGACCGCTGGTATGATGCCTTCCTGGAACGCAACCTGGCCTATGACCTGGAGATCGACACCGACGAGGTCAACCAGAATCGCCTTTCGGTGTTCATAAACTGCCGCATCGCCGATCAAAACGGTGACATCATGGGCGTCACCGGCGTGGGGCTGGAGACCGACCATGTGCAGCGCCTGCTCCAGAGCTTTGAGGACGACTTCCATCTGAACGCGCTGCTGTTCGACGCCAACGGCCTGGTGCGCGTACACACCGGCACCCATGCCCGGATTGCCGCCGCCTTTGGCTTCAGTGGCCGCCCCGGCGAGCCCGAAGGCGCGGTGCGGGCTCCCACCGCGGAGGAGGCCCAGGAAATCAACGTGTTCACCATGCCCGCGCTGCGGGAGCAGCGCCAGGCTGTCGTGGGCAACAAGGATTCACTGCAGATCTTCGGCGTAGACGATGGATATCTGATCACCCGGTACATCGAGGACCTGGATTGGTATCTGCTGGTCAAGAAGGATACCTCCGTGTTGGAGCAGTCCTTCCATGGGCAGCTGATCAAGGATTTCATCACCTTCGCGCTGGTCGTGGCGCTGGTGCTGCTGGTCGTCAACCGCATCATCCGGCGCAACGAAAGCAGGCTGGTCAGCGTGGCCAAGACCGACCAGCTCACCGGCCTGCTCAACCGGCGGGGCTTCAACGAGCAGCTGGAGAGCCGGCTGGCCGATGCCCAATCCGCTGCGCAGCTGTGCGTGTTCGTGTTCGACATCGACAACTTCAAGCGCATCAACGACCAGCACGGCCACCTGATCGGCGATAAGATTCTCAAGATCGTGGGCGTGCTGGCGCAGCAGGCCCTGGGCCAACGGGCCGTCCTCTCCCGCTGGGGCGGCGACGAATACGCCGGTATTCACCTGGGCGGCGAGGCCCAGGCCCGTGGCGACATCGAGGCGCTGTTCCAGCGCCTGCGCGGAGACGAGGAGCTGGGCCGCTACGGCATCACGATCAGCCTGGGCATTACGGCCTGCCACCAGATCGACACGGCGGACACGTTGATCTATCGGGCCGATGAGGCGCTCTATGAGGCCAAGGGCGCGGGGAAGGACCGCTGCATATGGTCCCATACCGCGCCCAACCGCCGCAAGGAAGACCAGTAAACTACCCGGCTTTGCCGAGCCGGCAACAGGAGGGAATTCTCATGCTCAACGTAACCAACCTGACCAAGCGCTACGACGGCGCGCTGGCGGTGGACAACCTGTCCTTCGCCGTGCAGCCCGGCGAAGTGGCCGTGCTGCTGGGGCCCAACGGCGCCGGCAAGAGCACGACGATCAAGGCGATCATGGGGCTGCTGAAGTTCCAAGGGACCATCACCGTGGGCGGCATGGACAACAAGACCGTGCAGGCCAAGCTCTTGAGCGGCTATGTGCCGGAATCCCCGGCGCTCTATGAGCTGCTGACCGTGGACGAGCACATGGAGTTCATCGCCCGGGCCTACGGCATCCGCGATTGGCAGGGGCGCGCCGACGCGCTGCTGCGCCGGTTTGACCTGGACGACAAGCGCGACAAGCTGGGCAAGGAACTCAGCAAGGGCATGCAGCAGAAGGTCAGCATTTGCTGCGCGCTGCTGCCCCAACCCAAAATGGTGCTCTTTGACGAGCCCATGATCGGGCTGGACCCCAAGGCCATCAAGGAGCTCAAGGTCGTGTTTGCAGAGCTGCGCGCCGAGGGTTGTGCGGTGCTCATCAGCACCCACATCATCGACAGCGTGGAAGGCTTGTGGGATCTGGCGCTGATCCTGGACCGCGGCCGCGTGGTCCTGAGCCGCACCCGTGCGCAGGCTGAAAGCGCCGAGGAGTCGCTGGAGAGCGTGTTCTTCCGCGTGACCGGCGAGCAGGAGGCCCCGCAATGAGCCCGCTGGTCTATCTTGTCCAGCGCACGCTGGGCAACATCCTCAAGGGGCTTAAGAAGAAGCCGGCCATGCTGGCGCTTTATATCCTGCTGGCGCTGGCCATGGCCGGTATGCTCGTGTTTGTGCTCTTTGGGCCGGGCAACTTCAATCGCGGCGACGGGCGGCTGTTCCGCGCCATTGCCACGGGTTTGAGTGCCATCGTCTATTATTTCGGCTTCAAACAGGGCATCGAGAAGGGCAGCAGCATGTTCCGCGCTGCCGATGTGTCGCTGGTGTTCACCGGCCCCTTCCGGCCCAACGAGGTGCTGCTGTACGGATTCTTGCGCCAGCTGGGCGGCGTGGCGCTGGCCATCTTCATCGCCTTCTTCCAGATTCCCAACCTGAAAAACAACTTCCCGCTGCAGGCTTACGGCACATGGATCGTGCTGCTGGCGGTGGCGCTGTATGCGCTGAGCTTTCCGATCTTCGGCATGCTCGTGTATGCCTTCACGAGCAAATCCGCCCGGCGGCGGCGCTGGGCCACGGTGCTGCTCAACGCGCTGCTGGCGGCGCTGGCGGTGTTCTTCCTGTATGAGCTTTCGCAGACGCGGGACCTGATGGCGGCGGTGTATGCGACGTTTGGCAACCCCGTGCTGGCCTGGACGCCGCTGGTGGGCTGGTCGGCCAACATACTGTGCGCCGCGGTGGATGGCGTGGGCTGGCAATTCTTTGTGAGCCTGGGCCTGCTGGTGGCGGCTGCGGCGGCAGCGCTGCTGGCGCTATACCGGCTCAATCTGGATTATTATGAGGAAGTGCTGGTGGCCACCGATTACCGTGAGGCCGCGCTGGCTGCCAAGCGCGAGGGCCGCCAGATGAACTTCGGCACAAAGGCTCGCCGCAAGGTCAAAAACGGTCTTTTCGGCTGGGGCGCTCAGGCGCTGTTCGCCAAGAGCATGCTGGAGATGCGCAAGTCCAGCTTCCTGCTGTTCTTCGACCGCCTGAGCCTGATCATCATCGCGGCGTCCATCGCCTTCCACTACATCATGCCAAAAGAGCTGACCTACAGCATGATCGTCGTGCTGTCCTTCAGCGTCTATATGCTGTTCTTGTTCCAGATACAGGGCCGCTGGCCCATGGAGCTGAGCCGGCCCTTCGTGTTCCTGCTGCCGGTCCGGCCCAGCCAAAAGCTGCTGTGGCTCACGCTGAGCGATCATATCAAGAACGCCATCGACGGCGTCACCCTTTTTGTGCTGACCGCGCTGTTGTTGGTTGCGACCGGGCGGCAGCTGGATCACCCGGTGGGCCTGGTGGTGCTGTGTGCATTGAGCTACGTGCTGCTGGGCGCGGTGTTCACCTATACCGATGTGCTGGCCCGGCGGATGTTCGGCTCGGTGCACAGCGTGCCGCTGCGGACCGTGCTCAAGATGGTAACCACGGTGGTGTTTGTGTCTCCCGGCGTGGCGCTGACCATCGTGGTGGCTATGGCGACCCACAGTGAGCTGCTGGCTGTGGCGGGCTTCACGGCATGGGCCTTTGTGCTGGCCGCAGCGGTGTTCGCGCTGGCGTCGGGCATCTTCAAGAACGTCGAGGCGAGCGCATAGCTGTCGGCGGGGGATCTTATCCCAGGATGCATGGGCGAGCAGGGGCCATAGGCCCCGGCCAGCCCCCGCCGAGGCCCTACGCGCCGCAAGCGGTGCTATCGGCTTTGCTCCCATATCGGCTAGGCCGACATTGCGCAAAGCCGGGGCAGTGCCACCCCCTGCTTCAACTACCTCGTGCTCTAGTCTGCGTTGCCCGCTGCCGCACATGTCGCCAGCGGGCAACAGGTTGCTCAACTCGTTCAGTTTTTTAGAGGACGGACGTTCGCAGCGGCGGGTTTGGAACGACGTTTCTCTGAGAGACTACTGCCTCCGCCGGATGAACCGTCGTTCGGCTACTCTTTAGTTTGTTTGAAAGATGGAAGAGAGAAGGAGAGCTTGTATGCAGCTAACCCCTGCCTTCAACTTTTCCGGTCAGTGCGAGCAGGCCATGGCGCTCTACGGCCGGGCCTTCGGCACGCAGCCGGATTTCATCCTGCGCTATGCCGATGCCGACCCGCGGGATTGGCAGCGGCCCCTGAGCGACGAGCAGAAGCGCTATGTGTACCACGCCGAGATGACCATCGCCGGGCGGCGGTGCTTCTTCTCGGACCTCGTGGAGTTCGATGTGGCCCGGGGCACGGCGCTGTTTTTAACGGTGACCTTTGATGAGGCGCCGCAGGTGATGCGGGCATTTGATGTGCTCAAGGACGGCGCCGTGGTGCTGCGGGAGCCCAAGGCCACGACCTACAGCTCGTGTTTTACGACTTTGGTGGATTGCTTTGGGGTGCGCTGGGGGCTGATGACGGAGCAGACGGAAAGATAGAAAGAGCGGGCGGCCCCATACCGCCCGCACCAAACGTTTTAAATTGCCTTCGTCCCCTTGAGCGCCGTCTTGACGATCACCGTGCCGTCGGTGCGAAACTCCACCGTGCGGCCATAGTCCAGCCCGGTGTCCTCTGCCACCAGGCGGATGCGCAGGCGGGAAAGCTCTGCCTTTACGCTGGCCACGTTGCGCTCGCCCACCTGCATGCCGCCGGCGCCGCCGAACAGCCGCGCGCCGCCGGCAATCTTGGCTGTCAGGCGGAAGCGGTTGGCCCCGATGCGCTCCATGCGGCGCACCAGCTCCTCCACGGCGGTGTTGGCGAATTTGGCCACGTTGGTGTCGTTGGGGCACAGGCTGCAATCCGGCAGCAGCACATGGCTCAGGCCGGATATGCGGTTCAAAGGATCGTGCAGGCAGATGCCCACGCAGCTGCCCAGCGCAAAGGTGATCAGGGCTCCCGGATCGGTGGCGATCTTCATGTCCGAAATGCCCACGACGATGGGTTGGTCCATACGGTGTTATACTCCCAAACGCTTCATGATGAGATCCAGCGCCTCCGGCTGGGGCATCAGCAGCAGATGGCAGGTGACCTGATCCTCGCCGCTGTCGAAGTCTTCCTTGATAAAGAGCACCTGGTCGCCCATGGCTCCAAAGAGCGCCGCCGGATAGCTCAGGATTGCACCGACCATGTCGATGGCGATGTCCGGCGGGCTTAAGCGCACGTCCAGATCGGTGATGGTGGCCAACGCCGCCACATAGGCCCCGGCGATGATGTTGCCAATCTCCTTGAGCGCGGACATGTCCATCTCATCGATGCTCTCAAAGCTCTGCACATCCTTGCCCAGCAGCACCCGCAGCAGCGTCACCGTGATGCGCTTGTCAAAGAGAAACATCAGCATGCCGTCCAGGTCGTTGGTCATGCCCACCAGCACACCCACAACCTCGTTTTCCGGGCCGCCCAGGATATCGGCAATGTTGCTGATGTGGGTGAACTGCAGCATCGGCACCGACATGTTGACGCGGTCGGTCAGGATGTCGGCCAGCGCCGTGGCAGCGTTTCCGGCGCCGATGTTGGTGATTTCCTTGATGGCGTCCATCTGGGTGGCGTTCAAGTGGAAAGACAGTTCCGCCATGGGCGTTGCACTCCTTTGCTGCTGCGATCCCTTGGGCCGTGGGGGGGAAGAGCATAGCTATTATATACCCATACTTGGGAGCATTTCACCGAATTTTGTAAAATCAGTGTGAAACACGCGATAGAGCAAGCGAAATTTATTGCAAAAAGCGTGTATATTGCTATAATGAGAAGGCGTGGAGCGCAGTGAGAAAAGCAGCGGCCAGATGGAAGCATCGTGGAGGGTCTCGTGGAATACAGGCTGAAAAACCATATGGAAGACATCGTGACCAAGGCTGTCGATTGCTACATCGCCCAGACGGACATGTGCCGCTGTGAAAAATGCCGGCTGGACGTTATGGCGCTGGCACTCAACAGGCTGGCCCCGGTCTATGTTGTCACCGATAAGGGCGATCTGTTCGCCAGCATCGACAGCACCTATGTGCAGAATCAGGTCAACGCCGAGATCGCGGTGCTCAAGGCCATCGAGCTGGTCAGGAATTCGCCTAAGCATGAATAGGCTGGCCATAGCGCGAAGGCTGTAAAAATGTTGTAAAATCGTTCCCTTTTCGCCGCGAACACAACCTGTTCGGCGGCTCTTTTTTTGACAGGACAGCTCCATGGGTAGTAAAATAAGACAAATTCTCCAGCGGGCGCGGCGCATCTTTTCGACAGGAAGGGCGACGCGGATTCCGTTACACAGCGCGAGCCATCCCTGGCTCGCGAGTTTGAGTGTGGGCTTTGCCTGAGGTGGGAGCTGTGACGATGCGAATGGGTGCATTGGTAAAAAAGTTGTGCGCAACGGCGATTGCCGTGGTGTTCCTGCTGCAGCCCCTGGCTATGGCCGCGGGGACCGCGGCCGTGCGGAATACAACGGCCGCGCCGGCCTTCACCCGCACATTGAAGCTGGGCTGTAAGGGCGCCGACGTGCAAGCGCTGCAAAAGAGACTCAAGGAACTGGGTTATTTCAAGGCTGCGGTGACGACCAATTTCGGGCCGGTGACACTGGCCGCCGTGAAGTCCTTTCAGAAGGCCAAGCATTTGACCGTGGACGGCATCGTGGGCCGCGTGACGTTCAACAAGCTTTTTGCCGGCGTTCCGGGCACAGCCACGCCCACGGCCACAGCCACGCCCACGCCCCAGAACACATCCAACGCGCCGGCCTTCACCCGCACGCTGAAGCTGGGCTGCAAGGGCGCCGACGTGCAGGCGTTGCAAAAGCGGCTCAAAACCCTGGGATATTTCAAAGCCACGGTGACGACGACCTTTGGCCCCGTGACGCTGGCCGCCGTGAAAGCCTTTCAAAAAGCCAAGCATTTGACCGCGGACGGCATCGTGGGCCGTGCAACCCACAAAGCGCTGTATGCCGGAGTCACGGCGGCACCTACACCCACACCCACGCCTGCGCCCACGGCCACTCCCGGGCAGAATACCCCGGGTGTTCCGGCCTTCAACCGCACGCTGAAGCTGGGCTGCAAGGGCGCCGATGTGCAGGCGCTGCAGCAGCGGCTCAAGGCCCTGGGTTACTTCAAGGCCACGGTGTCTACGACCTTTGGGTCTGTGACGCTGGCCGCCGTGAAGGCTTTCCAGAAGGCCAAGCATCTGACTGTGGACGGCATCGTTGGTCGCGTGACCCACAATGCGCTTTACGCCGGCGCCCAGCCCTCTGCCACGCCCGCTCCCACGGCGTCCGCCACGGCCGGGCCCACGGCCAGCGCTTATGCCTATGGCCGCCTGCAGAACCAGACGGCGCTCAAGAAGGGCTGCAGCGGCAACGACGTACGCGACCTGCAGATGGCGCTCAAGCAGAAGGGGTTTTTCCACGCCGAAATAACCGGCAATTTTGAAACGCTGACCCGCGAAGCCGTGATGAAGTTCCAGCGCTCCGTGGGCCTGGATACCGACGGCATTGCCGGCAATTATACGCTCTCGGCGCTCTATTCGCTGCTCAACCCGCCGGATCTTTCCACGATCCATCCCTGGCCGGACCTGACGCAGGCTGCCCAGTGGGCCGCTCTGCCGGTGGAGAAGCTGACCTGGGCCGATGCCGACGGCACGGCCTTCCCCAGAGGCAGCAACGCCGCGGTCGTGGATGTGCTCACGGGCTATACCCTGTACATCCGCCGCACCGGCGGCACACTGCACGCCGACGTGGAGACGGTTGCCCCGCTGGACACCGCGACGCTCTATAAGACCGCCGGCAACTTTTCGTGGAACCGGCGGGCCATTTGGGTCATCGTGAACGGCCGCCGGCTGGCCGCCTCAATGAACTGCATGCCCCATGGCTATGATTCCATCGCCGGCAACGACATGAAGGGCCAGTTCTGCATCCACTTCGTCAATTCCCGCACCCATGGCGGCAACCGCGTGGACCCGGACCACCAGGAAGCCATAGAGGTGGCCTTCACGACGGTGATGACACCGCCCACGGCCACGCCTACGCCCACTCCCACGCCTAAGGCTTCGCCCACGAAAACGCCTAAGGCTACAACTTCCCCCATGACCACGGCGACACCCAAGGCTACGGCAACACCCAAGGCTTCAGCTTCACCTTCGCCGACACCTACGTTCACGGAGTACCCGGCTGCGATCACCTGACTGGATAAAATATTTATTCTTTCGCGGTTGGCACCACGGTGCCAACCGCTTTTTAGGCGAATCGTGTCGATTTTGTTAGCTTTTTTAATGGTGTCGTAGAAAAAAGGTGGGCATTCTAAAAACGTATAGACCACACAGCAAACCAAGTGTCAATTTTTGCCTTCCATAATTATGCATCAAAGCTGGCCAGCGAACACAGACTTTTAATCTGACAGTTGCTTCATCGCCACTCAAGTATCGGCATCGTCGCTTTTCGGTCGCCGGGCAAAATAGTTATGTCGCAGCGCGCCCAAAAAAGCGGAGGTGTGTAATGAAGAGATGGGCACGTATTGTTTTTTTGTCATTGGCGATGCTGCTGGCCGGCGGAACGCTGGCGATGGCCGCAGGCGGCATGACCGACATTGAGCAGAAATGGCTGACGTTCCGAAAGGCAGTTGCAGCTCAACAGGTTAAAGACGGTATTCTGACCGCCCAGCAGGCCGAAGGCCAGCTGGCGGAACTGGAAGACAAGCTGAAAGGCGAAGGCGACAGCGTATATGAGAAGTTCGCCAAGCATTTCAGCCTGGATGGCAAAAGCAAACGGGAGCGGGGCCGGGAAGGCACCATCGTCAGGCTTTATGCCAAATTGACAAACAGGGATGAAGCAGCCGTACAACAAGCCTGTGAGAAAGACGGCATCACCGTGTGGGAGTTGGCCCGCCGGGAAGGCCACAGCGAAGATCTCAGGCAACAGGTGCTAAGCCTCGCCTCGGACAATCTGGGCAGGAAGGTCGCCCAAGGCGTGATGACGCAGAAGCAGCGGGAAGAAGCGCTGAAGAAGATCGCCGAATCGCTGCAAAGCGCCGAGCCCAATATGGCCTAAGAACAGCAGAGGCAATCAAGCGGTCATAGACTAATCTGAATCAGGAACACCAGGGAGCGCTGCGACATACCCTTGTGTTCCTGTTTTTTGCGCGTTGCACGCGCTTTCGCCTGCGGCGCTGATACGCCTTGGCGATTTGGACGACTTGCAAATGCTACGACTGTATCGCCCGACGATAATTGTCGTCGGGCGATCTTTTGCATTGAGTCCTCATAACTGGTTTTTGGGTGACGCGAGATCGCCTGTGGGCGAGATTTATAACGGCATCTTTTTGATCTCGAGTTTCCTCCCGCTGAATGAATCAGCGATCGGCAATGAGTGCAAGTCTTTCACTAAAGAATCAGGTGATTTTACCCTGTTCAAACGCTACACAGATTGCTAAAATGGCGTTGCCGGCCCGCGCCACGGGCAGCGACACAAGGAGGAGCCATCATGTTCTTTGAACCCAACAGCAAGATCGTCATCATGGGCGATTCCATCACCGACTGCGGCCGCGCCCAGCCCGTGGGCGAGGGCCTGTTCAATGCCTACGGCAGCGGCTGGGTCAACCTGGTTGTGGGGCAGCTGGGCGCCGTGTGCCCCGAGCGGCGTCTGCGCGTGGTCAACATGGGCACGTCCGGCAACACCGTGCGCGACCTGAAGGACCGCTGGCAGCGGGACGTCTTTGACCAGAAGCCGGACTATGTGGCCGTGATGATCGGCACCAACGATGTGTGGCGTCAGTTTGATCTGCCGCTGCAGCCGGAGGCCCACGTTTATGAGGATGAATATGAGCATACGCTGGACGACCTGGTAGCGCAGACGCTGCCCCGCGTAAAGGGCATGGTTCTGCTGACGCCCTTCTACATGGAGCCCCAACGCGCCGACGCCATGCGCGCCGCCATGGATCGCTATGGAGACATCGTGCGCCGCATCGCCCAAAAGCAGGGCACGCTGTTCGTGGACACGCAGGCGGCTTTCGAACCGGTGCTCGCCCACATGCATTCGGCGGCCATCGGGTGGGATCGCGTGCACCCCAACATCATCGGGCATACGGTGATTGCCAAGGCGTTTTTAAAGGCTGTGGGTTTTGCGGGATAGGCTCAAGATTTCGCGCCTTCGGGCGCGACCTGCGCATCGCCTCGCCGACATCCGGTCGGCGAGTGCGGCATAGCCGCACAAGGCGACGCTGGGCTACGGCGCATCCTGCGCCAAGGCCAAAGGGCTTTCCGATCGCCCTTTGGAAACCTTCGGCATCATTCTTTTGATGGCGTATGCAATGAGTGCCTATGCGATATCCCCCATGGGTGAGAGGACTTTGGAGGGCTAAAATTGTTGCCGAGGGCGGATTTATTCCGTCGGAGGGAACATGAAGCCAGAAAAAAACGCATACAAGAATCTCGCCGCAGCGGTCTCGCTGTGCTTAGAAATCCCATTATGAGATAGTTAAACAAAAGGCCCGCCGGCGACATGTGCTGCGGCGGGCAACGTGATTTGAGCACAAGGTAGTCACAAGCAGGGGGTGGCCTCGGCCGGGGAGAAGTTACCCCGCCGCCATTAGCCAAAGATTGACTGAAACCAACCCTTCACCGTCGCCCAGGTGTTGGCGATCCAGCCGCCCACGCCGGAGGCATCCTTTTGCAGCTTTTCCACCTTTTCAGCCAGGGCCTGGAACTGGCGCGCCTGCTCCAGCAGTTTGGTGGGGTCTATGTTCATCTGCGACATGCGGATCAGCAGATCGGTGATCTGGTCCACCTGGGCGTCGGTCAACTGCACGTTGTTGTCCTTGGCGGTCTGCACGACCATGGCGCGCACCTCGTCGCGGCTCTTGCCCTTGATGTGCTCCAGGGCGGTCTTGAGCTCGCCCATCAGTCGCGTGGCCTCGTCGGAGCCCAGCATTTCGGCCAGGTCTCCGGTCAGCGCCAGCTCGTCGCCGGCAATGGCCTTGGCGTCCTGGCTCAGTTCCTCGCCGGTGATGGCCTCATAGGCTTTGTAGATGCCGGCCAGCGCCGCAGTGCCGCTCACCTTCACCGGCGCGGCCACCTTGATGTTGGCGTCATGCACGCCGGCGGTCGTCAGCGCCGCGATGTACATGTCCGAGGTGACCCATGTGATGTTCCTGGTGTCCACCTTGAGGCCGGAGCCTTCCGCCGTGGACTCGATGTAGATGCTGGAAAGCGACCTAGTGCCGATCTTGTCCGCCGGTACGGATTTGCCCAAATAGGCTTTTTCCTCATCGATGGTGACGGTCAGCGTCTCCACGGCGTTTTCCTGCACGTCGAAAAATTCTCGCACGGTCTTTTTTTGCAGCTCGGTCAGGTCCGCGCCGTATACGATGCGCGACTGGCCGTCGGCCAGCGCGGGCACGGCCAGCATCAGCGTGCACAGCAGCAGCGAGACCGCCGAAACAAGGATTTTTTTCATGAGGGGACCCTCCTTTTGTAAACGATGGATACTTCCGACAGCGTTGGCTGCCTTTCAATGGATAAGCCCTTCAGCGGGGCACGCTGAAAGGCTTATTTGTTTTCTTATATTCTATCAATTGGAGCGGCCGGAGTAAAGCGATTCGACAAAATCTGGTTGCATGGCAACAAGGTTTGCATAAGGTAAATGCTGCCTTATGCCCGGCAGAACACCTCGCGGCCATCGATGAACACGCGCTGGGCCTTCACGCGAAAGTCCAGCGGGTTGCCGTCGAACAGCGCGATGTCGGCATCCTTGCCCGCCTCCAGGCTGCCCACGCGGTCAGCGATGCCCACGATACGGGCGGCGTGTATCGTGATGGCCTTGAGCGCCGTGCGCTCGTCCAGCCCTTCGCGCACGGCCAGCGCCGCGGTCACCGGCAGGTATTGCAGCGGGATCACCGGGTGGTCGGTCATCAGAGCGAACTCGATGCCGGCCTCGGCCAGCTTGCGGGGCGCCTCATAGGTCAGGTTGCGCAGCTCAATCTTGCTGCGTTCGCTGAGCAGCGGCCCCAGAATCACCTTGACGCCGTCGCGCTTTAGGTGCTCGGCAATCAGATAACCCTCGGTGCAGTGCTCGATGGAGTAGTCGATGCCGAACTCCCGGGCGATGCGCACGGCGGTCAGGATGTCGTCGGCACGGTGGGCGTGGATCTTCAGCGGAACCTTGCCCTCCAGAACCCAACCCAGCGCCTCCAGTTTCAAGTCCCGGTCGGGCTGCTTGTCGGTGCCTTGCTTTTTTCGGTATTCTCCGGCGGACACCAGCGCTTCGCGCAGCGTGGCCGCGGTGGCCATGCGCGTGGAGGGGGACTTCTTCTGGTCGTGATACACCCTCTTCGGGTTTTCACCGAAGGCGGCCTTCAGGGCCAACGGGGCCTTCAGCACCATGTCGTCGATGCGGTCGCCATAGGTCTTGACGGCGGCGAACTGCCCGCCCAGCACATTGGCGCTGCCGGGGCCGGTGCAGGCCGTCGTTACGCCGGCTTCCCGCGCCTCGCGGAAGCACGGATCCACCGGGTTGATGGCGTCGATGGCCCGCAGGTGCGGCGTAACGGGGTCGGTGTCCTCGTTGCCGTCTGCGCCCTCAAAGCCCATGCCGTCCTCCCACATGCCCAAATGGCAGTGGGCGTCTATGAAGCCCGGCAGCGCCCAGAGGCCTGTGGCGTCCATGACTTGCGCGCCATCGGGCACCGGAAGGTCCACGCCGACAGCGCGGATTTTACCGCCGTCGATCAGGATGTCACCGCGGTCGTAGTCGGCCTGGGCCATGGTCAGTATCTTGGCGTTGCGAATGAGCAGCATAGAGTTCTCCTTTTGTTCAAAATATGACTTCCGTGGCGCCGGGCTGGCGGATGTGCAGCACCGTGCATGCCCGGGGCCCGAACACGCGGCCCAGCTCGGCCACATAGTCGTGCAGCAGCGCCCTGGGCACGAAGGCCTGTATCGTGCCGGCGAAGCCGCCGCCGTGCACGCGCCAGGCGCCGTGGCCCCGCAGCAGGCGCTCGCTCATGGCCAGCGCCAGCGTGACGCCCTGCTCGGTGGAGCCGGTGGCGTGGCAGTTCTGCAGCAGCTTCCAGCTGCTCTCACCGGATTCTATGATGTGGGCAAAGAAGGCCTCCATGTCGCCGCGCACCAGTGCGTCGGCCTGCCGCACCACGCGGTCGTTGTCGCCGAAGAAGTGCATGGCCCGCAGGATGGCGCGATCATGGGTGGCCTCCCGCAGGCGGGGGATCTGCCGGTAAAACTCGGCTGGGTCCACCTCGCGCAGGCGCTGGCAGCCGAACTGCTCGGCCACGGCGCGCATGTCTGCGGGGATGGCGGCGTATTCGTAGGTCAAGTCCGCGTGGCTGCCGCCGGTGTCGGTCACGACCAGCAGATAGCCGGTGCCCTCGAAGTCGAAGGGCACTTTCTTGACCTCGGGCAGCTGCTCGTCTTCAAAGTCGATCGTCACGAGACCGCCCACCGAGGAGGCCATCTGGTCCATCAGGCCGCTGGGCTTGCCAAAATACACGTTCTCTGCGTATTTGGCCACCTGGGCGCGCAGCTTGGGGTCCATGTGGCCCACGTTATAAAGGCCGTCCAGGATCGCAGCGATGAGCACCTCGAAGGCCGCCGACGAGGAAAGCCCCGAGCCCTTGAGCACCGTGCTGGTCACATAGGCGTCGAACCCGCCGACGAAATAGCCGAACTCCTTCATGCGCGCCGCCACGCCGCGGATCAGCGAGCACGTGGTCTCACGCTCGGCCTCCCGGGGCATCAGGTCGTTCAAATCCACGACGAACTCGCCCTCGAAGCCCTCGCTCTGCAGGCGCACGACGCTGCTCTCGGTGGCGCGCACCGCCGCGATGGTGTCCAGCGACACCGCGGCCGCCAGCACGCGGCCGTTCTGGTGGTCGGTGTGGTTGCCGCCGATCTCGGTGCGGCCCGGCGCGGAAAAGATGCGATAGGCGCCGTTGCCGTAGCGGCCCAGGAATTCCTTCTCCAGCGCCTCAAAGCGGCCCACGGCGGCCTTGGCGTTGCCGGGGCCATAGAGCGCGGCAAAGGTATCCAGCGCCTGATAGGTGGTAAAATCTTTATGGTAGGGCATGGGTGTCCTCCGGTTATAATCAATATCACGCAAGATAGTATCATTGCAATCGGGGCAATGCAAGGGAATCGCTGAATAAAGCATGGCATCCGCCTTGCTTGGTCTTTTTCCGCCCTGCTTCGCAGGCGGCTTTTTCTGCCGCTCTAGGTGACTTCGGTCACAGTTTGACCGCCTCCTGGGCTGATATGGTGAGAATGAAAAATGGGGAGGAAGAATGAATATGAAAGAAATCCTGGTCCCATTGCTGATCATTGTGCTCGTCGTGGCACTGGCGGCCTGTGCGCCGCTGGCACACAGGAGCGCGTCACCGGCGGTTTCGGCACAGCAGAGCGCAGTGCCCCAGGGCACAGAGGCGGCCGAGGCGCGCCTGATTACACCCCAGGACGCCAAGGCCCGCCTGGAGCAGGAGAGCGGCATCGTCGTCGTGGATGTACGCACCCAGGAAGAATACGACCAGGGCCATCTGCGCGCCAGCGTACTAGTGCCGCTGGACGACCTGGCAGCCCTTGCGCCTCAAAAGCTGCCGGACAAGGACGCGGTGCTGTTCATCTACTGTCGCAGTGGCCGGCGCAGCGCCCTGGCCGCTCAGCAATTGGTTTCCATGGGTTATACGCAAGTCTTTGACCTGGGCGGTATACAGAGCTGGCCCTACGAGGTTACGACAGACTAGCCGACGTCATTGCAGCCCCTGCAGATGGGCGTAGTCGTTGCTGGCGTACAAGGACCATCCATGGGGGCCATGGCGCAGCGTGCTCACGCTGGTGTTCTCGAAGGGCCCCAGCGCGAAGCGGCGCTGTGGGGGCAGGCCCAGCGCCCGGCAGAGGAGTACGCGGATGGTGCCGCCGTGGCAGAAGATGGCCGCCCGCTCAACGTTCTGAGCGGCCAGCGTCTCCAGCACCGGCCACGCCCGCGCCGCCGTGTCGTCACCGCTCTCGCCCCCGGGGTAGGGCAGGTCCTCCCGGTGGGCGTGCCACGCCTCACAGAAGGCCGGGTCCTCCCGGCTCAGGGCCTCCCAGTTCTGCCGGTGCATGCGGCCCATGTGGATTTCCCTGAGAGCGGGCATTTGCTCGATCCTCACATCCAGCCCGGCGCAGGCCAGCTCTGCCGTGCACCGCGCCCGCGCCAGGTCGCTGCACAGCACCCGCTGCGGCGCGAAGGCGGCCATGCGTGGTTGCAGCGCAGAGGCCTGACGCTGGCCAAGCGCGGTCAGTGAACCGTCCGGCCATCCGCCATCCAGGCCCGCAGCCTCTTTTGTCGGCGTCGTGTCGCAGAGAGGCTCGGTCTGCCCGTGGCGGATCAGAAGCACTTCCATTGCACCCTCCTTCTCCAAGCCTACCATAACATGGGATAAATGGCCATCCTCCCGCCTTACGCCCAATTGACCGAATGGCCGCCCACAAAGCGCTTAATCGGCGCTCAAATGACTGACCATTCCGGCGATAAACTGATACACTGTCAGTAGAGAAAAACGCTGGGAGGTCAATGCCATGCGGAGCAAAACAAACCCGCTTATTCTTACCGCGCTTGTCTTCCTGATGATCCTGGCCGTGCTGCTGGACCTGGCGATGAGGGCGCTGGGGTTGTATACCGGCGGCTATTCGGGTATTCTGCCTGTGATGCTGGCTGGCCTGCTGCTGGGCTGCGTGCCATTGCTGGTGGGGCTGGCGTCGGGCCGGCGCGCGCTGGTCGTGCACCCCGCCGGCTTATTGGCCTTTGGCGCGCTGGTTGCGCTGTGGGCGCTGGGCCCAAAGCCGATGTCGCTGTTTGAGCTCACGCCATCAAAGGATACCATGCGTATCCTGTACATCGATGAGAATATGGGCGCGGCCCTGCTGGCGGCGCTGGCCTTGGGCTTGAGCTTTGCCGTGGCGGACCAGCGGCGGCGTTTCTCGTGGCGCGCCGAGGCGCTGTGGCTGGCGGCGTTTGTTGTGGCGGGCGTGGCGGCCCAGGCGCTGGGCTTTATAGCGCGCACCGCGCCCATCCGGGGCCTGGAGCTGCTGGGCCGGTTGCTGACCATGGGCATGCTGTTTGCCGTGGGCATGCTGCTGGCGACGGCACTGCCGGCGGTGCAAGGCCGGGGCGCCAGGGCTGCGCTGGTTGCCGCGGCTGTGGCGCTGCTGGCGCTGTTCGCCTTCCACATCGTCCGCGATGTTTCCTTCTATCAAACACTGCTGCTGAGAGCGTCCGTCCAGGAGGGTTCCGCCAACAGCATCCCTGTCATGCTGTATCGCCTGACCACACTGCTGTTCACCGGCGTGAGCGTACCCGGCCACGCTGTGCGCCTGTATGCCGGCGCCAACCTGCTGTGCGCGCTGGCCGGCCTGCTGGCCGCCTGGGCCGTGCGCAGTGTCCTCGGGAATAGGCCTTTCTCCCGCGGCGCCTCCATGTAGCTTGATACCGGAAAGTGCAGGAAAAACCTCGCCATCCGCCTTGCATTGCCCGCCGGGAATGGGTAAAATAGGCATGAATTTGAATTCCTTGAAGGAGGAACATCATACGATGCGCACTGTGAAGATCGCCATCATCGGCTGCGGCGGCATCGCCAACGGCAAGCACCTGCCGGCGCTGGTCAAGATGCCCAATGTGGAGCTCGTGGCCTTCTGCGACCTGATCGAGGAGCGGGCCCAGGCCGCGGCAGACGCCTACGGCACGCCCAACGCCCGCGTCTACACCGATTATGAGAAGCTGCTCAAGACCGAGGACGAGGTGGAGGCCGTCAACGTGCTGACCCCCAACCGCAGCCACAGCATCATCGCCGTGGCCGCGATGGAAGCCGGCAAGCATGTGCTGTGCGAGAAGCCCATGGCCAAGGATGTGGCCGGCGCCCGCGCCATGGTGGCCACCGCCAAGAAGACCGGCAAGAAGCTGACCATCGGCTATCAGAACCGCTGCCGCCCCGACAGCCTGTACCTCAAGCAGATTTGCGAAGCCGGCGACCTGGGCGACATCTATTATGCCCGCGCCATCGCGCTGCGCCGCCGCGCCGTGCCCACATGGGGTGTGTTCCTCAACGAGTATGAGCAGGGTGGCGGTCCGCTGATCGACATCGGCACCCACGCGCTGGACCTGACGCTGTGGCTCATGAACAACTACGAGCCCGAGCTCGTGGTGGGCACCAAGTATCGCAAGCTGGCCGACACCAAGAACGCCGCCAACGCCTGGGGCCCGTGGGACCCGGAGAAGTTCACCGTGGAGGATTCGGCCTTCGGCTTCATCCGCTTCAAGAACGGTGCCACCTGCGTGCTGGAGAGCTCCTGGGCGCTGAACATCGCCGACCCCCGCGAGGCGGTAAGCGTCCTGTGCGGCTCCAAGGGCGGTGCGGACATGCTGGACGGCCTGCGCCTCAACGGCGAGCGCTTCGGCAAGACCTGGCTCAACAAGCCCGACGTCAACATGGCCGGCGTGGCCTTCTATGATGCCTCTGGCGACAAGCCCGAGGACATCGAGGCCGCCACGTGGATCAGCCACATCGTCAACGACACGCCGCTGCGGGTGCTGCCCGAGCAGGCGTTGGTCGTCACCGAAATTCTGGACGCCATTTATCGCTCGGCGGAGAGCGGCGAGGCGATCAAGCTGTAATCAGATCAAACGGATAATAATGGGTTTTCGCCTCCCGGTGAGAAATTGCCGGGAGGCTTTCGATTCTCTTGCCTCCCTTAACAAGGGAGGTGGCAGGCCCGCAGGCCTGACGGAGGGTTCTGCTGCCGCCTTATCAGGAATGAACACCCAGTCACTGCGTGACAGCCCCCTTTTCAAGGGGGCTAAGCAGGCTTGCTTTTGTACATGCTGCCATCGGCAGTGGGCTTTGCAGCACCCAGAACTGTCATTCCGAGCCCTTCGGCTTCGCTCAGGATATACTCCGGAGGAATCTCCCAAGGGCAACGGCTTATACTCAGGGGATTCTTCAGTCGCTACGCTCCTTCAGAATGACAGAAACGGGTGTCGCGCAACACTCGGTACTGTCATTCCGAGCGCAGCGAGGAATCCCCCGAAATAACGTCGTTGTTTGAGGGAATTCTTCGGCCGCCGCGCGGCCTCTGAATAACAGCAAGAAGTGCGTCACAACACCTCTTGCCTCGTTGACATCCCCACTCCACATGCTAATATGAAACCTATACTAAACCATATATTGTCACAGGAGGCGTCTCATGAACGTTTTGGTGCTGGCGGGCGACCGGTATCACCCAGCGGTAGTGCCCACGGAAGGCCTGGAGCCGCTGCGGGCCCAGGGATGGAGCTTTGACATCATAGAGGATGGCAGCCGTGTGAACGCGGCACTGTTGAGCCGTTACCCGGTGGTGCTCAGCGCCAAGAGTGATGGGCCCGTGACCGAGGGTCAACCCGGCTGGTTGGATGCCGAAGTGGCCGCGGCACTGCAGGGCTATGTGGTCGCCGGCGGCGGCCTGTTGGTCGTGCACAGCGGTGCCGCCGGCATGAATGATCGCGAGGAGCTGCGGAGCCTTTTCGGCGGTCTGTTCGCGTGGCATCCCGCGCAGCTGGAGGTCGCCTTTGAGCCCATGGCCAGCCACCCATTGACCGAAGGCGTTAAGGGCTTCGCGGCCATGGATGAGCATTACTTTATGAACATGGCGGAGGAGCCGGTGGATATGTTCCTGACCTCCCGCAGCCGCCACGGCGCGGTGCCCGCCGGCTGGGCCCGTACCCAGGGGCAGGGCCGCGTGGCCATGCTGACGCCGGGGCACAACGTTCCGGTGTGGCTGAACGTCAACTTCCAGCGCCTGCTCGTCAACGCGCTGCGCTGGTGCGCCGGGGAGGTTTGAGCCGATGAACGTACTCGTGACCGGTGCGGACCGGGGGCTGGGCGCGGCCATGGTTCGCGGCCTGCTGGCCGGCGGGCACCGGGTGTTCGCCGGCCAGTATATGACCGAATGGCCGGAGCTGGACGAGCTCAAAGCGCAGTATGGCGATCAACTGGACATCGTGCCGCTGGATGTGGGCAGCGACGCCAGCGTGGCCGCTGCTGCGGCGCGGGTAGCCGGGGTGTGCGACGGGCTGGACGTGCTCATCAACAACGCCGGCATCACCGCGCCCACGATGCACGCGCCCATCCGCGAGCGGCAGAGCTATGAGGACATGCTGCGCATCTACAACGTGAACGCGCTGGGTGCGTTGCGCATGGTGGAGGCGCTGCTGCCGCTGATGGACAAGGGAACAGCCAAACGGTTGTGCTTCGTGTCCAGCGAGGCCGGCAGCATCGCCCGCAGCCACCGCACGTCGTGGTACGGGTACTGTATGAGCAAGAGCGCGTTGAACATGGGGGTCAGCATACTGTACAACAGCTTGCGTTCGGAGGGTTACACGTTCCGGCTGTATCACCCCGGCTGGGTGCGCAGCTATATGTCGGGCGAAAAGAACCTGCTGGGCGATCTGGAGCCCGACGCCGCCGCCGTGCCGGCGCTGGAATATTTCTTGGGCGAGAACGGCTCTGCGGATGAAGACGCCCTGGCGCTGCGGGATTACGAAGGCAAGCTGTGGCCCTGGTGAAGCGGAGGAGGAGTGACGATGGCTGGGAGGGATTTCAACTTTCATTTTGTGAGCACCCGGGAGCAGGCTAGAGAGCTGCTGGATAGCCAGGAAACATTGCATGTGGCCGATTGCCGCTGCCGGGAGGCAAAGGGCGACTGTCTGCATTCCCGCATGGACGTGTGTGTGCATTTCCATCCGGAGCCGCCCAGGACTCGCCCCATCAGCGCCCAGGAGGCGGCGGACATTCTGGAGGAGGCCAGAACCAAGCACCTGGTGCCCCGGCCTTTCCGCACCGACGACGGCAGCGGCGTGGCGGGTATCTGCTTTTGCTGCGAAGATTGCTGCACCTACTTTGCCAACCGCATTGAGGCGTGCGACAAGGGCGCCAGCATCGAGCGGACGGCCATGGAGGATTGCCTGCAGTGCGGCGCCTGCGAGGATGTGTGCTATTTCCACGCCCGGGCGGTGGTGGACGGCACATTGCACATCGATCGGGACAAATGTTATGGCTGCGGCCTGTGTGTGGATGTGTGCCCGGCGGAATGTGTCCGCATGGTGGCGCGATAGCCGAGGAACAGCAATCGGAAAGGATGCCGGGAAACATGGATACGAAGAAACAATACGCGGATTTCCTGCCGCTGCAGCAGGCGGAGATGGACGGTGGAACGCTGTACCGGCGCATCGCCCGGCAGGCGCACAAGGATTCTGAGCGCGATACGCTGAACGCCATCGCCCGCGATGAATTCCGCCACGCGGCGATCTTTGAGCGCTACACCGGCCGGCGGCTCAAGCCCCGGGCGCTGTATGGGCTGCTGATGGCGCTGTGCGCCCGGGTGTTGGGCTACACGTTCACGATACAGCTGCTGGAGCGCGGCGAAAACCGCACAGTGGCTGCCTATCGCAGAGCTCTGGACCGCATCCCCGAGCTCAAAGCCATGCTCGATGAGGAAGAGGTGCACGAGCAGCAGCTGGTGGCCATACTGGATGAGGAGCGGCTGCACTATGTCGGCGACATTGTGCTGGGCATGAACGACGCGCTGGTGGAGCTGACCGGCGCGCTGGCCGGGTACACGCTGGCCATGCAGAACACCGGGCTTATCGCCATGGCGGGCCTTATCACCGGCGTCAGCGCCACGCTCTCCATGGCGGCGTCGGGATACCTGAGCTCCCGCGAGGCTGGGCAGAAGAATGCGCTGAAGTCCTCGGCCTACACCGGCGTCGCGTATCTGATCACCGTGGCGCTGATGATCGTGCCATATCTGCTCTTCCCGGCGGGGGCGTATCTGTGGGCGCTGGGCGTTACGCTGCTCATCGCGCTGTCCATCATTGCCGGGTTCAATTTCTATGTTTCGGTGGCCCGCGGCCGGCCCTTCCGGCGCAGCTTTTTCACGATGGCGGCCATCAGCCTGGGCGTTGCGGTGATTTCCTTTGGCATTGGTATCGTCGTGAAGAATGTTTTAGGGATTGATCTTTAGAGAATATTTACCTTCATTTATTTGTGTGGAATGCCGCTTTACAAACTGCCGCCGGCGCGCTATACTACGACTCAACCGAATATATGGTATCTTTGGGGCAGGGAGAATTTCCCTACCGGCGGTAAAGCCCGCGACTTCTGCATTTACGCATGCAGGACTGACCCGGTGAGATTCCGGGGCCGACAGTGTTGGTAACACCGCACAATCCTTCGCGGTGTCACCTCAGTCTGGATGGTAAAAGATACGCTTTGCGCCTGAAAACCGCATTGTTATGCCCCGGGATCCGTTTCCGGGGCATTTTTCTTTCGAGGAGGCATCCCATGTCCAGTCCCAACAGCGCGCCCAAGAAAAGGAACATCGCCATTGTCGTCGCCATCGGCGGCCTGCTGGCAGCGGTTTCCAGCCTGCTGCGCTTCATCGAGGCGCCCATTCCGATCTTCCCGAGCTTTCTGAAAATCGACTTCAGCAACATTCCGGCCCTGCTGGGTGGGTTTGCCATGGGCCCATGGGTGGGCCTGGCCGTGCTGCTCATCAAGAACATCGTCTATCTGCCCTTCAGCTCCACCGGCGGCGTCGGCGAGATCGCCGATTTCATCGTAAGCGCCTGTTTCATCTTGCCTGCGGTGCTGGTGTACCGGTATAATAAATCGTTCAAGGGCGCACTGTTGGGCATGGCGCTGGGCACCGCCGTCATGACGCTGCTGGCCGGCCCGCTGATGAATTACTTCGTACTGATCCCTCTGTACAGCCGGTTCATGCCCCTGCAGCAGATTCTGGATCTGGCGGCGCTGGCCAACCCCAACATCAACAGCGTGTGGACGTACATCCTGTACGCCGTGGTGCCCTTCAACCTGGTCAAGAGCCTGGTCGTGTGCATCGTGACCTACTTGCTGTACAAGCCCCTGTCGCCGGTGCTACACAAGTACCGCTGACTTGTAAGGTTTACCAAAGAAGGTTTTATGGAGTATCTGAGCCACAGCGTGGCGCAAACCGAGGATTTCGCCGCTGGCTTGGGCGCGCTTTTGCGCCCGGGCGCGGTTGTGGCGCTGTGGGGTGGCCTGGGCGCAGGCAAGACGGCCTTTGTGCGCGGCCTGGCCCGGGGGCTGGGCGTGCGCGGCCGCGTGAGCAGCCCGACCTTCACGCTGATGCGCGAGCACGCGGGGTCGGTGCCACTGGCCCATTTCGATCTTTATAGGCTGACCCCCGACGGCGTGGACGAGCTGGCGCTGGACGATTGGTTTGGCGGGACGCATGTGTGCGCGGTGGAGTGGCCGCAGAACGCCGGCGACGCGCTGCCGCCCCAGCGGCTGGATGTCACGCTGGAGACCGTGGGCGACGACGACCGCCGCATCCTCATTGCGGCCCACGGCGAGGCCTATGAGAGCATTGTAAAGGAGCTGCAGCCATGAGGCTTCTGGCGATCGATACATCCACGGCGGTGGCCGGCGCGGCGCTGCTGCAGGATGGCGCGCTGGTGTGCGAGGCCAACCTGGCCGGCGGGCTCACCCATTCCCAGCGGCTTATGGACTTGGTGGACCGCTGCATGGCTTGGGCGGGCTGGCAGCCGGGCGAGCTTAGCGCGCTGGCCGTGGTGGCCGGGCCGGGGTCCTTCACCGGCGTGCGCATCGGCGTGGCCACGGCCAAAGGCATGGCCATGGCGCTGGGCGTGCCGGTGGTTCCGGTGGGCACGCTGGAGGTGCTGGCCGCCGGCTGCGCGGGGCCGGACCTGCTGGTGGCGCCGCTGCTGGACGCCCGGCGGGGCCAGGTGTATTGCGCGGCCTATCGCCCGCAGCCCGATGGCGGCGTGCTGCTGCCGCGGGAAGTGCTGCCGCCCGCGGCCATGGCGCTGGCGGATTTCCTGGCGTTGCCCCAGATGGTTCAAGCGCCGAGGGTGTGCCTGTGCGGCGACGGCGTGGCTCCCAACCGGGCTCTGATCGACCAGGCGCTGGGCCAGCGCGCGCTGCTGCCCCTGGAGCACCTGCGCCTGCAGCGCGCCGGCGCTGTGGCGGCGCTGGCCTACCGGATGTGGCTGGCCGGCGGCGCGGTGGATGCGGCGGCGCTGCAGCCGGTGTATCTGCGTAAGCCCCAGGCCGAGCAGGCCAGGGAAGCTGCCCTATGATGCGCAACGGCAAGGAAGTGACGCTGCGGCCCATGCGCGAGGGCGACATCGACCGCGTGTGTGAAATCGAACGCGCGTCTTTCCACGAACCCTGGACACGGGAAAGCTTCGTAAGCGAGATGGCCAACCGCTGCGCCCGCTATGTCGTGCTGGAGGAGGACGGCGTCGTGGCCGGTTACGCCGGCATGTGGATCATCATCGACGAAGCCCACGTCAACAACGTGGCCGTGCACCCGGGCTTCCGCGGCAGGGGCTACGGCCGTCTGCTGATGAAGGCGCTCATGCGCGCGGCATACCGCGCCGCCGAGATCGTGCAGATGACGCTGGAGGTGCGCGTCAGCAACGATGTGGCCATCGCCCTCTATACGAGCATGGGCTTTGACGTAAAGGGCCGCCGGCCCAGGTATTATTCGGACACCGGCGAGGACGCCTATATCATGTGGTGCCAGAACACGTTGGACAATTTGGTTTGAACATTTTCTTAAATCCCTCTTAAAACTTCCGTTCCTATGCAGTCGAAACGATTCGTAATCGCCGTCGGCGTTTGTCACCGGCTTCTTTTTATAGTAAGATGAGAAAGGTGAGATACAGGAGGACCGATGGGGAAGACGACCGAAAGGCTATGGAACCGCACCTTCATCATATTGTTTCAGGGGCAGTTCATCTCTGACCTGGGCAACGGCATATTCAACGCGATCCTGAGCTTCTGGGTGCTGGAGCTGACCCATTCCAAGGTTATGATGGGCACGATACTGGCCTGCCTGGCGCTGCCCAGAGTGGCGCTGGGGGCCTTCGCCGGCACCTTTGCCGACCGTCACAGCCGCAAGTGGATCATCGTCGCGTCGGACGCCATCCGGGGGTTACTCTTTGTGCTGGTGGGCGCGTGGGCGCTGCTGGCCCAGGGGCAGTTCCCTGCGGCGGTGCTCTACCCCATGGCGGTGCTGTCCGGCGTGTGCAGCGCTTTTTTCAGCCCTGCGATTACCAGCGCCCTGCCGGATATCGTTCCCCACTCGCAGTTGACCCGGGCCAATTCGCTGCGCACGTTCTCCCAATCGGCCAGCAGCTTTGTGGGCTATGCGTGCGGCGGCGTGCTCTATGCGCTGCTCTCCAAAGCGCCGCCGCCGTGGCACGGCGCGCCCCCGTTGGTGCTGGGGTATGGCATTTGCTTCATCTATGCCGCGATCACGCAGCTTTTCATGAG
The DNA here is from genome assembly GCA_023410875.1 of Bacillota bacterium. Lineage (GTDB taxonomy): Bacteria > Bacillota > Clostridia > Christensenellales > UMGS416 > JAEYRA01. The sequence continues at coordinate 1,062 of JAEYPH010000073.1, read as the reverse complement.
GATTCCGCTGGTCAAGAGGGAATCCCAGCCCACCCACATCCTGCGCGACATGTGGGACGGCCTGAAGTATACCTATCGCCAGAAAGGCATCCGGGCGCTGATCACGATCGGCATGTTCCTGAACTTCTTCGCGATGATGGGCGTGACGCTGCTGGCGCCGCTGTTTGACGAGGAGCGCGTCTACGGCTATGGCGAGGCGCTGTACGGCGCGGTGATGGCCACGATGATGGTGGGCCAGCTCATCGGTATGCTGCTGGTTTCCACGATCAAGCTCAAACCCCGGCAGCGGCCGGTGCTGTTCTTCCTGGCGGTGGGCGCGCTGATTGGCGGCATGATCCCCGTAGGGCTGGTGCGCAGCCCGGCGATGATGTTCCCCTTGGCGCTGATCGTGGGCACGGCCATCGCCATCATGACGATATTGATCTATACGCTGCTGCAGACCACGGTGCAGCCGGAGAACCGAGGCCGCGTGTTCGGCGTGGTGACCACGGTGTTCGAGGGCCTAAGCCCCGTGGCCATGGCGGTCAGCGGCTTTGTGGCGGAGCTCTTTGGCGTGCGGCCCACCATCGTGGGGGCATTCGCCTGCGCTGCCGTGGTGCTGGGGTTCTCGCTGTTCAATCATTCTTTCAAGGTGTTCTTGCGATCTGAATCGATTGCGCAAACGCTGCCAGCGGAGGGCAACCAACTGCCGCCGGTGTGAGTTGAGTTCCAGAATACACCTTGAGCTGTCATTCTGAGCCCTTCGGCTTCGCTCAGGATAAACTCCGCGAAGAATCTCCCTGTCTATCAATAGGCGTTGTTGGATGGGCCCCTCTGCTTCGCATAGCGCAGCTCTCGGCTTGCTCTCACATTGATAAAGCCGGCGTTGCCGCAGGCCGTGGATAATACCAGTGGGCCGCAGAGAACCCTCTCCCCAGCCCCTCTCCCCTCTGGGGTGTTTGGACCGGGGACATGGGTAACACAATTCGGCGATAGTTCAAGAAGCATTTCTTGAACCTGAGGCCGTCAACAGCCGCCGCTTGCGAGGCCCTTTACAAGCCGCAGACGGAAGCTATACTGGCA
>JAEYPH010000070.1 GCA_023410875.1 Bacillota bacterium | reverse complement strand
CATAACACAGACAATCTGTATTGCATTTTTGCTTCATTATTTATCGTTTCTCATATTGAGTTCCGGTCGTTTTTCAAGGTAAACTCTACTGCCTTCCTACTGTGGTACTTACTTTGGGAATTTACGATCATATTTGAGTCGCCAAGGATATCTCAGGAGACATGTGCGCTGCGTTAAAGCAAAACATCTCTATCAACTGCTTCACTTTATAACGGATAAGCAATTGCATGTATACCGTTGTGAAACAGCAAGGTGCGTAGAACCCATCGGTTCCCGCACCTTGTACAATAGGATAACATTTCAGAAATCATAAGTCTAGTATTTTTTAAGGTTTGCCCTATACTGAACCCATCTGAACCGAAAGGGGCGTAAAGGGATGCGCGACATCGTCAATGGCTCGGTTTATGGGTTTCCGCAAAAAGCGGGTGCTGAGGCGGAGGCAGGAGAAAAGGACATGCAGGGCGGGTGGTCCTTGCACATCAAGGATCAATCGTGGGTGGAGGACACGGAAAACCAGGTAGACTTTGTGATCAGTACGCTGGGCCTGCGCGGGGACGAGCGGATACTGGACATGGCCTGTGGGTTTGGCAGGCACGCGCTGTCTCTGGCACGCCGGGGGTTTTCCGTCGTCGGCGTGGACATCACCGAGGCCTATATCGAGGACGCCAGAAGGGAAGCGGCAAAGGCCTCGCTGAACGCGGCGTTCCACCTGTGCGACGTTCGGGACATCGATTTCCGCGAGGAATTCGACGTGGTGCTGAACCTGGCCGACGGCGCCATCGGGTATTTCGCCACCGATGAGGAGAACCTTGTCACGTTCGATAAGATAGCGCAGGCGCTTCGGCCCGGCGGCAAGCACTTCATGGACGTCTGCAACGCTGAGCACGCGGAACAGTACTTCCCCAAGCGGCATTGGCAGATCGGCTCCAAAATCCTCTCCCTGCCGGAATTCGACTGGGACAGGGACAGGCGCAGGATGATCTACGGCGGATGGGAAATCGCCTTTGGAGAGGTGGCGCAAAGACCGGTACCCATGGGCAGAGGCGACGGGGCTAGGCTGTACTCGCTGGGGGAACTGGAAGCGATCCTGCGGGAGCGCCAAATGCATGTCGTGCAGGCGTTCTCGGATTACTACGGCAAAGAGGCCACGGCAAAGGAACTGCAGCTGCTCGTATACGCGAGGAAGAATGAGCGGGGCGATGCCCAAACGTGCTTCTGACGCTCTGGCCTTGGCAGCCATTGGCGCTGTTGCCGTCAGTATATCAGATTGCTATAGCTAGGTCCCGGGGCAAATCCAAGCTTCCGATACAAACTCTCCGCCGGATTCCCAATCAAAACACCCAAGGTAATCACAGGTGAGGTGCGATGGGCGGCGCTGATCGAATACCCCATCGTCGCCGCCGCGATGCCCCGGCGTTGGTGTTGCGGCAATACCGATACCTGGTGAATCGTGGAGAAGCTGTCCGCTGAATCCGGATAAATGCCGGCGATGCACACGCCGACGATCTCATGGGTATCTGTGCACTTGGCGACGACGCTCATGTCCCATGAGCTGGTCTGGGAGAACGCCTCAAAGCGCCGGGCAATCTCCCTTTGCGTCACGGCGATATCGGGAGCGCCCCACACCGTGGCCGTATATCCGGCGCAATGGGCCTGGTGGGCCACCGACGCAATCTCGGGCAGGTCTTCCTCGGCCGGCGACACCAAGACGATGCCGTCGTCCGTCCTGACATCGAGCACCTCGGTTGGCCGGCACATTCTTCGCTGGGACCATCTCACCTGGGCGCCCAGCGAGAACAGCGCGTCGGCGTCGGTCTGCGGTATATCATCCAATTCGATTTTGCCCTCGCCGCGTATCTCCCGAGCATGGGCCAATACACCCATCCAAAACGCGACTCTGTCGTCGAAGGGCGGAACCAGGAACGAGCAGTTGATGCGGTTATCCAGCATTGCGATTCCGCCGATCAGCTGGTCCCGTCGGTAAACAAAGAATCCATTTTCTTGCACGGTGGTTTGGGTACCCGCTATGCGTTCGCCCCAGTCGTAGCGCAAGAAAATGTTCGCGTCGGTATAGGTGGTGTGGTAGATCGCAAAGAGGTCTTTCCCAACAGGTTTGAATGTAAACTCTGCCATACCGATGATCCTCTCGCACAGAAAGTCCTGTGTCAGCACCGCACATGCCGGCGTTTGAAACCCAGCTTGCCCTTGGCCGCCATCGCCTCGATCTCCTGCGCCGCCACGGGGACGCTCAATTTTGTCTTGCGCCGGTAAAGGTCCACCGGTCCAATCGCGCGGGCGGCGGACAGGGCTTCTTCATGCAGCGGTACAAAAGAGACACCCACGGTCGTCACGAAGTTGTTCATCGCGTATCTGGCGCGGTCCGGGCTGCCGTGGATGGTTTTCTCCACCGTTTCCAGCATGGCGGCCAGCTTGCTTTTGTCAAACTCCGCGTCCTTGCGGCTGCCCAGCAGCCAGCAGTAGCAGCTGTACCCCGCGGACACATACAGTTCCTTGCCGGTGGCGATCCAATTGTCCGCGACAGCCTGCGCGATGTCCGCTTCCGCCAGCGTGACAGCCACGATGAAATCCGAGATCATGTAGAAATAAGCGCTGTCCATCCACCGGTCAAAGTCCGCCTGTGTCATGGCCTTCGGGTCGGCGATGATACCGGCGAAGTACATCGCGTCGTAGTTGCCGGTTGCGTACAGCTGCTCGGCCAGCGCCTGGTCGATGCCGGTTCTCTTGAAGATCGGCTTCATCGCGCCGGTGGCCACGCCCCAAAGGGGCTCATGGGCGCCGTTCTGTATGTATGTTTTTTTGGTGCGCTCGCTGCCCAGTGATTCAAGTTCCAATAAAATTGTTTGAACGTCCATAGATATTCCTCCTATCGTCAGCTTGCGCTCCTTCTGACCGGATGCCGGATGATCGTCTTTAGCTTCTCCGGCGCGGTCTTGCGCGGGTCCGAGAGGTAAATCTCATGGTGCCTGCGCTGGCCCGAGAAATCCGGCGCGTGGCCCGAATCGGCGATGAACGCATCCAGCGCGGCGATCGTTGCGGGCTCATCGTCATAGGGGCCGGTGTGCAGCACCTGGGCGCACAGCCCCTCGGTCAGCGTTTCCAGCCGCACGATGCCCGGGTCCAGGCCCGGCTTCTTTTTCGCGAGGACACCCTTTGCCATTGCCAGCACCTCCGGCGTGACGAAGTCCGGCTGGCGGATCATCATCGTCCAGCGGAATTTCCCCTTGTCGGCGATGGGTGCGCCTCCTCCGGTAAAGGCGCTGTCCTCTACGCTCCACAGCCCCTCCAGCGGCGGCACGACAAAATCGAAATATCCCGCGGGCTGGTTGCTGCCCATCTTGCTCATCTTGATCGCGTAGGAAAGGCCGTACAGCACCTCCACGGCGGACTGATAGGCAGGGCTTAAGTTCGGGTCGCCGTGCCCGTCCGCCAGCAGGAAAACCATCGGCGGCACGTCCACGATGGATGGCTTTGCCCCCGGCTGGTACAGATCCTTCTGCGCTTTCTTAAAGTCCACCGCGCTTGCCATCGTCGCTCGCATCCTTTCGCCTTGATAGGTGTACCGCCCTAATCCACGTATTTCCCGCCGAATACCGTGCCGCCCAGCGTTTGGTAGGATTTCATATGCTTCGCGGATTCCTGCCAATAGGCGTGGTTCGTGAACTTCTCGTGATAGTAGTTCTCGATGCGCTGCAGGTCTTCGGCGTACTTGGGGACGCTCCTGGCCAGCACGCGGGTCAGCAGCAGCCGGTCCAGCGAGAGCACCAGCGCGATGCCCTCGTCGATGGCGTCCTTGGCGTAGAAGTCATAATCCAGCAGCGCGATGCACCGCCAGATCTCAAAGGGGCCGATGACGACGCCCAGATCGCCCCAGATGTCCTTGCGGCTGTCTGGGTATTGTTGGGCCAGCGCCTGATAATCCTCGTCGCAGATCACCAGATCGATGTCCGCGCCGGACTTGCGCATGCCGTAGTACTCCATGGCCATGCCGCCGATCAGGATGGGCTTTTTCGTGAAGTGCAAACCGTGCTGCTCCAGCCGCTCTTCCAGCAAACGAATCACGTCTGACATGGTGCCCTCCTTGATTCTGTATCAATCTGCTTCAATGCAAGGTGAACGCCCGGAAGTCCAGCGCCCCTTCGCCCTCATAGAGGAAGAACAGGGCGGATACCCCGTCGGGGCTATCAAGGCCGGCGCCGAAAACGCCATATTTCTCCCCAGCGCAGATCGGTATGCGGGACAGCACATCCCCGGCCGGGCTGCTGAGCACGGTCATGGTTCCCTGGGCTGTGCCGCGCGCTTCCACCGAGATGCCCGTTGTGCCGCGGAGGTCGAAGTATTTAAAGCCCGCCACCGCGCCGTGGCGCATGTTGGCGATGTACTGGTCGGGGCAATCCTCCCGGTCCTCTCCGGTCTGGGTCAGGTAGGGGTGCTCGCTGTAGTCTGTGCCGCCATAGAAACCGGCGGTGCCCTTGTAGTGCAGGTTGCACGCGATGTGGGCTTCATAGCGCCCATGGCCTGCCAGCGGGCCGCCGTTGAGGCCGCAGCTGGTCATCTCCACTTGGCGGATACGGCCCTCGGCGTCTATTACAATGGGCTCCGCGCACCCCTGGCGGGAGAAGCCATGGCGGTTGGTCTGCCGGTGGTAGAATACGTACCATTGCCCGCCCACCTGCACCAGGCTTCCGTGGTTGTTGCCCATATAGCCCACAGCCTGCTCCACTGTTCTGCCGTCCAGGAACACGTCGCCGTTGCTGATCAGCGTACCGCCATAGACAAACGGGCCGTCGGGCTGCTCGCCGGTGGCGTAGCACAGCTCATGGGAGTTGATGGAGGAATAGATGAGGTAGTACCTGCCTCCGATCTTACGCAGAGAGCTGGCCTCGAAGAAGGCGTGGCTGTCGAACCCAACGCCTTGAGCCAGTTCCGGCCCCGGAATCACGAGCTTGGGGCCGGCCTTCACCGTCAGCATGTCCGGCTCCAGCTCCATGCACCAGGCGCCGTCGATCCGCCTACCGCCGAAGGTCTGCGGGTCTATCCAACCCGCCCGGGGCGCGAAGCCGGAATACAGATACACCCTGCCGTCGTCGTCCATGAAGATGCCGGGGTCGAACTGGAAGATGTCACCGGGTTTGGCTCCCACGGGCTGCCCGTCGGCATGGCGCACGCAGCCATAATAGGCGAAGGCGCCGGCCGGCGAATCGCAGACCGCGACAGACATGATGCCCAGCTTGTCCAGCGCGTAGTAGAGGTAGAACCGCCCGTCAGGCCCCCGCTGCACGTCCGGCGCGTACAGGCAGCTGCTGCCGTCGGCATTCATCGGGTCCCAGGTCTTGCGGTAGATCACACCCTCGCGGCGCCAATCGGCCAGATCGTCCACCGGCGCGGACCAGCACACATAGTCGTTCTCGCAGAAGCGCTGACCGCCGAATTTGTCGTGGGAGCCGTATACGTACAGCCGTCCGTCGAACACATGGGGCTCGCCGTCGGGGGTGTATTCATAGCTGGGCAGATAGGGGTTGTAAGCCTGCATACCATTCTCCTTGCGTGCCGTTTGCGGCTGTGTCTATAGATTAGCATAAGCGCATGGCTTTGTCCTGCCTTTTGCAAGGCAGGCCGGGCAGATTTGCTAAAAGCGAAAAGTAACTTGTGAACAGGCCCTCCCGCTCTTAGGATAGAAGAATCCCACATGCTCACAGGAGGTCATAATGGCTCTGAACTGGATCAACGTGGAGGAGTTTCCCTTCAACAGCTTTCTGCTCATGGAGCGTTTTCAGATCCGGCTGCTATGCGCCCGCCGCAACTGGCAGCAGTGGCGCGACAACATGGGGGTCGCCCTGCGCCACAACCCGGCGGTCAAGTGGTACTTCACGCACCGTTGCCCGGAATGCGCGGCCTTTGTGGAGGAGATTGCGGCGGCGGCGCCAGAGAACCTGAGCGCCGAGGAGGTCCGCCGGGCGGAGGTCTTCGCCCTGGCGGCTGCCGAGGATTTCGTGACCTATACGCGGCCGCGGATCATGGACACCTGCTGCGACTTCATTTACGCGTGGAACGAGGAGCGCCTTTATGAGCTGGTAGACTTTGCCGGCAAGGTCGTGCTGGACGTGGGCAGCGGCTCCGGCCGGCTGGCCTTCGCCGCAGCCCGGCGGGCCCGGCACGTGTACGCCAGCGAGCCCGTGGATACTCTGCGGGAATACCTGCGCGACAGGATCGCCCGCGAGGGCATCAAAAATATTCGGGTTGTGGACGGCATGGCCCACAGCCTGGCTTATCCCGACGATACCTTCGACATCGTAGTGTCCGGCCATGTCGTGGGCGACGACTACGACGCCGAGATCGCCGAGCTGACCCGGGTGGCAAAGCCCGGCGGCTGGCTGCTGGATTGCCCCGGTGAGGACAGCCGCAAGCGCGAACCCGACGCGGAGATGACACAGCGGGGATGGGAGATGTTCCACTATACCAGCGCCCTGGGCGGGGATGTTTATCGGTATCGGAAGCAGATTTTCAAATAAGAGCCGGCAGCACATTTTTACAAAAATTCCTTATTCGCTGTCAAATGTGCAAAAGGAAGCGCATTGTGTATAATAAGGTGACATGAAACCAAAGATCGGAGACCTGTTCATATTGCTGGCCATCTTGGCCTTGGGCGCAGGCGGCCTGTATTTTGGCATAGGCTCCAAGACCGCTGCAGGCCCGCTGCAGGCGCAGGTGTATCAGGATGGCCACTTGATACAGAGCATCCCCTTGGACCGGGTGAACGGCGACCAGCGCGTCGTGCTGGATGGACCGGCGCAAAACACGCTGCTGGCGCAGCGCGGGCGCATCCGCTATGAACATAGCGATTGCCCGGACAAGACCTGCGTGCATACCGGGTGGCTTTCCCGCCCGGGGCAGCTGTCGGCCTGCCTGCCCAACCGCACCTATGTGAAAATTGTCGGCGCTGAAAGCGGCGACGGCGAGGACGTCATCGTGCATTGAACCGCAAGAACCTGAGCCGAAAACTGGCGCTGGCCGCCATGCTGACCGCCGTGGCCGCCGTGCTCAATTTGCTGGAACGCTTCTTCCCGCTGCAGGCGGTGGTGCCGCTGCCCGGCGTCAAGCTGGGGCTGGCCAACATCGTCACGCTGTTCGCGCTTTTTTTTCTGGACCTGCGCACCACGGCTGCCGTGGTGGCCGCCCGGTGCGTGCTGGGCGCGCTCATGGGCGGCGGGCCCACGGGTTTTTTCTTCTCCATCACCGGTTCGCTGCTGGCGCTGGGCACAATGGCATTGTTTCGCAATGGCTATGGCCGGGTATTTAGCGTATATGGCATCAGTATGGCTGGCGCGGCTGCCCACAACATCGGGCAAATTATTTGTGCCGCCATCGTGCTGGGAGATGTGTCGGTGGCAGCTTACCTGCCCATCCTTCTATTCTCCGGGCTGGCCACCGGCACGCTGACAGCCGCCGCCGCCATCCCATTGCTGCGAAGAATCGTAGCCGCCGGCATCCTTGGAGGCAATGCGTATTATGAGCAGGGTGCAAAGGACAAAGCAAAGGCGCCTTAGGGCCAGCCGGCGCAGCACGGCGCTGGCGCTGGTCACGCTGGCCGTGGTCATCGTGGTCGCCGCCGCGCTGGACACCCTGAACCTGGCCCAGGCAGCGGTCCCCGCGGCGCGGATGGCGCCCATACAGAGCGCCGCGCCCGCGGCCAAGGCAGCGCCGCTGCCGCTGTTGTCCGCCTCACCCACGCCGGCGCTCACGCCCAGCGTCACGGCGCAGGCCGCCACGCTGGCGCCGCTGCCCACCGCCATTGAGCAGGCCGTTGCTACACCCACGCCGGCGCCCGTTGTTACAGAGCCGGCGCCCACGATGCCACGGGTAACGCCAACGCCCAGCGTCTCGAAAACGCACACTGCCATGCCGACGCCTGCCGCCACTGTGCTGGCGCCTGCCGCGCCGCAGCCCACGCAGGAGGATGCCTTTGCACTGCGAAACAGGGACCCTCAACCGCAGGCCCAAGCGGCCCAGCGGGGGCGCAACGCGCAGGTGCAGCCCAAGACTCAGCCGCAGACCGTCTACAGCCTGATGCCCGCGGATTTCCTCCATGACGACCTGACCGGTTCTGCAGCCCCGGCGCTGCAGCGCCTGCTCAAGCGTTGGGGTTTTTCTGATGAGGAGGCCCACAGCGGCTGGCAGGCGGCGGACAGCTACCACCTCAGCCTGTATCAGCGCTGGGTGGGCCTGAAGCCCACCGGCAGTGTGGACGCTGCCACTCGCGAAAGCCTGCTGGGCACGTGGCAGAAATACGCCGACAACGCCATACCCCGGCAGCGGCTGCCGCTGGAGGGCCGCTACATCGGCCTGAACCCCGGCCATCAGAACCGCAATTTTGACCGGGCCATCACGCCGGACAACGAGGAGCGCTTCTGGGACGTCAGCGTGGGCACCCGAGGCCGCGTGACCGGCCTGTATGAATACGAGCTGAACCTGACCGTGGCGCTTAAGGTTCGGGACGCGCTGCAGGCGCAGGGCGCGCGGGTACTGCTCAGCCGCACCAGCAACGATGTGCGTGTGGGCAACTCCAGCCGCACCAGGGAGCTCAACCGCGAACAGGTGGACGCGGTGCTGCTGATCCACGCCGACGGCAACGCCAACCCCAACCTGCACGGCCTGCACATGATCGTGTCCACCCGGGTATCGCGGCAGCGCGGCGACGTCTATGAGCGCAGCCACGATCTGGCCCGCGCGCTGCAGGATGCCTGCATTGCCGCCACCGGCGCCGCGGACAAAGGCGTGGGCGAGCGCGACGATCTGCGCATCCTGCTGAGCGGCTGCGCCATGCCCGCGGCGCTCATCGAGATGGGGTATATGACCAACCCCGCCGAGGACCGCCTGCTGGCCACCGACGCCTATCAGAACAAGATTGTGGATGGATTGGTTCAGGGGTTCTTGGATTATTTCGGCAAATAAACCTGTTGTAGCGGTTGGATTTCGCGCCTTTTGGCGCGATGCTCGTCGCCAAAGGCGACGACCGGCAATGCGCAAGCGCATTGCCTGCGAGGACCAAAGGGCTTTCCTATCGCCCTTTGGAAACCTTCGGACCCATCTTTAATTGATTAGGTGAAATGCGATCGGTCTACGTCCGCAGCCTGTTCTATGCCGGATCGTAGGGCCGTATTGCATACGGCCGCCCTCGCCGGCCGGCGTCTTCTCTGTAGGGCAAGGGCTTGCCCTTGCCGTATCCTCTTGCCGCATTGGAACAATGCGGCAATCTGTTCATTATACCCCTCCCACGGTGACGGGGGAGGGGTCTGGGGAGAGGGCTCCATGCGGCAACCGGGGCTGTCTCTTTAACCTAAGCGATAATCATTAACATCATCTTATTGTTTACCACTCCAATACAAAAACCTTGTGCAAACATGTTATAATGTTCTATCTGTATCTATGTCATCGCCGTGGCGGGGAGTCGCCCGCGGCGCACCGGGGAGTTCTATGTTTTACATTCTGTGCAATCCCACCGCCGGCGGCGGTCGCGCCCGCGAATCGCTCAAGCGGCTGCAGGCCCATCTGGATGCCCGGGGGCTACAGGCGGAGGTGGGCTTTAGTGAGTACCACGGCCACACGCCCAAGCTGATCGCCGAGGCCGTGGCCAGAGGGCATCGGCGCATCTTTACGCTGGGCGGCGACGGCACCATTTCCGAGGCCGTCAACGGCCTGGCTGCCGTGGGCCGGCTGGGAGACGTGGCACTGGGCTTTCTGCCCGGCGGCACCGGCAACGACTTCACCCGCAACCTGGGCCTGCCTCAGGATGTGCTGGATGCTTTCGATGCGCTGCACGACGGCCAGGAGCAACGCCTGGACTTGTGGCAGGCCAACGAGCAGTATTTCGTCAACGTGTTCGGCCTGGGGCTGGACACGGCGCTGGACGGCTGGGCGCGCAGGACCAAAAAGGTGCTGCGGGGTATGCCCGCCTATATCGCTGCGCTGTTTCTCACGCTGGTCGGCTTTCGGTTCCCCCGCATCCGCCTGACCGTGGATGGCCGGGTGCTGGAACGGCAGATCACCGTGCTCACGGCCAGCAATGGCCGCTACTACGGCGGCGGCATCGATGTGGCGCCTCCGGCCCGCCTGCAGGATGGCAAGCTGCATTTGGTTTTGATTCGAAAAGTTTGGAAACCAAAAGTGCCCCTGCTGCTGTCCAAGTATATTGTGGGGAAGCACTTGACCCAAGTGCGCGAGTGCGAATATATGACGGCGCGGACCGTGACTCTGGAGGCCGACGCGGACCAGTTCTGCGAGAGCGATGGCGAGCTGATCCTGCGCCCGCCGGTCACGATCCGGCCCGCCGGCGAGCGGCTGCTGGCCATGGTGCCCCAAAGCTGGAATGCCCAACCGGAGGTCGGATAGCGTGTATCGCGTTCCCAGAAAAAAGCGCTATATCGGCCCGCTGGTGGTGCTGCTGGCGTTGGCGGCGCTGGCCCTGGGCATCTACGGACTGGTGTCGCTGCTCTCGGGCACGCCGGATTATGCCAAGGCTGCCCTGAGCCTGCCGGGCAGCGATCCCAGCGTGTTCCCCTATGCGGACGGGGTGCTCAGCATCAACGAACGCCAGCTGGTGTGCTGCGATCTGAAGGGCAAATCGTTGTGGACCGCCGCGCTGCCCACCGACGGCATGAAAGCCACCCGCCTGGGCAACCTGACCGCCGTGTGGGGGGAAAACATCGTCGAGATTCTCGACGAGAAGGGCATCAGCATCATCGTGCAGAACACCGAGGGTACGGTGCTCACCGTGGCGCTGGGACAGACCCAATACGCCGTGGTGGTGTCCGAGGATGGCCAGTCCCGTATGCGCCTTTATAACCTGAGCAGCAAGGACCCCATCGACGAGGTGTTCTTCCCCGACGAGCGGGTGCTGGGTGTGGGTTTCTATGGCGACAAGCTGGCCCAGCTGTGGGCGCTGTTCATCGATTCCCACGGCACAACGCCGGTGACCAAGCTCAACACATACTTCCCCGGGCGCTCGTCCACCGGCTCCGTCGTGCTGGGCGAGGAGGTTGGCTATTGGGCCACGCTTTATAACAAGACCATCTATCTGCTGGGCACCCAAACGCTCTCCACGTGGGATCATGCCGGCGGCAGAAAAAGCTCTAAGCTGGTTTACGGGTGGTATCTGCAGGATATGCTGGTGGAGAGCAATGGCCGTGTTACCTTCCTGCTGGCCCCCAGCGGCGGCGGCGAGGAGCAGCCACAGATTTCCGCGCTGTGGTCCATCAGCTCCGACGGCGCCGAATACAAGATTCCGCTGCCCGCCGGCTGCATCCGCGCCATGCTCCAGGAGGACCGTTCGCTGGCTGTGGCCACCCACAACGGCGTGTATGATCTGGCGGCTGACGGTTCGTCCAGCCGCTTCTACCCGGTGAGTTTTACGATCGACGAAGTCTCCGCTGTGGTGCCGGGCAGGGCTTTTGTGGCCCGCACCAAGCACGGCAGCTATCTTCTGCCCATGCCATGAAGGGAGGCACCCCATGAACATACTCGACATCCTGGCCGTGGCCATATTGGCCTTGAGCGCGGCGGCAGGCTACTATCAGGGGCTGCTGGCCACCACGGCCAATGTGGCCGGCGTCTTCGTGTCGCTGTTCAGCGCCAATTGGCTCAGCGTTGCGGCGGCCCAGAGCGTCAAGCAGGCCGACAAGGTCATACCGGCGCTGCTGTATTACTCCGAATCCGCTGACATGCTGGGCTCCGTGGACAATTACCGCGCATCGGTCACGGCGATGACGCAGCCGGCGCTGGAGAGCATCCTGCGCACGGTGCAGCTGCCCTACCCGGTGGACCGGTGGCTTTCGGAAAACGTGTTGAATCTGCATTACGCAAGCCTGGGGTTGACCAATCTGGGCGATTATCTTTCGCGCACCATCGCGGAGACCGCTGTGAACATCGGGTGCTTTTTGATGCTGTTCTTCGGCATCTATCTGGCTGTTACGCTGATTGTCAACCTCGTGCACTACGTCGTCAAGCTGCCCACGCTCAAGATACTGGATGGCTTCACCGGCGCGGTGTTGGGGTTGGGCCGGGGTGTGCTCCTGGTGCTGGTCGTGTTCATGGTGCTGCCGGTCGTCCTATCCATGCTGCCGGTGGCCCAGGTCAGCGAGATCGTGGAAGGGTCCCAGGTGGCTGGGCTGTTCTATCATCAGAATTTTGTGCTGGATATGGTTCGCAGCTATATTCCGTAAGGCGGGAGTTGCGTTGGTTTGATTGGATGGGGCACCGGTCTGCGTGTTTTACCATCCAGGCACAAGGGCCAAAGAACTTTTATTTTTTGTCTCAGGGCGACGAGCTTTTCCTTCGGCTCATGGCTGTTCCAACCTTACGCCACTTCTTAAAGGGGCTGCCCCAGATTTGTTATCCTGAGACAGCCCCTTCTTTGTCGGGAGTCGGGCCGGAGCGAACCATATCTATTCTGTTCAACTCCCCAATACATCCTCAGTAATCATGGCATCATGAAGGCTAATCGCTCTTTGAGCTTTAAAGATAATTCTTCCATACTCTCTTCTAGCGTTTTTAGCAAGTCGAGTTGCTGATTAATTTGTTCGGAGAGTATTGTATCGCCTTGCATTTCAGTATACGACGGGAAAAGCACTTTATAGCGAACATCAAGCGTGTCCTGGTATTGTGATATGATATCGTCAAAAGGTTCGGTCGTAGTGTTAAACCCCCGTAGCTCAGATATTTTCCAAATTGGCGGAATCAGTGGTTGCGTCTTTAGGATTAGATCATCAGTGCCATCGGCCTCATACACACTTTGGCGTTCGAGATCATCACTATAAAATATCGATCCTTGAATCGTACACATCGCTGGTAGAGTGAATATATTATACTCTTTCCAGTCAGCAGCACTCAGTGGCATGCCGCCTTTCAAAAACTTGATGCCTCTGTCCGTTACTTGATAATCTTCATCTTGCGCACCATAATTTATCAATGAATAGCCATCTGGGGACGCCAATGCCCATTGGCAAAACGATGCCACCGCGTCACCATGATCGCTCCTTGCGGGTATTGCTAACATACGACTAATATAAGGATCATCCGCATCCATTACCGGTGCTGTGCAACCTTGAAGTGGAATTGCCGCGTATTCGGCTCCAGACTTACCTGTTAATTGCAAAAATTGCAAACTTAGTTGTCTTGTCAGCGGACCTAAATAGCCGCACACGTTTCCAGAAACCTGCCTTTCATCTTTTATGCGATAAATTCTAATCACATTTCCGTTATGCTCGAGTGTACTCATCCTTCTGAATGTTTCCCGAAAGCCTGCTATTTGTTCCAGGGGTACCGGCGTACAGTCTGGGTCATCCACACGAGCATAGAAAAAAGTGGGCAAGCCATATAGAGATAGTTCGTAATACCCTTGCTGAGCGGCCCAAATATCATAGTTCTTTGTATTATCTGCAAGAATCGCACGCTGACCGGACTCAAGAAAAGCCATCAGGTCATCCGCATTGCTAATTTGTTCGCGATAAGAATCGAGTACCGATTCGTCCATATATAGTACAGTGGGGCGGCCTTTGGGCCAGTATAGCAGCCGTAAAGGAATACCTGCAGCTCCATTCTGTAACACTTGAAGTCTGTCATACAGTTGGGGCGCAAACTTCTTGCACAAAGCCCCTGCATCTTGCGTTAAACCTTCGCTCAATAGCTTTTTTGCAGGCTCCGAGTTAACTTGGTATCCATCGGCGATCTTGCCGCTTGTGATATCAAACCGAATCTTATCAAATACATTGTCTTTCGTAGGGTCTGTATGGTCATAGTCCATGATGGAAAGTGTAATTTGCCAACCTAGAGAGTTCACGTACTGCTGTACTTGATCAAGCATAGACTCTTGCGCCCTTCTTTGCGCACTTCCATTTACTTCATCAGTGTACTGAGGTAATAGGGCAATCGTAAATGGCTCATCATTTACGCTCCTGGCAGGCTCTAGTGCTACGCTCCCTTCAGTTGGCCGTGATCCACTTTGCACTGCAGGTCCGGATTTGCATGCCGAAAGCATGAACGCCAAACACAGTAGAATTATTACAAAGCGACGTAGAGACATGTGATATATCCTTTCTAGCAACTCACTCGGGGACTTTATAACTTAGCATACTTATTGAGCAATCTTTTCAGTAAACCCGGGCCATTGAAAACTGGGTACATACTGCTCCATAGTCGCTATGCTCTCTTCCTCGGAAAAACAGATATGTATCGTCGCTTCCACAGTATAGAAAGCTTTTATGTTTAGACGAGTCAATTGCACTTTTAAGGGTTCCATCAAGATTATAGACATTAATATCTGAAAGACCAGGTTCTTTTTGTTTGTATGCAGATGCATCAGTGATAATATACTTATCATCCGAGTAGGGAACTCCTACTATTTTATCAAATAATTGAATATCTGTACCGTCTAGATTACATGTGTAGTTGTGAGACTCTATTCCATCATAAAAATTATAGAATAGCCGGTCTGAACATATTGCATATCTACCCGCCTTATCGCTTATCATCATAACATTATTTGTATTAACGTCAAAATAGGCCAAACTTGCTCCCATGTCAATGGAAATGTATAAAAAGTAGCCCACTAGCCGTAGGACAATCCGGCCAGGAAGCAAACTCAAAGCATAAGCAAGATCTTACACTTTCCACTAGGGCAGGGGATTCAATAACAGCGCGCGACACCTTGCATTCAGCATATTTTTCGAAATGGCCAGCCCCAAAGAGCGCCGGGCATGGTGGAAACCGAGCCTGTATATGACGTGCTGGCCCTTTGAAGACCTTTTGCACCATTCCTTGCTTGATTGCTACGCATGATATAATAGAAGAACCAAACCCGGAGGCAGCACCCGTGCAAAAGCGGCCTTTCAACTTCTATCACGTGCCCAGGACCACGGTCAGCGACGGCATCGGCGAATTCCTTTCGTCCTTCGCCTGCACACTGAACGCCTTCGGCCACCAGAGTGACGACCCTACCGCCATGTGCACCAACCGCATCACCGGCGATTTTGAGCTGATCTTCTACCGCGGCGGCACGGGGCGCGTCACCGTGAGCGACGCCGAATACGCCTGCGGGGCTGGGGACGCCGTGCTGATCCCACCCTTTACGCTGCACAGCATACACACGACCGAGCAGGACCCCCACGACAATTACTGGATCCATTTCGACGTGCAGCCCTTCCATCGCCAGGGAGAGTTCGCAGACGCGCTGCTGCAGGGCCCCGGGCACAAGCTGCGCTTTGACCGGCCCCAGGAGGCGCTGGCGCTGTACCAAAGGATGGAGGAGGAACTGCGCGAAGGGCAGCCCGGCAGCCTGGCCTATGTGCACGCGCTGTTCCAACAGGTCGTGATCCTGCTGCTGCGCCAGAGCGGGGCGGCCCCCGGAGGCCCGGCGCACGCCCCCCGGGAGATCGGACTGGTGAACGCCAGCCTGGCCTTCATCCAGAGCCACCTGCATGAGGACATCGGCGTGGAGGACCTGTGCCGCAGCCTGCATGTGGGCCCATCCAGCCTGTTCAAGGCCTTCGCCAGCGTGCTGCGCGGCACGCCCAACCACCTGATACAGCTGTGCAAGATGCGAAGGGCGGAGCAGCTGATGAAGAGCACGGACCTTTCCTTCAAGCAGATTTCCCAGGAGCTGGCCTTTTCCTCGCCTTATTATTTCAGTGCCGTGTTTAAGAAGTTCTACCACATGTCGCCCAGGGAGTATCTGAAGAGCATCCGGTGATAGCACTAGGTATGAGAGAAACAGATAAGAAGCCGATCGCCGATTTAATCGGCGGAGGAATCCAAATCGCCGAGGCGCCGCAGTGCCGAAGGCGAAACGTAGAATACTATATCTTTATACCACGAAACGGCATTTTCTTTTGGGTTCCCGTTGATTAGGATATTCTATGCAAACATAAATATCCTAAGGAGATGCGGACATGCCCATCGATTTCAGCCCCGCCCGGTGGGACCGGGTCAAGCAGACCTATGACGCATGGTGGAAGGGGACGCTGGAGCGCCCTGCGGTTTCTATACAGCTCTACGGGCGCGACCCAGGCCGCCCCATGCCGTCCACACCGCTTTTGTCCCAGAGCACGTGCATGGACCTGAGCGTGCCGGCGGAGCAGGTCATCGACCGCATCGATTATGAGCTCTCGCGGATCACCTACCTAGGCGACGCCTTTCCGTATTTCAACCTGGATTGCTTCGGCCCGGGCGTGCTGGCGGCCTTCTGCGGCGCGCGTATGGACAACTCCAGCGGGCGCGTGTGGTTCTTCCCGGAAAAGGTCGTGCCGCTGTCGGAACTGCACCTGGAATATGACGCTGATAACGTGTGGCTCAACCGCATCCGTGAGATCTGCCGGGCGGGCATGCGGCGCTGGCAGGGCCAGGTGCTCATCGGCATGGCCGACCTGGGCGGCATATTGGACATCCTGTCTTCCTTTCGCACCACGGAGAACCTGCTCATGGACCTCTACGATGAGCCGCAGGAAGTGGAACGGTTGATCTGGGAGGTCCATACCCTGTGGCATCGCTGCTTCGACGAGATCAATGAGGCGCTGCGCCCGGAAACCCCCGGCTATTCCGACTGGCTGGGCATCTACAGCGCCCAGCCGTGCTATGTGCTGCAGAGCGACTTTGCCTACATGATCGGCCCGGACATGTTCGATCGCTTCGTCAAGCCGGAGCTCACAGCGTCCTGCAAGCGCCTGCCGCATTCGATGTATCACCTGGACGGCGTGGGGCAGCTGGCCCATCTGGACAGCCTGCTGCAGATTCAAGAGCTGGATGGCGTGCAGTGGGTGCCCGGCGACGGCAAGCCCGGCGTGACCGAGTGGCCGGACGTGCAGCGCAGCATCAGCCGGGCGGGCAAGCGCCTGCACAGCTGGTGGGGCGATCTGTCGGCACTGGACGTCCTCAAGGAGCAGATTGGTTCCGGTGGCCGGGGCTTGTTCTTCCGTGCCACGATGCACGGGCCCGAGGGCGAGGCCGGGATTCGGGAGCGGCTGAAAAGCCACGGGGTCGAATAACTGTCGCCTTCGGCACTGTAGCGCCTTGGCGATTCAGATGACTTGTACTCGTTGCTGGTTTATCGCCTGACGATAACCGTCGTCGGGCGATATCTTTACTTTTTAACTCATATTGTTTTCTTAAGAGACGATTCCCGCCTGCGGGTGTTACCCTCGGCTTGCGACAACGTCGGCTTTAGCCGATGTGACAGCAAGCCGAGAGCTGCGCTAGCGCAGCGGAGGGGCGGGTTTTTCAACGGCGTTTCCCTGTCTTTGTGTTTCCTCCTGCCGAATGAATCGTCAGTCGGTATTGACTTTTGCCTTCCTCTCTGGGTTTATCTACAGTCTGGGCATATATACACTGTTTGCAACGTCATTCCATGGTCCTTGCCCATCGCTCTACAATCTTCAGGATTGTGCGCACCTCGCGGGGCGGGCGCTCCTCGGTGAGCCGGCCGGCCGCCACAAAGGGCAGCCAGCGGTACACATTCGCTCGGCTGACGCCCGTTTTCCTCAGTACACAGCGTAAGTAGGCGGCATCCACCAGGCACCCCGTCAAGGCGCGCCTGGCCTTTTCCACAAACCCGTGGGTCTCCCGCTGGCTGGAATACCGCATGATAAACAGCGTGCGCGCGATGTCCGCCGCCGGGTCGCCACGGCTTGCAGTCATCCAGTCAATGGCGGTGAGCTGCTGGCCGCTTACGATGATGTTCAACGGATGCAGGTCCCCATGCAGCACATGGTCGCCATCGGGCATGGTTGGCAGAGCCTGCAGCAGCTTGGAGCGGTACGCCTCATCCAGGTGCGGCGCGTGGGCGATGGCGTGGGCAAGATGGTCTTTGTAACGGTCGAGGGCGTCGCTGGCGCCGCGCAGAATTTCGGCATGGCAGTCGGCCATACGCTTGAGGTAATCCAGGGTGTGGGCTCGATCCTGGTTCATAGCGTCCATCAGAGTGCGGCCTTCCAGATAATCATAGACGATGGCTTCTTTGCCGTCTTCCTGTAGCAGCTCGTAGGGCTGCTGACGGGTGACCCCCGCGCGCCAGGCGGCGCTCGCCTGGCGAAACTCATAGACTGCCACACTCGGATGCTTAAAAACCTTCAGCATCCGGCCGTCTTCCAGCCGGTAGACCAGAGACAGCCGGCCCTCACCCAGCAACTCCCGTCGATTGGTATCCATTTTGATTCTCTCCTATTAATAACACGTGTTATATATCATATGCGGATCTGTTGAGTTTTTCAATACCCGAGCTTGTCCTTATAAAAAGAGGAAATTAGAAGACGAGCGAAAACATTGTTCCGCTCGTCTTTCAATCGTCATTGCTTCTTTATTTCTTCTTGCTCTTCTCCTCGCGCAGTTCATCGATGTTCTTCACATGCAGCCGCACGGAGCCCTTGTAGCCTTCTTTTGTGGGCAGCAGGTTGCCTTGGGCCCAGCGGGCTTTGGCTGCGGCGATGGCGTCCTTGTATTGCGGCAGCCACTGCTCCTGGGCGATCAGCATCTCGTCGGCCATCTGCCACACCTCCGGCGGGTTGCACACGGCGCCCACCAGCGGGTCCAGCAGCAGCGCCTGGCGCAGCAACGTGTCGTCGCCGCGCACGGCGGCCTCCACCGACAGCCGCTGCACCCAGATGGAGGCGGAGATGACCGCCGCGCAGCCCATGGGCAGGTCGCCGACCTGCGGGATGGCGATGCCATTGCGGTCCACATAACCGGGCACTTCCACGACGCACTGGTCGGGCAGGTTGGTGATGGCGCCGTTGTTCATCACATTAAAGTGCCCGCGGTACACCCGGCCGGTCTCCAGGCCCTCCACGATCCAGCTGCCGTGCTCGTGGCTGCGCTTCTCCTGGCCGTAGACCAGCGGCGGCTCGGCCATCCACTGGGGGAACTCGGTCTCGAACCAGTTGCGCTGCTCGGTGCACACGCGCAGATAGCCGCCGGTCTCGCCGTTGATCCATGTGTCGGTGCTGATCCATTGGGGGATCTCGTCGGGGCGCTTGCGGTACCACGGCACATATTCGCTCAGATGCCCGTTGCTCTCGGTGGAGTAATAGCCAAAGCGGCGCATGATGTCGATGCGCACCTTCTCGGTCTGGCTGTAGGTCGCGTGGCTTTCAAAGGCCTGCAGGATGCGCTCCATGGGCACCGGCACGCCCCGCAACTTCACCTGAATATACCAGGTCTGGTGGTTGATGCCGGCGCAGATGATGTCCACGTCCTCCAGTTTCTCGCCCAGGGCATCGGCGATCTGCCAGTGGCCGCCCTGCACGCCGTGGCACAGGCCCACGCAGCGCACGCCGCCGTATTGCAGCGCCGCCCACGTCATCATCGCGTTGGGGTTGGCGTAGTTGAGCAGCAGGCAGTCGGGCTCGGCCACCTCGCGGATATCGCGGCACAGGTCCAGCATGAAGGCGATCCCCCTCTGCCCGTAAAGAATGCCGCCGGCACACAGCGTGTCGCCCACGCATTGGTCCACGCCGTATTTCAAGGGGATGTCCACATCCATCGCAAAGGCATCCAGGCCGCCGATGCGCACGACGTTGAACACATAGCGCGCGCCACGCAGCGCCTCGCGGCGGTCGGCGGTGGCCTGGATGCGCACGCCCAGGCCGTTGGCGTCGATGTCCCGCTGCACCAAGCGGGTGACCATGTCCAGATTTTGAGGGTTGATGTCCATGAAGACCAGTTCGATGTCGCGGAATTCCGGCACGCTTAGCAGGTCGCGCACCAGGCCTCTGGTGAAGCCGATGCTGCCCGCGCCGATGAACGTCGCCTTGAACGCCATGTGGTTTCCTCCTGTACAAGATGGAATGGTATCTATATACTACTGTTTGCCGGAAGTCCCCACAAGGACGCCATGTCCGCTGCCTATGTGCTGATGTCCGGCGAAAGGAGGAGCGATGACGGGTGAGGACGTGCTTCAGGCCTGCCTGGGCAAGCCCGGCGCGTGGCTGGATTTCCCCTTTGGGCCGCACTGCGCGTGCGCCAAGGTGGGGTCTCGGCTGTTCGCGCAGGTCTTTGAGCTGGGCGGGCGGCCCATGGTCACGCTCAATTGCGACCGCATGACCGGTGAAATCTTCCGGGCCAAATACCCCGGCGTCGTGGTGCGCGGTTACCATTGCCCGCCGGTGCAGCAGCCTTATTTCAACACGATCCCGCTGGAGGGCTTCCCCGAGGAGGACCTGCGCGCGCTGATAGACCACGCCTATGCCGTGGTTGTGCGCAAGCTCCCCAAGGCGATTAGGGATGCACTTTGAGTGTATACACCGTAGGGTATGGAGAATGAAGATAAGAGGCCGATCGCCGATTTCATTCGGCGGAGGAAACAAATGATCAGAACAAGACGAACAACATGCCCGCCCGGAGGCGATCTCCGCATCCATGAAGTGTGGTATGAGTTGATGAAGTTTAGAAATCGCCCGGCGACCATCATCGGCGGGCGATAACGAAACAAGGAACAAGACGTCTTAATCGTCGAGGCGCATCAGCGCCGAAGACGAAACAATTTGTTCATAATTTTGCCATCGATTTTTCAAAAGACTGAGGTATGCTAACAGTGCAAACCCAGAAAGGAGAGTGAATAATCTATGCGCAAATTCTTTATTCTCGCTCTTTCCGTGCTAATATTGGCTGTCGCCGGCTGTGCGCCTGCCGCCGGCTCCAGCGCCTCGCCCTCCGCGGCGAGTGCAGCGCCGCAGGCCACGCCCGCCATCACGATAGAGCAGGCCATCGCCAAATACCTCAAAGAGGACGGCGGCAAGACCTATGTAAATGTGGAGGCGTTGCGGGCGGATTTTGACGCATACCAAGTGGTCAGCTCCGACAACGGCTTCCCCAACAAGTCCATAACCGCGGACAAGGCTGCGGAAATGTTGGACGCTGTGGCCAAGGCGCCCATGACATCCATGAGCCTGAATACCCAGGAAGCCGCCAGCAGCATATGGAACGTGCAGGCTTTTACCAGCCAGTTTGGCAAGCTCAACGGCAACAGCGTGACGGTCAAGGCGTCCAGCGAGACCCAACTGGATATCTACATCATCGCCGCAGGCAAGACACAGCGCCTGGTGTTCGGCATATCCGAGGCCGACGGCAAGACCCTGCGGGAGATCGCCAAGAAGAAAATTGAATAGGTTGGATAGGATTCGAAAGCGGCGGGGATGTACCCGCCGCTTTCGTTATCTTTATGAGAAAAACATGATGGTGCTGCCATCGGACGTTGTGATGTCGCAGGTTTCTAAGCTCGCGCCGGACTTGTATCCATACGTCCGAACCTCTTGAGCAGCAGCAGGCAGCGGATGGCGAGGTTGCCCTGCCACCAGCGCTCGGCGATGGCAAATTCGCGGGGGTAGTCCGCCCATGCCCAGTAGATGTCCCACACGCCGCCCGGGCGCCGGGTGGCGAGGAGGTAGTCCAGTTCGGTGCCGGTGATGTCCTCGTTGCCCTTGTAGAACAGGCTGTCCGTCGAGTCGATGAAGTGGGAGGGGCGCATGGAATATCCGGACCAGTTGCCGGGCTCGCGGTCGATGGATTGGCTCACCATTTCGCACAGGAGCCCGCGCAGAGACGCGGTGTCGAAGTGTTCAGTCAGTCCGGCGGCCAGAATGTCCCTGAGCAGCGCGCCGTTGGCGCCAACCTCGTGGATGTCCGTGGTGCCCGTGCGGCGCAGCTTGTCCACCATGGCGCCGGCCACCGAGAGTGCTTTTTGGTACAGGCGGCTGTCTTCATCGCCGCAGCGCAGGATGTACCCGGCCAGATTGCCCGACGCGTGGAAGCCGTTCTGCGCGTTGTTCTCCTCGCTGTAGGTCCACCAGGGCGCATGGGGATGGTCGCTGTTGCTGGGGATGGTGAAGGGCCAGCCAATCGTTGGGGAGCACTCGGCATTGTCCAGATACTCCAAAGCCCGCTGCACCATGGGGTGCCTGGGGTTATAGATACCAAGCTCCCGGAAGGCCTCGATGGCAGTGCCGGTCGTAAAGGGCGAGGAATGGGGATTCCAGTTGTCCGGTTCCAGACCGTGGCCAAACCCGCCGTCCTTGTTTTGATACACCGACAGAGCTTGCAGCACGCTGTCCTTGCTTCCGTTTTCAAAGTGATACTGCCATCTGGCGAGCTCCAGGGGCCTGGCGTTTCGATACATCCATTGGCCTATTTCCTCGTAGGATTGCGCGCTCAGCGTTTGCATAACCGACCTGCTTTCTTTCTATTACAATGTGTCGTAAGCTGCACCTCCATTGTACGCTACAGCTTGAACCGGTCATTGTAAAATACGGACATGTTTTGCAGAAACGCCTGCGGGGTGAAGCCGCAGATCGTTTGCAAATCATGAATCATATGCGGCTGATCGAAAAAACCGGCCCGCGCCGCGGCATCGGCGATGCTCCGCGGGTGGTCCTGCAGGAATCGAAGCGCGTGGTTGACGCGGACGATCCGCGCGTATGTCTTGGGGCTGACGCCCACATGGCGCAAGAACAACCGGCGAATATGCTTTTCACTGTAGTGGAACGCCCCCGACAATTCCCGGGCACTGGTGCTGCCATGATGCCTGGCGATGTGATGCAGCATTGCCGAAACGCCAGTATCCGTATGGCGCCGCATCAACCGGGTCAGGAAGAGGCTGTCCAGCGCCTGGACCAGCGCTTCGATGCTGTCGCATTCCATGAGCTCCGTTTCGATTGCCTGTTTTAATGCCCTGTCCAAGTCGCTCAGCGCAAAGGACGAATCCACCCATTCCAGCTGATCCATCGGCACAAAAGGATGCGCGCCGCCGGGGTTGAATTCGATCAGCAGCAGCAGCCGCAGCTTGTTCGAAAACGAGCCGACCTGCAGGGCCTTCGTGTCCACGCCCCTCAGCCCGCTCATGATGCCGCTGGCACCCACCGCGATGGTCATCGTGGAGCTCGCCGTGGGCAGAATTGTGTAGGCATCGGGCATGGTCTGCGCGGTGGGGAAGGTGATCGTATAGTTCGAAAGATACGGTCGCAGCAGGGCATGGGGAGGGATGTACAGGAAAGTGTCTCCGCGGCTGAGCTCGGCTCCCCGATAGCTTGCGATGCATTCCGGTGAGATCACTGGCTGCCTCCGATGATCATTGGGTTGTTTCATTTTATCATGAGCACCGATTCATCACAATTTAGACGGATGCACCTCAAGTGCATCGAAGAAAAGGATTTCGCGCTCCGGCGCGACCAAAGGTCTCCGGTCGCCCTTTGGAAACCTTCGGCCCCATCTTTAAGTGATATATTTATTATGAGTAAACAAAAAATCCTCCGGCGAAAATGATCGCCGGAGGACAAACGTCACAAGGATAAGCAAAATCAGACTACATACGTTGACGCCGACGTGCTGCCACCCTCGCCGGTCCAGTTGGTGTGGAAGAACTCGCCCCGTGGGCGGTCCAGGCGCTCGTAGGTGTGGGCGCCGAAGTAGTCGCGCTGGGCCTGCAGCAGGTTGGCCGGCAGGTTGGCGCAGCGGTAGCCGTCGTAATAGGTAAGCGCCGTCGTGAAGGCCGGCGCGGGGATACCGTTTTGCAGCGCGGCGGCGCACACGCGGCGCCAACTGGCGTCGGCGGCCTGTATGGTATCGGAAAAGAAGGGGTCCAGCAGCAGGTTTGTAAGGCCCGGGTTCTTGTCAAAGGCTTCTTTGATCTTGCCCAGAAATACGCTGCGGATGATGCAGCCGCCCCGCCACATCAGCGCGATGCCGCCGAAGTTCAGGTTCCAGCCGTAGGTGGCGGCCGCGGCGCGCATCAGCGTGTAGCCCTGGGCGTAGGAGATGATCTTGGAGGCGAACAGGGCGCGGCGGATGTCATTGAGGAAGGCGGAGCGGTCGCCGGTAAACTGGGGCTTGGGGCCGGTGAGCACCGTGGAGGCGTGCACGCGCTCGTCCTTCATGGCCGACAGGCACCGGGAGAACACAGCCTCGCCGATCAGCGTCAGCGGCACGCCCTCGTCCAGCGCGGCGATTCCGGTCCACTTTCCGGTGCCCTTCTGGCCGGCGGTGTCCAGTATCTTGTCCACGATGGGCGCGCCGTCCTCATCCTTGAAGGCCAGAATGTCTCGGGTGATCTCGATGAGGTAGCTGTCCAGCTCCGCCGCGTTCCACTGGGCGAACACCTCGTGCATTTCGTCGGCGCTCATGCCCAAATAGTCCCGCATCAGCTGATAGGCTTCGCAGATCAGCTGCATGTCGCCGTATTCGATGCCGTTGTGCACCATCTTCACGAAGTGGCCGGCGCCGCCCTCGCCCACCCAGTCGCAGCACGGGGAGCCATCCTCCACGTGGGCGCAGATGGCCTGGAAGATCGGCTGGACATGGAGCCAGGCCGTGGGGGAGCCGCCGGGCATCATGCTGGGGCCCTTGAGCGCGCCTTCCTCGCCGCCGGATACGCCGGTGCCGACATACAGCAGGCCCTTGGATTCCACGTATTGGCAGCGGCGGATGGTGTCGGGGAAGTGGGAGTTGCCGCCGTCGATGAGGATGTCGCCCTGCTCCAGCAGGGGGAGGACCTTGTCGATGAAGTCGTCCACCGGTTTGCCGGCCTTGACCATGAGCATGACCTTGCGGGGCTTCTCCAAATTGGCCACCAGCTCTTCCAGCGAGTAGGTGGGGATGATGTTCTTTCCCTTGGCGCGGCCTTCGGCGAAGGCCTGCACCTTGTCTGCCGTGCGGTTGTATACGGCCACGGTGAAGCCCTTGCTCTCCATGTTCATGACCAGGTTCTCGCCCATGACGGCCAGGCCGATGAGGCCAATGTCTGCCTTTTTCATTCCATTACCCTCCAAGTAGTAAAGCTGTATTTAGCGCTTGACGCGGGCGTTGCCTTCCCAGATGCTCCAGACCTGCTCCTCGTCGGCGGGTTCGGCAAAGTCCGTGTACACCGAGGCGGCCAGGGCGCCGGTGGCCCAGCCAAACTGCAGGCACTTGTCATAGGCCCAGCCCCGCAGGATGCCGTAGAGGAAGCCGCCGACGAAGCCGTCGCCGCCGCCGATGCGGTCCAGTATCTGGATGGGGCGGGGCTCGGCCACCTGCCAGGCGTCGTCGGCCAGCATCAGAGCGCCCCACAGGTGTTCGTTGGCGTTTACGACCTCACGCAGCGTGGTCGCGAAAACCGAAGCGTCGGGATAGCTCTTCTTGACTTCCTGTATCATGCCCTTGAAGCCCTCGATCTTGCCGGCCAGGCCCTTGCCGCCGGCCTCGGGGCCGTGGATGCCCAGAGCCAGCTGAAAATCCTCCTCGTTGCCTATGAGGATGTCGGCGATGCCGGCGATCTCGCTGAAGATTGCGCGAAGCTCTGCCTCGCGCTCCTTCCAGAAGGACGCGCGATAGTTCAGATCAAAGGAGATCGCGGTGCCGTACTTCTGCGCGGCGCGGGCCAGCTCCTGGCAGAAAATCGCCGTATCATGGGACAGCGCGCACACAAGGCCGCTCAAGTGCAGAATCTGCACGCCGTCGTCGCCGAAAATGCGGTCCAGGTCGAAATCCTTTACGTTGAGGGTCAGGCCGACTTCTCCAGCCCTGTCGTTGTGCACCCGGGGGCCGCGCAGGCCGAAGCCGCTGTCGGCGATGTTGAACTGATGCCGGTAGCCCCAGGGGCCGCCCTGCTTGACATCCTTGCCCTCATAGTCGATGTGGCGGCGCTTCAGGTCGTTCTTGATGAACTGCGCGATGGGGCTGCCGGCCACAAAAGTCGTGAGCACCTTGGCCGGCAGGCCCAAGGCCGCGGAAACGGTCACCACGTTGGATTCGGCGCTGGTGGCCTGCATCGTGTAATTGTAGCTCGTGTGCACGCCCAGGCGATCCGCCGGGGTGATGCGCACGCCCATGCTGGTGGGGACGATAATGGAATACTTGCAGCCTTCCCGAAGCTTCAACATTGGGTTTTCCTCCTTTGAATTCCGCGCGGTGAAGATGGGAACCACGCGGTTTTGCTCCCAATTTCTGTGCCACAGCATACGTTAGGGAAATGGGCTTAATGAAAATGTCCATTGACTGCCAGAATAAATCGTAAGCCCGAATGGGCGGACTGTCAAGGCCCGACGGGTATTCGCCGGAGCGCAGCCGTCGGCACGCGTACATATGATGAGTAGAGAGGGGTTCCGGCGTTGGTCGGGCTCCAGCGGGGGGTGGGGTCGTGGCTCCGATTAAGCTGGAATGTCTTTCGCCGGAGCAGGCGGCGCTGCTGGTGCCCGTATTTGCCATCGCGCTGGCCGAGGGGTTGGACGCCGACGAGGCGGGGGCGTTGGGCGCTTTCATCGCGTCTGTTGGCGACATGGTGGCGCTCATCGGCGCGCAGCGCTCCTTCTTTGAACCGGAATCGTAATAAACTTGACAAGTCTAAACGCCGGGGGGGCTGCTTGTGGCGCAAACCTTGACTTCCTTCACCGCCGAAGAGCTGCCGGCGCTGGCGCTGGTGTTCGCGTTGGCCCTGGCCGAGCCCATGAACGATGAGGACGCGCTGCTTCTGGCCAGCTTTCTTTCCACGATTGGCTCGGACATCGGCCTGTTTGTGTCCCGGCGCAGCCGGGAGAGGCAGGAAGCGCCGGTGGAAGATATTCCTGATGTGACATCATAATGTGAAGCTATCGCACAGAGGAAAGGATTTCGCGCCTTTGGGCGCGACCAAAGGTCTCCGGTCACCCTTTTCAAACCTTCGGCCCAATCTTTAAATGGTTAAGGATAAGAAAAAATTAACGAGACAGCCCCGCTATTTTTTGTAAATTTAGCCTCTCCCCCTCTGGGGGAGAGGTTGGAGAGAGGGCTTTCAGGGCAAACAACCTGTTGCCTACATTTGCTGGAAGGAAACGGATAACGAGAATAGTCGTAAGTTGAAAACAACCTATTCTACCTCTATCTGCGCCCGCAGCGCCTCCCACACATCCGGGCGCAGGCGGGGCATGTTCACCGGGTGCAGGTTGCGGTCCACGAAGGCGTGGCTTGTGCGGCCCTCGGCCAGCAGCGTGCCATCGGTCTCGCGGCGCACCTCATAGCCCACATGCACCTGTATGCCCTTGAGCGACATCAGCCGCGTGCGGATCACCAGCCGGTCGGGGTAGCGGGCAGGGGAGCGGTAGCGGCAGGAGCATTCCAGCAGCGGGAAGAAGAAGCCCTCGGCTTCCAGCGCGGCATAGCTTAGACCGATGTTCTCCAGAAACTGGGTGCGGCCCTCCTCGAACCACGGAAAGTAGTTGGCGTGGTACACCACGCCCATCTGGTCGGTTTCCGCGTAGCGCACGCGGACGGCGGTATCATGCTTCATGCGGTCTCCTCCGTAGATTCCGTGACGGCGGCGATGCCGCGCAGCGGATCGTCGGCGGTGCCGATGACGCACACGAAGGCGTTGACGACGTCGGGGTCGAACTGCGTACCCGAGCAGCTTACGATCTCGCGGATTGCGTCTTCGGGGCGGATGGCGCTTTTGTATGGGCGGCCCTGCGTCATGGCATCGTAGGCGTCCACCACGGCCAGGATGCGGGATTCCAGCGGAATCTGGCTGCCGGCGATGCCGGTTGGGTAGCCGGAGCCATCCCAGCGCTCGTGGTGGTGCAGTATGATGGCGCTGACGCCCACGAGCTCCGCCGACGCCCGGGCAATACGGTAACCGATGCCGGGGTGGCGGTGCACCTGCTCCCACTCGGCCTCGCTCAGCGCCTCGGGCTTTTGCAGCAGGTGGCGGTCCAGCACGACATTGCCGATGTCCTGCAGGGTGGCGGCGGTGCGCAGGCTCTCCATGCTGTACTCGTCCAGCCCCAGTTCCCGGCCCATCGCCGCGCACATCCATGTCACCCTGCGCACGCGCTCGGCGCTCTCCGTGCTGTCGCGGTACAGCGAGCTCGTGAGCGAATCCACAAAGGCCAGATACACCTCGCGGGAGTCGGAGAGCTTGCGGCTGTACATGAAACTTTCTGCCGTCTTGATGACCGATTCGATGTCGGTATCCATGACGGTCTTGACAGAAAAGCCCAGCGAGATGCTGGGACGCAAAAAGCCCTCCTCGTCGGCGCGGAAGGAGGCGCAGCGGCGCTGAATGCGCTCGCAGATGGCCTGTGCCTCGGTGCTGTCGGTCTTGGGCAGCAGTATCGTGAATTCGTCTCCGCCCCAGCGGGAGATGATGTCCTCGGTGCGGCAGGAATCCCGCAGGATGTGGGCGATGTTCTTGAGCAGCTCGTCTCCCAGCGTGTGGCCGAACACGTCGTTGACCAGCTTCAAGTTGTTAACGTCGCCCATGAGCACGACCAGCGGCAGCTGGCGGGCGGTGTCCAGGCGGCGCAGTTCCTCCTCGAAGAATGTGCGGTTATAAAGCCCGGTCAGCATGTCGTGGTAGCTCAGGTACAGGATTTGCTCCTCGCGGTGCCGCCGCTCGGTCACATCGCGCAGCACCAGCACGGCGCCCAGCAGCCGGCCCTCACGGTCGCGGATGGGCGCGGCGCTCTCGGCCACAATGCGGGCCACGCCGTCGGCGGCGCTGGTCACCGTGTAATCCAGGCGGTTGGTCGGCTCGCCGGTGCGCAGCGCCACGCCGGCGTCGCTTTGGTGCAGCACATCTTCCACGGGGCGGCCCAGCGCCTGCTGCTCGGAAAAGCCGGTGATCTGCGCTGCCACGCCGTTGAGCACGGTCACGCGGCCATCGATGTCGGTGGCGATGACGCCGTCGCCGATGGATTCCAGCGTGACGGTCAGGCGCTCCTTTTCGGCGAACAGCGCCTCCTCCATGCGGACTTTTTCCGTAACGTCGTTGATCAGCGAGGAAACCTGATCCGCCCCGGTGGCGAAGGAGAGAATCTGCAAATATTGATCGCTGACGCGATGATGCCAAATTCGGGTGACCGTCTCTCCGGTACGCAGTGCTTGCACGCAGGCGGACAGCCACGGTTCGCTGTCTTCGCCGGCCAGCGCGGTCTCAAAAAGAGCCTGGCCCATGACCTGCCCGTCTCGTAGGCCTGTGAGCTGGGCGAAGGCAGGGTTGCTGTTCTGTATGCACAGGTCGCAGGGCTGGCCCTGGCCGTCGTAGAGAATCTCCTGCTGCGTATAGCCGCATTGCAGAGCGTGATAAAGCTGGCGGTAGCGCTGCTCGCTCTGGGCCAGCATGAATTGGTTTTCTTTGAGCTGGGCCAGGCTTTCGCTCTGCAGGCGCAGGCTTTCCTTGAGCTCTGCGGCGGCGCGCTTCTGGCGCGCCAGCGCGTTGTGGATCAGCAGAAAGAGCAGGGCTGCCGTCACCCATACATAGGTGATGCCCTTGGCCATGCTGACGCGCTCGATGACCGCATGGTCGCTGATGAGCAGGCTCATCAGCTGATCGGAGAATACGATCCATAGTATGCCCGCAACCAGATAAAGCAAGGCAATCCACAGGGAGCCGCCGAAGAAATTGCTCAGAGCGGCGCGGGCCTTATTCCAAAAAGTGTTTGACCCGGAAGGTTGATCCATATCCGTATGCAAAGCATCCATCCCCTTGATCGTATGGCGAAAGACGCAAAGGGGAGCGCAACGCGCCGCCCCATCGCCGACAACGCGAGCCGGCCACGGTACGGCCAGCCCATAGAACGTGGAAACGCTGGGTATGGTGTGGAAAACACTCCGCTGGATGCGCGAACCCGGGCGGGTGCGCGCGGGATACACTCTGCTACGCTAATATTAGCATTATACCACTTTATAACGATAAATACCAGAAACATGACGCATTTTAACAGTGCGATGTACGAATGTGCCATTTTACGTCACTTGCCTTTCGTTTGTACGACTTTTCTGTTACAATGACGTTCCGCGCCGATTGAACGGCGTTTCAAGGAAACCGAAGGAGAAACCCATGATCACGATCACCGGCGTCAGCCTGGTTTTTGGCGGCAGGAAGCTGTTCGACGACGTCAACCTCAAGTTCACCAGCGGCAACTGCTACGGCGTCATCGGCGCCAACGGCGCAGGCAAGACGACGTTCACCCGCATCCTGTCCGGCGAGCTGGAGCCCACCAGCGGCGAAGTGAGCATCGGCGCCGGCGAGCGTTTGGCCATACTGGAGCAGGACCATTTCAAATACGACGAGCACACGGTGCGCGAAACCGTCATCATGGGGCATAAGCGCCTGCACCAGATCATCGCCGACAAGGATGCGCTGTACGCCAAGGAGGACTTCACCGAGGAGGATGGCGTGCTGGCCGGCGCGCTGGAGCATGAGTTTGCCGAGCTGGGCGGCTGGGACGCCGAAAGCGACGCCGAAAAGCTGCTGCAGGGCCTGGGCGTGGACGCCGCGCTCTATGACCAGCCCATGGCCGCGCTGGACGGCGGCGACAAGGTGAAGGCGCTGCTGGCCCAGGCGCTGTTCGGCAACCCGGACATCCTGCTGCTGGACGAGCCTACGAACCATCTGGACTTCCACGCCGTGCGCTGGCTGGAGGAATTTCTGATCGAATACACCAACACCGTCATCGTCGTCAGCCACGACCGGCACTTCCTCAACCGCGTGTGCACCCACATGGTGGACATCGACTACGGCCGCATCGCGATGACCATGGGCAACTACGATTTCTGGTATGAATCCAGCCAGCTGGCCAATCGACTGATCTCCGATCAAAACCGCAAGAAGGAAGAGAAGATCCGCGACCTGCAGGCCTTCATCGAGCGCTTCAGCTCCAACGCGTCCAAGGCCCGCCAGGCCACCAGCCGCAAGAAGTTGCTGGACAAGATCACGATCGATGACATCCGCCCGTCCAACCGCAAGTATCCCTTCGTAGGCTTTTCGCCGGAGCGCGAGGCCGGCAAGGACATCCTCTTTGTCGAGGGGCTGAGCAAGACCATCGGCGGCGTGCGCCTGCTCCATAACGTGACATTCTCCATGAGCCGTGAGGACCGCGTGGTCATCCTGAGCCGCAACGAGCAGGCCCGCACGGCGCTGTTTCAGATCCTCATGGGGGAGATGGAGCCCGACAGCGGCAGCTTCCGCTGGGGCGTTACGACCAGCCAGGCTTATCTGCCACGGGACAACTCGGCCTATTTCGACGGCTCGGAGCTGAACCTGCTGGACTGGCTGCGCCAGTATTCCGTGGACCAGACCGAGAGCTTCCTGCGGGGCTATCTCGGGCGCATGCTGTTCCGCGGCGACGACCCCTACAAGCTGGTGCGCGTGCTGTCCGGCGGCGAGAAGATGCGCTGCATGCTGGCGCGCATGATGCTGTCCTCCGCCAACGTGCTGCTGCTGGATGAGCCCACGAACCATCTGGACCTGGAGTCCATCACCGCGGTCAACGACGGATTGGCAGCTTTCAAGGGGAACTTGATGTTTGCGTCCCATGACCATAAGTTCATCGAGACGCTGGCCAACCGGGTCATAGAGCTCACGCCCAACGGCATCTATGACAATCGGATGGAGTTCAACGAGTTTTTGGAGAATGAGGACGTGCAGAAACGCATCGACGCGATGTATGCGCAGGGCCTGTGAGCGGTGCGCCGGTTGGCAATTCTCCTGCTTGACATGTGTTTTGGAACAGAATAAAATCAAACATCATAATGAATATGGGAACGCTGAGATTTCCGGTTGGGCAGGCAGCTGACCAAGATTTGAGCTTTGGGTGGAGAGCTTCTTGAGAGGTGTCTCCACTTTTTTCTGGATCGCGGCGCCAGCCATGGGTGTTCACCCGGCTGTATATAAGGTGGATCAATGAAGATCATCATCATCGGGGACGGCAAGGTCGGCTATAGCCTGGCGGAGAACTTATCTAAGGACAGAGCCAATGACGTCACGATCATTGACAAGAACTCCGATGCACTGAAAAAAGCGGCCGAGAACCTGGACGTCATGTGCATCAAGGGGAACGGGGTAAGCACGAAGATTCTGCTGGAAGCCGGCGTGCGGGAGGCAGATTTGCTCATCGCCGCCACCACCAGCGACGAGATGAACATGGTGTGCTGCCTCACGGGCAAAAAGCTGGGCGCCGGGCATACCATCGCGAGGATCCGCGACCCCGAATACGCCGACGAGCTTTCCCAGCTCATGGAGGATCTGGGGCTGGCGATGGTCATCAACCCCGAACAGGCGGTGGCCGCAGAAATCGCCCGGCTGCTGGAGTTTCCTCCCGCGATCAACGTGGAGACCTTTGCCGGCGGGCGGGTGGAGATGGTGGAAATCAAGGTCACTTCTGCGATGCCTATCTGCGGCGTGCGCCTGCGGGATCTTAAGAATATCGCGGGCATATTGATCGGGGCCGTACAGCGCGGCGAGGATGTCGTAATCCCCAACGGCGAATTCGAGATTCGGGAGAACGACACGATCCACATCGTCGGCCGGCCCACCAGGGTTTATCAGTTCTGCTCGGGAATCGGCCTGCAGGTCCAGAAGATCAAAAACGTCATGATCATGGGCGGGGGCAGGGTGGCCTATTATCTGGCAAAGTATCTCGATGAAATTGGCATCAAGGTCAAGATCATCGAGATCAACCGCCAACGATGCGTGGAACTCAACGAGCTGCTGCCCCACACGCTGATCATCTGCGGCGACGGCTCCGACGACATGGTGCTGCATTCGGAAAACATCGCCGATATGGAAGGCTTTGTTTCCGTCACCGGCAGGGATGAGGAAAACCTGATTTCGGCGTTGCTGGCAAAGCAATGCCGCGTCAAGAAGGTCGTCGCCAAGATCAACCGCATGAGCTATGCCGACGTGATCAAGAACATGGGAATCGACAGCATCGTAAGCCCCAAGCTCATCACGACCAATCATATTCTGCGCTATGTGCGCGGCCTGCAAAACGCCACGGGGAATGCCGTGAATACGCTGCACCGGATACTTGAAGACAAGGCCGAAGCCGTCGAGTTCACCGTGGACAAGCCCATGCATTTTTTGAACCAGCCGCTCAAAAAGATCAAGCTGGCGCGAGGCGTGCTGCTGGCGGCCATCGTCCGCAAAAATGAGATCATCATTCCCCACGGCAATGATGTGATCCGGATGAAGGACAGCGTGATCCTGATCGCCAAGGACAAACGCCTGCAGGACTTGAACGACATCATAGAACCGGTGCTCTGACAGATGAATTATGGAGCGATAGCCAAAAGCCTGGGAATGCTGCTGTGGATCGAGGCCGGGTGCATGGTTCCGCCTCTGGTGGTTTGTGCGATTTACCGGCAGGGCGACGCGCCGGCTTTTCTGTTTTCCATGCTGATTCTGCTGGGTGCCGGGGTGGGCCTGCGCTGTGCGCGCCAGACGACGGCCAACATCTACGCGCGGGACGGCTTTGCCATCGTGGCGTTGGGATGGCTGCTGATCTCCGTGTTCGGCGCGCTGCCCTTCTTGTTCAGCGGTGCCATTCCCGGTGTGCTGGATGCGCTGTTTGAATCGGTATCGGGCTTCACGACGACCGGTGCAAGCATTCTGCGGGATGTAGAAAGCCTGCCCAGGGGCATTCAGTTCTGGAGAAGCTTCACCCATTGGATGGGCGGTATGGGCGTGCTGATCCTGATGCTGGCGGTGCTGCCCTCGGTGAAGGCCAACACGCTGCACATCATGAAGGCCGAGTCTCCCGGCCCGTCGCCGGAGAAGTTCGTTCCCCAAATCGGGCAGGTAGCCAAGATACTCTATATCATCTATGTGGCCATGACGGTTCTGGAGGTCGCGTTCCTGTTGGCCGGCGGCATGCCGCTCTTCGACGCGTTCATCCACGCCTTCGGCACCGCTGGCACCGGCGGCTTTTCCAACAAGAACGCCAGCGTGGCCGCCTTTGGCAGCGCCTATCTGGATGGTGTCATCGCCGTGTTCATGCTGCTGTTCGGCGTGAACTTCTCCTTGTATTATTCAGCCCTCAAGGGCAACTTCCGGTCGGTGCTGCGGGATGAGGAGCTGCGCTTCTACCTGGGCACCGTGGCCGCGGCGGTTTTGCTGATCACCATCGATCTGTATGGCACGGTCTTCTCCAGCGTTGGAGAAGCCATACGGTACTCGACCTTTCAGGTGAGCTCCATCATCACGACCACGGGCTTTGCCACCGACGACTTCAACCTGTGGCCGGCGTTCAGCCAAATCATTCTGGTCTTCTTGATGTTCATCGGCGCCAGCGCCGGCTCCACCGGCGGCGGCATCAAATGCATCCGGGTGCTGCTGCTGTTCAAGGTCGTCAAGCGCGAGATCCTGCGCATCCTTCATCCCCGGTCGGTGTATTCGGTCATGATCAACGGGAAAGCGGTCAACGAGGAAATCCTTTCCGGCGTCATGGCGTTCTTCTTTGTCTACGTGGCCATATTCGCAGCTTCCGTGCTGCTGGTGCTGCTGGACAACAAGGATATCCTGTCCGCCACGACGGCGGTGGCCGCCACCATCGGCAACATCGGCCCGGGTCTTAAGATGGTTGGCCCCATGGGCAACTACGCGGACTTTTCCGGGCTGAGCAAGGCGGTGCTGACGCTGTGCATGATCATCGGCCGGTTGGAGATCTACCCGATCCTGCTGCTCTTCGCACCGGCGTTCTGGAAGCGGGTGAACATATAGGCCATCTCCTTTTTCATAAAACGTTCATTTTTAATTGATAAAACCGTGCGATTTTCGTATAATATTAGTGGAACCCGGAATGCTGGGTTTTGTCCATCGTGAGGAGGGTATTCCATGCTGGTCACTGCCACGGAGTTTAAGAACAACATCGGCAAATACCTTGCCCTTGTCGCGACCGAGGATATCCTGATAACCAAAAACGGCAAGACCATTGCCAGGCTTTCCGGTGCCAAGCCCAACAAAGCGGAAATCGTAAGGTCATTGGTCGGGATCATCCCCAACGACGGTACGACATTGGAGCAAGCAAGGGAGGAGCGGCTGGCGCGGCATGAGACTGCTGATTGACACAAACGTCATTCTGGACGTGCTCATGGAGCGCGAGCCATTCTGCCGATCCGCGCAGGCTGTTTTGATGGCGGTCGCCGAAGAAAAGGCACAGGGCTTTATCACCGCCAGCTCTGTAACTGACCTGTATTATCTGTTGAGGAAACATTTGCACAACCAACAGGAGGCCAAGCAAGCGCTGATGGGTCTGCTTGCGGTGGTCGAGGTTCTGGACGTGACCGGCTCCGACTGCGAGAGAGCGTTTGAGCTGCAGATGCCGGATTATGAGGACGCGTTGCTGGCCTGGTGCGCGAAGCGCCACAAGATCGACCGCATTGTCACGCGCAACCAGATGCACTTTGAGGGTTCGCCGGTTCAGGCTGTTCTTCCGGATGACTTATTAAGGAACCTGTAGCCATTTTTTTGAACCCCTATGTCATTGCGAACAGATACGCTAAACGCTTAAAAACGTTGCTCCATCGTAACGCCAGCGTCCTCATAGGGAGATTCTTCGGGCGCAGCGCCCTCTGAATGAAAAAAAGTGCCGTGCAACTCCCCCATTGTCATTTCGAACCTTTCGGTTTCGCTCAGGATAAACTCCGTGAGGAATCTCCTTGTTTCTCGGCAGGCGTTATCTAGTGCGACTCCGGGCTGCTTCTCCGCGTTTCGAAAGTGTTAAATTAAAGGGCCCATCGCACATCAACCGCGGTGGGCCTTCCTTACCTGCTTTCAGGACATCAGTCTTTTCTCCCCCTGTATCGCCTGCACCGGCGCGATGTCTTGGGTGACTTCCAAGGTGCCCAGATATTCTCCATCCTCGCTGCGCACGGCGAAGTAGCGAATGAACACGAAGCGCGGCCCCATGCTGATCCAGAAATCCTCGTGATCTTTCTTTCCGGTCTTGAAGTCCTCCAGCAGCTGCTCCACGATGTGGGCGCTGGCCGGCGGGTGGCAGTTGCTGACCTTGCGGCCGATGACGGCCTTTGTGCGCGTGAAGATGCGGTCCGGACCCTGGGAGAAGTACTTCACCGTGTCGTCGCGGTCCACAAAGGTCACGTCAAAGGGCAGCGTATCCATCAGCCGCGTGATCTCCTGCACCGTGAACGCGCCCGAGGGCAGCACGATGGCGCCGGTGGCGGCGGCCTGGGCGGGCTCGTTGGCCGGTTGATAGGCCGCGGCGGGGTTCCACGCGGGCGCCTGCCCCAGCAGGCAATAGCCGATCTCGCCGCTCTGCTCGTAGATGCTCTTCCACTCGTCCCGGGTCAGCTTCTCCAGCGTCATGGGCAGGAAGATGTTTTCCTCCTTGAAGATCATCTCGGCCACGCGGTTCACCGTGTCCTCGGCCAGCGCTGCGAAGGCCTTGCGGTCGCCGACTTCCAGCGCCGCCCGCGTCTGCTTGAGCAGCACGCGGATCTCATCGTCCACACCCCACATGACCTTGGGAGGCGCGGTGATGCTGTACTTCTCCAGATAGGGGAACAGCAGGTTCTCCTTGCGCTTGTAGTGAACGTCCAGCTGAGAGAGCTTGTCCAGATCGGCCCGGATGGCCGGCGTCACGCTGTCGTCGCCCTTGGCGTAGGCGCTCAGGCGCGGGCGCAGCGCTGCCAGCACGCCCTCTATGGCGTGGTTCTCCAGCAGGAAGGTGTTGGCCGGGTGGCCGGGCTCGTCCATGGGGTCGTCCTGGCTGTGAATCTCCTCGATGGAGCCCTTGAACACCGCCGCGTGCACGTCGCACAGCCGCTGCACCTCTGCCACCGGCATGCCGTCGGCGATCAGCGCCTGCTCCACTTCGGAAATCTCCGTGGCGGAAACATCGCCGAAGGTGTCCTGAAATTTTTCCTTGACCTCATCCACGCTCTTGCCCGCGTGCAGCTCGCCGATGAGCCCCTTAAGCACCTGTTGGCGGTGTTCCCGGTTGTTGATCAGATTACTCATCTTCCTGCTCCTCCTCGATCACGAATCCCTTTTCCTTGAGCTTTGCCACTATGGTTCCCAAATCCAGCCGTTTCATTGCCGCGCCCTTGGGGATGGTCATAAACCGCCCTGCCGTATGGAGCATGCCGGGCTTTATGATGTCGGTGAAGCCCAGCTCCGCCATGGCCTGCGCCAGCTCCGGGTGCTGGGCGCACAGGTCGTGGACGGATTTGCTCAGGTCCAGCGTCCTTGCTTCAGGCATAGTGGTTCTCTCCCTTGCCGCCGATGTCCTTGAGCAGGATGTTGTTCTCCAGGTGGATGTGCTGGAACAGGTCCGCTTCCAGATTCGCCAACTCTTCCAACAGCAGGCGGTAGGTGCGGCAGGCGTCTTCCGGGGCAGTGTAATCGTCCAGCAGCGCCCGCAATTGTTTGAGCAGTGCGCCGGCGGCTTCGTGCTCGGCCACGATCTGGGCGGCCAGCGCGGCGGTGTTCCTCGTGTTCCCTTCGCCCAGTTCCGGGAAGAGCTGCACTTCCTCCTTGACGAGGTGCTGCTCCAGGTCCGTGCGCAGCCGGCCAAAGGCGGCGTGGGCGCGGAACAGTTC
Organism: Bacillota bacterium; assembly: GCA_023410875.1. Taxonomy (GTDB): domain Bacteria; phylum Bacillota; class Clostridia; order Christensenellales; family UMGS416; genus JAEYRA01. The sequence goes on along the minus strand of JAEYPH010000070.1, from coordinate 5,536 downwards.
GGGGTGGTTGGCGCCGTGGGCCTTGAGCACGGCGTTGAAGAGCTCGGTGATGTGGGGCAGCACGTCCCGCAGGTAGGTGTGGTGGCGGCTCTCGATGTAGTCGGTCAGCTCCGCCGCGCCCATGGCAAGGAAGTCCCCGGCATTGGTCTGCGCCGCGGCCAGCCGGTCCAGCGCGGTCGTGATCATCGGCGCGTCCAGGTTCTGCTCCTGAATCGCTTCGCCCAGCGGGCGCTGCCCGCCGCAGCAGAAGTCGATGCGATGGGCCTGGAACAGCGCCGCCGCCCGGGGCAGGCGCGCCACGATGTCGCCGATGGTCTGAGTCTGCCAATTGGTTTTTAAGTTCATCATCGTATTCATGTTTCCCTCCATGCGGTTGTCTTTGTGGCTTCATTGTAAGGTTTGGAGGGAAGCGAAGATGTGATCTGAATCAAAAAAAGGGGTTTATTTTAGTGGGGCGTCGGCCTCGTTCAGCAAAGAGAGATCTTTCATCCAAATGGTCTTATTGTTGACGGTCTGTATGACGCCGTCCTCCTCCATCTGGCCCAGCTTGCGGCTCAAGGTCTCGCGGGCCACGCCGATGTAGTTGGCCAGGCCTTCGCGGCTCAAGGGCAGGCGCAGCAGCACGCCGCCCTTGTGCCGGGAACCATATTTGTCGGCCAGTTCCAGCAGCACCGTGTGGATGCGCGCCTCCAGGCTGCGCACACCCATGTTCTGCACAGCGTTTTCCAGGTGCGCTAGCCGCCAGCCCAGCTCGCCGATGATCGTAATGGCAATCTGCGGGTTGGCGTGCAGCAGCGTCTGGAAATCCTGCTTGCGCAGCAGGCACAGCTTGACCGGCTCCAGCGCCGTGACGTTGTAAAAGGCCGGCCGGTCAAAGAGCAGGTTCTGCTCGCCGAAGAAATCCCCCTCGGAGAATACGTACAGGATTTGCTCGCGGCCGTCGGCGGTGTATTTGCTGGCTTTTACGCTGCCCTCATTGAGGATGGCGACGCCATCCTGTCGGTTGCCTTCCTCCAGGATGACGTCGCCCTTGGCATATTCCCTGTGCACGGTCAGCGAAGCGATCTTCTCCAGGTCGGCATGGGCCAGGGACGCGAAGATCGGGATGCCGCGGGTGCACAGCTTTTGCAGACACCGGGAGCAGCAGCGCTCGCAGGGGTGATCCATGGCTTTACAGAGCGGCCACGCAGGCCGCCGCTTCGGCATAGGGCAGGCCCAGGCTTTCGGCCACAGGCTTGCAGGTCAGGCGGCCGCTGCAGGTGTTCAGGCCGGCCAGCAGCGCAGGGCTGCTCTGCAGCGCGCCCTTGACGCCCTGCTGCACCAGCTTGTGCAGATAGGGCAGCGTGGCGGCTTCCAGCGCCAGCGTGCTGGTGCGCGGCACGGCACCGGGCATGTTGGCCACCGAATAGTGCACCACGCCAAAGCGCGTGTAGCTGGGGTTGTCGTGGGTCGTCACGCGGTCGATGGTCTCCACCGAGCCGCCCTGGTCGATGGCCACATCCACGATGACCGAGCCGCGGCGCATGGATTTGACCATGTATTCCTTGACGATCTTGGGCGCGCTGGCGCCGGCCACCAGCACCGCGCCCACCAGCAGGTCGGCGCCCGCCACGGCCTGGGCCACGTTGTATTCGTTGCAGAACAGCGTGCTGATGCGCCCGGAGAAGATGTCGTCCAGATAGGCCAGGCGGGCGGAGCTGATGTCCAGCACGGTGACCCGCGCGCCCATGCCCACGGCCATCTTGGCGGCGTTGGTGCCCACGGTGCCGCCGCCCACGATGACGACGTCCGCCGGGGCCACGCCGGGCACGCCGCCCAGCAGCACGCCCAGGCCGCCGTTGTTCTGCTGCAGCAGCCCCGCGCCAATCTGCACGCTCATGCGGCCGGCCACCTCGCTCATGGGCACCAGCAGCGGCAGCTGGCCATTAGGCAGTTGCACCGTCTCATAGGCGATGCCGGTGACGCCGCGCTCCAGCAGCGCGTGGGTCAGCTCCGGATTGGGTGCCAGGTGCAGATAAGTGTACAGTGCCTGGCCGGGCCGGAAAAGCGCGTATTCCTGCTCCAGCGGCTCCTTGACCTTGACGATCAGGTCGCTGCGGCAGAAGAGCTCTTCCTTGTCGCCCAGCACCAGCGCGCCGGCCTTCTCATAATCGGCGTCCTCAAAGCCGCTGCCCACGCCGGCGGCGGTCTGCACCAGCACCTGGTGGCCCTGGGCGGTCAGCGAGTGCACGCCGCCGGGTGTCAGGCCCACGCGGTACTCGTTGTTCTTGATCTCCTTGGGTAAACCGATGATCATAGGCAGTCCTCCTTGAAAAGTTTAGTTTCACATTGGTTGTTATGCAAATAAGTCCATTTAACCATTTTAAGTATAATCTTTAGGCTGAAAAAATCAATGCGGTTCTTCGTCTTCGGTACGCTGCCATTCTCTGCCATTCTCTGCCTGCTGTGATGGACAATCACGCGGGTTCGGTGATAAACTGAATCATTCCCGAAAAAGGGCGTGAAGACATGAAGCTCAACCAATGGCTGGACTGCGAGGCCTCGCTGGTGGCCCGCAGGCTGGAGGAGCAAAACCGCGAGACCTATTTCAAGGACCGTACGCTGGGCTTTGCCAGCCGGGAGAACATCCTGCGGGCGCTGACGCACCTGCGCAGCGCGCTGTTCCCCGGCCTGTATGAAAAGCACCCCATCGACGAGGAGCAGACCGGCATCGTAATCGGCAACCACATCCGCGAGGCGGCGCTGCTGCTGGGCGAGCTTGTGGAGCAGGCGCTGGTGAACGGCTGCCAGCGCGCCGACAAGCGCGCCTGCGACTGCAACGAATGCGTGGGCCGCGCCCAGGAGATCACGCTGGAGCTGCTGCAGAAGCTGCCGGACATCCGCGAAGTGCTCACGACCGACATCCAGGCCGCCTACGAGGGCGACCCGGCGGCTCGCAGCACCGAGGAGATCTTGCTGTGTTACCCTTCCATCGAGGCCGTCAGCGTGCACCGTATCGCCCATGAGCTGTACCGCATGGGCGTGCCGCTGCTGCCCCGGGCCATGAGCGAATACGCCCACCAGGTCACCGGCATCGACATTCACCCCGGCGCCACGATCGGCCGGTATTTCTTCATCGACCACGGCACCGGCGTCGTCGTCGGCGAGACCTGCACCATCGGTGACCACGTGAAGCTGTTTATGGGCGTTACGCTGGGCGCGCGCAGCTTCCAGCTGGATGAGCACGGCAACCCGGTCAAGGGCATCAAGCGCCACCCGGACATCGAGGACAACGTCGTCATCTATTCCAACGCCACGATATTGGGCGGGGACACCCGCATCGGCCACGACAGCATCATCGGCGGCAACGTGTGGCTGACCCACACGGTGCCGCCCTATTCCCGCGTATACAACGCCCAGCCTTCGCCGGTCGTGCGCAACGGAGAGGAGATCGAGTTTCAGATATGAGCAGGACTTACGCGCTGCTGGCGCATCCCGGCCACAACCGGGTGTATTTCGATCAGTCGCAGCCGCTGCACCGCATGGAGTTGCAGGCGGTGGCCGGCGGCTTTGCCCAGGGGGCTCAGTGGCGCGCCTTGGGCGGCGTGCCCTACCTGGCCTTCGCCTGCGAGCAGCCGCTGACGCCGGAGCAGCGCCGGGTGCTGGAATCCCTGAGTTTCTTCTACGCGATGTTCGAGCTGCGCGACGGGTGGCTGCAGCCGGTGGAACCCGTGGGCGGGCGCTATCTCAGCGAAAGCATGGCCACGCTGCTCAAGTACAGCGGCAAAACCAACGAGCAGTTCACGGCCTTGATGATCAACCTGGCCGCCAGCCTGTGCCGCACCGGCAGCCCTCGCCTGAGCCTGCTGGACCCCATGAGCGGCAAGGGCACCACATTGTGGGAGGCCCTGAGCCGCGGCATGGACGCAAGCGGCGTGGAGGTGAACGCCACGTGGCACCAGGAGGCCTGCTCCTACGCTGTGAAGTTCCTGGAGAACGCGCGCCTCAAGCACAGGGTCAGCCGCTCCTCGGTGCCCGGAGAAAAGGGTAAGCGGCTGGCGGATCTCTTTACCGTGCGGTTCGCCAACACGCGTGAAGCGTGGGAGGCCGACGACGCCCACAACCTGACGCTGGCCAGCGCGGACACCCGGCACGCGGCGCGGTGTTTCAAGAAGGAGAGCTTCGACATCCTGGTGTGTGATCTGCCCTACGGCGTGCAGCATGCAGGCAAGACTGCCGCCGGCAGCAAGACCTCGGCCCAGAGCGACCTGCCCGCGCTGCTGGACACGACGCTGCCCGGCTGGGCGGCGCTCATGAAGCCCGGCGGTGCGCTGGTCATGAGCTTTAACGAACACACGCTGGGCCGCGACGAGGCCGCGGCGCTGTGCACCGACCACGGCCTGCGGCCTCTCTATGAGCTGCCCTACGCCGGCTACTCTCACCGGGTGGATCAAGGGATTCAGCGGGATTTGGTGTGCGCGGTGAAGGATCAGGAGTGGGCCGGATGAATGTAACGCATGGAGATTATTTGTGTTATGAAATTCCATCCAGTTGGATGATTGAGGAGACGGATGACGCCACGTCGGTTTATGACAGCAATGGAAAGGGTGCAATCACATTGTCTTTCTATACGGCAATGGATGTGCAACAGCCATTTGATGAGCATATCTGTGTGATGGCAAAAAAATTTATCGATGAGAATCAAATAAAGCTTCATCGGTCGCTTGTTCTGGATGCTACTTTAAAAGATAAACTCGTATTGCATGGTACCGGTACAGGCGCTGACAATTGGTTTATCAAGTTTTGGATCATCGCTAAGCAACCAAAGATCGTATTGGCAACCTATCATAGCGAGAGAAAAACATCGGAGGTGAGAAAAGCCGATCTCAAATACTCGACAGTTTCCGGTTTTTGTTTTGAAAAGGCGAGTTAGCGCATGGATGCACAATTAATTGTAAAAATTTTTAAGGTTATCGGAGTTGTTGTGGTTGGCTCCGCATGCAATTTTCTATTGCTTCTGGCAACCAGACACGTTCTGTGTGATGATGTCCAGGGGAAACGGGCACGCAAGGGCACAAAACACCGACGTAAAAACCCATTCATTTGGTTCTTCTTGATAGATTACACGCATCACATAAAAAGATGGCGCTATGTGTCATTTCTTCTTTCTGTTCTTTTTTTCACCGTATCTGTTTTTGTTATTGGAATTGTTGTTGCATTTGGAAGTAATGAGGTTTTGAGCTTTATCCTAGCAGTCTCTCTTTTCATCGCAGCGGCGTGCGACATGGTCCTTCTGTCTATTCCCTGGGGGAGATATCGGAACTAGTCTTGTTGCTTTCTTCCCGGCCAGCCCTTATTATAAATAGCATATTTTCCGGCGCTGATGTCTCTGCTGGCAGTCAGAGCAAGATTCACTTATCATCTAGGGTATGTTTGGACCGGGGACATGGGTAACACAATTCGGCGATAGTTCAAGAAGCATTTCTTGAACCTGAGGCCGTCAACAGCCGCCGCTTGCGAGGCCCTTTACAAGCCGCAGACGGAAGCTATACTGGCA
>JAEYPH010000046.1 GCA_023410875.1 Bacillota bacterium | reverse complement strand
CCAGTATAGCTTCCGTCTGCGGCTTGTAAAGGGCCTCGCAAGCGGCGGCTGTTGACGGCCTCAGGTTCAAGAAATGCTTCTTGAACTATCGCCGAATTGTGTTACCCATGTCCCCGGTCCAAACAACGGGGCGAGGGGGCTTTAGTTCAGATTGCCGCATCGTTCCAATGTGGCAAGAGACGCGGCAAGGGCAGAGCCCTTGCCCTACATGGCTGTCCATAAACATACATTCACTATATAAATGGGGTCCGAAGGCTTCCAAAGGGCGATCGGAAAGCCCTTTGGTCGCGACCAGAGGCCCGAAATCCTTTCAATCAGGTTTCAGCGCTCTCAATAAACCCTTCAATCTCCTCTATACTCCCAAAGGCAATCCCATCCTTGATATACTGCTGATAATCCTGCGGTACGGCGTCCACGCCAAAGCCCAGCTTGCTGACGACAGTCAGCTTGTCGTTGCCATCCAGGTTGCGGTAAACGAAGATTGTGCCATCTGCCGAACTCTTGATGACGTAATGGTCCGGGCAGTAGGTCTGCACGGTACGCTCCAGACGCAGCACGCCGGAGCTGACGATCAGGCTGTATCCCGGATGCCGGTCCGCGAACTGCTGATAGCTCAGGCCGATCTCTGCGGGCTCCGGATGCTGCTCGCTGACCCGATCATGGCCGCAAGCCTGGAATTTGGTGATCCAAAAGATGCTGGTATCGCCAGTGACGACACCCTGGGAAGGATCACCTTGTGGGTTTGTGATGACGCCCACCGGTTGGGGAATGGCCGTCTCTGTAGGCGTGGGCTCGGGCAGCAGCGGGCGGCCCTTCCAGACCTCGTTCACCACCACCGTCAGGATACCGGCAACGCATAAAATCGCGGCGGCCGCATACAGCGACAGCGCCGTACGTCTCTTCATGAAATACCAATCCTTTACAGGGGAGTTTAGGATTAGTATTCCATGGGCGGTGCAGAGTCATACTCCAGCCAGGGATAAACAACCCCTTATCATGTACTGATGATGCAAAATACTCATCATCCGATGTTCTCCAGAATATAAGCTGCCACTTTTTCCAACTCATCGATATCGCCCATCATAAACTCACCGATTTAGAACAGCTCTCTGATCTGCTGCAAAGTGGCCCACTTTATGTCGCTTACCTCTTCCGGCTGCAGAAGTGCCGCTTCGATGGGAAAGTCGCGAATAACGGCATACTCGTCAAAGATGCAGTCCTTCCCGATGCTCCGGGACAGCAAGGCGATGTCGCATTGCTGCAAATGCAGGCCGATCTCCTCCCCCACCTCTCGAACGCAGCCTTCCGTGCTCGTTTCTCCGGAAAGGACGGCCCCGCTGGTGATAGACCACTTATTGGGGTGTATTCTCTTGCAGGCTGCCCGCTTCTGGATCAGCAGCTTCCCTTCGGAATTGATGATCCACAACGAAACACCAAGATGGTATTCACCATCTAGCAGAGTATCTTCCCTGGTCTTCGTTCTTCCGGTCAGATTCCCTTGCCTGTCGTAAACGTCCCACTTTTCCACACATGCACCTCGCTCTGCTTGAATGGTTTCCTTTTACAGGAAAAGCCGTCCTTGTAAAAAGAACGGCTTCATCTCGGATATCGGTATTCTAAAAGTGAAAATTATCCGGATCAGCACCAGAACGCTGGTTGCGGTTCATGGCATCGATGGCGGCTACGTCCTCGGGGCTCAACTCGAAATCGAAGATGTCCGCATTCTGCAGGATGCGCTCCTGGTGCACGGACTTGGGGAACACCGGTATGTTCTTCTGGATGATCCAGCGCAGGATGGCCTGAGGGCCGGTTTTGCCGTACTTGCTACCGATGGCCGCGGTGGTCTGGTCATGGGTCAGCGAACCCACGCCCAGGGGGCTCCACGCTTCAAATACGATGCCTTTCTCACGGCAGAAGGCCAACAGGTCGTTGTCCTGCATCAGCGGGTTGAACTCCATCTGGTCGGCTGCGGGCACGATTTCCGCCTGGGCCAGCAGCGTCTCCAGATGGTGTATTTTGAAGTTGGACACGCCGATCGCCTTGGCCCGGCCGCTCTTGTAGATCTCCTCCATGACCTTCCAGGATTCCACGAACACGCCGGCCACCGGCCAATGGATCAGGTACAGGTCCACGTAATCGGTGCCCAGGCGCTTGAGGCTGTCCTCGAAGGCCTTCATCTGGTTGTGGCGGCGCTGTTCCTCGTTCCACAGCTTGGTGGTCAGGAAAATCTCCTCGCGCGGGATGCCGCTGTCGCGCATGGCCTGCCCCACGCTGTGCTCGTTGCCGTAGACGGCGGCGGTGTCGATATGGCGGTAGCCGGCCTCCAGCGCCCAGATGACGGCACGGCGGGTCTCCTCACCATCCTTGGCCTGCCACACGCCAAAGCCCAGCAGCGGTATGCTTGTGCCGTTGTTCAGCGGAATGCGGGTACGAATGTCCATATTCGTTCCTCCTTTGCAATGGATTAACACGAATAGTATACCACATTATGCCAGGGGTTATGGAAAAACGGCCACACTGGTAAAAGTCATGACCACCGGCTTAGCCGGTGGCTTGCACCAGCCCTATAAGGGCATGATACAGGCTTGCGCCTAAAAGGCGCTCTGAAAATCTGCCAACCGCAAGCATTCTCTGGCAGCCCCTTAAGG
>JAEYPH010000045.1 GCA_023410875.1 Bacillota bacterium | reverse complement strand
GTCACTTTCCCTCGTTTGAGTTCTCGCTGTATCGTCCGCCTATTATGGTTCAGTTGCCTGGCTATAGCTCCCGTTCCTACTCCGGCGCGGGCCAATGCCTCGATTTGGTACCTGTCTTTCTCTTTTAACTGTTCCCACTTGCCTTCTTTTTTGGTATCCTGTGCTCGACCCATCTTGCCACCTCAGTTGCTTTTTTGTGTTGCAACTTCATTGTAGCTGTCTGGTCGGTTAGGTGGGTCTCTTTTTTACCCTCTGCGACATTTCATTTTACAACTCACACCGTCAATTCACACCGTCAATTCACGGTCAAATCAAAGTTGCTGAACAAAGCTTAGCTCCTTTCCTAAAATGCTTTGCCATTTTCATCCACATGCTGCTGATGTTGCGTGGACTTAAGTGATCGCGTTTATGCTGAACTAGAATCCTCCTTATGCTTACAGGAAGGTAGAATATAATTTCCTCTAAATTCAAATGACTGTCAATAATAAATGTTCATACATGCCAATCTTCTTTCCAATCAACAATTGGGTGCCGTTTATGTTTTAATTTATTAAATTCTACAGAGTTCGACATTTTTCTCTTTTATGTTTTATTCATTGGTTTTATTGTATTGTTTAACACCTTAAACAATCCGAAAATAAGATTGAAATAAGATCTCAATAAGATTGCGGTAAGATTATTGTGTGCTATGATGTGCGCGAAAGAGGAATAGATAACCATTACCGGGGGATACTGCCAGAGACATTAACAGGCTTAAGCCTGTATGTAGAAGGAGAGTCACAACATGAAAAAGGCAAGGGTCCTCGTCATCGCCATCGCAGTCGCTCTCATGGCCATGGGTATTGGCTACGCCGCATGGAGCCAGATCCTCCCCATGACTGTGGACGGCAATACTTCCCACATCGATGTCATTTACAGCGATGCTCAGGTTACCTATGAAAAGTATCTGGACGTCACCGCAACTAAGGCAAGCAACGGGAAGTCCCTTGCCGTTGTGGCCAATGACTTCTACCCCAACGCCCAGTGCGTCTTCACTGCCACCATCACGAACAACGGTACGATGCCTGTGGTTTTGAGGAGCTTCACTATGGTCCCCGACTCCAATTTACTTGGTACCGAGAATCCCGCCAACTACATCATGACCATTAAGTCAAATAGCACCGACCCTGCGTTGAACCTGGATATCGCCAATCTCCTTTTCCAGCTTGACGATATCAAGAACGTGAGTGTTACCCCGATTCGCATCGAGCCCAATGGTGGTTCCTTCACCATGACCTACACGCTCAAAATGGACGATGTTGTTGGGCTGCCCGGCGCAAATCCCTATGAGGAGAAGGACTTCGCTTTCAGCTTGACCCCCTATTTCGAGACCACAAGCCAGGAATAATCAACTCGCGCCCCGGCTGGCGGTTGGCCGCCAGCCGGGATTTCTGATTCTATCCACCATGGGAGGAATCAAGGATGACGAAAATCAAGCTCATAGCTATGGTCGTGGCGATCGCCGTTACGTTCATGGGGGTGGGCTATTCCCTTTGGACCCAAACCATTCCCATCACGATGTCCGGCTCGCTGGGCACCTTCAAGATTAAGGTAGCGGACGCCCAGGCCGTGAAGGCAAATGGAGAGCTGCTTGAGGATGATACATTGGCTTTTGCCACCCATGATAAGGATTCCGCGGTTTTGGTCGCTGCCAACTTGTTGCCTGGCAGCTCGCGCAAGTATGCTGTTAAGTTCAAGAATATAGGAAACATAGACGCCATTCTAAGAAATGTAAAGTTGACACCAAAAAACGGACCTGAGGATGTACTGGCTCACATCAGCATCAAGATCGGGAACAAAGAAAAAATGGTAATGAGCTCTGTTCAAACGGTCACATTGAATCAGAAACTTTCCACAAATGACAGTCTTACACTAACGGTAATCCTGACCTTGGCTAAAGACGCAACGCTGACCGAACAGGATCAGGCATTTGAAATCGAGCTAAAACCGCTCTTTGAACAGCATTGAGACGGCTGAGAAGCGGAAATCACCAGGCATAGTCCTGTTAGGAATGAAGGAGACAATGGGAATGAAAAAGATGCGAACCCTCGTTGCTGTGCTAGTTGCTGCCCTTACAGTAATGGGCATTGGTTATGCGGCTTGGAGCCAAATTCTGCCTATGAATGTGAGTGGGACACTTGGCAACCTTGAGGTGATCGTCGATGAAGCGACCACCAACGGCGTGGCTAACGCGACTGCCACCATCGCCGATGACAAGTTCTCAGTGGACTTAAAAGCCGCCGACCTCTATCCCGACAGCAGCCGGCAGTCCATCTATACGATCAAGCTGAAGAACACGGGCACCATGCCGGTCAAGTTGTCATCCTATAGTGTATCCAACATCTATGGCCCCGTGGGCGCCCTGACTGTGGGCATCGCCGAGCCGAATGCCGGCAAGGACGGCAAGGAAATCGCAGTCAGTCTGGCCAAAAACAACACAGTTGCTTCGCCGGGGCAGATCGTTGTTCCGGTCAAGGGAGATGTAACCATCAAGGTATATCTGACGATGTTGAGTTCGGTGGGCAACGAATATAACAAGCCCAATGCCGACGACAGGGATTTCGGTTTCAGGATCCAGGCCAATTTCGAGCAGGAATGATCCGCGCCCGTATGAGCCGGGGCTACTCCAAGCCCCGGCTTTTTTATGAACACAAAAGTGTTCGTTGATCGATTCAATCCATCCTTATTATGGTATACTGTATATATGGATAAACGCGAGAAAAAAATCATCGGGATCTTTTGCTGCCTGCTCCTTTTTGCCGGCGCGAATCTGATCATGCCCAGGTTGCTCAGCACCACATACACCGTCTGGCTTTATCCATCCTTGTGGCTTGCGCTTTGCTTTTTTATCTTGTTTCAACCCCGTGTGCGGTTTGCCAGCAAACTCATCCTAAGGCCTTTTCTTCTCTTGTGGGTGTTTCTCACCGCCGTTGTGTACATTATCACCTATTTTGCCTCCGGCTTTGCCTTTGGCATGAGTCGCACCCCCTTCTCTCAAATGCCATTAGCAATTGTGAAAAATCTGTTAGCCTTCGTTGCGGTGCCGGTCATGATGGAATGGGTGCGCAATTACGCCATCAATGGTGCGCTGAAAAAGCACCAAATACTTTTTTCCATCCTGATTTCCATCCTCTACGCAATGCTTACACTGAACCTTAGCAAGGTCACCACGATCCTCACATGGGAAGACCTGGTGACTTTCGTAGGCGGCGACGTTCTGCCTGTTTTCGTGCTCAACATCTTTCTTTGCTATGTTGTCTATCTGGGCGGCGCTTCCATGGGCATGATCTATCAGGCTGTGACAATCGCGCCGATTTATGTGCTGCCGGTGCTGCCCAACATGACCTGGCTGGCCCAAGGCATCATCGGCACAGTCTTCCCACTGTTCAGCCTGTATGTGCTGCGCGATGTCTATATGAAGCGCACCGGGCAGGTCAAGCAGCGAGATGCAAAAAAGGAAAACCCCTTCGGGTGGATCGCCGTGCTGGCGGTCAGCATGGCGATCGTCTGGTTTATCGCGGGGTTGTTCCCCGTGTATCCTGTCACGATCATGAGCGGAAGCATGGAGCCTCTGGTTTATCCCGGAGATGTCGTCGTAATTGAGCGCACATCCGCGGACGAAATCAAAATCGGCGACATCGTGCAATATTGGTCCAACGAATTCTTTATCATTCACCGCGTCATAGACATTGATGTCGTGGACGACGCCACTGTATACATCACCAAGGGTGACAACAACAATGTTCGCGACTTAAAGCCCGTAAAGGCGGCGCAGATTCGAGGCAAGGTAGTCGCGACCGTACCGAAATTAGGCTACCTGACTTACCTGATTCGAGCCCACTGAAAGGAACAGCCATGCTAAAGACCAAGGCAGCCAAGAATCACGAGAAGACCACGACGCCTAAACTCATAACAACCGCTCATCACCGAATAGCCCTTGCGGTAGTGGGCGTACTGCTGTTGGCAGGTGGTGCTGTGCTGATGGTGTTAGAGTTCCGGCAGCCTGTGGATACTGGCCTGCGCCACGGCAGCACCCGGTTGCTGGTGGACTACAATCTGGAATACAAGCCCAACGATCTTTATACTCAGCCAAAGCCCGGTGCAAAGGAAGCGCGTCTGCTCACCTATGTGAAGAGCGTACAGTTTAATCTGCAGTATGCGATGCAGGGCTTGCAGGATTTACCATGCGATTATGTCGTGTCGGCACAAGCACAGTTGGTCGCCTACGCCAGCGACACCAGCAAGTACATCGACCCAGACTTCGTCATCTGGCAGAAGGATGAAGAGCTGCTTGCGCCGGAGAGTGTCGCCAATACAAGCAGCTTTGAACGCAAGATAGATCTGGATGTGAACAAGTTCATTGACTATGCCAAGAGTGTATACAGCAAAACCCAGGCCGGCACCACAAATGAGCTGAAGGTACTCTTCCATGTGAATGCCACAGTGCAGGGACCTCTGGGGCCGGTGAACGACACCACGACCGTGGAGTACATGATTCCGATGCTGGAAAATGTGCTGGTCGTACAGGGTACGCCCACAGCGGAAAATAAGGTAGAGCTGCGTATCGCGACACCGCCTGACCGTATCAACTATGTGCCTTACGCGCTCGCGTGCTTCGCGCTGGCGCTGGGCTGTGGCGTCTGGTTCACGATGCTCACCATGCCCCGGCACAAACCTGACGCCGAGAGCGTGTACAAGAAAAGTGTGGACAGAATCTTTCAGCAGCACGGCGAACGGCTGGTTCGCCTGGAGAATCCCCTGCCCTATCAGCAACTGGCCACGATCCCCATTGACGGCATCGCTGAAATGGTCAAGATTGCCGACGAGATCAGCCAGCCGGTGTTCTATTACCGCGTGGACGCCGCCGCGGAGAAGAAGATCGAGTTCTATGTCTTTGATACCGGGCGCATTTACTATATGGTCATGTTCGGCGACATGGGCAAAGAAGCTGTTGCTACCGCTTAATCTAAAAAACAGAATCCCCTCGGCCAGTCTGAGGGGATTCTGCATTCGTCTGCAAGCCTAACACCGTTTAGCAAACTTATCACCGAGCTTATCGCGCAAAAGAGCAGACAGTTGCTCCACTGCTTGCCCAACTTGTTCCTTAGGAATCAGATAGGCTTGGGTCAGCGAAAAATAAAGGTAAAAAGCATCCTTTGTTTCATAAACCTTATCAAAAGCACTGTAATGCACTTCAGAGTGCCCAGTCGCATCCGGACTCACGCTAGTGACAGGTATTATTTCTTCCCGAAACTCATATCGTGTTTTCGAATTGAAAAGATGCTTTGCCGAGCGTACATAGCGCTTCTCATTGACACTATCCATGACAAATACAAACCCAAAGTACGCTAAAAGAACGGCCGTCGCCCAAAGCGGATATGAGTAGTACCCCTCGTAGACTTTGAGATAATACAGCCATATCAGCAGCACCCAAACGCATAATCCCACCCACATTGGTATTACCCAGCGTCTTCTATGATACTGTTGGAAGATTCTGAATTTCCTATAATCCTGCAAAGTAAGCTTCGTTTCAACTATAATGGTGTTTTCCATACAATTCTCCGCTATATGATACCTATCATATGATTTTACCTAAGCCCGTTTGACAAACTTATCTCCAAGTTTGTTTTGCAGCAGAGCGGAAAGCTGTTCCGTCGCCTGCCCTATATTCGATTTCGGGATTAATAACGCCTGATTCAACGTAGTGTAGAGGTAAAAAGCATTCTTTGTTTCATACACCTTATACAGGGTTTGATACTGCCTTTCGGAGTGCCCGCTTATCTCTTCACTCTCTTGAGAGGCTACGATGGTTTCACTTCGGAACTCATATCTAGTACTAGACTTGCACCTGGACTGTGCTGAATGGAAGTGACGCTTCAATCTTATATCAAGCATGAATCTAAACAAACCAAAATACAGCGCATATACAATCGTAAGCGCTAACGTAAACGAGAAGTACTCGTCATAACCAAGCGCGTAAAACACCCATAAAAGCAGTACACTGGCACCTCCAATCAACATAACCGGAATTCGCCAACGCTTTTGACTAAAATGGAAGTGGTTAAATTTCTTAAAGTCTTCAAAGGTCGGTGGCATCACGTCGAACACGATGGCATTTTGCATAAACTTCACCACAATATATGAATGAAAACATTATAACAAATGCACTGAAAAATTGAAACTTAAAAAGCGTTAGCTGTTTTGTTGTATAAAAGTCATGACCACCGGCTTAGCCGGTGGCTTGCACCAGCCCTATAAGGGCATGATACAGGCTTGCGCCTAAAAGGCGCTCTGAAAATCTGCCAACCGCAAGCATTCTCTGGCAGCCCCTTAAGG
>JAEYPH010000016.1 GCA_023410875.1 Bacillota bacterium | reverse complement strand
CCTTAATGCAGACCTATGGGATCTATAACACCTGGTGGGCTTTAATCCTGCCCTGGGTATCGGGAGGACAGGTATTCGGTATTCTTTTATGCAGAACCTTTATGCAGGAGCTTCCTACAGAGGTGTTCGAATCTGCAAGAATTGATGGCTGTAATGAAGTAAAATCCTTATTCAAAATGGCCATTCCATTATCAAAGCCGATACTGGCTACAATCGTGGTAATGAAAATGATTGATTATTATAATGACTTTATCTGGCCGCTTATGGCTATTGAGAGTAATTCTAAACAGGTGATAACGGTTGCAATCCGTGTATTTCAGTCTGCATCGGGTACTGTTGACATAGGCTCTATGGTTGCCGGCTTTGTATTTGCTACCCTGCCCTTGCTTATTTTATTCTCTGGTACTTCAAGACTGTATATGGAAGGGTTAACTTCCGGAGCCGTGAAAGGTTAACAAGTATTTTATACGGTATGTATATGATATCAATAGAGATAGGCTTTTTGAGGATTTATTTACAAGGTTGGCAGAATAGAAAATTCATATTGCATAATTATCTCTGCGCGCCTTCGTATTGCCTAATCTCAATTAACATGATAAGGAGACAGCAAAATGAAAATTACACATTTGATGACAAATCATCTAATTAATCCGTTAGGATTTCTAATAAATGAGCCTACTTTTTCCTGGATTACTTCCGAAACGACAGGCAAGTTTCAGAAAGCCGCCAGGATTGAGATTGCTTTGGATGATTCATTTAAAACCATTGTTCATGACAGCGGCATCAGTAAGGAAATAAGTTCCTTAGGATATACGGCAAAAATAAAACTCTTACCCCTCACACGTTACTACTGGCGTGTTACGGTATGGGCAGATAATGAGGAAGCTGCCACCAGTGAAACTGCCTGGTTCGAAACGGGAAAGGGAGAACAGCCCTGGAAGGCGCAGTGGATAACTTCACCTTTTGAAAAGGATGTTCATCCGATCCTGTATAAGAAATTCCAGCTTCCCGGAAAAGTAAAGGCGGCTCGTGCATATGTAACAGGCTTAGGACTTTATGAAATGGAGATAAACGGTGAAAAAGTAGGGGATGAATATTTAGCTCCATTTTACAATGACTATGATGAGTGGCTGCAATACCAGACCTATGACATTACAGCGTATTTGCAGGAAGGCGAGAATGGGATTGGTACAATCCTGGGAAATGGATGGTACAAAGGAAGATTTGGCTTTCATCAGCATCTGGCAGAGTTATTCGGAGATCAATTTGCTTTTCTTTGTGAACTTGATATTACACTGGAGGATGATACCCACATTTATGTTACCACGGATGAGAGCTGGTTGTGCCATCCGTCTGCGGTTCTTAGCAGTAATATCTATGATGGAGAGGAATATGACGCCAATAAAGAAGTGGAGAATTGGTCTTCCAGTCACTGCAATACCAGGAATTTTGTGAAGGCGCAGTTGATTTCGGTTCCTTGCGGACCGCTTACGGAAAGACTCAGTACACCCCTTAGAATTACAAGACGACTTTCTCCGATTCAGTTATTACATACACCTGCCGGAGAGCAGGTAATTGATTTTGGACAGGTTATGACGGGATGGGTTGAGTTTAAATGCCATCTTCCAAAAGGAAAAAAGATAACCCTTCAGTTCGGCGAGCTATTGCAGGAGGATAATTTCTACAATGAGAATCTAAGAACGGCAAAGGAAGAGTTTAAATATACTTCGGATGGAAATGAAAAAATAGTACGCCCGCATTTTACTTTTTATGGCTTCCGATATGCAAAAATAATGGGAATGGATGAAATTAATTTAAAGGATTTTACGGCATGTGTGCTCCACTCTGATTTGGAACATGTGGGCAAGATCAAAACCTCAAATGATAAAGTAAACCGTCTGTTTGAGAATGCTCTTTGGAGTCAGATGGGGAATTTTGTTGATGTACCAACAGATTGTCCTCAAAGGGATGAGCGTATGGGCTGGACTGGAGACGCACAGGTGTTTGCCGCAACAGCATGCTTTAATATGTATTCTCCCTCCTTCTACAATAAATTTCTATATGACATGTTATTAGAGCAAAGAGTACGAGGCGGCGCAGTCCCTCATGTTGTGCCGGATGTTTTACAAATCACAATAGACCGGATCGGTCAGGGTGAGGATAAGCAATATGGCTCCTGCGCCTGGGGAGATGCGGCTACCGTAATTCCCTGGACAATGTATTTGTTCTATGGAGATAAAACACTGCTGGAAAGCCAATTTGAGAATATGACAAGCTGGGTTGATTACATAAAGCGTCAGGATGATACCCTGAATGAAGGGAAAAGACTTTGGGAAAGCGGTTTTCATTATGCCGACTGGCTTGCGCTGGATAATCCGGATAAAAGCAGCAGCTTTGGAGGGACAGATTCATATTATGTAGCCTCCGCTTATTATTACTACTCTGCACTGCTGACAGGAAAAGCCGCCAAGGTACTGGGAAGAACAAAGGAAGCGCAGTACTATAACAATTTGGCGGAGGAAGTAAAAAAGGCGATTTGGAAAAAATATTTTAGAGACGGTAAATTACAAGAGGATACCCAGACAGC
>JAEYPH010000081.1 GCA_023410875.1 Bacillota bacterium | reverse complement strand
CCCTTAAGGGGCTGCCAGAGAATGCTTGCGGTTGGCAGATTTTCAGAGCGCCTTTTAGGCGCAAGCCTGTATCATGCCCTTATAGGGCTGGTGCAAGCCACCGGCTAAGCCGGTGGTCATGACTTTTCTTTTACTTCGCTGTAATATAACCTTCCTTGACCAGAAACTCCGCTGAGAGCACGCCGCCGCCGGCGGCGCCGCGCAGCGTGTTGTGGCTCAGGCACACGAACTTGTAGTCGTAGTGGCTGTCCTCCCGCAGGCGGCCCATGGTCACGCCCATGCCGTTGCCGAAGTCGCGGTCCAGCTTGGTCTGCGGGCGGTTGTCCTCTTCAAAATATGCCAGAAACGGGTCCGGCGCGCTGGGCAGGCCCATCTGCGCGGGCTTGCTCTTGTAGCTGCGCCAGCGGTCGATGATCTCGTCCTTGCCGGGCTTGCGGTCGAAGCTTACGAACACCGCCGCCAGGTGGCCGTCGGTCACCGGCACGCGGATGCACTGGGTCGTGATGGAGGGGCTATCGGCGTTCACGATGACGCCGTCGCGCACGTCACCCCAGATCTTCAGCGGCTCACGCTCGCTCTTCTCTTCCTCGCCGCCGATGAAGGGGATCACGTTGTCGAGCATCTCCGGCCACATGTCGAAGTTTTTGCCCGCGCCGGAGATGGCCTGATATGTGCAGGCCAGCACGCGGGATACGCCGAATTCCCGCAGTGGTTCCAGCGCCGGCACGTAGCTCTGTATCGAGCAGTTGGGCTTCACGGTGATGAAGCCGCGCTGGGTGCCCAGGCGCTTGCGCTGGGTCGCTATCACGGCGGTGTGGGCGTGGTTGATCTCGGGAATCAGCATCGGCACGTCGGGTAGCATGCGGCACGCGGAGTTGTTGCTGACCACCGGCGTCTCAGCCTGGGCATAGGCCTCTTCCAGCGCGCGGGTGGCGGCCTTGTCCATGTCCACGGCGCAGAACACGAGGTCCGCGTTTGCGGTCACGGCCTGCACGTCGGAGGCATCCACGACGACGATGTCCTTCATGGCCTCGGGGATGGGCTTGGGCATGTTCCAGCGGCCTTCCACGGCTTGGGCAAAGGTCTTGCCGGCGGAGCGTGGGCTGGCGGCAATCGTCGTGACCTCAAACCACGGGTGGTTCTCCAGCAATATGGCGAAGCGCTGGCCGACCATGCCTGCGCCGGCAATGGCAACTTTGAGTTTTTTCTGCATTCTGATCCTCGCATTCTCCACGGCGGCCGCGACGCGACTGCTGTGAAATGTTTTGCTCCTTTATCTTATGCGGCGGGCAGTATTTTCTTCAGACAACCGTGACCCAGCCGTGGGGATCGGTCACCTTGCCCAGCTGTATGCCGGTCAGCTGATCGTACAGCTTCTGCGCCAGCTCGCCGGTGCGGTTGCTGTTGATCGTGATCGTGCGGTCCTGCCACTTCATCTCTCCCACAGGAGACACAACCGCCGCCGTGCCGCTGCCGAAAACCTCCAGCAGGTCGCCGCGGTCGTGGGCATCGAACACCTCGTCGATGGCTACGGCGCGCTCGCTGACCTTGATGCCCATGTCCTGAGCAAGCGTCAGTATGGAGGAGCGGGTGATGCCTGCCAGTATGCTGCCGGCCAGCGCCGGTGTGACGAGCTCGTCACGGAAGCGGAAGAAGATGTTCATCGCGCCGACTTCCTCGATGTAGCGGCGGTGCACGCCGTCCAGCCACAGCACCTGCGTGTAGCCGCTGTGCTTGGCCTGTTCGCCGGCCAATATGCTGGCGGCATAGTTGCCGGCGCTCTTGGTGGTGCCGGTGCCGCCCTTCACGGCGCGCACATAATCGTTTTCCACATAGATTTTTACCGGGTTGAAGCCCTCCGGGTAGTAGGGGCCCACGGGGCTCAAGATGATGAAGAACAGATAGTTGTCGCTGGCCTTGACGCCCAGGAAGGGGTCCGTCGCGATCATTGTGGGGCGGATGTACAGCGACGTGCCCGGCGCGTCGGGGATCCACGCATCCTCGATGCGCAGCAGCTCACACAGCCCCTCATAGGCCTGCTCCACGTCCAGAGTGGGCATGCACAGGCGCTCGGCGCTGATGTTCATGCGGCGGAAGTTGTCGCGGGCGCGGAACAGCAGCGTCTTGCCGTCGGCTCGCTTATAGGCCTTCAGGCCCTCAAAGATGGCCTGGCCGTAGTGCAGCACCATGGAAGCCGGGTCCATCTTGAAATCGGCATAGGGCTCTATCTTGCCGTCGTGCCAACCCTGGCCGGTCGTGTATTGCCACGTCAACATGTAGTCGGTGAACAGCTTGCCGAATTTCAACGACTTGGCGTCGGTATATTTGGGCTTCAGGTTCTCATTGGTGACGACTGGAAACAGACCCATGGCAATCGACCTCCCGCTGCTTGTGATAACGCACATCGTAGTGTGTTCATATGAGCAGTTTTTTATGCGCTTGGAAAATTACTTATTTTTATCATATTTGTCCTCGGGTGTCAACCGATTCGCGACCTTGCAGACACGATAAATTGCTTTGCTGTTCGAATCTAGTCCCAACGGGCGTATCGTTCGCTGAGCAGCTCGGGCTCCGCCTGGCCGGCGGTCAGGTCGGCGATGTCGGCGCGGAAGCGCTCCTGCTGTGACAGGCGCACCTCGGCCTGGGCCTGCACCCGCTCGCCGTAGTCCAGCGCCAGCAGCCGGTGAGGGGAGTGGGCAAACCAATGCTCCAGCTTGCCGGCCAGACCGTAATCCAAGGCCACGGAAAAGCGCAGCGTGCGTTCGACCTCGCAGGGGCCGGCCTGGGCGATGGCTTGTGCCGCAGCTTGGGCGAAGGCTCGCCCCAGCGGCCCGGCGCCCAGCTGAATGCCGCCATAGTAGCGCACCACGGCGGTGGCCGCGCCGCACACCTGGGCGCGTTTGAGCGCTTCCAGCATCAGCAGGCCGCCGGAGGGCTCATGGGCGTCGTGGAAGCGCTGCAGCTCGCCGTGATACCCGCAGGCGTATGCATAAAGCACGGCGCTGCAGCCGAGGTGCCGGGCGCGCACCGATTCCACAAAGCGCATCGCCTCGTCCTCGCGCAGCGCCGGCGCGGCGTAACCCACGAAGCGGGATTTCTTCTCGGTGAATTCCCAGCTGCCCTCGCGCTCCAGCGTGCGATAGCGCGGCGGGCTCTGTGCCGCTTCAGCCATCGATGCTCACGCGGTGATAGACCTTCTTGCCCTTGCGGATCACGAAGGAACTGCCCTCGGCAAAGTCGGGGTGCTCGTTGGGATCGCCGACCTTGCGGCCGTCGATGGACACGGCGCCCTCCTTGACCAGGCGCGTGGCCTCGCTCTTGCTGGCACACAGGCCGCACGCGGCCATCACGTCCACGATGCGCATGGGTGCAAACTCCGCCGCCTTGAAGCTCGTGGCGGGCATTGTCGAGCTGTCGCTGCCGCCTTCAAACAGCGCCTCGGCGGCAGTGCGGGCGGCGTCGGCCTCGGCCTCGCCGTGAATGAGCTTGGTCACCTCGTAGGCCAGCGTCTTCTTGGCCTCGTTGATGCGCTCGCCGGGCAGGCCGGCCAGGCGGTTCACCTCGTCCATGGGCAGGAAGGTCAGCAGCGCCAGGGCGCGGCCCACGCTGGCGTCCTCGATGTTGCGCCAGTACTGGTAGAACTCATAGGGCGGCGTGCGCGCAGCGCTCAGCCACAGCGCGCCCTTCTCGGTCTTGCCCATCTTCTTGCCCTCGCTGGTCGTCAGCAGCGAGAACGTGCACACATAGGCGGGCTTGCCCTCCTTGCGGCGGATCAAGTCGGCGCCGGCCAGCATGTTGCTCCACTGGTCGTCGCCGCCCATCTGCAGCTTGCAGCCGTACTTGTTGTGCAGCACCAGGAAGTCATAGCCCTGCATCAGCATGTAGTTGAACTCCAGGAAACTGAGGCCCTTCTCCAGGCGCTGCTTGTAGCACTCGGCGGTCAGCATGCGGTTCACCGAGAAGTGCACGCCGACCTCCCGCAGGAAGTTCACATAGTTCAAGTTCAGCAGCCAGTCGGCGTTGTTATCCATGATCGCGCGGCCATCGGCAAAATCGAAGAAGCGGCTGAACTGGCCCTTGATGTGCTCTGCATTAGAAGCTATGTCTTCGGCAGTCAGCATGCGCCGCATGTCGGTCTTGCCCGAGGGGTCGCCCACCATGGCGGTGCCGCCGCCCACCAGCGCGATGGGCCGGTGCCCGGCCCGCTGCATGTGTGCCATGGCCATCACAGGGATATAGTGGCCGATGTGCAGGCTGTCGGCTGTGGGGTCAAAGCCCACGTAGAACGTGACCGATTCATTGTCCAACAGCTTGTAGAGCTCGTCCTCGAAGGTGATCTGCTGCAGGAAGCCGCGTTCCCGCAGCGTGTCCAGTACGTTTGGCATGGTTTACGCTCCGTCTTCTATACAAATTGTTATTTTGTCAATCCAACATTATACAGCAAGTCTTATTTGATGACGACGCCCAGCAGAGCCGCCAGGTCCACCGCCTGGTGGTTGCCCACGATGGCGCCGCGCAGGTCCGGCGGGTTGGCGCGGATGCCCTGCAGATCACACGTGGTCAAATCCACGCCCTTGAGCGCGGTGAAGGAGAACGTGGCGGAGTTCAGGTTGCACTGATCAAATTCCACGGTGGACAGCTTGCAATCCTCCAGCGACGCCTGCAGCAGGTCGCAGCCCTCGAAGCGCACGTTGGTCAGCTTGCAGGCGGTCAGGTTGGCGTAGCGCAGGATGCTGCTCTTGAGCGTGACGCCCCGCAGGATGGCCTCGGAGAAGTTGGCGCCCAGCGCCTTGCTGTCCCAGAGCAGCGCGCGGATAAAGGTGCTCTTGTGGAAGTTGGCGTTGGACAGGTCGCAATTGCGAAAGGCGACATCGGTGAAGCCGCAGCGTCTGGTACTCTTGAGCGTCACGATGCAGGATTCAAACAGGCAATCGGAAAAATCGGCAAAGGGAGCCTCCACGGCGTCCAGGTCCACGGTAAGGCCCTTCAGGTGCAGGCCTTGCAGCTCGCCGTGCTCCCGCAGCAGCGCGGGGATGGCCTGCTGGATGTCGCTGACCGGCATAAGAGCCTCAGGCAGGTTGGGCAGCGCGTTCTTCATAAGGCTTCGTTCCTCCGGCCTGGCGTCAACAGCACGGGATACAGTCGCCGCCCATGCTTTCGCAGCAGCAGTCGGAGCAGATCATGCATGAGCACATGTCGCAGGTGCTTATGCCCCGGCCGCCGCCATACACCGGAGCGGCGTTGCGCCGGTAGGTCTGGGTGGATGCGTCCATCTGGTCCAGGGCATTGCGGTATTCGGTGTTGTTGGGTTCCATGCTTACGGCGTTGGCCAGATGCTCGCGGGCCATGGCATACCAGCCGCGCATGCTGTAGCACACGCCGCGCAGGAAGTGCCATTCGGCGTTGCGCTCCCGCATGTTCTCCAGGATGCGCTCGGCTGCGTCCACGTTGCGGTTGTTCAGGTGCACGCGCACGGCGTTGAAATCGCTGTTGGCATAGCCGGAGCTGGAAGGGCCGTAGTTCGTGTTGGTGTTGGCGCCGCCATAGGACGCGTCTGCGCTGCCGCCGCCTCCGCGGGTCACTTCGTCGTAGGCCTGGTTGATCTCCTTGAGCTTCTCGTTGGCCATCTCCTTGGCAGCAGGGTCCTGAAAGCGATCGGGGTGATACTTCTTCACCAGATCGCGGTAGGCTTTCTTGGCTTCCTCTGCGCTGGCGCCGGGCTTTATGCCCAACACCTTCCACGGGTCCATCATTGTGGTTTCTCCTTGTGGATATCGGTTACCCTGTGCAGCACGTTGGGCATGCCGCGGTACAGCACATTGGTGATGATCTCTCTGCCCCAGTCGAAATCCAGCAGGTCCAGCACGGCGGCGGCCTGGCTGGCGGCGTATTCGCAAGCGTCGGCGGCCAGCGCCGCGGTGGATTCCGGGTCGGCCGCCCGCAGCAGTACGTTGTAGGAGCCGGTTTTAGCGTCCTTCTCGCGGTCGTCCAGCGCGTCTACCAGATAGACCCAGCGGCCAAGGTGATAGCCCATGGAGCGCAGCAGAACTTTGGGGCCTTGTTCCAGCGCCATGCCGTCCAGCAGGATGCCGCCCAGCAGCTTGCCCATGGCGTCGGATGGCCGGTCCAACTCGGCGCAGCCGGCCTTCTCCAGAGCGGTGAGCTCTGCCAGGCTGGCCTCTATGTGGCCGGCCAACGCGGGGAAATCTGCCTGCGCTCGGCGGCGGGCCAAGGCCAGCGCGCCCATGGCCACCGGCGCCAGCGCGTGCCGCTCGTCGGCCCAGGCGTCCTTTAGTCTGCCCCAGGCCAGCAATACGCTAACCGCGGCCATATAGTCCAGCGCGGCGCTGCCTTCAAAAACCGGCTTGGGCTGCACGGGATTGACGATACAGCGGCGGCGTTTGGCCGTGGGCAGCTGACCGCTGACACCGGCCAGCAGCACGGCGAACACCGCCGCGTCATAGCTCACGGCCAGGCGTGGCAGCTCGCCATAGCGCAGCTTAATGGCGCGGCATATGCCGCAATAGGCCGCGCGGTACTGGGCAAATTCCTTGACCTTGAGCTCCTGTTTATCCGGCAGAAGGTATCCAAACATATCCGGTGCAGCCTTTTCTTTGCTTCCATGGCAGATTACTTGACATTATACCATATTCCAATCGGTCAAAAAACCATGTGCGTAGAAAAGACTCTGAAGGATCGATACAAAAAAGGGAGGCGGCTCAGCCTCCCTTTCAACTGTCCTCTGATATTGTTCGTACTCTTATGCTATTGAAAGAAAATAACTGTGCTGTTCGAATAAATATCTGTTTTAAATCATCCACATCATTTTCTTTTATATCCTCTATTAAAACAGGATACGCACCGCATCTGTAAATTTCTCTATCAAAATATTTATGGTAATACCTCATGCCACCACCTGTGCATACGCTGCATGCCAATGTGCATTTTAGCATAATATGACCAGCAGCCAGTGTTTCATATGGTGGAGCTGGAATCTCCATGCTGTATTTATTTTCATTTGCTACAGACTCGTCGTACAGAGCTTTGATGTATTTGCCGGGAATATTTTTACAGGCGAAAAACTTAACCTTTATACTCCCTTTCGCTATTTTAGCAATCACCTTACCGTTTATTTTATGCTTAAATATTAATCCAAAACTTTTCGTGCTTTGTTTTTGCAGGATATATCCTAATTCCAGTAGATAATCGACTATTGCCTTGTAAATTTTCACTTCCTCTTCTGTCAATGAAAGGTAGAGTTGGTTTACCAATTCGTTTTGATTTTTGGTCATCGTTAAAACCACCTATACATAAATGATCCAAAGCTACTTACGAATTCCTGTTTATCTCATGCTTTCGTCATTATAAGCACCATGCAAAAATTCTGTCAATCACATATTTGCATACCGCGTTGACCGTGGCGCAGGCTGCGGGGCATGGGCAAGCAAGCCCCGCAGCCTGGGGAGAGGGGTCTGGGGAGAGGGCTTGCGGCTCAGCCGGATGTAGCTCCCCTCATATGAAGCAGGAAGTTGGCCTCATCCCGGGGGTCCGGCGGCGGGCGGCGACGCTGGGCGTCCACGGTGTCCGGCGCGGGGCAGTAGGGGGCAGGCTCGCAGGAGAGCTGCCCCCGCCCGGAGGTCTCATGGGCGATCTGCACCGGCAGGTGCATGCCCGTAACTCCTGGTACGACACCGCGCAGCGTAAAGGCGTTGCCATCGAACTCCGGCACGCCACACTCGGCGCGGGCGGCTACCAGCAGCGCCGTGAGCCGCCCCAGGTCATGGGCCTGGCCCTGCAGCGTGAAGGCGAGCATGGGTTCCAGCAGCCGCGTGCCGGCCTGCCGGAGCGCGCGCATGGCGGCCAGCGGCACGGCGATGTTGAAGTGTCCCGGCTCCGAGCCCACGGAGTCGCACCAGCCGCCCACCAGGCGTATCGTCGCGTCGGTCAGCGGGAAGCCCCTTAAGGCCCCGCCGCCCAGCGTGGCCAGGGCCACGCGCTCTACCAACCGTTGGTAGCGCTCATAGAGCCAATCCACAGCCAGCTCAGATACGAAGCGCAGGCCGCTGCCCGGCGGCGCCGGCTCTATGGCCAGCTCCACGCCGCTGCACCGCGCCCAACTGGCCGTGGCGCGCCCCAGGCCCAGCGGCGCTTCCTTGTAGAGCACGGCAGGCCGCAGAAACGCGGCCTGGAGACCGTAGCGCTCCAGCAGCAGCGCCGTGAGCACCTCGGCCTGTATGGGGCCCATCAGGTCTATGTGGATCTCCTTGAGCTCCGCGTCCCAGCGCAGGCCCAGGTGGGGGTCTTCATCGTTGAGCTCGGTCAGCGCCAGCAGCAGTTCGTGAAGCATTTGCGGCTGTGCCGGCACCGCCTGCATGCTCAGCAGCGGAACGGCCTTGAACACCGCCGGCGGCACCAGATCGGCGCTGCCCAGGATGTCGCCGCAGCGCAATTCCCGAAAGCCGCCCAGCGCCGCCATGTCGCCGGCGCACACCCGTTGGGCGGGCGCAAGGCCCGTGCCCTGAGCTCTGAGCAGCGTGCGCACCTTTGCGCCGGCCAGCGTGTCGCCCACGGCCAGGTTGCCGGAGAACAGCCGCACATAGGCCAGGCGCTGTTTTTCGTGGCTCACCTTGAATACCTGCGCCGACAGCGCCTCTCCGCCGGCCATGGCGGCTGGCAGCAGGCCGGCGATACCCTGCAGCACCGTAGCTACGCCGTGCCCGGCCAACGCGCTGCCGGCGAACAGCGGCTGCACGGAGCCATCGCGGCACAGCTGTGCCAGCCGTTGCCACAGCGCCGGCCCCTCTACCCGTTCCTCCAACGCGGCGGTCAGCGTTTCGTCGTCATAGGCGGCTAGGTTCTCCGCCTGCTGTTCGGCGGATAGCCATTGATCGCCCTGTGCCAGCGGCACGGGCCGCAGGCCGGCGGCGCGCAGCTGGCCCAGGGCCTGCTCTGCGTTGGCGCCGGCGCGGTCGGTTTTGTTCAGGAAGATCAGCGTGGGCAGCCGCCGGCCCAGCAGCGCGCGGATCAGCGTGCGCGTCTGCGGCTGCACGCCCTCCACGGCGCTCACGACCAGCACCGCGCCATCCAGCACGGCCATGGCGCGCTCCACTTCGGCGGCGAAGTCCACATGGCCCGGCGTGTCGATCAGGTTGATGCGCAAGCCATCGTGGGCGAAGCACGCCAGCGCCGCCCGCACGGAGATGCCCCGGCGGCGCTCGATGGACATGGAATAGGTGGCGGTGTCGCCGCGATCCACGCGCCCCGGCGTTTTGAGCACGCCGCAGCGGTAGAGCAATTGTTCGGTCAGTGTGGTTTTGCCGGCGTTTGCATGGGCGAAGATGCCCAGATTGATAATTGGTGAATTGTCCAGATCCATCCCGGTCTCCTTATTGGTTCACATTCCACCGGGGCATAAAAAAACCCCGCCGGTTCGCGGCGGGGGAGGGGTAGGCACAGCCTTTCAGAACAGGCAGAACCGAACACGAAGAACCCCGCACGCCATGTTTGCAGTCAGGTTCGTACGTGCCAATCGGCTCAGCTCCTTTCTGTGTCGCCGGAAGATCGGGCATCCGGCAAGCCCCGATAACCGGGACATTTGGCATCTTAACACAGCGCGGCCAGACCGACAATTGCCCGTGGCCGGAAAGATTGGCTCAAATAAAACTGACCCCAACCGGAATCCCCGGAGCAACATGACGCGCTGTTGACAGGTTTTCTGTGCTAACATATCAAGTATGCACTATGCTGATTACAAAACCATACTCTCGCCGGAGAACGGGATGAACCTGTATCGCGGATGCACCCATGGCTGCATCTATTGCGACAGCCGCAGCGTGTGCTATCAGATCAATCACGATTTTGAGGATATAGAGGTCAAACGCGACGCCCCGCAGATTTTGGAGGCGCAGCTGCGCAGAAGAAGAAAGCCCTGTATGGTCAGTACGGGGTCCATGTGCGATCCGTATATGCATATCGAGGAGGACTTGGGAATCACGAAGCAGTGCCTCGCCCTCATCGAACGGTATGGATTCGGGCTGGCGATTCAGACGAAGTCCGCGCGCATCCTGCGGGATATGGATCTGTTGAAGGCGATTCATGCCAGAACCAAATGCGTCGTGCAGATCACGCTGACGACCTTCGATGAGGACCTGTGCCGGAAGATCGAGCCCAACGTGTCCACCACGCTGGAGCGCTTCCATGTGCTGGAGGCTTTTCGGGATGCCGGTATCCCCACGGTCGTGTGGCTGAGCCCGATCCTGCCGTTCATCAACGACACTGAGGAAAACCTGCGGGGGGTGCTGGACTACTGTGTCCGCGCCAAGGTCCGCGGAATCCTGTGCTTTGACTTTGGCGTGACGCTGCGGGAGGGGGACCGGGAGTATTTCTACCGCTGCCTGGACCGCCTTTTCCCGGGCATGAAGCAAAAGTATACCCGGCAATACGGCAACGCGTATATGTGTATCAGCCCGAACAACGATGGTCTCATGCACATTTTTAAGAGTACATGCGAGCAGCACGGCATCCTCTACGGCACGGAGGATGTCTTCGCGTATCTGAGAGCGTTTGAAACCAAGGAGCAGCAGATGTCGTTATTCTGAAGGAACATTCAAATGAGCTCAAAAAGCAAAGGCCGTCCGCATAAAACGGACAGCCTTATCAATGCTTTTACCTGCTGCTTAGGCCTTCTTGGCGGCGGCAGCTTCCACGGTCACAACCTGACGCCCGTCATAATAGCCGCAGTTCCCGCACACGCGGTGGGGGAACTTGGCCTGCTTGCAACGGGGGCACTCGGTGATCGGGGGTTTTTCCAGCTTCCAGTTGGCGAGGCGCGAACGCGACCTGGCTTTGGAATGCCTACCCTTTGGTAATGCCATGATGACACCTCCTCGTCAATTTAAGCGCTTTGTCTAGTTTGTTGGGGTCTCGCCATCCGGCCCCCCAAGGCAGTTGCAGGACTGGGTGTTCCGGTCCGCTCCGCACACTGGACAAAGGCCCCGGCAGCTTTCGTTGCACAAATGCCGCATTGGCGTGTTCAGGGCCAGCAGATCGTTCACCATCGTGTCCAGCACGATCTTGTCGCCCTGATAAAGATATCTATCCGGATGCTCCTCGTCGGCCTGCTTCACGAATTCCTCGCGGAAATCGATGGTCATGCCCGCCGAAACGTCCTTGAGGCAACGGCTGCAGGAAGCCACGTAGTGGGCGTCCAGCAGGCCTTCCACGAGGAAGTTCTCGGTCGTGTAGACGAAAGTGCCCTGCGCCTGGATCGGCTCATCGAACCGAACATTCTCCCCGCCGACTTCTATGGGCTCCCAACTCTCCGCAAAGGAGAAGGGGAAGCTCCGACCGGGAGCCTTCAGTGCGAGTGTCAAATCCAGCAGCATGGTTCCTCCGAATAGGCAACGAAACTATTATAGTTAGGCGATATGGTATTGTCAACAAAAACTTCCCATTTTATGCTCTGATTGAAGATTGCAACTTTAATTGCCCACCCTGACGCCCATTACACTAAGATGCTTTATACATATCGTTAGCCGTCTTATATCCGAACATTCTTCTGGGATAATTGTTCATCCAACGTTCGATTCTCCTC
>JAEYPH010000079.1 GCA_023410875.1 Bacillota bacterium | reverse complement strand
CCTCCTGCGCCTCCAAGAGGATGTGCCGACGGCAAGGGCGAATATCATAAAAAAAGTCAAGAACCCGCCCGCCTTTACCGCTATACTTAGGCCATCTCCGGAGGCTGTATGAACTATTTCACGATGCTCAAGGCTGCGCTCTCGCACATCGAGAACAACCTGCGCGAGCCCATCAGCGCGGACACGGTGGCGCGCCAGGTGCACTTCTCGCCGTCTCACTTTCACGCGGTGTTCCGCACGGCCATCGGCCTGCCTCCGGCTGCCTACATCCGCGCCCGGCGGCTGCTGCACACGGCGCGGGAGCTGGCCTGCGGCTCCGAGCGCGTCGTGGACATCGCTTTGCACTATGGTTTTGACAGCCACGAGACCTTCACCCGCGCCTTCCAGCGGCAGTTCGGCTGCACGCCCACCGCGTTTCGGGCCAGCCACAGCACCTTCGATGTGCCGCTGGTCGTACCCGGCATCCACGGCCCCTTATACATCGGCAAGGAGGATTCTATCATGAGCTCTTCGCAAAAGACCGGTATGGAACGGCTGAGCCGCGGCCTGGTGCTGCACGGTGTGCCGAAGGTATCCTACTTTGGCAATCCGCCGGAGCTGACGCCCTACCCCGCCTGCGTGACCAACGCGCTCAAATACGCCGGCGTGGACATCCCCTACTGCCACTACCACTGCATGGGCGGCACGGCCTTCCGCCTGATGTGGAACACGACCTATTGGGACGGCGGCAATGTGGATGTGCTCGCCATGGCCGAGGACACCGTGGAGCCGCTGCGGCGCGCAGCGGCGGCAGGCGCCCGCGGCATAGAGCTGATCCTCAAGGAAAGCGTGCCCGCCATGAAGTCCTTCGCCGGACATCTGCACACAGGAGCGGACGTACGTACAGGGTCACGAGAGGACATGCTCGCGCTGATTCGCTCGTCGCTGGAACAAGGCATACCGGCCATCGGCTTTGGCATCATCGGCCCGCCAGAGGCCTGCCTAATCACGGGATATGACGAGGACGGCGATGTGCTCATGGGCTGGAACTTCTTTCAGGACATGCCGGAGTTGGCCGGACCGGTGGAACGCACCGACGAAGGGTATTACCTGCGGCGAGGCTGGTTCGAGCACAACGATACCCTCGGCGTACTGGCACTGAGCCCCAAGGCCTGGGATTGCACCGCCGATGACCAGCGCTCTGCCGTGGCCGGCGCCCTGCGGCGGGCCGCCGCCATCCTGCGCCCCCGCCGGGTGTGGGCTCGCGCCGGCGGTCTGGATGCCTTCGACGCCTGGGCCGCCGACCTGGGCAAGGCGTCGGAATTCCCCGCCGACGCGCCGCTGCCGATGCTCTTTGAGCGCCTCATGTGCCAGTCTGACGCCCACACGATGGTGGCCGAGGGCCGCAGCTATGCCGAAGGCTGGCTCAAGTACATGGCGGGCCAGTACCCGCAAGCGGCGGAACCGATGCTCAAGGCATCAAGAATGTTTGAGCAATCCCACCGGGTCGTGTGGGAAATGTGGGACCTGCTGGGCGGCCTGCAGATGGGCGAGGAGCAGGCCCGCCGCCTGGGCCAGGCCCCCATCCGCGCTCAGCTTATTGAACGCATCGCGGTGCTCAAGGGCTGTGACGAGCGCGCCATACCGCTGCTGGAAGCGGCGGCTGAGCTGCTGCAAGTCTGAAAGTAAGAACTCCCTATGAAAACCCAAAGGGGCAGACACGCGGTCTGCCCCTTTGATACGTTCGGCAACAACTGCCTGCAGCGAGAGGTCACCGGTGGTACGTGCCGGTGATACTCCCGTATTGCAGCACATGCCCATCCATGGCCCGCTGCAGCGCGGCCTTGTCCGCGTCCGCGCTCAATTCAAGCGATGTGTCCAGCACGTATACCTGAAAACGATACCGATGCTCGCCAAAGGGAGGCTTGGGCCCGCGGTAATAATGCTTTCCCCCATACTCACTTCGGCCCTGGACGGCCCCGCCCAGCGACTCCACGGTCTCGCCATTGGGGATGGCTTCCTGGATGGAGGAACCCGCAGGAATGTTCCAGATGACCCAGTGATTGAAGGCTCGCAGAGGAAAATCCAGATCATCCATGACAACAGCGATGGTCTTGGCGTCCGTCGAGAGATCTTGCATTTCCAGCGGTGGGGACACATCCTCGCCCCACCCGGTGTACCGTATCGGGATCGCTCCTCCTTCCTCAAAGGCGGAGCTGGTCACCCGCAGGTTCACCTCCGGGTGGATGCAATCGACAGGTCTGGATCGGTATAGGATAGCCAACACCGCCAGCGCGGCAATCAGCACACAGAATCCTATAATGAAATACTTCATGGCTGACCTTCCCCTTTGTTTTTTTGCTGCCCATCGGCTTCGCCCAGATTATCAATGCAATCCTGCGCCCACCGCACCAGCAGCCGGTTGGTCCTCTGTGCGCGGTCCACAATGAAACGGATGTATCGCTCCTCTTCCCCGTCCATGGCGTCCTGCCCGCGGTATGCCGTATACAGCTCATGCATCCTGCCGATGTCCTCGTCCAGGGAATGCATCGCACGCAGGCGGTCGGCCAAAAAGGCCTCCATCTGCCGTTTAACCTCCTCCTTGCCCATCACCGAGCCAAAGAAAA
The DNA here is from genome assembly GCA_023410875.1 of Bacillota bacterium. Taxonomy (GTDB): domain Bacteria; phylum Bacillota; class Clostridia; order Christensenellales; family UMGS416; genus JAEYRA01. The sequence continues at coordinate 40,814 of JAEYPH010000079.1, read as the reverse complement.
GCTTCAGCGTAAACTCGTCTCTCTTGGGCGAGAGGAAAGTGTCCGGCATGCAGCTGAGCCAGGCACGAAAGGCCTGTGTGCCCTCCTCGGAAATGCGGTAGACGCGCTTGTCCGGCCTGTCGTCCTGCTCTTCCATATGGGAGAGCACATAGCCGTCCTTCTGCAGCACGCCCAGCTCTCGGTAGATCTGGCTTAGGCTGGCCGTCCAGACGTTGTTGAGCGTCTTGTCGAACAGCTTCTTGAGATTGTAGCCTGTCATCGGAGACTGGTGCAGCAGGCCCAGGATGCCATATTTCAAGGACATCGCGCGTCACACCTCATGGTATTCAACTTGTTATATAATATTCTACTTGTTATATACTGTCAAGCAGAGAAACAATTGGGTGCAAATAAAAAGGCGGTCAGAACCGACCGCCTTTGTATGCACTGCCTCTCAGCGGGGAAGCCCCATCTCCGTCCGGCATTCCTCGAAGGCCCGTACCGCCAGCTCCAGGTCCTCCCGGCTGTGCACGGCGGAAATCTGCGTGCGGATGCGGGCTTTGCCCTGGGGTACCACCGGGTAGAAGAAGCCGATCACGTACACGCCCTTGTCCAGCATGCGGGCGGCCATCTCCTGGGCCACGCGGGCGTCGTACAGCATCACCGGCGCAATCGGGTGCGTGCTCTCGGGAATATCAAAACCCAGCTCCGCCATGCGGGCGCGGAAGAAAAGCGTGTTGCTCTCCAGGCGGTCCCGCAGCTCGGTGGAGCTCTCCAGCAGGTCCAGCGCCCGCAGCGTGGAGGCGGCGATGGCCGGGGCCAATGTGTTGCTGAAAAGATATGGCCGGGAGCGCTGGCGCAGCAGCTCCACGACCGTGCGCTTGGCCGCCGTATAGCCGCCGGACGCGCCGCCCAGCGCCTTACCAAAAGTGCCGGTCAGGATGTCCACGCGGCCCATGACGCCACAGTGCTCCGGCGTGCCCCGGCCCTGCCTGCCCATGAAGCCCACGGCGTGGGAATCGTCCACCATAACCAGCGCGTCGTGGCGCTCGGCCACGTCGCAGATTCTCTGCAGATTCGCGATGGAACCGTCCATGGAGAACACGCCGTCGGTGGCGATCAACTTAATTTTCGCACCGGAGGCCTCGGCCTCCTGCAGGCAGCGTTCCAGGTCCTCCATGTCATTGTTTGCGTAGCGGTAGCGAGTGGCCTTGCACAGGCGCACGCCGTCTATGATGCTGGCGTGGTTGAGCTGATCGGAGATCACGGCGTCGCCTTCGCCCAGCAGCGTCTCAAAAAGGCCGCCGTTGGCGTCAAAGCACGAGGAATACAGGATAGCATCCTCCATACCCAAAAAGGCAGCCAGGCGGCCTTCCAGCTCCTTGTGCAGCCCCTGGGTGCCACAGATGAAGCGTACGGAGCTAAGCCCATGGCCCCACCGGTCGTAGCTCTGCCGGGCGGCGGCAATGAGCGCCGGGTGGTTGCTCAGGCCCAGATAGTTGTTGGCGCACAGGTTGAGCACCCGGCGGCCGCTCACCTCTATCCACGCCTGCTGGGCGCCCTGCAGCACCCGCTCGGTCTTGTAAAGGCCGTCGTCGCGGATGCCCTGCAGCGTGCGTTCGAACCTTTCATAGGCGCTCTTCATGCTCTATGCCTCCCAATCCAGTATCACCTTGCCGCTGTCGCCGCTCATCATGGCCTGGAAACCCTGCTCGAATTGCGTATACGGAAAGCGGTGGGTGATGACCGGCGTGATGTCCAGACCGCTCTGCAGCAGCGTGGTCATCTTGTACCAGGTTTCATACATCTCGCGGCCATAGATGCCCTTGATGTGCAGGCCCTTGAAAACGATGGCGTTCCAATCCACGCGGGTGTCCGGTTGGTGGATACCCAGCAGCGCGATTTTGCCGCCGTTGAACATGCAGCCGATCATGTCGGCGAAGGCGCGGCCGTTGCCGCTCATCTCCAGGCCCACGTCGAAGCCTTCCTTCATGCCCAGCTCGCGCATGGCATCGCGGATGGACCCGCGGGAGACGTCCAGCGCCACGGTGGCGCCCATGCGCCGGGCCAGCGCCAGCCGGTAGGGGTTCACATCGGTGATCACGATGTTGCGCGCGCCGGCGTGCTTGGCCACGGCGCAGGCCATAAGCCCGATGGGGCCGGCGCCGGTGATCAGCACATCCTCGCCCAGCACGTCGAAGCTCAGTGCCGTGTGCACGGCGTTGCCGAAGGGGTCGAAGATGCTGTACAACTCTTCGGAGATGGCCGGGTCGCACAGCCACACGTTGGTGGCCGGCAGGCACAGGTATTCGGCGAAGGCGCCGTCGCGGTTCACGCCCACGCCCACCGTGTGGGGGCACAGGTGCCGCCGCCCGGCCAGGCAGTTGCGGCAGCGGCCGCACACGATGTGCCCCTCGCCGCTGACCAGTTGGCCCACCTTCAGGTCATGCACACCGTCGCCCACTTCCTCTATGACGCCAACATACTCGTGGCCGATGGTCATGGGCGGCTGGATCGTGCGCTGGGACCAGTCGTCCCAGGTATAGATGTGCACATCGGTGCCGCAGATGGCGGTCTTTTTGATACGGATGAGCACCTCGCCGGCTCGGGCGGTGGGCTTGGGTACCTCCACAAGGCGCACGCCGCGCCCGGCTTCTGTCTTTCGAATGGCTTTCATGTTTTGCATATCCTATCCTCGATCTCTATCGTTTCCCGCATGATATTATACCGCTGCCACGCTGAAAAACCAACCGAATGACCGGACAGCCTCTTTTGTTCATACATCATTCATAGCCTTTGTGCGTATTTTCACGGTTCGGCCAGGCGCCCGCAGTTACAATCAGGCTAACAAATCTCCAAAAAGGGAGGTAAAGATGATGATGAAACAGAATCAACGCATATCCGGGCTGCTGGTAAGCATATTGCTGCTGGCCGCCGCCGTGGCCATGACCGCCTGTGCGCCGGCTTCGGCCCAGCCCACCCCATCCGCCGCTGCGCCCGCCGTGGCTGGCACTGCCGTTCCTGACGCCACCGCTGCCCTGCGCACCTTCACCGCCGAGGAACTGGCCAAGTATGACGGCAAGAATGGCAACCCTGCCTATGTGGCCGTCAACGGCACCGTTTATGATGTAAGCTCCGTACCCGAATGGCAGGGCGGCAACCACTGGGGCCGCTTCCAGGCCGGGCGCGACCTTTCCGAGGAAATCAAAAAATCCCCCCACGGCGTATCCAAGCTGGAAACGGTGCCCGTGGTAGGGACTTACGTAGAGTGATGTAGATAGGAGGGCTTCACATGGCATGGTTCAAATCGGCCTTTTCCAAGGTGCATCTGGCACTGGCCGCGGCGCTGGGGCTGACGATGCTGCTGGGCATCCTGCTGGCGCTGGTCGTGCAGCCTTACTCCACGGTGGCCGCCGTACACTTTTTCGCCGGGGTGTCCATCGTGGTGCTGCCCGGCACGCTGCTTCTGACGATGAAGAACCGCCGCATGGTGCTGCGGGCCTTCGTCAACCGCTTGCGCCTGACCAGGGCGGACTTCGCCGCCCGTAAGCCCCTGGCGCTGGTCGCCAAGCTCGCGGTCAACCTGCTGGCGCTCAGCGTGGCCGTGCAGCTGCTGACCGGCATCGGCATGAAGACTGGCGTGTTGATGCGCTTGCTTCCCGGAGTGGATTGGTACGCGTTCCACCACGCCTTCGTCTATATCATTCCTTCGCTTGCCATGCTGCACCCCGTCACAATGCTGCTGAACAAGCGGCTGGCCAGGAAGCGCGCGAAGACAGCACAGCGCGTAGCGGCGGCGAAAGTCGGGACCTGAACGCTCTCGCTACGTTATTTCTTTAGAGCTTCCTGTAGGCAGGCCACCGCCTGTGCCTCCAGCAGCCGCCTTCTGAGCACCTGCGCCGCCAGCAGGCCGCGCACGTCGGGGTCGCGGAAGCGCTCCTGCTTCTCGTCATACAGGCCCAGCCGCTGCCACAGCGGGTTCGGGTCCTCGCCCACCTGGCGATAGAGCGCCGCCGCCCGCATCAGGTCCTCCCGCCAACGCGGCACGGCCTGCGCCGCCCGCTCGCAGAAGCGCGCGGCGTTGGCCCGTTCGCACACCATCAGGAAGGGGTCGCAGAACATGCCGAAGCGCCCGGTCACGTCGGCGGAGAAATCGGCGTTGCCACCTTCCTTGCCCACGAAGTTCATGTCGCCATCGCCGGCCTTCACGTCCCTGTAGTCGTCCTCATCCCGCAGCAGCTGGTCCGCCCAGGCCCGGTAGGCCTCCAGGCCCGAGGCCCTGCCATTGGATACAGGCGTCAGCGCCAGGTCCACCGCCCTTTGCAGTATGCTCCGATATGCCGCCTCGTCCACCGTCACGGGCTTGATGCTGCGCAGCACAAAGTAGGCCGGCGTGTTGTCATACCAGCCGCGCTTACGGAAGCACCCGTCGGGGTCGATGGACAGCCCCTCCTCCCGCGCGTGTTCCTGGAAATAGTTGTAGCCCAGCAGCGCTTTGCCGTCCTCGTCATACCCAGTAACAATGCAGCATTCCGGCGGGCCGATGACGCCCAACGCCAGCACCGGCATGCCCCGGTCGATGGATGCTGTGATGTCTTCCCATGCCTCCTGCTCGGTGCGTAGGCGGCAGCCGTAGAACTCCCCATGCCAGGCCACCTTGGAATGCCGGCACAGGCATATTTCCGCCGAGCAGCCCGTCGCCTCAAAGGCCAGGCGCATGGGCAAAAAAGCATCCTCGTGCAGATGGCACAAGTCCACGTTGTCCGGGTGCCAGCCTTCCTTCCACAGCATGCGGAAGGCCGCGCCGCAAGCCGATGCCACAAAGGCATAATCCAAGGCGCTTTCCGCCCCCATGGCCGAGAGCGCGGCGCTGAAGCTGCCGCAGAACTGCGTAAGCATCGGCGTGCCGTCGCCGGCGGAATAGCCAATCTTTTGCACGCCCTGCAGCACACGACGGCGGAAGGTGTCTCCGGATTCCTGATTCTTGTAATCCATGATCTCCATGCATTCCTTTCTCAATCTCTTCCTGAGCGCGTGCAGGCGGTTGTTGACCTTGCTTTCTGCCAGGCCCAGGAAGGCGGCGATCTGCCGGTGGGTTAACTCCTCAAAGTAATACAGCACCAGTACCGAGCGGTCCTCATCGCTCAGTTGGTCTAGCGAGCGCCACAGCGCGTCCCGCACCTCTCGGCTCTGGAGGCCATCCTCCGGCGTGGGGCCGCCGGGCAGCTGCTCGGCCTCGTCCAGGCTCAGCGGCTGCCCCTTGCGCCCGCGGCGTGCCCGCAGGCACCAAAAGCGCAGGATCGTGCGGAACCACGAGGGGAACGCAGCGGGGTTCTGCAGCGTGCCGATGCTGGCCAGCGCTTGCAAAAAGGCCTCCTGCGCCAGGTCCTCCGCTTCGTAAAAATCGCCGACCATGGACCACGCGTAGCCCACGGCCATGCGCTGGAAGCGCCGCACGAGCTCCTCCACCGCCTGCCCGTCACCGTGCAGCACCCGCTCCACCAGTTCCTTGATGTCCTCCATACGCCGCCTCCTTGGTTTCAGATGCATCTGCCTGTATAGTGCATGTTTGAGCGTAATCCCTTTAAAGCGAAAAGCAAGAAATACCAAATTTGATGATATCATAGTTTTCAAAGAAACTACTTCCTTGGGTTGTAACTTTCGTGCTTGGATTGTTACTCAATATAGAGAGCACCGAAAGGATGGGTGTATGAGCCAGTTTGAAGAAATGTATAACACATATTGGCAGGATGTTTCTCAATTCCTTTTTCGGATCACAGGATATCAACGGCAGCTGGCCGAGGAATTGACACAGGAAACCTTCTATCAGGCCATGCTGTCCTTTCATAGATACAGGGGCGATTGCCACATCAAAACCTGGCTGTGCCAGATAGCGAAGAATACCTATCTCAATGCCATGCGAAAAGACAAAAAAGGCAGCCGGGTTCCCATGGAGCAAATCGCCAACCTTATTTTGTCTGCAAGTGATTCCGTTGCTGCCGACTACGAAAAAGAGGAATTGATCGCATACGCAAACAAGGTGTTGATGCAGCTTGACGGCAACACCAGGGACGTATTGATTTATCGCATCTTTACAGATTTATCCTATGAGCAGATAGGCGCCTTGCTCAAGATCAGTGAAAGCTCTGCGAAGGTCATTTATATGAGGGGCAAGTTCAAATTGCAGAAAAAGCTTCGGGAGGAATATGGATATGAACTATGATTGTGCGCTGATCAAGGACCTGCTTACGCTGTACCACGACAAAGCGACCAGCGAAACCAGTACAAAGCTCATCGAAGAGCATCTGGATGCGTGCACGGAATGCCGCCTTTTTTACGACGAAATAAAGAAAAGCACCGGCATACGCTTTAAGCCGCCAGCCCAAACGGATGGCGCGGGAAGTTATGTGTCCCTCGCCAAGCGGCTGCGCAGAACGAAATGGTACTGGAGGATCGGTATCGGCCTGCTGATCGGCTGTGTGATATCGCTGTCCCTGATGTTTGCGGACGGGAACCGTTTCGACCCGAAGAGCGCAGCTTATGCCAGCAATGTCATCAACGAGAGCGCCCGGCTGTTGGCCGCGGTGCCCATGGGAAACGAACGCGTCCTGTATATCTATGATGACGACGGGCAGTATCTCAATGTCAGTGTGATATATAGATTCCCTTTCTGGAAATACAATTACACATGGCCAAACAGATACGTTCCAGACCCGGACGCCCAGGTGGAACTGGCTACAAAGCAATCTTTTGCCAACTCGATCAACCAATCGCTCTATTTTGTCTACGCTGTGGCGGTCCACGACGACCGCGTTGCCTCTATCGAGCTGGGCAAAGAGGGCATCATGCAACACAAGAAGGTCGATTCCTCACTCACCATTTTCTTCTGGGATGAAACGGGAGACTGGGACGGCGCCGGCACTTGGCCCGGGATGATCAGGGACACGGAATTGCAGGGTACAGCCTACGCGGACGACGGAACCGCACTGTACAGCCTGACACTGGTTCACGAGAATGGGCAGGATGCTTTTCAATGGAATCCTGCCGAATAAGCAACCACTTTCCGGTTTTCGTCCGATAAACCAAGCACCTCATTTCCCGATGCAGTCAGAGAAATGAGGTGCTTCATTTGCTACGAAATGCGCAGCCGCGGGCTTCGACGGTTTTCAGCGATACGTCCCGATCTCCCTGCCCCGGTCCACGAAGTACTTGTACACGTCGAAATCGACCGTGTTGGGGATGGAATGGTCGCTGTGCAGGCAGAAGCCGTTGCCCGGAAGTACCGGAGGCAGCTTGCGCTGCAGCTCGGCCTCCACGCGCTTGAGGTCGTTGGAATACAGCTCCCGCACGTCGATGCCGCCCATGAAGCTCAGGCGGTCGCCGTACATCTTGTAGAGCTTCAGCAGGTCCATGCCGGCCTTCACCTCGATGACCTGCAGGCAATCCATGCCGCACTCCAGCAGGCCGGGCACGAGCTTCTCCACCATGCCGCAGGAGTGCACGATGACAGGCAGGCCGTGGCTGTGGGCCCAGTCGAAGGTCTTTTTGTGGGAGGGCTGCACGATCTCCTCATACATGGCCGGGCTCATGAAAGGGCTGCCCTTGTAGCCCATGTCCTCGTAGAACCAGATGCCGTCGGGGTACCCCTCCTTGGAGAAGAGGATCTCCATGAGCGCGATGGTCAGGTCGCTGTACACGTTGCACATGTCCACAACCCATTCCGGGTCCAGCGCCATACCCACCAGCATGTTCTCGTGGCCGCACACCGGGTGCATCTGCTCAAACACGTTGACGCCGCTCCAGCAGAAAAAGCGGTTCTCTTTCTTGGCCAGCGCCTTTGCTTGCCGATAGCCTTCGAAGTTGATGCGCCGTTCGTCGATGTTCACCAGGCGGGGCCGGATGTGCTCCTCCCAGCCGGCGCGTTCCTTCACGGTGAAGTCCACGTGCTCGGGCGTGGTGTCGTGGAACTTGTGGCGGCGCAGCTTGGCGCCGTTGCCATCCAGTATCACCTGGGTGTCCTCGTTCTCCTCCAGCACCACGGGCTTGAAATCCAGATCGGCCATGCAATTGAACGACCAGCATTCCCGCATGTCGTAATCGAAAACCTGCGTGAAATCCGCATCCGCGGAGACCCAGCCCCGTTCCACCCAGCCCTTGTGGGTGTCGTTCCAGAAATGCTCGTAGACCGGCATGCGATCCATGGGCTTGCGCTGCAGGAAGTTCGTGAAACGTTCGATGGATGTCATAGGCTGCATGGCTTAGTCCTCCTTTATCGGTTGTTGCTTCTCAAAGATCCAGTTTCCAGCCTGGTAAAGATCCTTCGCCACGAAGTCGGCATGGGCGCGGGTGGCGTCGTCGGGCGCCACCAGGTCGGGCACCATGATCGTCGTCATACCGGCGGTCTTGGCCGCCCGCAGCCCCGCCGGTGAATCCTCAATCGCCACGCACTGTGCAGGTTCCACGCCGCAGCGCTGGGCTGCCAGCAGGAAGATGTCCGGGAAGGGCTTGCCCCGCTCCACCTGGTCTCCGCACGCCGCGCCGCAAAAGTATTCCCACAGCCCCACCTTGCGTAAACGGTGCTCCGCCCCGCCGTAGGGCGTGGAGGTGGCCAGCACCATGGGGACGCCAGCGTCCTTCAGACGCTGCAGCAGTTCCCGTGCTCCGGCCTTGAGCGGCGCGCCTTCCTCCAGATGGCCGCGGTGAATCTCGTGGGTCAGAACATCCAGCGCGTCGATGTCCTTGTTGTCGCCCACGGCTTCGCGAATGATCTTGCGGGTGTCTTGGCCATCGCGGCCGACGGTACGCAGCAGCACGTCGTGGCTGACGTTGATGTTCATCTGGCGTGCCGCCTCTCCCCAGGCGATCAGCGCCAGGCGCTCGGTGTCCAGCAGCGTACCGTCCATGTCGAAGATGACTGCTTGAAACATAGACTCCCCTTCGTGTGTACTGAGGCTATTATACAGGCAGACCAACACGAGGAGCAATGCACTTTGTCCTATCCGGCTCACAAGCTGGCAACAACAAACAATAAAAACCCCGGCCCCTTGCAGAACCGAGGTTTTGTCTTTCCATTGTTACCTAAACTGCTCGAAATACGAGCGCATGCCCTGCATCCTCTGCCGCGCTTCCTCCGCCGTGGCTCCCTGGGCGCAGAAGTAGAACTTGCACTTGGGTTCGGTGCCGCTGGGGCGCACCGCCGCCCAGGAGCCGTCGACCAGCAGGAACTTGAGCACGTCGCTCTTGGGCAGCGTGAGCCGTGTGGTCTGCCCGCCGGCGGTGCGCAGCAGCGTCTCATAATCATCCACGGCGACCACCGGCGTGCCGGCCAGCTCAGCCGGCGGCTGGGCGCGCAAAGTCGCCATGATCTCTGCAATGCGGGCCTGCCCCGCGGAGCCTTCCAGCGCGATGGAGAACAGGCTCTCGATGAACGTGCCGTACTTGGCAAACACAGCGTCCAGCGCGTCCTTCAAGGTCATGCCCTTGTGGTGGTAATAAGTTGCGCACTCGCACAGCATCAGCACTGCCTGTATAGCGTCCTTGTCGCGGGCGATAGGGCTGATCAGATACCCGTAGCTCTCCTCGTACCCGAACACATAGGTGTGCTGCCCGCTGGCCTCGTGGTCGCGGATGCGGTCGCCGATGAACTTGAATCCTGTCAGCGTCTTCTCAGTGGCCATGCCATAGGCCCGGGCAATGCGGTCACCCAGGTCGCTGGTCACAATCGTGTTGATAACGATGCCATTGGCCGGCAGCGTGCCCTGCTCCTTGCGCTGGCCCAGGATGTATTCCAGCAGCACCGCGCCTGTCTGGTTGCCGCTCAGGAACACGTAGTCTCCGCCATGCAGCACGGCCACGCCCAGGCGGTCGGCGTCAGGGTCGGTCGTAATGATGAGCTGCGCGCCGCAGGCGCGGGCCTGTTCCACGGCCAAGTCGAAGGCCACCCGCTCTTCGGGGTTGGGGTTCTTCGTGTTGCTGAATTCCGGGTCCGGCCACGCTTGCTCTTCCACGACGTGCAGGTCATAGCCCAGGCGGCCCAGCACCTCGCGCACCGGCACGTTGGATGTGCCGTGCTGCGGGGAAAACACGATCTTGAGCCCACGCTTGTCCAGGCCGGGGTTCAGCTGTATCGCCAGCACCGCCTGATAATAGGCCTCGTCCAGTGAGGCCGGAATGGTCTGGATCAGGTCGCCCGCCTGCTCCGGCGCAAGGCACGGGATGTCCAGCTCGTCGCTGATGCGGGCGATGCGCTCGGTCACGGCGTCGGAAAACTGCGGCACCAGCTGGCAGCCGGTGGCGTCGTAGAGCTTATAGCCGTTGTATTGGGGCGGGTTGTGGCTGGCGGTGATGACGATGCCTCCGAAGCAGCCCAAGTGCCGCACGGCGAAGGAGAGTTCTGGTGTGGGCCGCAGGCTGTCGAACACCCAGGCCTTGATGCCGTTGGCGGCCAGCACGCCGGCGGTGGCCAGCGTGAATTCGCGGGCCTGGCGGCGGTTGTCGTGGGCGATGGCGACGCCGGCAGCCATTGCGTCGGGGCCGTGCTCCTTGATATACTGGGCAAACCCTTGGGTGGCCTTGCGTATGGTGTATACGTTCATGCGGTCGGTGCCCGCGCCGATGATGCCGCGCAGGCCGCCGGTGCCAAACTCCAGATCGTTGGAGAAGCGCTCCCGGGCCTTCTCCTCGGTCATCGTTTCCAGGTCCGCGCGCACATAGGCGTCATCGGCCCGCAGCTTCCATTGCTCCCAGCGGGATTTCCAATCCATCCATTCCCTCACAGCAATTGCTTCAACGCAGAATCATCCGGCAGGGTTTCCAGATACCGGATGTTGCTGTCTATTATAGCACAACGCTGCTCCACGCACAGGTGGGAAAAGAGCGGGTCCTCCGGCGTGTTCCGGCAATAATCCACCAGGCGCGCAACCGACGTGCGCGCCACATGGCAGCGGGTGTCGGAGGACGCGTAATAGATCAGCACCGTGCCGTCGGCGCGCTGCACCAGGCCGTTGCAGAAGGCCACATTGCTGACGTCGCCTATGCGCTCCTCACCCTCGGGGGCCAGGAAGAAGCCGCCGGGCCTGCGGGTGACGCGCCAAGGCTCCTCCAATGCGGTCATGAAGACATAGAGCACATAGCGCAGGCCGGCGGCGGTGTTGCGCACGCCATGGGCCACATGTATCCAGCCCTCCGGCGACCATACGGGCGCCGGGCCCTGGCCGTTCTTGACTTCCTTGATCGTGTGATACTCCCGCGGGTCAATCAGAATCTCCTCTTCCACCACAGGGTTCTCCATGCTGTCGCAAAGCCCCCAGGCGATGCCGCCGCCACTGCCGGTGCTGATGAACCCGTCCTGCGGCCGCGTGTACAGAGCGTACTTGCCATCGATGAAATTCGGGTGCAGCACGACGTTGCGCTGCTGGGGCGAAGGGGTCTGTAAGTCCGGCAGGCGCTCCCAAGTCTTCAGGTCATGGGTGCGCACGATGCCGCACTGGGCCACCGCGGCGCTGGTGTCCGTGGCGGGCGCGTCGGGGTCGCGGCGCTCGGAGCAGAACAGGCCGTAGATCCAGCCATCCTCGTGGCGCACCAGGCGCATGTCGTAGGCATTCACGTCCCAATCGTCGGTTTGGGGAACGCGGATCGGGTGGCTCCAGAATCGAAAGCCGTCCACACCGCTGTCGCTTTCCGCCACGGCGAAGAAGCTCTTGCGGTCGTTGCCCTCCACACGGGCCACGAGCACGACCTTGCCGTCCAGCTCCATTGCGCCGGGGTTGAACACGCAGTTGACGCCCATACGCTCCAGCAGCATGGGGTTTGTGGCCGGGTTCAGATCATACTTCCACGCCGGCGGGATGTGGGCAGCGGTCAGCACCGGGTGCTCGAAGCGCTCGAACACACCATTGCCTTCCACGGGGTTGTTCTTTTGGTTCAGCGTGCGCTGATAGTCGGCTGCGATGCGCTGGATGCGCTGCTCATAGACACTCATACGCTCCCCCTCACACCCGGCCCAGGTCGGCGTCACGGGGACCCAGCTTGCTGGTGGCCTTCACGTAGTCTAGCAGCGTGTACACATCGGTGAAGGCGATGCCGGTGTGGGTGTCGGCGCAGCCATAATAGATCGCGATGCGGCCGCTGGCGGCGTCGGAGAGCGCCGCACACGGGAACACGACGTTGTCCACAAAGCCCGTGGTCTCATAGGGCATTTCCGGCGGCAGTATCGCGTCTCCGGAGCGGTAGAGCACGCGGCTGGGCTGCTCCAGGTCCAGCAGAGCCGCGCCCATGCTGTAAACAAAGCCGTTGCACGTGTTGCTGACGCCGTGGTACAGCAGCAGCCAGCCTTCGGTTGTTTCTATGACGGTTCCCCCGCCTATTTTCGTATCCTGCCACCAGCCGTTGGCGCCGCGGGTCATGACCAGCCGGTGCCTGCCCCAGTGCACGAGGTCTGGGCTTTCGCTGATGAAGATGTCGCCGAAGGGCGTGTGTCCTGAATCGCTGGGGCGGGTAAGCATGCGATAGGTTCCGCCGATCTTGCGGGGGAAGAGCACGCCGTTGCGGTTGAACGGGATGAAGGGGTTCTCCAGCCGCGTGAAGCGCTCAAAGTCGTCGGTAACGCCCAAACCCAGCGCCGCGCCGTGCAGATCGGTGCACCACACGATGTAAAAGCGTCCGTCCAGCGGGATCACGCGGGGGTCGTAGCCATAGTTGGGATTCCAAGGAGCACCCTGCTCGTCCACCCACTGTATCACCTTTTCGCTCAGCGTCCAATGGATGCCATCGGGGCTCTTGCCCGAGTGCATCAGCGCCTTGCCATCGCGTCCATCGGCGCGGAACACGCCGGCGAAGCCGCCCAGAAAGGGCACGACCGCGCTGTTATAGGTGCGCTTGGCGGTGAAGTTGACGTTGCGGCCCATGATGGGGTTGCCGGAATAGCGCCAAACCGGCTCCTGGCAGCCCTGGGGTCTGTCCTCCCAGGGGATGTTGGGCAGATCGTTGCCTACGATGCGAATCATTTGGGATGTCCTCCTCGTTCTATTTCCTCGATCCTGCGGGCGATCTCCATGCATGCGCGGGCATTGTGATAGGGGCACTTCCATGGGCCGGCCTTCTCCGCACTGTGCCCGCGGCTGCCGTCGCGCAGCACGCCCCAGAACCACTCGCCGTGGACATGGTCGATGATGCGCTCCTCGATGAAGTTCCAGGTCTTCATGGAACCGTGCAGGTATTTCTCGTCGCCGGTCAGCTGATAAGCGTTCATCTGGCCCACCGCCGCCTCGGCCTGCGACCACCAAACCTTGTTCGTGTGTACGGGCTGGCCTTCGTAATCGCCCTCGTCGATGATGCCGCCGTCGGGGTCTATACCCAGGCGGAAAGGCCGCTCGCACAGCGCCACGCACAGCGGGCGCACGCTGTCCATAAGCTTCCGGTCACCTAGCACCTCGGCAGCCTCCCAGATAAGCCAGCTGCCCTCGATGTCATGGCCATAGCTGGCCAGGCCGGGCCTGGGCGTATAGTCCATGTCCAGGAACTGGTAGAAGAAGCCTTCGGGGTTGGTCACATGGTCGCGGAAGGCCAGTATCATCTCCCGCACGGCCCCTTCGGTGGCGGGGGTGCGCACGCAGCGCAGCAGGTTCGTATAGGCCTCCAACGTGTGCAGATGGGTGTTCATGCTCTTGGGCGCATTGGGCTCGCCCAGAGCCAGGCTGCCCTCGGCGCGCGCTGACCAGTCGCGGTTGCGCACCTCCACTGGGCCGCCCATTTCGTGGTCGTGCACGCGGTCCAGCAGGATATCAAAAATAGCTTGCGCATCGGCCAGCGCCTGGACGTCGCCGGTGGCCAGGTGGTATTCGCTGAGTGCATACACCCAGAAGGCCTGGCCGTAGGTCTGCTTGCGGTCGTCCAGCACTTCGCTGTCGGGGCTCACCGACCAATAGGCGCCGCCATATTGCTTGTCATGGAAGTGGCTGTGATACAGCCGGTAGGCGCGGGCGGCGTCTGCCAGCCAGCCGCTGTCGCCGGTGAACCGCGCCACCGCAGAAAATGTCCACAGCAGCCGCGAGAACAGCACGCTGTGCCACAGCGCGTTCTCGCCGCTGCTGGGCTTGCCCTGCTCGTCCAACCAGCCGTAGAAGGCGTCACGGGCGATCCATACGTCCTTCTCGCGCCACCAGGGCAGAAGTTCCTTTGTCAAATGAGCGGTTACGCGGGCACGGTATCCCTTCAAATCGGAAATCATAGCGACCTCCACAGCGCAAAAATGCATAACATATTAATAGGATAATACTATTCCGCCACAGCGGTTGCAACGGAAAAGGCCGGAGCTCCGTATAGACAATCGGCCATCAAGGTTCAGCGTGATACCCATCTTTGGCCGACTTGCCCTGCTGGCGCAGGAAGTTTTCGCGGTTCTTGGCTAGGTATCGGTCAAAAAGATCCTGGGGCGTCATGCCCGCCTCCAGGCACATGCTCACGAAGAAGTGCAGCACATCCACGAGTTCGTCGCGCAGTGCGTTCTCGTCCACAGGCTTGGGGTTCTTCCACCACTTGAAGTTGACTTCGTCCAGCACCTCGGCCATCTCCGAGAGCATGGCCAGCATTTGGCGTTGGATCCATTGCTCAGGGCTGATGCCCTGCAGATTGCGGCGTTCCCGGATGTCGTCGTTGAGGGCTTTTTGCATGTCGAAGATGACTTCGAGTTTATCACGGGTTTCCTGATGATCCATGTGCGTCTCTCCCCTCGCTCTTATCAGTCCGTTACCTTGGAACCCTCTCCCCAGACCCCTCTCCCCTTCGGGGGCGAGGGGAATATAGATAAGATTGCCGCGTCGTTCCAACGCGGCAAGGAGTTTTTTGCCCCCTTACTTAGTCTAATAGCACAATTATTTATAAGTTGGGGCCGAAGGTTTCCAAAGGGCGACCGGAAAGCCCTTTGGTCGCGCCTCGCAAGGCGCGAAATCCACACTATCCCAGCAATAGCTTCTCCATATTCTTCCTCGGCGGCATCTTGCCCACGGCGCTGGCGGCCAGGGCGTTGCCGGCGAACACCTGGCGCGCCACGTCCACAACGGCCTCGGGGGTCACTGCTGCAATTTTGCCAAGAACCTCTTCCTCAGTGCGGATGAGGCCGTTCATCAGCAAGCCTCTGCCCATGTCGCTCATGCGAGAGGAAAGGCCGTCCAGCCCCAGCACATAGCTGCCCTTAAGCTGCTCGCGGGCACGCACGAACTCCTCCTCGCCGATGCGCCCCTGGCGCAGGCTGTCCAGCTCCTCGGCGATGATCGTCATCACCGTGCCGGCGTTGGCGGGGTTCAGCCCGGCGTATATGGAAAACATGCCGGAGCCCGTGTAGCTGGCCGGATAGGAATACACCGAATACACGAGGCCCCGCTCCTCGCGGATGCGCTGGAACAGCCGGGAGCTCATCCCGCCGCCCAGTATCGTGTTGAGCACCAGCATCGGGTACAGCCGGTCGTCCAGCCGCTGGAAGCCCTGAAAGGCCAGCGACAGGTGCAGTTGCTCGATGTTCTTCTTGCGCACCAGCGCCTGCTGCGTGCCGCTGTGGGCGAAGGCCAGGCCTTGATAAGGGTCGGCCTGAACCGCGTCGCCCTGGAAGCTGTCCTGCAGCAGCGTGGCCAGGCGGGTCTCCTCGTAATTGCCAGCATGAGAGAACACGAAGTTGCCGGGGTGATAGTGCTTTTCGAAATAGGCCAGGATGTCGGCGCGGGTGTAGCTCTTGATCTGCTCGGCGCGGCCCAGGATGGGCAGGGCAAGGCTGTGCGTACCATAGAAGGCCTCATTGAGCAGCTCGGCGCACAGGTCCTCCGGCGTGTCCTCGACCATGGCGATCTCTTCCACGACGACCTGCTTTTCCAGTTCCAGCGCGTTTTCATCGAACAGCGCCTCGGCCACCAGGTCGTGCAGCACATCCACCGCCAGCGGGATGTGCTCATCCACGACGCGCACATAGTAGCACGTACACTCCTTGCTCGTGTAGGCGTTCAGGTTGCCGCCCACGGAATCCATGACGCCGGCCAGCTGCCGGGCGGTGCGCTTCTTAGTGCCTTTGAACACCATGTGCTCGATCAGGTGGCTCAGGCCGTGTTCGCCTTCACCTTCGTGCACCGAGCCCACGCCCACGAACACGCCCAGTGCCGCCGAGCGGAAATGGGGAATGCGCTCCCCCACGGTTCTCATGCCGTTTGGCAAATTCTTGATCTGATACAATTATCTTCCTCCGTCGCCGGTTTGTCGCAGGTGTATTTTGGTTGCCAACTCACTATTTCATGCTGTATAAAGTTTCGCGCCTGTGGGCGCGACCTGCGCACCGCCTCGCCGGCATCCAGCCGGCTGAAGCGGCAAAGCCGCTTCCGGTGGTGCTGGGCTACGGCGCCCTTTGCTGCACCGTGTTGCAGCATCGCCTTGCTCTCACATCGGCTAAAGCCGACGTTGCCGCAAGGCGGGGCAATGCATCCTGCGCAAAGGCCAAAGGTCTCCGGTCGCCCTTTGGAAACCTTCGGCCCCATCAACTGATGGTTGGGACAAGCACGACAGCCCACTGCCTAAAGTTCAGCCCGGCGTACCGATGTTCTCATGCAGCGCGCCGGGCTATCGTAAGAGGTATAACACTTTCATGCGGCGGCTGCGTAGGTGTTACGCCCGCGCCGTTGCGGGGTTGTGCTTAGCCGTTGGCCAGCTCTTCCTTCATGCGCTTCTCGTCGGCCAGCAGCTCCTTGCGGCTCAGGTTCACGCGGCCCTGGGCGTCTATCTCGATGACCTTGACGAGGATCTTGTCGCCGATGTTGACCTCGTCCTCCACCTTGTTGACGCGCTGGTTGGCCAGACGGGAGATGTGCACCATGCCGTCCTTGCCGGGCAGCAGCTCCACGAAGGCGCCGAAGGGCATGATGCGCACGACGGTGCCGAAGTACACTTCGCCGACCTGGATGACCTTGACGATGGCGTCGATCATGGCCTTGGCCTTGGCGCCGGAGGCTTGATCAGAGGACGCGATGAACACGCGGCCGTCGTCCTCGATGTCGATCTTGACGCCGGTCTCGTCGATGATCTTGTTGATCATCTTGCCTCCGGGGCCGATGACCTCGCGGATCTTGTCGGGGTCGATGGCGAACTGGATGATCTTGGGCGCGTAGGGCGACAGATCAGCCTTGGGCTCCTTGATCGTTTCCAGCATCTTGTCCAGAATGTACAGCCTGCCCACGCGGGCCTGCTCCAGCGCGCTCTCGAGAACGGCGCGGTCGATGCCCTTGATCTTGATGTCCATCTGGATGGCGGTGATGCCATCGCGGGTGCCGGCCACCTTGAAATCCATATCGCCCAGGAAGTCTTCCAGGCCCTGGATATCGGTCAGTACGGCGATCTGGTCGTTCTCGGTGTCCTTAATGAGGCCCATGGCCACGCCGGCCACCGGGGCCTTGATGGGCACGCCGGCGTCCATCAGCGCCAGGGTGCTGCCGCACACGCTGGCCTGGGACGTGGAGCCGTTGGAGGAGATGACCTCGCTGACCAGACGGATGGCGTAGGGGAACTCGGTATCACTGGGGATCACAGGCAACAGAGCCCGCTCAGCCAGCGCGCCGTGGCCGATCTCGCGGCGGCCCGCGCCGCGCATGGGCTTGGCCTCGCCAGTGCTGTAGGGCGGCATGTTGTAGTGGTGCATATAGCGCTTGGTGTCTTCATCGGTGATGTCGTCCAGACGCTGCACTTCGGAGATGGAGCCCAGCGTCGCGATCGTGAGCACCTGGGTCTGGCCGCGGGTGAACACGCCGGAACCGTGGGTGCGCTTGAGGATACCGGTCTCGCACCAGATGGGGCGGATGTCCGTGAGGCCGCGGCCGTCGGGGCGCTTGCCCTCGCGCACGATCTTGCGGCGGACGATTTCCTTGGTGATGTAATACAGGCTGTCGGCGATGTCACCCTGCTTGCCGGGGAACTGCTCGGCGAAGTGGGCCTGCACCTCATCGGAGACCTGCTTGTCGCGGGCCTGGCGCTCCTCGCGGGAATCGGTGTCCAGCGCCCAGACGCACTTGTCAAAGGCAAAGGCGCGCACAGCGGCGTCCACTTCCGGGTCCATGGCGTGGGCGGGATAGCTGAATTTGGGCAGGCCGATCTCGGCGACGATGCCGTCAATGAAGGCGACCTGCTTCTTGATCTCCTCGTGGGCGAACAGAATGGCTTCCAGCATCGTCTGCTCGCTGACGCCGTTGGCGCCGGCTTCCACCATCATCACGGCGTCGCGGGTGCCGCTGACGACCAGATGCATGAGGCTGACTTCGCGCTGCTCGGAATCGGGGTTGATGATGAACTTGCCATCCACCAGGCCCACGACGACGCTGCCCGTGGGGCCGGCGAAGGGAATGTCAGAAATGCTCAGAGCGATGGAGGAGCCGATCATCGCGTACACATCCGGCGGGATGTCGGTATCAACGGAAAGAACCGTGGCCACGACCTGCACGTCGTTGCGGAAATCCTTGGGGAACAGCGGGCGCAAGGGGCGGTCGATCAGGCGGCTGGTCAGAATGCTCTTTTCCGGCGGGCGGCCTTCGCGCTTGATGTAGCCACCGGGGATCTTGCCCACGGAATACATCTTGGCTTCGTATTCGCAGCTAAGCGGGAAGAAGTCGATGCCATCGCGGGGCTTGTCCGAGGCTGTGGCCGTCACCAGCAGCGCCGTGTCACCGCAGCGCAGCAGGCAAGAGCCGTTGGCTTGGCCGGCATATTTCCCGGTCTCCACGACGAGCTTTCGCCCGGCCAGGTCCATTTCATAGATTTTGTTCATTTTTATCTCCCTTTCTTTTGTATATCCGAATGCAAATCCGCTGTCTGGCGCTGCGGTAAAGCGCAAATGCCATTATTTGCCAAATGTCTTAGGTGCAAAAATGGCGAAGGCGCCCGGTTCCATCCTTGGAACGCGGCGGCGCGGGTTCTTTTTAGTATGTATGATCCGAGCTGGGTTTCATACCTGCACAAGGGCAAAACAGCGGCGGAACCCCCGGGGGGCTCCGCCGCGTTTACATTACTTTCTCAGTTCCAAAGCCTTGACGATGGCGCGGTAACGCTCGATGTCGGTGTCACGCAGATAGTTGAGCAGGCCACGGCGCTGACCAACCATCATCAGCAGGCCGCGACGGGAGTGGTGATCCATCTTGTGGATCTTCAGGTGCTCGTTGAGGTGGTTGATGCGCTCGGTCAGCAGAGCGATCTGCACTTCCGGCGAACCTGTGTCTCCGTCGTGGAGCTTGTGTTTTTCGATGATTTCAGTCTTCTGGGTCTTGTCCATGAAAATTCCTCCTTGTTCTGTCGCAATCGCCTGTGTCTCAGTAAGGCGTTGGAGAATCGCCAAACCGAGATCACGGTTCCATACGCGATGGGTAGTATAGCACGCAGTGCGGAAATTGTAAAGTTTTTGTATCGGTTCTGTTCCGGCGTACACGGTTCAACCGAACAAGCTAGGCTGCACCAACCAGTCGTCCATATCATCGTCACCTTGAATCTCTATCAACCGGCACAAATAACGATAAACAGTTCTGACCGGCTTCAAGTCCGGCAGAGCTAAGATCGTTTCGTATCCCTCAGACAGGAGCTTCGCTGAACGGCTGTCCAACACATATTCCAGGGCAATCAAATCAAACTCTCTCGGCGCTATGACATAAGCCTCGGTATCGACCAAGCCTGTGATGACCCCACGATCGACAAGAAATTGTGTCGGGTCAATATCAAAAAGCACGAAGGAGCAATACTCAGGGGCAGGAGCATCACGGAGAATACGCTCCATTACAGGCAGATAATCAACGATCTTCCGGTTGTCCAGATAAAACGCATCGACGATCCTTTTCATGCAACGTGCTGCATGGCTATTCACTTGATCCATTTCAACCGCAAACGTGCCTGCGGGATTGCCCCAGTAATCGAACTTGCAGCTATGAACTTTAGCCAAGTCCCTCCCAAACTTTCTAAGCTCATCGTCGGACAATCCCTTAAAGGATTTTAGAGTTGTACCGTGCAGTAATTCGACAACGGCATAGGCTCTGTCCATTTCATGTATCTCAAGTATTTTGGGATAGGTGAACGCATTGAGTGCGGACAAAGTATGATGAATGGCTTCCATCGCGGAAACATTTTTTGGATCAAAGCCAAACAGAAGATTCAGGCTCCTGAAAAAAGCACTTGCGCACGCAATGTCCGGTATTCCCGACGCGCGGACGATCACATCACGCTTATCCGTTTTCACGCGCCAAACATCGCTGGCGTGGTCATCATAGCCCGGCGACAATTCTTCTATGTTCAGGATTCTTTCACAGGGGAATATATCCTGGAAGTTCAACTTCTTCACCTCTGTATCGCGAACATCAACGATTATATACTTCGCGCCTCACACTCGAAGGGCTGCTCACACGAGTAGATCTCATGGAAGAAACCCTCGCACGGGATATCGTCTTCCATGCACTTGATCACATACGACAGCCCCTCGTCGCATGCCGGGTCTTCCCCATTGTTCCGCATCACCTCGAACGCGTCTACAATGCTCTCCATGAGGGTCACTTGGATAAACAAGGGCATCAGTTCCAACATCGAATCTGCGATCCCGGTCTCGGATCGATATCCTTCTAGGACTGTTTTAAAGTAACCCTCCATAAAATGATTGCGCTTTCCGGCGTCCCGCTCATACTGTACCCACCCCACGCCATGGGTCCAGAGATTTGCCAGGTCGTACAAATACCAGCAGAAGCAGGAATTGTCGAAATCGAACGCCGTGATCTGCCCGGTCTCAAAATCGATCATATAGTTCCCGTCGCTGTAATCAAAGTGGACCATGCCAAATGATTCGCGATTCTTGTCCAATCCCTCAAGTGTTTTCAACAGATGAACCAGCTTCTCCTTGAGCAGAGGTAGCGAGCCGGGTATCAGTTGGTCGATATAGCCTGCATTGTATTTTTCAAAGAAGTCATAGCGGCGATGAACAGGCTTATACTCCTTGGACAGATGATGCATCTTCCCCAGGACTTTGCCGCAGTTATAGAAATACTCGGTGAGCGGAACGCCTTCCCGATACCGGTAGTGATTGTCCACGAGCAGTTTCCCTTTGGCCTTTTCAAAGACGCAGACAAACAGGGGGTGGCCTTCGTGGGCGATCTCTTCCAGCAGATTCCCGTTGCAGGAGGAGATGGCGTTGGATACGCTGGCTCCATGGTCATGCAAGTACCGGATGTACTCCACTTCGCCCAGCAGGTCCTCCCGGCTCCTGTCTTTCAGGAAAGCGATGCGGATGATTTTCGCGCCGGCCCCCTCTTTGTCACAGGTATAAACGAGATTCCGTCCACCGTCATGGGGCTGAACCTGTTTGATCTCATAGCCATGTAACCCGTACAGTTCCGATATCCGTGGGAGCAAATGTGCTTCAGCGATTAGAGCGACCTCGTGATAGGTCATGCGTTCTCCTTTGCTTTGTTTTGCCATACCATCATTCCATGGCAGCCATCGGCTGTCAATCTCCGCGTTTGCATATAAAGCAAAGAATCCCCCAATGGGAGATTCTTTGATGGCTATGTGACAGCTAGGTTACTTTCTCCACCGCAGCTTTGGCTTACGGGCGGCAGCCACCTCGTCCAGCCGGCCCACCGGCGTGTTGAGCGGTGCAGCATGCAGCGCTTCGGGTTCAGTGTGGGCCAGCGCGGCGATTTCCAGCAGCACCTGCACGGCATAATCCAGCGTTTCCACCGATTCGGTCTCGGTGGGCTCTATCATCAGCGCCTCGTGCACGATCAGCGGGAAGTACATCGTCGGCGGGTGGATGCCGTAGTCCAGCAGTTTCTTGGCCACGTCCATAGCCGATACACCGGTGGTCTTCTTGAGTTCCTCGGCGCTGAGCACGAACTCGTGCATGCACACGCGGTCATAGGGCATCTGATAGGCGTCCTTGAGGCGCACGCGCATGTAGTTGGCGTTGAGCACTGCGGCGTCGCTGGCGGCCTTGAGCCCTTCCCCGCCCAGGCTGATCATGTAGGTCAGCGCCCGCACCAGCACGCCAAAGTTGCCGTGGAAGCTCTTGACGCGGCCGATGCTCTGGGGGCGGTCGAAGTCCAGATAATAGCTGCCGTCCTCTCGGCGGGCGGCCACGGGGCGGGGCAAAAAAGGCTCCAGCGCCGCGCAGCAGCCCACAGGTCCCGCGCCGGGTCCGCCGCCGCCGTGGGGCGTGGAGAAGGTCTTGTGCAGGTTCAGGTGCATCACGTCGAAACCCATGTCGCCGGGGCGCACATGGCCCATGATCGCGTTCAGGTTGGCCCCGTCATAGTAGAGCAAACCGCCGGCGTCGTGCACGATGTCGGCGATGGCCGTGATGTTGCTCTCGAACAGGCCCAAGGTGCTGGGGTTGGTCAGCATCAGCGCGGCCACCGTGTCGTCGGCGGCAGCTTTCAAAGCCTCCAGATCCACGCCGCCGCTGGCGTCGCTGGGGATTGTCACAACCTCATATCCGGCCACAGCGGCGCTGGCGGGGTTGGTGCCGTGGGCGGAGTCCGGCACCAGGATGCGCGTGCGCTTGGCGTCGCCACAGGCAGCATGATAGGCCTTGATCATGCAGATGCCGGTCCACTCGCCGTGGGCGCCGGCCGCCGGCTGCAGGCTCACGGCGTCCATGCCGGTCACCTCACACAGCCAGCCCTGCAGCGTGTGCAGCACCTCCAGACAGCCCTGCACCGTGTTCTCGGGTTGTAATGGATGAATGCAGGCGAAGCCTGCCAGCGCCGCTGCCTCCTCGTTGACCTTGGGATTGTACTTCATCGTGCAGGAACCCAAGGGATAAAAGCCGGTGTCCACGCCGTGGGCGCGGCGGCTCAGGGCCGTGTAGTGGCGCACGAGATCCACCTCGGCCACCTGGGGCAGCGCGGGCTTGCTCTGGCGCAGGAAAGTGCCGTCCAGCGTGGCTGCGGCGTTTTGGGCGGCGGGCAGCGCCGCGCAGCGGCGGCCCTCCACCGAGCGCTCAAAGATCAAAGGCAGAGAGCTTCTCATTGGGCCACCTCCTTAAGCGCCGACACCAACTTAGCGATATCAGCTTGCGTCGTGCGCTCGGTGGCGCACCACAGCGTGCAGTTGGCATAGTCCTTACCAAGAACGTGCTCCAGCGGCAGACCGGGCAGGATGTTCTTTGCGACCAGAGCCGCCTCAATGCGTTCCGGCGGAACGTCGCTCTCAATGACGAATTCCTGGAAGAACGGCCCGCTGTGCTTGAGGCGGAAGCCCGGCAGCGCTGCGATGGCGGCAGCCACCTCGTGGGCGCGCTGGCAACTCAGGTTGGCGGCCTCGGCCAGTCCCTCGGGCCCCATGGCGCTCATGTAGACCGCCGCGGCCAGCGCGTTGAGCGCCTGGTTGGAGCAGATATTGCTGGATGCCTTCTCCCGGCGGATGTGCTGCTCACGGGCCTGCAGCGTCAGCACATAACCCCGGTGTCCCTCATGGTCCACGGTCTCGCCGACGATGCGGCCGGGCAGCTTGCGCTGCATGGCCTCGCGGCATGTCATAAAGCCCAAGCCCGGCCCACCGAAGTTCATCGGGTTACCCAGACCCTGGCCGTCGCCTATGGCGATGTCGGCGCCCCACTCCCCCGGCGTGCGCAGCGCGCCCAGCGAGACGGGTTCGCAACTCAGGATCAGCTTGGCGCCCGCGCCGTGGGCGGCCTGCTCCACAGCGGCCACATCCTCCAGCAGACCCAGGAAGTTGGGCTGCTGCACGAGCACGCAGGCGGTGGCGGCGTCGCACAGGGCGGCCAGCTGTTCCATATCGGTATGGCCGTCCTTCAGCGGGCACAGCGCCAGCTCCACGCCGGCGGCGGCGCACCACGTGCGCACGACCTCTATCGTCTGAGGGTGGCACGCGGCGCTCAAGACCGCGCGGCGGCGTCTGCCGTCCACGCACATCGCGATGGCCTCGTAGGCCGACGTGGCGCCGTCGTACACCGAGGCGTTGGAGGCGTCCATGCCGGTCAGCTCGCAGATCATCGTCTGGTATTCAAAGATGGCCTGCAGGATGCCCTGGCTGGTCTCCGGCTGATAGGGCGTGTAGGCTGTGTAGAACTCACTCCGGCTCACAATGCTGCCCACGACCGAAGGAATGTAGCGGTTGTAGCTGCCCGCGCCACGGAATATCGTCGCAAAGCGCGTGTTGCGCCCGGCCATAGCCTCCATGGCGTCCAGGGTCTCCATCTCGGTCTTGCCCTGGGGCAGGTCCAAAGGCCGGTTCAGCCGGACTTCCGGAGGCAGGCTGTCGAAGAGCTGATCCACCGAATCCAAGCCCAGTGCGTCCAGCATCTTGCGCTGGTCTGCGGCGGTGTGCGGTATGTATCCCATGCCCTCAGCCCTCTTGCGCCAGGAAGCGCTCATAGGCCGCCGCGTCCATGAGCTCGCCGGCGCTCACGCCGGTCAGCTTGAAAATCCACGTGCCGTAGGGCTCGGCGTTGAGTTTCTCGGGGGCGCTCTCCAATTCGGAGTTGACTTCGGTGATCTCGCCGGACACCGGGCACAGGATATCGCTGACGGCTTTGACCGATTCCACGGAGCTGACCTGCGCGCCGGCGTCCACCGGCCCCAGGGCGGGCAGTTCCACGTAGACGATGTCACCCAGCGCGTCCTGGGCGTAGTCGGTGATGCCCACCGTGGCGGTTCCATCGGCATTCAACAGCACCCATTCGTGATCCTTGGAGTATTGCAGATTGGCGGGGACGTTCATGGCTGCTCCTCCTATTTTCTATCGCTTATAAAATGGTAACTTGACAACCTTGGCGGGAATCTTGCGACCGCGCACGTCCACTTGGAGTTCCGTGCCCTCGGCAGCCAGCCCCGGCGGCACGAGGGCCATGGCGATGGTGCGGTTGAGCCACGGCGCCATCGTGCCGCTGGTCACATGGCCCACGGCTTGCTCACCGGCCAGCACCGTAGCGCCTTCGCGGGCAATGCCCCGGTCCAGCAGCTCCAGGCCCACTCGTTTGCGCTTTAAACCCGCTTCCTTCTGGGCCAGCAACGCTTCACGGCCAATAAAGTCGGCCTTGTCCAGCTTGACGAAGCGGCCCAGAACTGCCTCCAGCGGAGTTATTTCCGCGGTCAGCTCGTGGCCGTACAACGGCATGGCCGCCTCCAGGCGCAGCGTGTCGCGGGCCCCAAGCCCGCACGGGATCAGCCCGTGCTCCTCGCCCGCCTCCAGCAGCGCGCCCCACAGCGCAGGCGCGGTGGCCGGCGGGCAGTAGAGCTCAAAGCCATCCTCACCGGTGTAGCCGGTGCGCGATAGGATGCACGGCGCGCCCAGCAGGGCGTGCTCGGTAAAGGTATAGTTTTTCACGGGAAGCACGGAACCGTCGATGAGCTTTCTCAAAATGTCCTGGGCTCTTGGGCCCTGCAGCGCCAGTTGCGCCCACTGGGCGCTGACGTCGCGGATATCGGCGTTATATGGGTTGTTCTCCAGCATCCACTGGAAGTCCTTGTCCTTGTTGGACGCGTTGACGACGACCAGATAATCGTCCTGCCTGCGCAGATAGACCAGCAGATCGTCCACGGTGCCGCCGTCGGCATAGCACATGGGGCTGTAACGGGCATCGCCGGGCTTCATGGATGCCAGATCGTTGGTGACAAGATGCTGCAGCGCGGCCAGCGCCTGCGGGCCGGTCACGGCGATCTCGCCCATGTGGCTTACATCGAACAGCCCCGCCGCGCCGCGCACGGCCCGGTGTTCGGCCAGGATGCCGGAATACTGCACCGGCAGATCCCAGCCGGCGAAATCCACTATGCGGCCGCCGGCGCGCACGTGGTTGTCGTAGAGCGGTGTTCTTTGAGCCATAAAACCCCTCCTAAACATAAAGAAAGACGCAGCCATAGCATGCTGGCTGCGCCTCTGTTTTATGACCTGAGAGATTCTCCCCCGCCGCAGCGGAGAATTGCCCCGTTGGTGCCCTGAGGAAAAGTTCCTTCAGGCTTTCCAGAGTTTCGTCGCGGCACGGTCCTTTTGGCCTGAGAGTTTTCGCGCTATGCTCCTTCGGCGCCGCCTAGCGATGGGGGCGGACTCTTCCATGCCGGTCACCCGACTCTATTCAGTTTTCGATTGCCTTCCAATTATATGTTCGCTGGAAGGAAAAGTCAAACGACGGAGGCCTTGCGATTCTTAAGCTCTCTGTAAATGTTGAGGTAGCCGTACTGCACGAAGGACACAAGATTCATAGCCACAGCGGCCACCATGAACCACATGTCCCAGGGTTTCATCACCTCGTGCAGGAACAGCATCACGATAGCCAGGAAGTAGCACCCAGCGGAGAACTTACCAAAAGCGTTGGCCTGCACAACCTTGTCCACCTTCAGGAACACGAAGATGCCGCCGGCGATCATCAGCGCTTCCTTGACGGCCACAACGATGATCAGCACAACGTTGCTCAGGTTCCCCATGATGGCCAGGCTGGCCAGCGCCGCCACGGTCATAGCCTTGTCCACGATGGGGTCCAGCACCTTGCCCACATCGCTGATCTGGTGAAACGTGCGGGCGATCCATCCATCCACGATGTCGGTCGCGAAGGCCACCAGGTAGACCTCCAGCGCGACGATGCTGTTGCGGCGGAACACCGCGAAATATACCATGACGCCGACCAGAACGAGACGTACCAGCGTCAGCACGTTGGGTATCGTCCAAAAGCGGCGTATGCTCTTCTCCTCAGTCATGCGCAACCCTCCCCAGGATACCGGTTATATGTACCATCATATACCATCTTGCATAAGCGGGGCAATCAGGCCTTGGCCTGCGCGTCGCCCGCCGGTTCCGCCTGCTCCACCGGCGTCAGCTTAAAGCTCTCAGCGTGGGCGCTGCGGCTGGCGTAGAAGTCCACGTTTTTCATCTCCTTGGCCATGCCGCTCCTCTCCAGGTATTCCACGACATCCGCGTGGGCTTTGAGCATGAAGCGCGGCGCAGTGGTGGCCTCGGAGACGCGGCGATACTGGCGGTATACGTCCAGCGCCACCGACTGCGCCGTGAGGATGCGCCCGCTGCCCGAACAATAGGGGCACGTCGTGTGCATGATCGTGGACACCCGCTGGCGAATCTTCTTGCGCGTCATCTCCACCAGCCCCAGCTGCGTGAGCCCCAGCACGTTGGTGCGGGTGCGGTCCCGGCGCAGGGCCTCGCGCAGGGCGGCCAGCAGCTCGTCGCGGTGCTGCTCGGTGGCCATGTCGATGAAGTCGATCAGGATGATGCCGCCGATGTCCCGCAGGCGGATCTGCCGGGCGATCTCGGCGGCTGCCTCCTTGTTCGTGTGCAGGATCGTCTCCTGCAGGCTGCTGTCGCCCACATATTTGCCGGTATTCACATCTATGACGGTGAGCGCCTCGGTGTGATCCATGATCAGATAACCGCCGCTCTTGAGCCAGCACTTGCGTTGGAAGGTTTTCTTGATCTGGCTTTCGATGCCGAAGCGATCAAAGAGGTCATAAGCGCCGTCGATGCACTCCAGCGCCGAGGTGTCCAACCCTTGCTCGACCATCTGGGTCTTGATGTCGTGGTAAGTGTTGCGGTCGTTCACGACAAAGCGGCTGACCTCACGGTCGAACATGTCGCGGAAGGAGCGCACAGCCAGGCCCTGGTCGCGGTACAGCTCCTTGGGGGCGGTCACCTGCTTCTCACGGCGCTCCAGCTCCTGCCACCACTCATACAGCGTGGGGATCTCGTCGGCCAGCTCCTCGGCAGACACACCCAGCGCCGCGGTGCGGATGATCAGCCCCACACCCGCGGGCCTGAATGCCTCGGCGGCACGTTTTAAGCGCATGCGCTCGCCCTCGTCGTCGATGCGGCGGCTGACGCCCACATATTCCATGCGCGGCATCATGACCATGAGGCGGCTGGGCAGCGTGATGCTGGTCGTGATGCGCGCGCCCTTGGTGCCCGAAGGGTCCTTGAGCACCTGTACCAGCAGCTCCTGCCCCTCCCGCAGCACCTGGCGGATCTGCTTGGGTTCGGCCTTCTGCCCGTTCTCGCCGAATTCGAAGTCGCTGTTGTCCAGCGCCACATCGCCCAGGTACAGAAAGGCGTTCTTCTCCAGCCCGATGTCCACAAAGGCCGCCTCCATACCAGGCAGCACATTGCGCACGACGCCCTTGTAGATGTTGCCCGCCAGGCGCTCCTTGCCCGGCCTCTCCACATAATATTCGCAGAGGTCGCCATCCTCCAGCAACGCCACCCGCGTCTGATAGGGGTTGACGTCCGCCAGTATGATTTTGTCAGCCATCACTGAAACCTTCTTAAAAACAAATTTCATAGAGCGGCGCAAGAGCGCCGTCTTTGTTCACGTAAAGCTCGGTGCGGGTCATGGTGCGTATGACCGCCGGGTCGTCCACGAGGGCGCGCACGACCAGCTCCGGGCGGATGTTGAGCGCGCTGCCCGCCGAGAGCATCAGGTCCATGTCCCCCTCCACGCGTTCGATGGCCAGCAGCCCCGGGCGGATGTTTTGTACCGTGGGGCCGTTCTTGCCCATCTTCTGCACCTCCACGCGGTCACGCTTAAGCAGCTCGCGGAACTCCGCCAGCAGCGCATCACCCACGGGCACGCTCAGGCGCACCCGCCAGCGGGCGGCGGCCACCTGGGCCATCAGCGTGGGGGCATCGGCGGGCAGCTCCCAAGCGCCGGTGAAGCGGATACCATCGGGCAGGGCGGCGTTCAGCGCCTCCAAGGCCTGTGCCGGCTGGCCGCGCTCCAATATAAACTCCATATATTCGGCGCTGGACAGATATCCCAGCCCCAGCGCCTGCGCATAGGCTGTCACGATGTGGGGGTGGAAGCCCTGGCTCCACGCCGCTGCAATGCCGGAACGCAGGATCGCGCGGTTCATGGCGCGCATCAGGTCCAGGTGGGAGATGTAACGGGCGGGGCCGCCCTTCTCAAAGCGCAGCAAAGCCCTCATATCTTCCCTCCCACGCACACATTCTGCAGCCCGCAGCCCAGGCAGTTCTCGCGGCAGTCCGGCGTCAGAGCGCCGCCCATGGCCCTGTCATATTCGCACAGCAGGAAGGCTTTGTCCACGCCGCTTTGGATGTGTTCCCAGGGCAAAGCGGCGTCGCGGGGCAACGCCCGGCGGGCGTGCTCCTGGGTAACAGCGCACTCCCCCATGGCCTGCTCCCACAGCGGGGCCTTGAAGTGCTCCCGCCAGCTGTCAAAGCGGCAACCCAGCTGCCAGGCCCGGTGCAGCACCTGCGCCATCTCGCGCCTGCCGCGGGCAAAAGCGCCCTCCAGCATCGACAGTGTCGCTTCGTGCCAGCTGTAGTCCACACCCTGTATCTTGAGCGCCTGCTTGAGCAGCAGCTGCTTGCGCCGCAGCTCCTCCACGCCATCCTGCGGGTGCCACTGGAAGGGCGTATGGGCCTTGGGCACAAAGTTGCTGGTGCTCACCGACACGGTAACGCCCCGGCGGCGCTGCTCCTTGGGGAGTTTATAATACTCTGCCACGACCTTGCGCGCAAGCTCCGCGATGCCCAGCAGGTCCTCGTCGGTCTCGCTTGGCAGGCCGATCATAAAATACAGCTTGACCTTGTTCCAGCCGGCGGCAAAGGCGTCTCGCACGCTGGTCATCAGGTCTTCCTCGGTCACGTTCTTGTTGATGATATCCCGCAGGCGCTGGGTACCGGCCTCGGGGGCCAGCGTAAGGCCGGTGCGTCGGCCGCCCTCCAGCGAATCCATGAACTCCTTGGCGTGGGCGTCCAGCCGCAGGCTGGGCACCGAGAGCGACACATGGCCGGAGCACGGCCCCTGGCGCAGCGCCTGCAGCAGCTCCGCGAAGCGGCTGTAGTCTCCTGTGGATAGCGACGACAGGCTGACCTCGTCATAGCCCGTGGCCTGCAGTTGGGCCGTGGCCTGGCGCACCAAGGTTTGCACCGAGCGCTCCCGCACCGGGCGGTAGAGCACGCCGGCCTGGCAGAAGCGGCAGCCGCGGGTGCAGCCGCGGAAGATTTCCAGCGTCACCCGGTCATGGGTGATGTCCAGATAGGGCACAATGGGCCGCTCGGGCATCGGCGCGCTGTCCAGGTCGGCCAGCAGGCGCTTCTCCACGGTGGCGGGCACACCTGGCTCCGTGGGCTCCAGGCCCACAAATACGCCATCCTCCCCGCGCTTCTCGCGGTACAGCGAGGGCACATACATGCCCGGCACGCCGGCCAGCGCCCGCAGCGTCTGCGCGCGGCTCCAGCCCTGTTCCTTGCCGCGGCGCACCACGTCCACGATGTCGCCGATGGCCTCTTCCCCATCGCCCACGCAGAAGCAATCGATGAACGCCCACAGCGGCTCGGGGTTGAAGGCGCACGGCCCGCCTGCAATGACGAAGGCTTCGCCTTCACCCCTGTTTGCCGCCAGCAGGGGTATCTGCGCCAGGTCCAGCATGTTCAGTATGTTCGTGTAGCTCATCTCATACTGCAGCGTGAAGCCCACGATGTCGAAGGCGCGCACGGGGTCGCCGCTCTCCAGCGCGTACAGCGGTATGCCGTCCCGGCGCAACTCGGCTTCCATGTCCTCCCACGGCGCAAACACGCGTTCACACGCCGTATCTTCGCGTCCGTTGAGTACATGGTACAGGATGCGCATGCCCAGGTTGGACATGCCGATCTCGTAGACATCGGGGAACGCGAAGGCGAACCGCACCGCGACCGATGCCGGGTCCTTCACAATGGAGTTGTATTCACCGCCGGTGTAGCGCGCCGGGCGCTCCACTCTGGGCAATATGTCATTCAGGCGAGGGTCATACAAGGGGAAACCTCCAAAAAATATTGATCAGGCGGTATGGTCGGCTTCGTGCAGCTTGTCGGCCAGCGCGGCGAACTGGGCCAGGCCCAGCTCCTCGGCCCGCTGTTCCGGGCGCAGGCCGGCGCTTGCGATGAGCATCGCGGCAGTGTCGCCTGACAAGCCGAAGCCCGCGGCCACATTGTTGCGCAGCGTCTTGCGCCGGGCGGCGAAGCACGCGCGCACGGTCTTGTAGAACAAGGCCTCGTCGGCCACAGCAACGGCAGGCTGCTGGCGTACGTCCAACCGCAGCACTGCCGAGGTGACCCGCGGCGGCGGGTTAAACGCCCCGGCGGGCACCACGAACAGCCGGCGCACCTGCGCGCGCATCTGCACGGCCACCGAGATAGCCCCGTATTCGCGGCTGCCCGGCGGGCTGGCCAGGCGGTCGGCCACTTCCTTCTGCACCATGACGGTCAGGCTGCTGACCGGCAGACCGCTTTCCAGCAGCAGCATCACGATGGGCGTCGTGATGTAATAGGGCAGATTGGCCGCCACATGGAAGCTTTTGCCGCCGAAGCGGGTCTGCCACAGCTCCCGTAGGTCCACCTTCATGATGTCGGCGTGGACGACCTCGCAGTTGCCAAAGGCGCTCAGGCGTTCCCGCAATCGCGGGATCAGCGCGCCGTCCAACTCTACAGCGACCACTTTTCCGGCCCGGCGGGCCAGGTGTTCGGTCAGCGTGCCCAAGCCAGGGCCGATCTCCAGCACGCAATCCTCGGGCCCAAGCAGTGCGGCGTCGGCCATCTTTGTAAGTATCCCCTGATCGAAGAGGAAATGCTGCCCGAGCTTCTGCCCCCTAGGCTGCGGGTCTTTTTTCTGAGCCATCTTTCCTCCATCTTTCGTTCCCGCGACAAATAAATGCCGCCGCTATATCCTAGCACAGAAGCGGCGCAAATGCATCAATTGTGCAGACGCTGCAAAACCTACCAGCGAGAACATTCCTCAGGAGGCTTCGCCATGAAATCCAAATCCATCGCATTGCTGCTGGCCATCGGCCTGTTGCTGGGCGGCTGCAACTGGCGTCAGCCCATCAAGACGCCCGCCGCGACACCCTCAGCCGTGAGCACGACCACGCCCGAGGCCACGGCTTCGCCCTTTGCCACCGCACAGGCGGCCATCCCCAAGCTGCCGGAGCGGTTCGGCGACACTGCCGCCGACAAGCTGTCGCTCAAAGTATATGACATCAAGACCAAGAAAACAAAGGAAGCCAACATCGAGGAATATCTATACGGCGTGCTGGCCGGCGAGATGCGCCAGGATTGGCCACTGGAGGCGCTCAAGGCCCAGGCCATCATCGCCCGCACGTTCCTGATGGACTTCCTGGGCGAGAACAAGGCCAGCTCTGTGGAACCCTCCGCCGACATCTCCACCGACCCAAAGGAATCCCAGGCCTATGATGAGAGCGGCATCAATGACAACATCAAAAAGGCGGTGGACGACACCCGCGGCATGGTCATCGCCTATGACGGCAAGTTCATCAAAGCCTGGTTCCACTCCGCCTCCGGCGGCAAAACCGCCGACGCTGTGGAAGGGCTCAACTACAAGGACGGCAACCCGCCCTACATCATCTCGGTGGATTCCGATGAATCCCAGGCGCCCAATGAGTTTGGGGAGTGGGAAAACAGCTTCACGTTGAACGAGGTCAAGGCCGGGCTGGACAAGGCCGGCATCAGCATAGACGGCAGCATCACGGAGATCAAGCTGGGAGAAACCGGCCCCTCCGGCCGCGCCAAGACGTTCAAGATCAACGACAAGGATGTCTCCGCGCCGGAACTGCGCGTGGCCATGGACCCCACCAAGTTCCGCTCCACATGGATCACCGATCTGCAATTCGATGGCAAAAAGCTGTCCCTCAAGGGCAAGGGCTTTGGCCACGGCGTGGGCATGCCCCAGTGGGGCGCCTTCACGATGGCCAGCAACGGCAAGACCGCCCAGGAGATCATCATGGCCTACTTCAAGGACGTGGCCATCGTCAATCTGCTGCCGGGCGCGAAATAAGAAGTGTAATTGCCCGGGCGGAGATGCCCTCCTCCCGGCCCTCAAAGCCCAGGCCCTCGGTCGTCGTGGCCTTCACGTTCACGCGATCGGGGGCGATGCCCAGCGCCCCGGACAGGTTTGCGCGCATCTGCGCGATGTGCGGGCTGAGCCGGGGCTTCTGCGCAGCCACCGTGGCGTCCACGTTGCCCACCGCATAGCCCGCCTGGGCCAGCAAGCCGGCCACATGGCGCAGCAGCGCCAGGCTGTCGGCACCGCGATAAGCCTCATCACTGTCGGGGAAGTGCCGGCCGATGTCTCCCAGGCCTGCCGCGCCCAGCAGCGCGTCCATCACGGCGTGGGTCAGCACGTCGGCGTCGGAATGACCCAGCAGGCCGGTGCTATGGGGGATGTCCACGCCGCCCAGGATCAACCTGCGGCCTTCCACCAGACGGTGCACGTCGTATCCCTCGCCGATGCGGGGCGCCTCATATTGGTGGAGGCGGGTGGAATCGAACCCCCGTCCGGTTTCTCCCCTGGCCCGCAGGATGGCCTCACCGTGGGCAATGTCCTCGGGCGTCGTCAATTTTATGTTCTCCACGGAACCCTCCACGAGATACACGGGCATGCCCGCACGCTCCAGCAGACCGGCGTCGTCGGTGGCACATGGGTCGCCGCCCAGCGCGGCGTAGGCTGCCAGCAGGTCGGCGGTGCGGAAGGTCTGCGGCGTCTGCACCAGGCGCAGGGCTTCCCGCTGCGGCGTGTGCTGCACCAGTCCTTCGGCGTCGGCGTGCTTCACGGTGTCGCGGCACGCGATGGCCGCCACGCCGCTGCCCTGCCTGCGGGCGCTGTCCACCGTGCGCGCGATGATATCCGCCGTAACAAAGGGCCGGGCGCAATCGTGGATGGCCACGACGTCGCAGCTCTGCGGCACCGCCGCCAACCCCTGCGCCACCGACGCTGTGCGGGTGTCACCCCCGGCCACCACGGCCAGCAGCTTGACCGCGCCCCACGCGGTTGCCAACTCCCGGTAGCGCGCCACACGGTCCTGCGCCGTCACGACGACCACGCCGTCCACGCTGTCGCAGGCGTCAAAAACCTCCAGGCAGCGCCGCAGCGCGGGCTTGCCCAGCAAATCCAGCAGGTTCTTATCGCCGCCGCCCGCCGCAGCTGCCATGCGCGTGGCGCGGCCCGCAGCCACGATGACCGCCACGACCATGGCTATTCCTCCTTGATTTCCCGGAACAGATCGCCCGCGCCGGCCCGCGTGGAAACCTCGCGCACATCCAGCACTTCATAGCGGCCGGTATGGTTGCCAAAGGCGATCTCGATGATGTCGCCGGGCTTAACCTCCGCAGAGGCGCGGGCCACCTTGCCGTTGATGCTGACACGGCCCACGTCGGCGGCCTCGTTGGCCACGGTCCTGCGCTTGATGATGCGCGAAACCTTCAGGAATTTATCCAGCCTCATTGCTGCCCCTCCCAACAAAAAGAGCCGGCAACCACCGGCTCTGAAAAGCGAATGCGATGATCTATTACTTAACGGAGTCCTTGAACGCCTTGCCGGCCTTGAAGGTGGGCACCACGGTCTCGGCGATGCTGATGGCCTCGCCGGTGCGGGGGTTCACGCCCTCGTGCGCGCCGCGCTTCTTGGCCTCAAAGGTACCAAAGCCGATCAACTGCACCTTGTCGCCGGACTTCAGCGTCTCGACGATGGTGTCCAGCATGGACTCAACGATGGCTTCCACTTCCTTCTTGGTAACCTTCTTCGGGCTCTCAATCTTTTCAGCGATGGCGCTAATGAGTTCAGCCTTATTCATAATGGCTCCTCCTTTTAATCTTCCGGTAATCTTCCGGTGCGGAAACAAGGTTATTCTATACGATTTACGTTTTTTGCGCAAGCACTTTTGACCAGATTTTCCGCTCTCTGCCAGCGGTTCACAGGCCTTGCGCCTTGGCTTGGTTCCAAAAAACGTCCATCTGCTCCAGCGTCATGTCCTTGAGACTTTTGCCCTGGGCGGCAGCCTCGTGCTCCACGAACTCGAAACGGCGCACGAATTTGTCCACCGTGCCCTTTAGCGCGAACTCGGGATGGACGTCCACGAACCGCGCCACGTTGATCGCAGCGAACAGCACGTCGCCAAACTCGTCCTGAATACGCTCCTGCGGGCTGCCCGCGGCGATCTCCGCCCTCAGCTCCCGCACTTCCTCTTCCAGCTTCTCGTAGGCGCCCCACACGTCCGCCCAATCGAAGCCGACCTTTTGGGCCTTGTCCTGCACCTTGGCGGCGCGCATCAGCGCGGGCATGGCCGCCGGAATGGCCTTCATGGCCCCTGCCTGGCTATTCTGTCCTTTTTCCTTCTTTTTTATAGCGTCCCAGTTTTTCACAACATCGGCTGCGGTATCGGCCTGGGCGTCGCCGAAGATGTGCGGGTGGCGGTGGATCATCTTGCGGCATTCGCTGTCGGCCACATCATCGATGTCGAAGTCCCCGCGCTCGGCGGCCAGCCGGGCGTGGAACACGACCTGCAGCAACACATCGCCCAATTCCTCGCACAGCTCGCCCATGTCGCCGCGGTCGATAGCCTCGAACACCTCATAGCTTTCCTCCAGCAGATATTGCTTGAGGCTCTCGTGGGTTTGCTCGCGGTCCCAAGGGCAGTCGCCGGGGGAGCGCAGCGTGTCCAAAACATCCGCCAAGTCATAGAGCCCATAACGGGCAGCTCCGGCGGCTCTGGGCGGCAGCAGCGCCATGGAGCGGTGGTCGAAGCCCTCGAAGTGATCCAACTCGCCCAGCGTCGTAACGTGCACATCGTCACCCAACCCCAGCAGCGCCGGCGCGTCGTCGCCATAGGCGGCGCTCAAGGCAAGCTTGACCTCCCCCGCCGTCAGGCGGCTGTCGATCTGGGTCACCACCAGCGCGAGCTTTGGGTCTGGCCGGCAGCCGCCCAGCCAGGCCGCCGGCGCCATGGCAGAGGCTGTGACTGTGACGCCATACAGCGCGGCGCAGCGGGCCAAAAACGGCGCGGATTCGTCGGCGTTTGGGATCATTTCAAAGACAAAGTCCGCCTTATAATCGCATAGCAACCGCTCCACGGTGCCATCGCCGGCAGTACCCTGCCCGGGCACGGCAAAGCACAGCGCGCCGTGCTGCCGGGCGGCGTCGGCCACAGCCCGTGCCGCAAGCGCATGGAGCTCGTCGAAGTCCTCCGCGCGCTCATAGAGCCCATCCAGCGTGTCAAAGGTGATGCCCCGCTCCTCAAGCTCCTGGGCTGCCGGGTGCTTGTCCGTGCGCAGAATCACCGGACCCGCAGCCAGCGCGGCCAGCGAGCGCCCGGTCAGCCAGCCGCTCTCCCATGGGCCCAGGCCCACGATGGTTATCTTCGGTATCATGTCTTTACCTTTCTCCCTATCGTCTATCTGAGTAATTTGAATCGGGCCAGCAGCTTGGCCAGCTTGCCGCCGCCGGGCAGGAAGGCCAGCTCCTCTTTCCCGATGACGCCGAACACCACGGCCACCAGCGCGTAAGCCGGCACCGCTGCGACGATGGCCAGCACCGTGCCTCCCGCCAGGCCGATGAAGGGTGACACATAGGTGACCAGCACCCAGGCACACAGCCCCATGAAGCCTGCAGCCAGCAGCGGGCGGATCAGCATACCGCCCAGTCGGAAGCGGATCTTGGCCATGCGGGCGATGCAGACGATGTTGATGATCGCGGCCAGGACGTAGCACGCGACGGTGCCCCAGGGCGCGCCGTGGATATTCAAATCCGGGATGCCGATCAGGATATAGTTGAGTACGATCTTGGTCAGCGCGCCGACGGCCAGGCTGATCATGGGTACACGCACCAGGCCCAGCCCCTGCAGCACGCCGTTGGTGCTCTGCACGATGGACAGGAAGATGACACTGATCGATGACACCATCAGCAGGTCGCCGCCGATAACATAGAGTGCGTCCGTCATGTCCTTGCCGTGGAACAGCAGTCGCAGTATGGGCTCCGCCAGCACCGCGAGACCCACTGCGCTGGGTATGCTCACGAGCATGGCCATCTTCATACCCACGCGGCTCTTGCGCTCCACACCGGCGTGGTCGCCGCGCTCGCGACTCTCGGCAATGGCCGGTATCAGACTCATGCTCAAGGACAGGCTCAACACGCTGGGCACGTTGACCAGCACATTGACCATGCCGGTCAGGATGCCGTAAAGCGTGGTGCTGTCCGACTCGGTGAAGCCCAGCTCCTGGAGCCGCTGGCTCACAATGGCGCCGTCGGCCATGCTGGACAGCGGCAGAAAGATCGCGCCGGCGATCATCGGCAGCGCCAGCATCGTCAGTTCCCGACTCAGCTTGCCGAAGCCCTCCTTGCGGCGCGCGGGCCGCGCAATCTGCCGGCCGTTGCGTCGAGCGCCCTTGCGCTGCCCGCCGCGGGCGCGGTCGATGAAATAGACCAGCGCGAGATAGCCCAGCGCTACGGCTTCGCTGAGCGTGACGCCCCAAGTAGCGCCAGCGGCGCCATACATCGCTGCGAAGGTGTCCTTCTGCTCCTGCGTACCGGGCAAGCTTGCGCCATAGTGGAAACCCTGCAGGGCAAACAGGAAGCCGGGCACGAACTTGATGATCTGCTCCCACACCTGCGACACCGCCGTGGGCGTCATGCGCTGCTGCCCCTGGAAATAGCCACGGAACGCCGTCAGCACACTGACCAACAACAGGCTGGGTGCGATGGCGACCATGCTGGGCAGAGCGTATTGCGCGCCGCGACCCGCCATAAGCTGGGCGATCCAAGGGCTGCCCAGCCACATCGCCGTAGAGGTGACCAGCCCCACGCCGGTCAGCAGAAACAAGCTGCTATAGAACACTCGCCGGGCGTTGGCGTCGTCGTCATGCACCAAGCGCTCGGAAACCATCTTGGAGATCGCGCCGGGGATACCGGCGGTGGATAGCGTCAGCAGAAGATTGAACACGGGATACGCGAACTGATAATACCCCACACCCTTCCCACCGATGAAGTTGGTCAGCGGGATGCGGTAGATCGCCCCGATGATGCGCACGACGACGCCAGCCAATGCCAGTACCGCAGCGCCTTGCAGGAAACTTTTTTTGGACATATCCCACCGTCTCAATCATTTTTGGCCGGCAGTCGCCCGCGGCCATTGCTATATTATACCAAAGAAATTGAGGCTTACAACCTTAGTGACTCTCTGGTGTATGCAATTGGTCTGTGGGATTCCTCGCTGCGCTCGGAATGACAGTTCTGATGTTTCAGAAGCGCT
The DNA here is from genome assembly GCA_023410875.1 of Bacillota bacterium. GTDB lineage: Bacteria > Bacillota > Clostridia > Christensenellales > UMGS416 > JAEYRA01. Next base: position 2,796 of record JAEYPH010000079.1, on the reverse strand, counting down.
TAACCGACGGACGGTTTAGCCGGCCGGAGGAAACAAATGCAAAGGAAGAAATGGAAACAAGATTCCGCCGCAGCGACACCGCTCTCAAAAAGCCAGCACGAGTTGAACATAAAAAGCCCGCCGGCGACGGTTATCGGCGGCGGGCAAACATAAGACAAGAACAAGGTCTTCTGAATCGCCGAGACGCCGCAGCGTCGAAGGCGACTTTACTGTTCCATTTGCTTCCCCATGAAATTGGCGGCGGTCTTGGCGGATTTCATCTCGGTTTCGCCCATCTGCGCGCCGGGCTCGCGGCTGATCAGGATCACCGCGCCGATGGGTTCTCCCTCGGAGATGATAGGCACAACGGTCTGGCCGGTGTATCCGCTGCCATCCTCCTCGTCGGCGGTGATGGGGATCATCACGCCGTTCTTGCCTTCGGATTGGTGATTCTTGCGCTCAGTCATAAGCTGCTCAACAGCCTCGTTGAGCGCCTTGTCCATGTATTCCTTGCGCGTGGCGCCCGCTGTGGCCAATATGGCGTCGCGGTCAGCGATGCAAGCCACATGGCCCAGAGACTTGTTGAGGCTTTCTGCGAACTGCTTGGCAAACTCGCCCAACTCCCCGATGGGCGAATATTTCTTCAATATGACCTCGCCTTCACGATCGGTGAAGATCTCCAGCGGGTCGCCTTCACGGATGCGAAGCGTCCGGCGGATTTCCTTGGGAATAACCACCCTTCCAAGCTCATCTATACGTCTGACGATACCGGTAGCTTTCAAACGATTTTCCCTCCTTTCTCTTGTGTCAATAGTATCCTTTTGAGCCAGCCGATTTATGCGCCATTTGGCAGGGGTTGGGCTGGAACCTATTGGTATTCGGCGGGGGATTGCTTCCCCCGCCGAAGCCACCCCCTGCTCTGTTCGCCGGCGATGCCTATCGCCGGCGATTGCCTTGCGCTCCTGTCCCATTTGACTGCCCGACGATAACCGTCGCCGGGCAGCCGACATATCCTTCGTCCCATACTCGCAACGCAAAGATGCCGGGGATCGCCTGTGGGCGGGTTTTGAGCTCAATTCTTTCCAGCTGTTTGTTTGCCTGGGCCGGATGAACCGGCCGTCGGCAATATGGCTATCGCCTCGTTCTTTCTTAGGGCTGTCGCGTTAGACACATTTAGCCATTCACACAAATGTTGGGGCCGAAGGTTTCCAAAGGGCGATCGGAAAGCCCTTTGGTCGCGCCTAAAGGCGCGAAATCTTTCCCTTTTTATGCCAATGAGCTTTATCGCTTAGCGCAAACCTTATTATCTTCACAACGCCGCCAGATATGAAAAGCCCGCCGGACGGTTGTCCAGCGGGCTTTTAAAGGCTTATTTTACTTGTAAAGACGGTTCATATAGCGAGTGATCTTGGCGTTGGTGTCGTTCACCCAGCCATCCACGGTCTGCGCCCAGGTGGTGCTCTGCTTTTCGGAGAGCACGGTCTTGGAATACTCAGTCTTGACGTCGGCCAGGGGTACATTGCCCTGGGGGCACTTCTGCGTGAGCCAGATGATGTGATAGCCAAAATCGCTGGCCACCAGTTCGGAGGGCACGCCGACCTCGGTGAGCGCCTCGGCGGCGGCTTGGAACTCGGTGACATAGCCGCCGGTATAACCCTTGAAGGTCGGATAACCCGGCACACGGTCCACCATGCCGGTGTCCTCGCCGGGGTCGGTGGTCAGCTTGTTCAGCTCTTCCAGATTGCCGCTGGCGGCCTTGGCTTTGGTCAGCGCTTCCTGGGCCTTGGCCTCGATGGCCTTGAGCGCCTCTGCGCGCTTGGTGTTGGCCTCGTCGGTCTTGTCCTGGTTGCGCAGATCAGAGATCTCGCTGGCCGCCGTATCGTCAATCTTGATCAGGATGTGTTTGACGCGGATGAAATCGGCGTTGGGATAGTAGACGATGGTTGCGCCGCTCAGATCGTCTTCCACAAGCTGTATCGGGTTGGCGTCATAGGACGTCTTCTGCGAAAGGATCAGGCTGTCATAAGCGGTCTGTATGTCGGAATCGGCCACGGTGACCGGGTCGGTGATGCTCTTGCGCAGTTTCTCCACGGCAAGGCTCTCTTCTTCGTTGGCCCGGAGCTTCTCAACGGACGTGCCCAGCGACTCCAACGTGCTGTTCACATCCTCCTGGGCTTTCTGCTCGGGGTTGATGGTGGAATCGGTCTTGGCCTTTTCCTGCCAGTTTGCCAGCGAGGAGTCGTAGATGCTCTTGGTATAGGAGTTGACGTTTTCGTCTATCGTCTTCTTCTCGTCCTCGGTGAAATTGTAGAAACCCAGCTCCTTGGCCTTCTGCCGCATAACCACACTGTAGATCAGCGCTTCCAGGCCCTGCTCCTTCTGGGCTTTTACGGTGGCCAGATTGCCCGCACTGACGGGCTCGCCGAAGCTCAGCCCAATATAACTGTAAACCTGTTTTTTGGTGATGTTTTCACCATTCACCGTCGCCACTATCTGCGCGGCGTCGCGCTCAGGATTCACCGTGATCATGCCGCAACCCGAGAGCAGGAGCGCCACAGCGAGCAGGCCGGCGAGGGAACGCATCAATCTCATAAGTATTTCTTCCTTTCAGGGGATCTTGTCAGAAACGTAAACAATTATACTGAAACTGTCGTTGGAATGCAAAGTTTTATTTACTTTCGCCTTCGGCATGAAGATTGCAACTTTAATTGCCCACCCTGACGCCCATTACACTAAGATGCTTTATACATATCGTTAGCCGTCTTATATCCGAACATTCTTCTGGGATAATTGTTCATCCAACGTTCGATTCTCCTC